>USMC01000017.1 GCA_900555715.1 uncultured Porphyromonadaceae bacterium | reverse complement strand
CTACGTTCTCAAACTACAAGATGAGCATAACGCTTCTTATTTTTCCAAAATGTCGTGACAGACAGAGGTCTATCAGTCGCAAAGTTAATCATAATATTTGGGATTAAGGCTATTATAACCTATAAATAATTCACTTTGCATTTGATAAATGTGCGTTTTACGGGCGTCTATGGGTGCCGAGTGGTTTGCAAGCCGTGGCGACAGGAGCGTGAGGCAGTGCGCGGGGCGTATTGCCTCACACAACCTTATCACCACCGCTTGCTCACAGATGATGTGATGATTCAGGCAATAAGCCGTGTCAGTGGTCCGCGGATCCACAGACACAACACATCGCCTTGTGCTGTTTACCGGTTGTCCGACTGATTCCGTGCTGCACACCGATTCAGCTTCGGGCAGTTCTGATATTGGATATAATGTCCGGCTCCAGCCGGAAACGGCTACAACGCCAGAGCAAAGCGAGGGCAAGCCTTCGCTCGACTCTCGCGTTGTCGCCTCTCTTTGGAATACCAGTCTGCAAACGATGACTGTGGCCGCTTCAAGGCTGACACTTTGAAACGGCAAGGGTCAACGGTGGTCGGTTCTTTCCCTTGAAGATTTTGAGCCTCGGCAGGGACAGGCGTTTTGGCGTGCGAAGTTACTGCGTCCGGGAGGAACGTCAAGTGACGCTGTGCTTGTGGTCGGCGTCCGCACTCGTGAGCCTCCGCATTTTTTCTCCCTCAATTCCGAAAAAATGGGTATCCCTCGCTTGCCGCTGACTACACACTTGCCTTATTCTCCCTGTTGGCCGCAGTTGTGGGACTGCACGAAAAACGGCCAGCCCTGCCGGAGAAGCTCAAAGAGCTTCAAACAAAAGGGAAAAAATTAACTCAAACGCTCAAACATCAAAGGACTATGCGAGTAAAAAGAATGAAAGTAGCGGAGGGCAGACGGCTCAATATCGGGCAGTTCCCAAATTTCCACCGCTCCGGCTCCATTAGGGGCATGAAAAAACTCTATTATGGCGAGGACTGCCTTTTGGTACGCTGTGGCAACTACATCTACAACGTGACCTCCGAACCCTCAATCTACAATAAGGCAACAATCTAAAACAAATACACTATGGAAGATTATAACGGAATAGCAATATCCAAGAACGACAAGGAATTTGTCGTGGCGTTTGACAACTTCGTCAACGGCAAAATGCAATCCGCAACCAACACAGGAAAGGCACTCGCCACAATACACCGCTATTTGCAGTCGCAGGCTTTCAAGGTGTGCGTGGCATATTTCCGTCAGCTCGCTGTCAACTACCGAACCGGCTATTATGACGAGCGAAACGAAACGGCAGCACGTAGAGCAGCTATGATGTACGACACGCTGATGAACGGCGATGAAATCTATGACCCCGAATATAAGGGGCTAAAGGATAAAAGCGTATGAACGACACCGATTTTCCCGAATACGGACGCCAGTGCGAGTTGCTGACACCGTGGCGAGGCTACCACCGTGGCACAATCGTAGGACTGAGCGGCTACCGCTTCATCATCGAGGTAAGCAGTGGCGCGAGGATTGAACTTTACGAAGATGAAATTGAATTTGACTGACTATGAACAGACTGTTGACACCGAAATTTGAGGAAGCCATAAAGGACTATCCTCTGTACTCGCAGGACGGCAAGGCGAGAGACGCAGTGTGCGTGGCGATATTCACTATCGGAAATATCCGTTGGTTTGTGCTTGAAGGAGGCAAAGAGGGAGACGATACAATCCTTTACTGCATAGTGGTCGGACTCGGCGAAGATGAATACGGCTATGTGTCGCTCAACGAACTTGCCGATGTCGAACTTGACTACCGCAAACAAGGCTTCGGCATTATCCGAGTAATACAAATGCCGTATTTCACCCCGTGTCCCATAGAGCAGATAAGCGATGAGAGGCTTCAAGACTTCTTGAACCGCCTCTATGATTGACCGAACACGTCAGCCGTGGTGTCGTTCCACGGCTGACATTACCGAAAAATTCGGTCTGCCACCTCCATGCCGGACGTGGCAGACATAAACGTGTACTGACATGATTTTACAAACCATAATCCAAGTTGCCGCAAAATGCGGCTGGAGCGTGACCGCCAATGTGAGAGACGGCAACATCACCTCTTTCGATTTCCGGCGGAATACCGAGAGCGGAGTGCCGTTCTGCTTCTCAGCCGACATGACCGATAGCAAACCGGATTCGCTTGTGGACGACATACTGTCGTTCATCGACGCTTTCCAACCCGACATCTTCGCGCGGCAGTGGTGCCGGATTTCGGGTGCCGGAGAGAGCCGCTATGCGCAGACACTCTCCGACATGGACGGCATACGCACCCAGGCATGGCTACTCGCCATCGACCTCTCCGAAGCCTTCTCCGCTCCGCGCCCCTCACCGTGGTATCTCTGGAACTGACGGTGCCGTTTACCGTTTCTTCCGTTTTCTTCCCCGCTTGACCTGCGGGTGGTCGAGCAGGAAGATTATGTCGCTTCCGAGTATCAGCCTGTGCCAGCCGTTTTCCGAGCGGCGGTACGGGAGTACCGGGGGCGATTGCCTCATGTATTCGTAAATCGTCGTATGGCTTATGCCAAGCAGTTTTCTTGCCGCCATCACCGAATACAGCAAATCGGGGACTATCCTTTGAAAATCAGGGCGCATGGCTTTTCTCCCCACTTTCCATCACCGCGTGCCGGCGGTATTCGTTTATGAAAACTTCGGCGGCTTCCACTGCCATTTCTGCGGAGACGCTGATATGTTCTGGCCACCGTGCAAGACGGTTCTCCGGCGTGACTATATCCGACAGCCGTATGTCGTGATAATACAGCGCGACCGCAAGGTCATATTTCCGCTGTTCCCAGTCTATGGGTGTGGGTTTTACGTTGTCTTTCATTTTTCCATGTTCTTTTGAGTGTTTATCCTGAATGTCTTTCCTCGCAGGGCGACGAAATTGAACATCTCCTTGAAGCGGTCGTATATCCTCTCGCCATAGACATCCTGTATCTGGTCAATCGTGAAGTTGGTGGTGGCATGGGTAAACTGGTGGTAGCGGTTGTCGTAGCGTGACTGGAAGATGTACTGCATAACATTCTCGAAGTTGCCGTACCTTCCTGTCGGCACTGTCTCGCTGCCAAGTTCGTCAAACGCCTGCCTCGGGCTGTCGATATACTGCCTGATGCCCCGGTAGCCTCCGTATATTGACTCATCTGCGTAAGCGGCGCATACATCAATCACGTTGTCTATCCGGAAATAATAGCGGTTGCCGTCAATGTGCGGTCTCACAAAGGAGCAAAACTCCCTGATGATTTTCAGCATGGTGGATTTGCCCGTTCCGATGTCGCCCCAGATAAGCAGCCCCTTGTCCGGGTCAAGGTTGCCGTCATAGTCCATCACCGCCCAGTGAACGATGTCGTTGTATGCCGGTTTCATTTCTTCCCTCACTGTGAAGCCCGGGCAGACGGCAACGGCACACTGCATGAAAAGCGTCTTGTATTCGCTAATCCTCGATAAGTCCACAGTTCGGTTTGACCGGCGTTCTGCGGCCTCTCTGATTTCCCTGACGGCTTCCGCCGGGTTTATTTTCTTGGGGTTTGCCATTGTTCCGTTCTCGTTCTAATCGGGCGCGGGCCCAGTTGAAAAAATGATCCTTGCAATCCTGCACGGTCGGATGGTTCTTTTTCTTGATCCTGCACTCCTGAAAAAAGTCAGGCAGCATATCTTCAAGTATTTTCCTTTCGCAGTGCAAGGCTCCGGCTATTTCGTCGAGCGAAGCCGTATCCTTTGAAAAAATTTCAAAAACTTCTCCCTCACGCGCGGGGGAGAGAGAATTTTTATTTATATTATTATCTATATAATATATGTCCCCAAAGGTGTCCCCAACAGTGTCGGAAGAAGTGTCCCCATTTGTGGAGGATTGAGCTTCTGAAGAAGCCCCGATAGCCGCTGTATCCTGTGGAGCCATGATTGAAAAGCCGGGTATCTGATCCATGACAAGTACCGTGTATAATGTCGCGTTGCCTATTTCAAGTCGCCGTATCCACTTCTGCGCTTCAAAAATCCTCATGTATCTTCCTACTGTGTCTTTGTCCGCTCCGATTGAGGCGGCCAGTTTTCGTGTCGAGGCCACGAACTGACCGGGCAGGATGTCTATTGTCGTGCCTTTTATGGGGTATGTGCCTTTGGCTCTCTGCACGCGGAAAAGTATCTCCAGCCAGAGATGTACCATCCGGCTCTCGGAGTAGAGCCATTCCACGTTGCGGAGATAGTGCATTACGGGTATCCATGAACGGTTCATTTCGGCTGTTTATATTCTTGGGGTACATATATATGGGAGTTGGTGCGTGAGCCTCAGGCTTTTCCACATGAAGTGTCAACATCGCGGTCTGTCACATAGAGTTCCTTCGGGAACACCACACATCCGGCAATCCTCTCTATCTCTTTCTTGCAGAAGGAGGGTATGCAGCAACATCCGGCTTTCCAGTTGTAAAATGTCTTGCGTTTGATGCCTTCTCCGCAGGCTCTCACTACCGCTGTCACGAAAAAACGGTGATCGGTATGGGGTAGCGTGGCGAGATAGTCGTTAAGACACTTGGAATCAATCTCCTTGATCTGTTGTGTAGTCATAATTTCGTCCTTTAAGATTAAATGAATCAGGTCTGCCGTTTTTTTTCAAGTGTTGCGTATCCGGCACGCGCCCTCACATCGTAAAGAGAGAGGAAAAAACGCCGTCCGTTACGCTCCGCTTTCAGGGAGCCGTCATGTATCGCGTCGCGTACACGCTGGTCTGAACAGTGCATGATCTCGGCTGCCTCACGCACGGTTATCTTCCTGTCAGGAGGCATTGGCGCGGTGATGTTCCGCTTTATCTCTTCAAGGGTGTTCTCAATCCTCGTGAGCCTCATTGTTATGCGTCGGTCTTCACTCATAGTCGTATCCGTTTATAAGCTGTTTGACATTTTTTCTGTTAGCAACCATTAGCTATATTTAGAAAAATGATTATCTTTGCAATTAGAAATAATTAATCTAAATTAGGTAGTTGCAATAACACTAACAAACTAATCGTGCTAAATGATTGTTTGAAGTGTTATTATTGGAAATACCTAATCAAATTTATTAGAAAATATAAACGCAAGTTTATGGACAGCATAAGAGAAAGAGTGAGACAGGCGATGGAATGGCTGAAAGACAACAGGCTGTTCAACTCCAACCGTGCCATTGCGGAAAAGATGGGCTACAATCCCAGCGTCGTGTCGCAGGTGATAACCGGCAAATCCAACGTATCGGAACGCTTTGTCAAGAGCCTTTGCAGCATATATCCGCCCCTGAGTTTTGAATGGATATGGAGCGGCAATGGAAGTATGATACAGGAGACAGCTGCACGGCAGCAGGAGTCGGATCCTGAGCCTCCGCAGTTTGACCGATTTTCGTATATCCTTGCTGACATGGCGGAGATAATAAAGAACATGACAGCCTTCATGGGGCCGATGAATAACCGGCTTGAACGTCTGGAAAAACGGATTGATGAACAGGCAAAGGAGATTGAGCGGCTACGCTCTGAACTGTCGGCAAAAGAGAAAGCCGCCACCTCCCGGAAGAAGTGACGGCTGTTCTGATATTGCGGTATATGTTATTTGAGTTTACCGAAGCCTTGTATGACGCTCGTCTGAAGCACCTGGGCGTATTTCTCGGTCATTGTCACGTTGGAATGGGCGAGCATCTTGCTCACAGTCTCGATACCCACGCCCTTTGTCAACGCCCACGTCGCAAACGTGTGGCGGCCGACGTGCATTGTCAGGTTGATGTGCAGCTTGGCAAGGTTGGCGATTATCTTCAGCTGGTCGTTACATTTTTGGTTGCTCATCAGATTGAGGTCGTAATTATACTTTTTCAGTATGGCTATCGCCTTAGGCAACAGCACAATCGTATAGGGCATACCGGTTTTCATACGCTTGTCCCGTATGCAGTAGTCCTCGCCCTGCCTGAACACATCCGACTTCTTGATCTTCACGAGGTCGGAGTATGCCAGCCCCGTGTAGCATGAGAAGATGAACATATCGCGCACTTTCTCCGTCATGCCGTAGAGTTCGAGGGCTTCCACACGGTCACGTTCCTCTTCAGTAAGGAATTTTATACCCTCCGACTTTCCTCGGGAAATCCTCATGCCGTCGTAGGGGTTGGATTCCAGCTTCTCAAACTGTATCGCCTCCACGATATAGGGCTTGAGGCGTTTGTGATAGCCATGAACCGATGCCTGGGCTGTCACACGCTTGCGTATGAAATCGTCCCATAACCTGATGTTCTTGGGGGTGAGGTCGCTGAAGAAGCGTATCAGTCCGAAGTCGCGCAGGCAGTTGAGCATGACCTTGTGCTGCTTGCGTGTTGACTCCGTGACAGGGCGCATGTCGATACGTTCCTCCAGCCAGTCGAGGAAACTTGCAGACGAACCCTGCAACTTCGTTTTCTTGACCTTTTTGAGAAGCGACAGGTCGTATTCGCCCTTTGTCGAGGCTATGGACGACATCTTCTCATGGATACCGTCATAGACACGGCGTATCTGTTCATTCAGGTGGTCGGCCTGAGGGTGGTTGACTACCTCCTTGCCGCTCCACTGCTGTTTGAGGACAGCCACGCCGGTGGAGAGACGGACGCGCTCACGGTTGTACGACACCTCGATCTCAACGGTGCCGGGGTTGACGGCCGATGCCTTCTTGCGGCGGTCGAAAACAATCTTAATCTGTGGTATTCCTGCCATAAGTAAAAGATTTTAAGAATGATACATTAAAATTTCTCGTGATGTGGTACACGAAAAAGCGTGTACCACAAATTCCGGGAAATGTACCACACGTGTACCACATACCATTCCAACGCATCTGGCAACGGGGCTGTTGCACGCCCCGAATCTTTTGGAAACATTTAGCACAAAATAGCAAATATCAGAGAGTTGGCACTCTGAACAGGCTCCGGTCGCTATGGCAAGACCGTGGGAGAAGACTTCGGCTGATATTTGATGGAAATGCTGGTACATTTGTGGTACTTTTTTGTGGTACATCCACGAAATTTGTACCAAAGATACTGTGCTAATTCCGAACTAACAAATGCTAACTTTGGCTATCGGCAGGAAATGCGATTTGTGCTAAATCTTTCTAAATCAAGATTTTATAAAATTGCTAACACTTGCACATCAGTCACTTACGAGCACGAAAAAAGGGCCACAAAATTGTGACCCTTCTGTGATCCGCGTGGGGCTCGAACCCACGACCCCAACATTAAAAGTGTTGTGCTCTACCAGCTGAGCTAGCGAATCTCCGTGTGCTTCCTTAAAAGCGATGCAAAGTTAGGCACTTTTATTTAATTGTGCAAATTTTTTTTTATAAAATTGCTTTTGACGGCTTTGAAATGTGCGCTGTGTTCTTTGCTGTGTAGGATGCCGGCGAATAACTGATTGATTATCCGCCGGTTGTCCTGTGAGGGTTATTTTGCGTGTATCGGGTCGAGGACTGCGCGCATCTGACGGGCGATGGACTGCATTCCGGCGATGGTGGGGTGCCCTGCCTGTTTTTCGATGTCTTCGAGTTCGACGAGCGTGGCACCGTAGCGTGAGCATATCTCTTTGGAGGAGTTGTCGACGTCGTCGCTTAGCTCACTGTTGAGCATGAAGTATACGGAGGCCTCGGGGTAGAGCTCGTGGAGGTTCTTGAGCAGATAGGTGAGGGCAGGGCGGTAGTTGAACAGGTCGGCGCGTGTGAAGCCGCTGTCTTTGTATTCGCCCATCGGTACGCCTGCCCATGCGTCGTTAGTGCCTCCGAATATGAGTATGATGTCGGGGTTGCCGAGTCCGCACATGCGTGTGATGAAGGCGCGGTCGGAGTAGTCGTCTTTGTGGTATCCGGTGAGGCATATTGTGGAGCCGGAGAAGGAGTTGTTGACGCCGAGCTGATAGGGAGCGTCGTCGGTGGTGAGGAGACCCCACCATGTCTGTTCGGGTGCGCTTACGTCGGTGTTGTCGCGTTTTTCGGCTTTATACCATGTTTTGCTCCATGTGGGCCATACTTTTCCTTCGTAGGTTGAGTATGAGTCGCCGAGTACTGATATTACGGGTTTTTCTGCCCATGATGTCGCTGTTGTGGCGAGGATTATAAGCGTAAGGATGAGTCGGAGTGTTGTTTTCATTGTGATATTGTTTTATTCTATTTTTTTGTCGGGCATTTCCCAGTTCATTATTGCGGAGACGAGGGGAATGAGTTCCATTGCTATTTTGCGCTGTCCGCTGTAGTTCGGATGCCAGTCGGAGCCGTAGTCTATTCCGACTTTCAGGAGTCCGTCTTTCATTTCGACGACGTAGATGTTGCTGTCGCCGAGGTCGCGGGCGGCTTCCTGGTAGTATGAGAATACGGGAGCTGTTACCATAGAGGGTTTGAAGCAGATTACGGGTATGTCGCCGTAGCCCTGGCGTATCTGCTGGAGGATGGTTTTGTATGCTTCGATGAATTCGCTGCGGTAGGGATGCGGTTCGGTTGAGAAGTCGTTCGCGCCGAGGTTGATTATCACGAGATCGGGGCGGTAGCTGTTTTTGAAGTCCCACATCTGTGCTGTGTCGCCGTCGAACGTCTGCATCATACGGCGTTTCATTGTTCCTTTTTTTGATGTGCGTTCGGGATCGCCGTAGTTGCGAACTGCGCCTTGACCTGAGTGAGCGATTAGGGTGTAGTCGGCATCGAAGAAGCGGGGTACGATTGTGGAGTAGGAGAGGTTGCAGTTTTCTGTCGACGTCTTGAAGTGCTCGTTCTGGTCTTTTCCTTCTGTGCCGTAGCCGCAGGTGAGTGAGTTGCCGATGATTTCGATGTGGCGTTTGGGGACGTCGGTGACGGGAGCGAGGGCTCCGCCTTTGTCGGCGATGATGAATTCATGGATTGTGGTGCGTCCGAATTCGCCTTCTGTCCTTTTCTGTATGCGTATTTTGTGCGGTTTCCGCGAGAGGTTGCCGACGAAGTCGATGATGGTGTCGTTTCCGCATGTGCGTACGACTCCTGTCTGCTTGCCGTCGACGAAGACGTTGTAGTAGCTTTCTCCTTTTTCGGAGAGCCGCAGCGCGAGCTTTCCTCCGCTGAGGACGGTTTCGAAGTATGTTCCGGACCAGTCGTAGGTGACGGAGCCGTCGTCGCCGATGGTTGTGCGGCCTACGTAGCGGATTGCGCTGTCGTCGGCTTTTACGCTTTTTGCTTCTGCGATGGTGCCGCAGAGGGCAATGCATGCTGACAGGGAGATGATATGTCTGAGTTTCATATTGGTGATGTTAAGTGCGCCAGAACCATTTGATCCGTGTGAAGAACATGGTGTTGAGCATGGCGAGGGCTGTGAGGAAGAGTCCCTGCACGAGTCCGAGCCAGCGAGCGGCGTGGAAGATTGTGAAAAATTTTGTTATACCGATAAGGTTGAGTACGGGCATTACGAAGAGATTTGTCGATACGTATGCTATCATCGGGTTTTGCCCGCACATCCACAGGAATGCTGTCGACCGCCGGCAGTTGAAGTAGTCGCAGATGACATTGAATGCCATCAGTGCCAGGCAGGCGAGTCCTGCGGTGGTGAAGAGGTAGCTGAATGTCGCCCAGTCTTTCTTGATTCCTCCCTGGAATGGTTCGAAGCATAGTCCGATGATGACGAATGCCGCTCCGAAGCACAGCAGACGATACCACAGCTGCCCGTATTCGGAGTCTTTCTTTACGAACAGGCGTCCGATGATGAGGAGCGCGGCTGAGATGACCATGCACAGGAACGACCATCTGTTGTAGAGACAGACGAGGTTTGTCACGATGACTCCTACGGAAATCGCAAGGATTCCGAATGCTTCGGTCTTGCGTGTAGGCTTAGCGTCGGCGTCGGCGGGACGGTTCATCCATTTGAGCAGTATATCGCCGGCGATGCTTCCCGGAAGGACTATGCAGAGGTAGGCGAGATAGTTGAGATGGTACATCCACGGAATCGGGGTCCAGCTGAAGAATGTCTGTGCCCATGAACCGTCGACCTTGGCGCTCAGGAAGAGTCCGGTGAAACATGCCATTACGACGATTCGCGCCTGCCAGTTATATATGGTGCAGAGGTAAATGATAGAGCCGAAAATCGCCATCTGTCCGAGCAGCAGGATGATGATGTTGCTGTAGTAGATGTCGAATTTGGTACCTCCGGCGTATGTTGTCGTGAGCAGCATGGCTGTCGCGGCGCCGTAGGCGGCGAGCTTGACGGCGATGTGTGCCCATTCGGGCATTTTCACGGGCAGGCGCATGAACATCGGGAAGAGCAGTGCGTAGCAGCTCAGCGAGAGAAGCCATGCACGCGGATCCTGCTGTTCGGAGAGGTGCCATGGATAGAAGTGCGCTATGTAGATAGCGAAGAATGTGAGCTGCAGACCACGAAGGATGGCATCGGCGCTGAGGCGCAGGCGGCTGACTCCTTTTTCGAACTTGCGCCGGAGCGAGAACGGAAAAGCCGCGCCCATGGAAAAGAGGAAGAAAGGAAAGACGAGGTCGACCCATGTGATTCCGGAAAGCGCAGGATCGTAGATATGGTCTGGCGGCGGTTCCTGCATGTGATACATCCATCCCGGCAGGACTCCGAAGACAATGGAGCCGGAGAGCACCATTGTCAGAATGGCGTATCCTCGGAGTGCGTCGAGCGAGATGGCGCGCTTAGGTTTTGCTGCGGTGTTCATTTTCCTGCATTTTCTTTAAGAAGTCCGCCCTGACGCATTCCTTCTTCAACTTCTTTCCAGAGGTTTTTCTGCGCGATATGGCAGATATCGAAAACCATGAGTCCGTCGGAGTCTTTGATGTTTTGGACGATGGTCTCGGTGAGGCGTCCGGGATTGTCATAGAACTGGTCGACGAGGATACCTCCGATGAATTTGTTGTCTTTCATTATGCGGCGGAGGTTCTGGCAGGAGCCTTCCACGCAGTACCAGGGGCTGCTGTGTCCCTGGCTGTCTGTTTCGTTCCAGACGAGTTCCGGCGTTTTCTCGTAGTCGGCTATTGTGACGTTGGTATAGTAGTTGCCTGTTGTGTACAGGTCGATAAGCTCGGCATAGCCATAGTTCTTGTAGTCGGGTGTCGCCCATTCGAATTCTTCGCTGGGGTCGTAGTCTTTGCTGGCGAAATTGACACCTACTTCATAATAGGACGGATACCATGCGCCGCTGTATGTGCCGAACGACATATCCGGTTTTGCAGTTTTGACTGTCTGCCGGAGTTCTCCCATATAATCGGTGATGTTCTTTGTTCGCCATTCATACCATTTGTTTGCGAGCTTTCCGGGCACCGGGACGGGTGCTTTGCCTTCTTCGACTTTCCACGAAAGGATGTCGTCGGGGAAGTTCTCTACTTTCTCACCTATATATTCTTCGAATTTCTGGCGGGAGAGGTCGGAGAAGTCGGCGCTGATGCCGTCGTAGCGTACGCGGTCGAGCATGACGCCGTCGAGCTCGGGATATCTGGCGATGAGGTCGGTGAGGACGTCTTTCATATACTGGCGGTACTCCTCGTTGAGAGGGTTGACCATAGCGCCGTATTTTTCTTTCTGCTCTGTGATAGGGATGAGTCCTTTAACAGGGTCGAGTACGATTGTCGCCCACTCAGGATGCCCGTCGTAGATGAGTCCGCGGTCGACATAGTTGTGACCGGCGCAGAATACGTTGAGCGATGCGTGCACTTCGAGTCCGTTCTTGTGTCCTTGCTCGATGAAATGACCGAGATAATCGAAATCGGGACCTTTTACGCCGTTCCATTCGTTGAGACGCGGTGCGAGCTCGCTGTCGTACATAAGATAGCCGGTGATGGGGCGGACGTCGACTATGGCGTGTGTGAATCCGAGGTCGGCTATTTTTTTTAGGTATATGTCGATGGAGTCTTTCTGGTTGAAACGGTTGTAATTGCCTGTCGCGTCGAACCACATCAGCGCCGGTTTTGAAGGTTCCTGTGCATCGGCTTTTTTTCCGCAGGAGGTGAATGCGGCGGCAGTTGCAGCCAGCGCGACTGTCAGGGAGATGCTTTTAAGAGTTGAAAACATGATTGGTGCAGTTATTTGATTTTTTGTGTATATACATTTCCGAAACGGTCTGTTGCGCGTACTTCGAGCGCAGCGCCGGGATTGACGGGTCTTGCCTTGAAAAGGTGGATCGTTTTTTCCGCTTTTGCCCATGCGTAGACCATTTTCTCGCGGTCGGCGCATCGGCGTACGGTTTCCGGGTCGAGACCGGTGTACTGCTGCATCTCGCCCATCACTTTCCCGTCCTCAAGCCATTCCACTTTCCACTGAGGATCGTAGTTCCAGATGTTAGCGATGATTTCGCCGGGGTGTTCTTTGTCGGTGCCGGCAGGGTAGACGCGCATCTGGTAGTCGGCTGGGTAGCCGGTGCTTTTATAGATCCACTTCACGTCTGTGCCGTCCACTTCGTAGAATCCGAAACCGCGCGGTGTGCCGTCGCAGCAGATGTCGGCTTTCCACCATATTCCGCACACGGCGGCGGTGTTGTGCTCCATGAGGCTGTCGTTGAATACGACATTGTGGTTGAAATGTGTGTGACCTGTTATCAGATGTGCCTGCCGACCTTCGAGAAGGTCGAAAAGTCCGCGTACGTTGCTGGTGAGGTTGGAATCGAGGTCGTTCCATTTGAGTTTGGGCTCGTAGCTGGACGGAATGTGCATCATCACGAACACCACATGGTCCTTCGGCACGTAGCTCAGGTCCTGTTCGAGCCATGCGAGTGTGCGCTCGTCGATGTAGCCGATATACTGATAGTCGCGGTTGACGTAGAAAACGTTGTCGAGCATCACGTAGTGGGCTTTGCCTTTATTAAAGGAATAGTAGATGGGACCGAATGTGTCTTCGAAGGTGCTGTATGAGTATTCGAAAGTGCGTCCTCCGTGTGTCATGTCGTGGTTGCCCATGGCGCGGAATATCGGTAGTCCGGTCTGTCCGGTTGCCTTGATGTAGAGAGGGTAGAGCTGCGGGGAATCGCCGACAATATCACCGACGTCAAGTCCGAAGACATCTACTTTGCCTTTATACGGCTTGAGAAATTCGTCGTGGTCTTTGAGGAAGTCGCTGTATTCCGCTACTTCGCCTTCTGTCGTCATCTGTGCGTCTGCCTGGACGGTGAAGACATGCCGACCGTTGTCGAGCGGATTTTTTTGCAGCTCGAAGTCGTAGACAGTCTTGTCTGTAGTGAACGGCTGGTAGAACTGCGGAATGGTGACGTCGGCGCAGTCGACTTTATAACCGGCAGGAACGGAGATGTAGACGTGTCTCACTCCTCGTTTTCCTTCAAGAGAATATGTGCCGTCGTCGGCTGTCGTCGTGCAGTCGATACCGTCGGTGACAACGACACCGGCTACTCCTTTGCCTTTGCATGTTACTTTGCCTGAAATGTCGGGATTGGCGGCGTGCAACGCTGCCGGAAACATTGCTGCCAGCATGATGGATGCTGCACAGATTCTGATTTTCATATAGTCGTGTTTGATCGGTTTAAGGAAATTCTAATTTTTGGGCAAATTTAATATATTTTGCATTGTCGTGCAAGTTTTTTAATAATATATGTTTCGAAAAAATCGAAAGTCTTGTTGCTGAGACAGAATATTTTCATCTTTATAAATTCTATAATATTTTTAGAATAATTTCGTTATTTGAAATTTTTTTATTAATCTTGCAGCAAATTTCAGTAATATAATAAATGAATACATTATCCAAATCAGCTATTGTATTGTTATCTGCTGCTGCCATAATGTCGTGCGGCGGTAAGGAAGAAGGATTGAGCACAGATGTTCTTATCATCGGCGGTGGTGCCAGCGGAACGGCAGCCGGTATCCAGGCAGCGCGCATGGACGTCAATGCAATCATTGTCGAAGAATCTACATGGCTCGGCGGTATGCTTACGTCGGCTGGCGTGAGCTGCATCGACGGTAACAGCCGTATGCCTTCAGGCTTCTTCGGTGAGTTCCGCGACAGTCTCTCCGCCATCTATGGCGGCGACCAGAACATGAAGGTCAACTGGGTGTCGAACTACTCGTTCGAGCCTTCTGTGGCTAACAACCTTCTGCAGCGCATGGCTGCGCGGGAAGCCGATCATCTCAGTCTGATGTTCGATACCCGCCTTGTCAGTGCGGAGAAAAACGAGAACGGATGGACGGCAGTCGTGGCAGATGCAGAAGGCAAGGAAACAACCATTCAAGCCAAGGTGCTCATCGACGGCACAGAGTTCGGCGATGTTGCCAGAATGACAGGCGTTGGCTACGACCTCGGTATGGAAAACGGCAAGATTACAGGCGAGGACATCGCTCCCGACTCCGCATACAACATCGTGCAGGACATGACGATGGTGGCTATCCTGAAAGACTACGGACCTGATGCCGACATGACAATCCCCATGCCCGAGGGCTACAATCGCGAGGAGTTCATCCACACATGTGTCAGCCCCCTTGCTCCGGAGCCTGTGCCTGGGCGCCCGGCTTTTTCGCAGGAGCAGATGATGACCTACGGCAAACTCCAGAACGGCAAGTATATGATAAACTGGCCGCTGTTCGGCAACGATTACTATGCCAACATTGTCGATATGACGCGCGAGGAACGCGATTCCGTTCTTGCATTCGCCAAAAATCATACGCTTCAGTATATCTACTTCCTTCAGACAGAGTTCGGTTATAAGAACCTCGGTCTTGCCGACGATGAGTTCCCCACAGCGGACCTCATGCCGTTCATTCCCTACGTCCGTGAGTCCCGCCGCATCCATGGTCTTGTACGCTTCATGGTGAACGACATCAACACACCCTACGACCGTCCCGATCCTCTCTACCGTACGGGCATAGCGGTAGGCGACTATCCCGTCGACCACCACCACAGTTCTTACAACGGACCGCAGGATCTGCCCAACCTGTACTGGCATGGCATACCTTCGTGGTGCCTGCCTATGGGTACTCTCATTCCCAAGGACGTCGACGACATGCTCGTGGTGGAGAAATCTATCTCCGTGTCTAATATCGCCAACGGTAGCACACGTCTGCAGCCTATTACGACGCAGATCGGTCAGGTTGCCGGAGTCATTGCCGCTCTCGCAGTGAAGGAAGACAAATCCGTCAAGGATGTGGATGTGCGTGATGTGCAGAAGGAACTCCTCTCACGCGGCGGTTACATAATGCCGTTCCTCGACGTGAAAAAGGACGATTCCCGCTTTGTGCCATATCAGCATATAGGTGCTTCCGGCGTGCTCCGCGGTGAGGGCAAGTCTATCAACTGGTCGAACGAGACATGGCTCAATGCCGACAGCGTCCTCACGGGCGATGCTCTCGAAGGCTTCTATGAGCTCTATCCCGATGCGAAAGGCATTGCTCCTGCCGAAGGACCCCTCAGCGTGGCACAGGCTACGGCTCTTGTCAAGAAAGCTTCCGGAAAGGACGACATTGACATAGCCGGCATCCTCGAACATTACGGCTTCCCCGGCGGCGAGGTCGACCGTCCTATGCTCCGCGGCGGTTTCGCAGTCGTTGTCGACAGCATTCTCGATCCGTTCGGCTCCTTCCCTGTCGACATAAAAGGCAACTTCAAGAAATAATTCTCAATCACTCTCCAGATGCCCCTCCGGCACTGTTGCCGGAGGGGCTTTTCTTATATTTTTCGCCGTCGGGGAACATGTTGATGAAATAATTGCTAATTTTGCAGCGCGAAAATTTAATAATGGAACGTTGACAAGAAATTTATAAACCAAAAATATCGCAAATTATGACAGAACAAATCAAAATGACACTTCGCGACCATGCGTGGGCACGCTGGCTTGCCCTCGTTCTGGTAGCGTCGATGATGTTCTTCGCCTACATGTTTGTAGACGTCATGTCGCCGCTGCAGTCGCTTGTTGAAGAGCAGCTGAAATGGTCGCCGTCGGCTTTCGGCTATTATGCTGGCGCCGAGTATATACTTAATGTGTTCGGTTTCCTCATCATTGCCGGTATCATTCTCGACAAGATGGGAATACGTTTTACCGGCGTGCTCTCCGCCTCGGTGATGTTCGTCGGCGCGTGTGTCAAGCTGTATGCTATCAGCGACTGGTTTGCCGGCTCGGCGTTCGACCAGTGGCTCAGCAGCTGGTGGGTCGAGATGCCCGGCAGCGCCAAGCTCGCCGCCCTCGGCTTCATGATTTTCGGCTGTGGCTGTGAGATGGCAGGCATCACTGTATCGAAAACACTTGCCAAATGGTTCGAAGGACATGAGATGGCACTTGCCATGGGTCTTGAGATGGCTCTCGCCCGCGTCGGTGTATGGGCTATTTTCACGATTTCGCCACGACTGACGACATGGCTCGGCGATCCGACCGTGGTGACGCCTGTCGCATTCTGCACGGTGCTGCTCCTGATTGGTCTTATAAGCTATACCGTTTTCACTTTCATGGACACGCGCCTCGACAAGGAAATGGCAGCTGAAAAACTTGCCGAACAGAGTTCCGGCGAAGAGGAATTTAAAATCGGCGATGTCGGCAAGATTTTGTCGAGCAAGCTCTTCTGGGTTATCGCCATGCTCTGCGTCCTCTACTATTCAGCGATTTTCCCCTTCCAGCGCTATGCCACCAACATGCTCCAGTGCAATCTCAATATGGACGCTCAGCAGGCTGCCGATATATTCCGCTGGTTCCCTATCGGCGCGGCTGCGCTCACTCCTTTCCTCGGCTATTTCCTCGACCGTAAAGGCTACGGAGCCTCAATGCTTCTTCTTGGCGCGCTGCTGATGATAATATGTCATCTCACTTTCGCGCTCGTCCTGCCGCAGTATCCGCAGACGTGGATCGCATTCACAGCCATCATCATTCTGGGCATATCGTTCTCGCTCGTGCCTGCGGCGCTGTGGCCTTCCGTACCTAAGATTATGGAAGCCCGATACCTCGGTTCGGCATATTCACTCATTTTCTGGGTTCAGAACATCGGTCTCGCACTTTTCCCGATTCTTATCGGCAAGGTGCTCGTATGGTCGAATCCGGGCGTCGACGATCCGATGAAGTACAACTATACCATGCCGATGCTTCTTTTCGCGTCTCTCGGTGTGCTTGCCCTCATCTTCGGCTTCTGGCTTCTCGCACTCAACAAGAAGCACAAATACGGTCTTGAAGAGCCCAATATCAAGCCCGAACCGCTCGCAGAAAAAACAGCAGAGGAAATCTCCGCTGAAGAGTAAAAATACTTATATCTGAAATCAGTATAAAAATCTGGCGAAGAGAACCTTCGCCAGATTTTTTTATTTCCTGTGCTGTTAGTTGTGAAGGTAAGGGTTGGCGGCTTTTTCCTGTCCTATTGTGGTGCTCATGTCGTGACCTGGCAGAACGAGGGTGGAGGAGGGCAGAGGCATGAGCTTGCGGCGGATACCGCGGACGAGGCTCTCGAAATCGCCACCTGGCAGGTCGGTGCGTCCCATGGAACCACGGAAAAGGATGTCGCCGACAATGGCGAAGTTGCTTTCGCGGCAATATAGGGCTATGCTGCCGGGCGAATGTCCGGGGATGTGGATCACTTCGAGACCGGATTTTCCTACTTTAATAATATCGCCTTCGCGCAGTGGTACGTTAATATAGACTGGCGAAGTGTCGGGGGTGTTCAGCCCGAACATCTTTGCCTGCTCGGTGAGCCCTTCGCCGAGAAAGGCGTCGTCCATGTGCGCGTGCACTTTGGCACCATAGCGGTAGCGGACATAGTTGTCGCCGAGACAGTGGTCGATGTGCATGTGCGTGTTCACGATATGGGTGATTTTCAGTTTGTTGTCGTCGATGTATTTGTCAAATACTCTTTGCTCGCGCCCGTCGCACATACCGGGATCTACTACGATTGCTTCGTGTGTGTCCGGGTCGTAGACTATGTAGGTGTTGACGGCGAAGGGACCGAAAACGAATTGTTTGATTTTTAACATGAGGAACAGAGTTTTACGTAAACGATTTTTTTTGTGTCGAAGAATGGATCGGAGAAAAAGTCCGTTATCGCAATTTCCGTCACGGGTCTATGCGCCGCTCTTATTTCATCATTAAGGTCGCCGCCTTTGAGGCAGACGAGCCCGGGCGCGTAAGTGTTGCGGTGGTCCGGGCGAGCGACGATGTTCTTGGCGCATGCCTTTACGAGCGCATCGAGCGACATGACGGCGCGGCTGACCACATAGTCGTACTTTTCGTGACATTCGCCGGAGTCGCCGTGCCGGAAGGTGACATTGGTGAGCCCTGTCGCTGCGGCGACTTCCTGCGCGACGCGTATTTTCTTGCCTATACGGTCGATGAGATGGAACGAACATTGCGGGTAGAATATTGCGAGTGGTATTCCGGGGAAGCCGCCTCCGGTGCCGAGGTCCATAATTGTGGTGCCGTCGGCGAGATTCCCGAGGAACTTCGCTATGGCGAGCGAGTGCAGCACGTGGCGCACATAGAGATTGCCGGTGTCTGCCCGCGAGATGACGTTTATTTTAGCGTTCCAGTCGTCGTAGAGCGCTCTGAGCATGGCGAACTGCTCCTGCTGGCGGGCGCTGATTTCCGGAAAGTATTCTTTTATTATGTCGACTTGTTCTGTAGCCATGAAACGTGGAACAATTTGCGTTGAACAGTGTTGTAATTATATTAATGAATGCAAAATTAAGCGATAATGTTCAATTATCCTTTGTCGAAGCGTTATTTTAAGAAATAAAAATGCGTACTTTGCAGTCAGATTAGCGCTAACATAGAACATATTTAAGAAAAATAATGATAGAAATAGGCAAATATCAGGAGCTGGAAGTCAAACGTCTGGTCGACTTCGGGGCTTATTTAGGTGTCCCGGGTGAATCGGAGGAAGTTCTTCTCCCGGGCAGATATGTGACAGAAGAAATGGTGCCGGGGTACAGGCTGACAGTGTTTGTCTACCGTGACTCGGAAGACCGCCCCGTGGCAACGACGGAAAAGCCGTTCGCTACCGTGGGCGAATTTGTATATCTTTCGGTGAAAGATGTAAACGATACCGGTGCATTCCTCGACTGGGGACTTACTGCCAAAGATCTTCTTGTGCCTTACAGCGAGCAGCGCTGCCGTATGCGCCGCGGAGGCATCTATCTGGTATATGTCTATCTCGACAAGACAACCGGACGCATTGTCGCGTCTGCCAAAACAGACAAGTTCCTCGGGAATGTCTATCCAGACTATAAGCCGGGACAGGCGGTGAACGCGCTCGTTGTGGAACATACCGAGCGCGGCTATAAGACCATCGTGAACAATCTTCACAAAGGTATGATATATGCCAATGAAATCTTCCGTCCTATCGAGCTTGAGGAAAGCGTCACCGCCTACGTGCGCCGTGTGCGCGAAGACGGCAAGATAGACCTTACGCTGAGCGACCGCGCCGACCGCCGCACAGCCGACCTCGCTCAGCAGATTCTCGACTATCTCGCCACCGACGGAGCGGTGGAACTCTCCGACAAGATTTCGCCTGAGCTTGTCGAAGTTCTGTTCCATTCGAGCAAAAAAGACTTCAAGAAGGCTGTGGGACATCTTTATAAAGATCACCGCATTGCTATGGCGGAAGACGGGCGCATATACAGAATCTAAAAATGCTTAAAAGTTTTACGTGATAAAGGTTTGATAGTTAAAATTAACATTATCGTTCACATTCCGGACGTTATAGTTAGTAACTTTGTGGACATTGAACGTTGAAACTTTCAGTATTCATCATAAGCAGAAACAATAACAAAGAAACAATAAAATATTATGAGCGAAAGCGTTAATATCCGAGAACTCAATGAGCTGGTAGCCGGCAAGAGCAATTTCATCAGCTTGATTACCAGCGGAATGGACCAGACAATAGTCGGTCAGAAGCATCTTGTAGAAAGCCTTCTCGTAGCTCTCCTTGCCAACGGTCACATACTCCTCGAAGGCGTTCCCGGTCTTGCCAAGACACTTGCCATAAAGACCCTCGCCCAACTCATCGACGCCAAGTACAGCCGAATTCAGTTCACTCCCGACCTTCTGCCGGGTGATGTCAACGGTACGATGATCTACAGCGTCAAGAACGAACAGTTCCAGGTGAAGAAAGGTCCAATCTTCGCCAACTTCGTCCTTGCCGACGAAATCAACCGTGCGCCCGCCAAGGTGCAGTCGGCGCTTCTTGAGGCCATGCAGGAGCGTCAGGTCACTATCGGCGACCATACGTTCCAGCTCGACAAGCCTTTCCTTGTCATGGCAACGCAGAACCCCATCGAGCAGGAAGGCACATACCCTCTTCCCGAGGCGCAGGTCGACCGCTTCCTGATGAAGGTCGTTATCGGCTATCCCTCCAAGGATGAGGAACGTCAAATTATCCGCATGAACATAGCTCAGGATCAGAAGAAGATCACTCCGCTTCTCCGTCCCGAGGAAGTGACCGAGGCTCAGAAAGTCGTTGAAAAAATCTATGTCGACGAAAAAATCGAACGCTATATCGTCGACATCGTGTTTGCTACACGTACTCCGCGCGAATACGGTCTTGACGACCTCGCATCCTTCATCTCGTTCGGTGCGTCGCCCCGTGCGTCGATATCTTTAGCAAAGGCAGCCCGCGCCTACGCTTTCCTTCACCAGCGCGGCTATGTCATTCCCGAAGATGTCATAAGCGTCTGCCACGACGTTCTGCGTCACCGTATCGGACTGACGTATGAAGCTGAAGCCAACAACTTCACCACCGACATGATTATTACTGAAATCTTAGATAAGGTTCAGGTTCCCTGATATACTGGTATATTTAGAACGATTTCTCCCCTATGGATTCAAATGAACTTATAAAAAAAGTTCGCAAGATTGAAATCAAGACCCGCGGACTTTCGCAGAACATTTTCGCCGGCGAATATCATTCGGCCTTCAAAGGTCGCGGCATGACGTTCTCGGAAGTGCGTGCCTATCAGTACGGCGATGATATCCGCGATATCGACTGGAATGTCACCGCTCGGCATAACACTCCCTACGTCAAGGTCTACGAAGAAGAACGCGAGCTTACAGTCATGCTTCTCATAGATGTCTCGGCAAGCCGATACTTCGGTGCCGTAGGTCCGGAGAAACGCGAGATGATAGCCGAGATAGCTGCGACAATAGCTTTCTCGGCAATACAGAACAATGATAAGATAGGCGCTATCTTTTTCTCTGATAAAATCGAGAAATTCATTTCGCCGCAGAAGGGACGCAAGCATATCCTTTTTCTCATCCGTGAGCTGCTCGATTTCCAGCCCGAAAGCAAAGGTACCGACATCGCGCAGGCGGTGCGTTATTTCAGCAATGCCCTCAAGCGCCGCTGCACGATGTTCCTCATATCGGATTTCATCGACGATTCCGACCTTAAGACGCCGCTGAGCGTCGCTGTGTCGCGCCACGATGTGATGGCTATACAGGTCTATGACAAGCGCGACAGCGAGATGCCCAACGTAGGTCTTATGCAGGTGTGCGATCTTGAAACAGGTCAGAAATGCTGGATAGATACCGGCTCGAAGCGCACGCGCAGGGCATATAACAAATGGTGGTATGACCTGCAGCAGAAAATGACGGCAACCTTGCGGTCGTCGCGTGTCGACTTTGCCGCTGTCGCTACCGACGAAGACTACGTCCGTGCGCTGATGGGTCTCTTTAAAAACCGTTCGACTATATGAAAAAGAATGTCATAACATACAGGCTCGCTTTCGTGGCTGTCGTTACGCTTCTGGCAGCTACGCTGATGGCGGCGTCGAAGCGCTCGGCATCCGGTGTTTCTGTGACGGCGTCGGTCGACTCCGCAATGATGGAAATGGGAAGCCGCACACTGCTGCACGTGAAGGTGGATATGCCCGAGTCGGAGTACAAAGGCTCTGTCCCTGTCGGATTTCCGGAAATACCGTCAGGCGAGCAGTATGCCGAATGGCAGGGTGTCGACGTTCTCAGCGTAGATTCGACGTCTGAGGTAGTCAACGGACGGCACATCGACAGCTACGAGATTCTTCTCCAGCCCTTCGACCCGGGAACTGTCACCCTCGAGCCTCTTGCCGTCGTAACACGTGACGGAGCGGACACAGCCTATTCCAATGTAGTCACCTTCAAGGTTGTCGAAGTGCCGCTCGACTCGCTCCAGACCATCAACCCGATAGAGACAGTCGCTTCGCCCGACACCCGCTGGTACGACTATATTCCGAACTGGTTGCTCTGGACATTGCTGGCAGTAGCGGTTGTCGCCGGAATCATCGTCACTATAGTTCTTGCTGTCAAGGATAGGGCAGTTAAGGAAGAAGAGAAGCGCGCACCCAAGATTCCGCCTTACGATCTTGCCATCCGTCGTCTCCAGACACTCCGCGAGAGCAAGTTGCCTGAGAACGGGCATGAAAAAGAATACTACACCGAGCTTGTCGACATCCTGCGCGACTATCTGCAGGGACGTTTCGGTATCAACGCTATGGAGATGACATCTTCGCAGATTGTGAAGGCGCTCCGTCATAATGCCGAGACCCGTATGACAGCCGACATGATGAAATCGGTGCTTTCAATCGCCGACTTTGTCAAGTTCGCCAAAGTGCGACCGCTTCCCGACGACAATGTGCGTGCTTTCAACCGCGCCCAGGAGTTTGTCGAGCAGACAAAGCCTGCTCCCGAGCCTGAAGAGACGCAGGAAGAGCCTAAAACCTCAGAACCCTCTAACAAAAAGAGTTAATCATGCAATTCGCCCATCCGCAAATATTATGGCTGCTACTGCTTCTGGTGCCGCTGACAGTGTGGTACGTTCTGAAGCAGCGCAACCTTAACGCGACGCTATCGCTGTCGACGACAGCACCTTTCGCCAAGCTGCCGCGCACGTGGAAGCAATATCTGCGCCATCTGCTGTTCGTGCTCCGTATGGCATGTCTGGCTTGTCTTATCGTGGTGATGGCACGCCCTCAGGTACACGACAGCTGGCGTACGACATCCACCGAAGGCACCGATATAGTGATTGCCCTCGATGTTTCGTCGTCGATGCTCGCCAAGGACTTCGACCCTAATCGCTTTGAGGCAGCTAAGAATATAGCCGCACAGTTCATTTCCGGACGCGAGAGCGACAATATAGGACTTGTCGTTTTCGCCGGCGAGAGTCTGACTGGCGTGCCTATGACCGTCGACCGCGGACAGCTGTTGCAGTACCTTCAGAACCTGTCGATGAATGTCCTTGAGGACGGTACGGCGATAGGCGACGGAATTGCCACATCGCTCAACCGTCTCAAAGAAGGCAAAGCTAAGAGCAAGAGCATAATACTGCTCACCGACGGCAGCAACAACACCGGTGTCGTCGCCCCTCAGACTGCTGCCGAGGTGGCGAAGGAGATGGATGTGAAAATATATTCGATAGGCATAGGCGCGAACGGTATGGCCCCGTATCCTACGCGCACCATAACAGGGCACATCGAGTATACTCTGCAGCCTGTCGTCATCGATGAGACTACTCTCCGCAATATCAGTAGCATGACAGGCGGACAGTATTTCAGAGCCACCGGCAACCGCGTGCTCGAAGAGGTGTTCTCCGAAATCGACAAGCTTGAAAAGACTCAGATGGATGTCCGCCACTTCTCCCACACAGAAGACAACTATATGATCTGGGCATGGCTCGCATTTGCGTTCTTCATAGCCGGCATCACTCTGCGATATACTGTTCTCCGTACAATTCCCTGATTGACTTATGTTCGACTTCGCATATCCGTTATGTCTCTATCTGCTTTTCCTTGTACCTCTGGTCGGTTTGCTCTACTTCGGCTGGAGAGTGTCGAGGAAAGCCAAGTTGCGCCGCTTCGGTAGGCTCGATGTCGTGTCCCGGCTTATGCCGGATGCTTCGACATATACGCCGGCGGTGAAAATCACCCTGCAGCTCATAGCGCTGGCGGCGCTCGTAATCATGCTTGCCCGCCCGCGTGCCGGCGCCGAGGAAAAACAGGTCGAATCTGCCGGCATTGAGGTTATGATAGCTTTCGATGTATCTAACTCCATGCTCGCGTCGTCGACCGATAATCCTACCGGTGTCACCCGTCTGGACCGTGCGCGTCTGCTGCTCGAAAAGCTCATCGACAAGTTGCAGAACGATAAGGTGGGTCTGGTGGTATATGCCAACCAGCCGAAGATGCAGCTGCCGCTCACAAGCGATTTCTACGCAGCCAAGATGTATCTCAACGACCTTAGCCCTAAAATGATAACGAATCAGGGAACGAATATCGCCGATGCAATAAAAATGTCGATGAACGGTTTTTCGTCCAGCGAAGATGTACATCGCGCCATAATCCTCATCACCGACGCCGAAGACCATGAGGGCGCGGCTCTCGATGCTGCCAAGCTCGCTGCCGAAAACGGCATTCAGGTAGATGTCATAGGTCTCGGAACGGCGAAGGGCTCTCTTGTGCCCGGAGTCAGTGATATGGACGGTCGTCCGGTGGTGAGCACGCTTAATGAGACTCTTGCATCCGATATTGCCAGAGCCGGCGACGGCATATATGTCAACGGAGCGTCGACGTCGGCGCTCTCCGACCTGACCGAACAGCTCGACAAGCTGGAAAAATCCGAATTCAGCACGACCGTATATTCCGCCGCCGACGAGCAGTTCCCGACGTTCGCATTTCTGGCGTTCGTGTTCATTCTCATAGATTTCTTTGTAGTCGACCGCAAGATAAGCTGGCTCAAAGGTGTCAACTTCTTCACGCGTGAGAATCCCGTCAATATCAAACGAAAGGAGAAAAAATGATGAAATCAGGATATATCATCTGTGCTATCGCCATAGCGGCGTCCGTCTCCTCGTATGCGCAGAATCTTCAGCTGCCCGATGATGCCACGCAGAATGCGCCAGCGCAGCTTCCTGCCGGCGGCAACGCTGCCGCCGCCGATTCTGCCAAAGAGGAGGTGAAGGCTCTTTACAGCACGGCTTCGGAGTCGTATAAGGCAGAACGTAATGCTATCCGGAAAGGAAACGGCTTCTTCGAAAAGAAGGATTACTACCGCGCGCTTGAGGAATATGAAAAGGCGCTGCAGATCAACGACCGGTCTATTATCGGTCGCTACAACAAGGCTGTCGCCCTTCTTGAACTTCAGAACGAAGACAACAAAGGCACCGACAAAGACCCGCGTGTTCTCGCCGCCGACCAGCTCAAGGAGCTTCTCGAAGACGCATGTCAATACAATAAAGATATCGCTGCAAAATCGTTCTATAACCTCGGCAATATAGCTTTCAACGACAGTAATTTCTCGCAGGCTATCGACGAATACAAGAACTCGCTCCGCATACGTCCTGACAGCCGCGAGACCCGTCAGAATCTTCGTCTTGCACAGCTCCGTCTGCAACAGCAGCAAAATCAGAATCAAGATCAGCAGAACCAGGACAATAAAGAGCAGGAAAAGCAAGAGCAGCAACAGCAGCAACAGCAGCAACAACAGCAACAGGACCAGCAGCAACAGCAGGACCAGCAACAACAACAGCAGCAACAACAGCAGCAGCCGATGACTCAGTCGGCACAGCAGATTCTGCAGACTATGCAGAACAAAGAGAATTCCACCAGAAAGAAAGTGCAGGAACAAGAACCCGCTGTCGGACGCCCGCAGTCGGATAAACCTTGGTAAGTCGACAACATTATGCGCCTGAAACGTTTTTCACTATTCGTATTGCTTGCCGTCGTTTCGGTGGCGGCAGCTGTAGCCCAGTCGTTTTCGCTCATACAGCCGCGTAACGTCATACAAGGGCGTAACTTTAACATAACTTTCCGTATATCCAACGGCGAAGGCAATGCTCCGGAGGCGCCCCAGCTTGAGGGGTGCACATTGCTCTACGGGCCGTCGACTTCGACGATGCAGAGCACCGAGATTATCAACGGCAAGATGACGTCGTCGTATACTGTCGACTATTCTTTTGTCTACCGTGCCGATAAGGCGGGAACGGTGACAGTGCCTGCAGTTTCTATCACTTCCGGCGGCAAGACTCTCCGTTCCAGCGCCGCTACTTTCAGCATTCTGCCTCCCGACAGCCAGCCACAGCAGGGACAGCCCGGGCAGTCGCAGAGGCAGCAGACCTATCCCGGCGGAGCACACCGCCAGGCAGGACAGGTGAGCTCCGACGACCTTCTTGTGCGGGTGTTCTTCTCAAAGAATACGGTGTACGAGCAGGAGCCGGTGGTAGCTACTATCAAAGTATACACTAAATACGACATATCTTCATTTCTCCCCACTGTCCAGCCGGCGTTCGAAGGATTCCTGACAGAAGAGCTGCCTGTGACAATGGAGACAAGTCTTGAGAACTATAACGGACAGAACTACCATACAGCCGTTCTCAAGCGTCTTCTGCTATATCCTCAGCGCGCAGGAAAGCTGACGGTGAATTCCGGCAAGTACGATGTGACGCTTGTCCAGTATGAGACCGTCAATATGGGCTATTTCCGCACCCAGCGTCCTGTCGAGGTAGAGGTGACAACATCGTCGAATGTAGCATCGCTTCAGGTTGAGCCTCTTCCCGAACCTCGCCCTGCAGGCTTCTCCGGCGCCGTGGGCAAATTCACTGTCGAGACAAGTCTTGACAACGAGCTACTGCGCACCAACGAGGCAGCCGTATATACCTATGCTATCAAGGGCAGAGGAAACATTAAATTCCTCAGTGAACCCGTCGTTCAGTTCCCTGCCGGAATCGACACATATACGCCCAAAACGGAGATCGACGCAAATATCGTTGCCGGAGGCACAAACATGAGCGGAACATATAAAGTGGAGTATACCTTCGTGCCTCAGGAAGTAGGCAACTTTACTATCGAGGGAACCGACTTCGTTTATTTCAACCCCGAGACGAAGCACTATGAGACTTTCGACGTGCCCGACATGCCTATAAAGGTTCTCAAAGGCAACAGCAGCGCTCCTGCGGTAAGACAGCAGGAAATCGACAATAAAATCGACGACATCCTGCATATCAAGCCGATAAAGGCAGGAACGCAGCATCTGGATGTCACATATACGTTCGGCAGCTTGTCCTATTGGCTCGCATACCTTATTGTAGTGGTGATTCTTGTGGCTGTGATATTGATATACCGCCGGCATATCCGTCTTGAAGCCGATGTCGCCGGGCGTAAGCTTGCAAAAGCATCGCGCGTGGCGAACAAGCGCCTCAAAGCGGCGCGTGCTTTCATGGAACGCCACGAGAACGACAAGTTCTATGCTTCTCTGTCGAGTGCTCTGTGGGGCTATCTGTCCGATAAGCTCTCTATCCCGGCTTCGCAGCTCACCCGCGATAACATTTCGTCGAAGCTCGAAGCTTACGGTGTCGACGAAGACCGTATCCGCGATGTTGTCGATGTTCTCGACCAGTGCGAGATGGCGCGCTTTACCCCGACGCATTCCGACGATGAAGTAGCCGACCTGTACACTAAGGCGGCACAAGTCATAAACAGCATTGAAAACACTAGAAAAAAGCTATGAAAAAGATATTCGCAGCCTTTCTGCTGCTGCTCATCTCTCTTCCGTCGTTTGCTCTGACTATCGCGCAGCAGGCAGATTCGGCATACAATGCCGATGACTATAGCCGTGCCATCGCTCTGTATAATGAATCAATAGAGAAAGAGGGCCGTTCGGCGGACGTGTACTATAATCTCGGCAATGCCTACTACCGCGCCGACAAACCCGGCATGGCTGTCGTGAGCTATGAGCGCGCTCTGCGCCTTGACCCCTCCGGCGATGATATCCGCACAAACCTCGAATTTGTCCGCAGCCATATCGCCGACAAGCCCGAGGACGACACTGCCTTTTTTGCCTCGCTCCACCGTTCGGTGGTGTGCGCCATGTCGGCTAACGCATGGGCATGGACTGCTTTCGCAATCTTTGTGCTGCTTATGGCGGCGACAGCAACATATATCTTCTCTACAAATGTCGTGCTCCGTAAGGTGAGCTTCTTCGGAGGTATTGTGCTCATCTTTGTGTTCCTGTATGTGCTGCTTGTCGCTTCCGACAGCAAGGAACGTGCCACGTCGCATGACGACGCTGTTGTCATTGTACCCAACACCCAGCTGACGTCGGCTCCCCGTGCCAGCCGCGGTGCCGACAAGGTCGTGACAATCCACGAAGGAACGGTTGTCGAAGTTGTCGATTCGGTAGCTACACCCGACGACCCGCAGTCGCCGATGTGGTACAATGTCAAGATCAACAACAACACAAAGGCGTGGCTCCGCTCTTCGGATGTGGAGCGTATCTGATAGTATGTTATTAAACATATAATATTTTCGGCGAAATGTTTGCTGAAATCAAAAATAGGCACTAACTTAGTCACCGAAAAGAAACAACTGAATCATTAACCCTAAAGAGACCCTAAAATATTATGACAAAGACCATTTCCTTCAACGAGTTACGTCGTCTTAAAGATCGCCTGCCCGACGGTTCCATGCACCAGATCGCAGACAGATTGAACACCACCGTTCAAACCGTACGCAACTATTTCGGCGGAACTAATTACGACTTCGGCAAGAACTGTGGTGTACATATAGAACCGGGTCCTGACGGCGGTATCGTTGTTCTCGACGACAGCACTATCTATGATATGGCTGTTGAAATCCTTCAGCAGCAGGAAGCTGAATAACATTCAATAAAATATTAACATGCAGAGGACGCGCCGATGGTAGCGTCCTCTGTGCTAAGAAGCAATCATGTCGCGTTTTATCACAGTCGCCATCCACACCTACGAGCGTGCCGTCGCCCTGCGCTCGCTTCTCGAGAGCGAGGGAATACGTGTAGAGCTCAACAATGTCAATATTGAGGTTCCGGGTTTTTCGTCAGGCGTGAGAGTCCGCATAGATGAGTCGGATCTTCCGCTCGCCCTGCGCATAATAGAGAACAAGGAGCTGTTCCGCTCCGATGCGGGCGATGGAGCGCAGAGGCATACAATCCTTGTCCCTGTCGATTTCAGCGAGCGTTCGTTTGCTGCGGCATGTATAGCCGCCGAAATTGCTTCAAGGAAAAACGACACGATAACATTTCTGTACAGCTATATCGACCCTTATATAGCCGGGAATGTTCAGTTTGCCGATAAGCTCAGCTATGAGCTGGGCGAAAACGGAGCACGCGAGCAGATGGTGGCAAACGCCCGCGGACTTATGAACAACTTCCGCGAACGCTTCCGCACCGCCATGAAACGAGGGGAAGCGCCGGTTGTCGACATAGACACCGTCGTTTTTGAAGGTGTCCCCGAAGATGTCATCATCGACTATGCCAAGCAGTGCCTTCCGTCGCTTATCGTCATGGGCACGCGGTGTGCCGAGCAGAAAGAGGCTGACATGATAGGAAGCGTCACTGCCGAGGTGCTCGACCAGGGACAGTTTACTGTTCTCTCCGTTCCCGAGCCTGCCGACGTAAGGCGGGAGCTCCATCCCACCAACATTCTGTTCCTCAGCAACCTCGATCAGGACGATATTCTGGCTATGGATGCTATGTACCGCATGATTTCGCCGCATGATGCGAAAGTGAACATTGTCCATATCCCGCGCAAGCGCCGTTTCTCCGATATGTCGGCAGACAAGGCGATGCGCCGCCTTGGAAAATATTGCAGTGAGAATTTCAGTAATTTCCATTTCGTCACTGTTCCCGTGCGCCAGGAAGACAGCGAGAAAGAGTTTGCCATGCTGAATCAGGAAAACCATTATGATCTCATCGTGGTTCCCAACCGCCGCAAGAATGCCTTCAGCCGTCTGATTAACCCCGGTCTTGCCCACAAGATACTTTTCTGCACCGACATTCCGATGCTTGTCATTCCGGTATAGGATGCCGTAAGCAGTGTGTCTGCTGCCGGTTGTGGCGGCTGATGGGGTTATTTGTCGAAATACCAGGGATGGTTGCGCGCGCGGATGATGCCGGGTGTTTCTTCCATGCCTGCAATGCGGACAGCGTGCAGGAAAGGCGTTGTCAGATAGCTTTCCGATTCCGGGTCGACGCTGTTGCGCCTGACACGGCCGGAAGAGTGTACGTAGTTGCCGTCGCGGTCGTAGATCGCCACATGTGTCACTTTGCCTGTTCTGGCATTGCCGAAGAAGAGGAGATCGCCCGCCTGGCAGCGGCGCCAGTCGCGTGCTTCTATGCGGCGTCCTGTCCTGGCTTGCTGTGACGCGTCGCGGAGCAGTATTATGCCGTTCGCGAAATACGACACTTTTGCGAGCCCGGAGCAATCTGCCGCTTTCGACGATGTGCCTCCCCACAGATAGGGTGTTCCTTCGAGCGAATAAGCCATGTCGAGAATAGTGTCGGCATCGAAATTCTGTGCCGCCCACTCTTCGATCGGGCGCAGGGCGGAGGCATCGGCATAGCCGCGCCTGCCGTCGGGGAGTTCTATTTCGAGACGTCCATCGCTCACGTGCGGCGCTGACGCCGGACTCGATACGATGCATCCGTTGACAAGGTCGGATACCACGCTGCGCGGGTCGGTAGCCGTGGGAGTGCTGTATACGCGGATCTGATCGCGGCTCGTGACGATGAAACGGCGCCCCGCCCGCCATGCCTTGAGGTCGGCGGCGCTTTTCTTCACTACCGAGCTTGTCGGAATCCATGCTATATATCCGTCGGGACACTGTACACGCCACCATTCCTTACCCTTCTGCAGCACGCGCAGCGGTGTGCCCATCACGGCCTGCGTCGCCATCTCCGCGGAGTGTCTGCCGGCAGTGCGCAGGCTGGCGACCGACAGGCGCACCTGTGCCCATCTGTCGTAGGGCAGGACGGTGATGCTGTCGGCGTAGTCGATATGCGACGCTGCAAGTCTCCCGCGGATTGCCTTGCCTACTAATGAGTCGCTCACGGCGCCTCCCACGACGAGGACGCCGTCCGGGTCGGTGAATGCTCTTACTTCGCAGATGCTCTGACGACTGTCAGGAGCAAGCTCCGAGCGTACGTCGTCGATTATTGCTGCCGCACGGTTCAGGGCTGTGACCGACGACTGTGCCGGCGCTCCTGCGAAGCCGAGCGCCAGCGCTATGATGATTGCTGTTGTCTTTTTCATTCCGCAAATGTAGCAATTATTTCCGACATGGCGGCGCTACCGGGGCGTGAGCGTGCCGAGGTCGATATGCACGGTGTTGTCGAAGGAGGGATCTATGATGATGCCGCCTTCTGTATATGCCGTCAGGAAGCGTCCGTATACTCTCGTGTTCATGCCGTTGCTCAGGGGCACGCTTATGCGGCTGAGAGCTACGACCCTGCCCTGCCCGTCGAGCAGGGCGGCGGTCATGGGGATGTCGAGCTTCTCTCCGGGAGCGCAGAGGCAGTAGTCGAAGCAGAGCAGCATCTCCGGTCCGCCGATTTCTTCCGCCGCCGGCAGTGCGACGGTGTAAGACTTTCCGCTGAAGAGCTCTTTGCGTAGAGCGTCGACGCAGTTGTATCCGCAGGCGAGAAGACCGTCGCAGGTCATCCGGAGGGTGAAACTGCTGCCTTCAATCTTGCCCTCGCCGAGGTGTTTTCTGAAAAGGTCGGCATCTGTGGTGACGATCTCATACCGTCCGACAGCCCGGCTGAGATTCAGAGTCGTTTCTATTTCGGCGGCCTGCCCTTTGTAGGGACGCAGGTCGAGTGTCGTGCTGCCGGCGAAGGCGTCTTTGGCGTTGTCGCAGGCGGTGTAGGGACCGGCGAATGTCACCGTGCGCAGCGAAGAGGTGTCGTAGAGCAGATCGCCGGTGCCGGCGGAGTAGTCGCTCCATACGGTCAGGGTATATTCTCCCGGTCGGAGCGTCATGGTGATTTTTCGGCTGTACTTTGTTGCCGTAATATCTTCTTCGATATACTCTGCCCGTGTTGCCGACGCTCCGTTTGTCTCGGCGGCTTCAACGATGAAGCGCCGTGTGTATGCGCCGTCGGGCACGATGTCTTCCGCTGTGCCGGGAAGGGTGATGTCGAGGCTGATTTCTGCTCTGACGGTTGTTCCCGGTTCTTCCGGGCATGGTTTTTCCGGAAAAGAACAGCTGCTTGCCGTACATACTACAGCAAGAAGCAACGCAACGTTGCGGAAAATTGATTCAATGTTTCCGGACATCATCTGCAAAAATACTTCCTTTCGGCGAGATAGCCGCGCTGTTATATAAAAAAATGTGCGGAGTTGTTCGCCACTTCGTTTTTATTTAGTAATTTTGCGCATAGGAACTGACGAAAACATTTTTTTATTACATAAGTCAAAATACATTCAGAAATGACAATCGAAAATTTCAACTTCAAAGGTCACAAAGCCATTGTGCGCGTAGACTTCAACGTGCCTCTGGACGAGAATGGCAATATTACAGACGACACCCGTATCCGCGGTGCTCTTCCCACGCTGAAGAAGATCCTCGCCGACGGCGGCTCGCTCATCATCATGTCGCACATGGGCAAACCCAAAGGCAAGGTGAATGCCAAGCTGTCGCTTGCTCAGATCAAAGACACTGTTTCGAAATATCTCGGTGTTCCTGTCCAGTTCGCACCCGACTGCGCCAAGGCTGCCGAGCAGGCTGCCGCTCTGAAACCCGGTGAAGTCCTGCTGCTTGAGAATCTCCGCTTCTATCCCGAAGAGGAGGGCAAACCCGTCGGAATCGAAAAGACCGATGCCGGCTACGACGATGCAAAGAAGGCAATGAAGAAGAGCCAGGCAGAGTTCGCAAAGACGCTCGCATCGTATGCCGATGTTTATGTCAACGACGCTTTCGGCACCGCTCACCGCCGCCACGCTTCCACAGCAGTCATCGCCGACTCCTTCGATGCCGACCACAAGATGCTCGGCTATCTCATGGAGAAGGAAGTTAAGGCTGTCGACAATATCCTCAAAGACATCAAGCGTCCTTTCACCGCTATCATGGGCGGCTCGAAAGTTTCCACAAAAATCGGTATCATCGAGAATCTTCTCGACAAAGTCGATAACCTCATCCTCTGCGGCGGTATGACATATACTTTCGCAAAGGCTCAGGGCGGCAATGTCGGCAACTCCATCTGCGAGAACGACAAGCTCGACCTTGCTCTTGACATCATCAAGAAAGCTCAGGAAAAAGGCGTTAACCTTGTACTCGCTACCGACTGTGTTGCAGCCGACGCTTTCGCCAACGACGCTCACACGACAATCAGCAGCGTCAAGGACATTCCCGAAGGATGGGAAGGTCTCGACATCGGTCCGGCTTCGATTGCATCGTTCGTAGGTGCCATCCTCCCCGCCAAGACTATCCTCTGGAACGGTCCTGCCGGCGTGTTCGAGATGGACAACTTCGCAACAGGCTCTAAGGTTGTCTGCGAGGCTATCGTTGAGGCAACAGCCAACGGTGCTTTCTCGCTCATCGGCGGCGGCGACTCTGTTGCATGCGTCAACAAATTCGGCTTTGCCGACAAGGTATCATACGTATCTACGGGCGGTGGTGCCCTCCTCGAAGCTATCGAGGGCAAAGTGCTCCCCGGTGTAGCCGCAATTCAAGGTTGAATAAAATAGACTTAATTTTTCATAAGCAAGAAGGTTCGCAGAGATGCGCGCCTTCTTTGTTTTCAGTGTTTCTGAAATGATTCTTTAAACATCGCAATATGGAAACTCCCGAACCTTCCTTCTTCGACTGGGTGCGTGTGCACTCAGCTTCCGATCCGTCGTCGCTAAGACTGAAATATGGCTCGAAAAAGAACGACGGCATCGACTATTCAGCTGCCATAGACCAGATAGAATGCCGTCGCAAGTTCGCCGGCAAGCTATCGGAGACTCTTGCTGCTTTCCCCGATTTTTTCTTTCCATCGGTTCTCGCGGGCGAGCAGGCGTCGTCCGACCTTCTTGCAGATTATCATGGGTCGCTGATTACGGCAGGCGCACGTGTCGCCGATCTTACGGCAGGACTCGGCATTGATGTATTCCATCTTGCACAAAAAGCGTCGGAGGTTGTCGCGGTGGAACTTGACAATGCGCGTGCAGAAGCTCTCCGGTTCAATTCCGTTGGTCTCGGATGCGGAAACGTTGAGATTGTCGAAGGTGATTGCCGCGATTTCGTACGTGCCGCTGTCGCCGCACGCCGCTTTTTCGATGTAGTGTTCATCGACCCGGCGCGACGCGACAATGACGGCAGGCGAGTCTTTGCTCTTACTGACTGCCGCCCCGATGTGGTTGAGATGCTGCCGGATATCGCTAAAATATGCAGAAAGCTGATAATCAAGGCATCGCCCATGCTCGACATCACTCACTCAGCAGATGCCGTGGGAACATGTCTCGAAACGGCTGTCGCTCTGGGCACTCCCACCGACTGCAAGGAGCTGCTCCTCGTCGCAGACTTTGAAAAGTCTTCCGAAGAAGCCGCCATTCGTGCTGTCGTGCTGTCGAAGGAAGGTTCGCTCACATATTCGTTTTTCCGCAGCCGCGAGAATGCAGCTCAGATGCCGGCACCGGGGAGGGTGCTCATGACGGGCGACTATCTGTATGAAGCATATCCGGAGGTGATGAAGACGGGTGTTTTCAAGCTTCTTGCTTCAGAATTCGGGTTGAGTATCATAAATCCTAATACTAAGCTGTTCTATTCCGGTGAACTGAATACTTCATTTCCCGGACGTGTCTACAAGGTTCTGGAAGTGTTTCCGTATGCATCGAAGGTTATAAAACGTTTCAAAAAAGATTATCCTAAAGTATGCGTTGCGGTGCGCAATTTTGGCATGAGCGCCGATGCTCTGCGTGCGCGGCTCGGTGTCGCCGACGGCGGACCGTTGCGGCTGTATGGTTTCACGGATGCCACAGGGGATAAGGTTCTTGCTCTGACGGAAGAGGTAAATTCAGATAAAAATTTGTCTGTCTGAACTTTTCTTGCTAATTTTGAGCAACCTTAATTCTCGGAAATGAAGTTTCTGCCCTATCTGTACGCTGTCCTTCTGTTATTGTCCGTCTCTGTCGCCGGATGCACTCCGTCGCCGGGAACTGATAATCCTGAGCTTGTCCGTCTCGATTCGTTGCTTGCCCGTAAGGACGAGTTCGAGAATGCGAAACTCATGAGGATAAACGAGATACGGAGGAACGGCAGGCGTGATGTCACTGCTGACGACAGATTTGCGACTGCCTCGAAGCTCTTCGAGGAATTTTCGATATATAATTCTGATTCGGCGATAAAGTATGCAGATTCCATGTGTGCCATCGCACGTTTTTCCGGTAACAAGCAAAGGGAGACGCAAAGCCTTATCCGCAAGTCGTCGCTCCTCACTTCGACAGGACTGCTGCGCGAATCGGAAGATATTATGAACGGTATATCTCCCGTCGGACTCGACACGGCGACCCTTATAGAGTACTACGGACAGATGATATATCTTCAGAGCCATCTTGGCAACTATGCCGGCGGAGACGGCAACGATCATTATCTGTGCGAGCGACTGTATAAGGATTCCATTATGCAGATCATTACTCCTGCCCATCCGGAATATCTGTGGTTCAGGAGCTGGGACATAATCGGTACGGACAAAAATGACACGACTCTGATACCGGCTCTGGAAGCTAAGCTCGCATCGTCGTCGCTTGACAATCGTCTGGATGCCAAGGAGGCTTACGTGCTTGCGCGGCTATACTACGAAGCCGGCGATATGGAGCGCTATCTCTCAGCAATGATAATGTCGGCGATTGTCGACGTGAAAATCGCCAATGCCGAGATAGCATCGCTCGATGAGCTCGGGCGCTATGTTTTCGACAACGGCAACGGCGACATCGACCGAGCATACCGTTATGTCAATTACGGTCTGAACAAAGCGATATGTTTCCCGGACCGTGTGCGTGCTTTCAGCATCACATCATTGCTCGATTCGGTCAATAAGGTCTATCAGGAGCGAAACCGCCGGGAGAAAGCCCGTTCTGAGAGAGCTCTATGGTGTGTGTGCGTGCTGGCTGTGATTCTCATATCGGCTATAGCTGTCATTATTATGCAGAACAAGCGTCTGCGCAGACAGGGCGCGAACCTTGACAGAGCCAACAAGAAACTCAATGCCAACGTCACCGAGCTGTCTGACGCGCAGAAACAGCTCCATGAGGTCAATAATCGTCTGAAAGAACTCAATGCAGATCTTCAGCAGAAAAACGAGGAGCTGCACGAATCCAATTATGTGAAAGAAGAATATATAGGCAATATATTCACGATCTGTTCCGGGTATATCACGAAACTCGACGAGATGCGTAGCTCTATCCATGCCAAGGCGCTTGCGAAGAAGTATCGCGAGATACTCGACGACACCGACAACAGCTCGGATAGAATGCGCGATGAGCTAAAGGAGTTCTATCGCTCTTTCGATTCGGTGTTCCTGCATATCTATCCCGACTTTGTGAGCGATTTCAATGCGCTGCTTATGCCGGACAAGGCAATTGTTCCCAAAGAAGGAGAGCTTCTCAATACCGAACTGCGCATCTATGCGATGGTACGTCTCGGCATAACCGACAGCATCAAGATTGCTGAGTTCCTTCATTGTTCGCCGCAGACAGTCTACAACTACCGTTTCAAGGTCCGCAACAGAGCGGTCGTGCCTAAGAAGGATTTTGCGGAAACCGTGCGCCGCCTCGGAAAATTCAATGATATTCCCTCCTGACCGGGCTCCTGAGGCTTTGATCTGTACTTACTATTAAACTTTTGTTAAGCGGTGTAATGTGCGCTATAATAAGTGATTACGCTGCTGTTTTATTTACTATTAGCTCTTTTGGTGAACAAAAAAGGGTGTATAAGTGTTAATTTTGCGATGTTGAATCTAATATCCTAATTAGCCTTAATGAACTAACATTTTAAATACTAATCCACCCTAAATGAAAACCAAATTCAATTTCCTTTCATCGGTTTTGTTTTTAGCAATGGTACTGTTGGGCGGTATCTCTGCTTTTGCGGCAGATATCACCGTGACAGGAACTGTTTCCGACCAGGCAAACGATGAGCCGCTGATTGGTGTGAGCGTCACTATGAAAGGACGCTCCGGTTTCGGTACGACAACCGATGCCAACGGTAATTTCACTGTTAAAGTGCCGGAAGGCTCGACACTCGTCTTTTCGTATGTCGGCTATTCTCCGAAAGAACTCAAAGCCTCTCCTAAAATGACTGTTGTCCTTGAAGAAGACAACACAGCTCTCGAAGAGGTCGTTGTTATCGGCTACGGTGCCGTGAAGCGCAAAGACCTCACCACTGCCGTATCGACCATCGACGAGAAGGCGCTTGCCAACCGTCCTATCGTTTCCGCCGCTCAGGCTATCCAGGGTAAGGCGGCCGGTGTGGCTGTGCAGCAGCCTAACGGTGCTCCCGGCGCCAGTCTGACTGTGCGTGTGCGCGGTACTACATCGTTCAACGGTTCGAACGAACCGCTTTATGTAGTTGACGGCGTGCCTGTCGACAATGTTAACTTCCTCTCGCCGAGCGACATCGAGAGCATGCAGATTCTCAAGGACGCCTCGTCGGCAGCCATCTACGGTTCACGCGGCGCAAACGGTGTCGTTCTCATCACCACACGCCAGGGCAAGAACGGCGATGCCAAGATTTCGCTCAATGTTCAGGGCGGTTTCACCAACGTTGCCAAGAAGCTCGACGTCCTCAATACACAGCAGTATAAGGACCTGATGGATGAAATCGGTCTCATCAAACTGCCTGACGGACTCACCGACCAGACCGACTGGTTCGACGAGACCTACCGCACCGGCAACACGCAGACCTATCAGCTCGCCGTTTCGCAGAGTTCAGAGAAAATGAGCTACTATCTTTCAGGCGGTTATCAGCGCGACCGCGGTATCCTCCGGAGCTCTTTCTTCCAGCGTTATAATTTCCGTGCCAACGTCGAAGGCAAGCTTCGCAAGTGGCTCACAGCCAAGGCAAATATCGTATACTCCGATTATTCCTCCAACGGCGGTGGCGCAATGGGTACTGTCGGCAACCGCGGCGGTGTCATCCTCGCCGTTGTCAACACTCCTACCTATGCTCCCATCTGGAATCCCGAAAAACCGGACCAGTACTATAACAATTTCTACGGACTCAATATGCAGAGCCCGCTTGAGAACGAAGCCCGCCAAAAGTCGAACCGCTCGCGCGAGAACCGACTCATCGCTTCCGGAGAACTGCTGTTCAACATCATCGACGGTCTGACTTTCTCCAGCAAGTTCACCATGGACCGCCGCAACGGATGGAGCACATCGTTCCTCGATCCCTATCTGACTACTTACGGTCGTGAGCAAGGCGGTACAGGCTATGACGGACGTAATCAGAACACCGTCCTGACATGGGATAATGTGGCAAACTACAACTTCAAGATCAAGAAGAACACTATCGACGTCATGGCAGGTACATCGTGGACCGACTCGAACTATTCGAACAACTGGATCAACGGTCAGTACTACCGCAACGGCAAGATAGAGTCTCTTAACGCCGCCAACAAAATCAGCTGGACAGGCACAGGATCTGCCGGTTCGCAGTGGGGCATCATGTCGTACTTCGGACGCGTAAGCTACAACTATGATTCCAAGTATCTCGTATCGGCAAACATCCGATACGACGGTTCTTCCAAGCTCCATCCCGACCACCGCTGGAAAGCCTTCCCCTCTGTTTCCGCCGCATGGCGCCTCTCCGAAGAGAACTGGCTCAAAGACATCGACTGGATCTACTCCCTCAAACTGCGCGCCGGCTGGGGTAAGACCGGCAATCAGGACGGTGTCGGCGATTACGCTTATCTCCAGCGCTACAACATCAACCGTGTGGAATGGTTCCAGGACGGTCAGGCTACGGCTGTGCCCACACTCAGCCAGGCTAACCTCCGCACACGCGACCTCACTTGGGAAACAACGACCCAGACAGGCGTAGGTGTCGACTTTGCAGTGCTCAACAACCGCATCGAACTCTCTGCCGACTGGTACTATAAGAAGACCTCCGATATGCTCATGTGGGTATCGCTTCCCTCCGGCTCGGCCGCTGCAAGCTCCATCCAGCGCAACGAGGGTGAGATGACAAACAAAGGTTTCGAGTTCAGCATCACCTCGCGAAATTTCACAGGCGAGTTCTCCTGGACAACGAACCTCAACATGTCGTTCAACAAGAACAAACTGACGAACCTCGAGCTTCAGAAAGTATATCTCGACGCCGTCACCAGCGAGACCGTCAACGAAGCTGTTGTCCGCAACGAACCCGGTCGCGCTCTAGGTGGATTCTACGGCTATATAGCCCAAGGTGTAGACCCCGAGACAGGTCTAATGATTTACAAAGACCTCAACGACGACGGACGCATATCGTCTTCCGACCGTACGTTCATCGGCGATCCGAATCCCGACTTCACTTTCGGTATGACAAATACCTTGAGCTATAAAGGTTTTAATCTCAGTATTTTCCTTCAGGGTTCCTATGGCAACGACATCTTCAACGCCTCGCGCATGGAAACCGAAGGTATGTACGACGGCAAGAACCAGACAACCGAGGTGCTCCGCCGCTGGCGTATCCCCGGACAGCTCACCGACATGCCTAAGGCAGGCTGGAATATGAAGAACTCCACCTACTTCGTCGAGGACGGCAGCTATATCCGCATCAAGGATATCTCCCTCTCCTACGATATTACAGGCAAGTGGATGAAGAAAGTAGGCATCAGCCGCATACAGCCCTATTTCACTGCTTCGAACCTCGTCACCTTCACCCACTACTCGGGCATGGACCCCGAAGTTAACCAGTGGGGCAACAGCGGTGCCGTGCAGGGCATCGACTGGGGCACATATCCTCACTGCCGCAGCTATGTCTTCGGTGTAAATATTGACTTCTAATACAAGAACAACCGTTATGAACACAAAATATATTTTCAGCGGCGCTGTCGCCCTCTCGCTCATGGTGTCGTCCTGCGGTCTGGACTACAATCCCGTCAGCGACTACTCCGATGTCACCGAAGGCATCGACAACCAGGAGGAGGAAGTTATCTACGCCAACCGCACCGACGCAGAGAACGCGCTTCTCGCCTTGTACAACGATTTCAAAGGCAATCAGAATCACTGGCAGCTTGACTATCTGCTTATCGGCGACGTGCATAGTGACAACGCCTACGCCGGTACGACAGGTTCCGAGGTTGTAGACCCCGCCACAAACGACCTAAACGGCACCACACTCTGCGTAAACCGCGACTGGGACTACTACATGCTCCAGGCTGCACGATGCACCAAATTCATTGTCGGTGTGGCATCCGTGGCAGACAACAGTCTCAGCGAGTCAGAAATCAACGTCATGCGTGCTCAGGCAGAAATTCTCCGTGCATTCATCTGGTTCCGCATGGTGCGCATGTGGGGCAATATTCCAATCATCACTACCGTGCCTAAGGACATCACCTCGGACAATATCAGTGAATCGTACGAAAGCTATTTCCCTGCTCAGAACACAGAATCCGAGGCATACGAATATATCCTGAAGGACCTTAACGACGCGCTTCTGTACGCTCCCGACGGCAACGGCGACAAGACACGTTTCAGCAAGGACGTTGCCCGTGCTCTTCTGGCAAAAGTATATGCCGAGAAGCCCGTGCGCAACTATGCCAAGGTTATCGAGTATGTCGACCAGCTCACCGCCGCCGGCTATGACCTTATGCCCGAGTACGGCGACCTGTTCAATGTCGACGGCGCTGTGAAGGACGGTTTCAACGCCACTCCGCTCTATACCGACTGCAAAGAGTCGATTCTCGAAGTTCATTATCCTGTCGGCTCGGGCAACTGGGCATCGTGGATGTACGGTCGTTGCCTTGAAGACTGGGACAACAGCTTCTCGTGGGCTAAGTGGATTACTCCTTCGCGCGATCTCCTTTCGGCTTTCGATAAACTCGGTGACACCAAGCGTAAGGAACAGACCGTGGTTTACTACGAGTGCGGATGGAGCAACTACTATCCGTCGGACAACTACGCATTCATGTATAAGGTCCGCTCCGGCTACAGCAATGTATTCTTCCTGCGCTATGATGACCTTCTGCTGCTCAAAGCCGAGGCTCTCATCAACGGTGAAGCCCCCGATCTTGCTGCCGCTGCCAACATTATCGACAGGATTCGCGAGCGTGCAGGCGTCAAAAAGTTAACAAATGCTGAAAAGAACAATAAAGAGACACTGTTCAACGTTTATGTAAATGAACGCCGACTTGAGCTTGCATGCGAAGGCGAGCGCTGGTACGACCTTGTCCGTCTCGACCTTGTCGAGGAAGCAATGGCAGCCGCACAGCGCAACGACCCCGGACGTCTGCCCATCGCCGTTCCTTACACAAAGAATTCCTATCTTCTGCCTATACCTCAGAGCGTTCTCGACACAAATCCCAACGTAGAGCAGAATCCGGGATATTAATAATTACATAATCTATGATCAAGAATCCAGTGTTACTAACTTCAGCCCTCGTCGCCTGCGCAATGATGATTTCCTGCGGCGACAAAAGCAACGAACCCCAGCCTAATCCCGGTCCTGACGTACCGGACACTCCCGCCGCTTCCGGCGACGTGCGCGTGCTCACCACGACCTCGAACCGTTCGAAGGACCTTGACGAATCGTGGCTGTCGTTCAGCAAGACCGACAATATGTCGCCGTCGACAGTCCGTCTGCTGCCCGACGAGGAATTTCAGACCATGGACGGTTTCGGCGCAGCCATCACAGGCAGCACATGCTACAACCTTATGCAGATGAAGCCCGAGGACCGCAAGGACTTCCTCAAGCTCACCTTCTCGCCCGACAACGGCTACGGCTTCAGCTATGTCCGCATAGCTATCGGATGCAGCGATTTCTCGCTCAGCGAATTCACCTGCTGCGACAAGGAGGGTATAGAGAATTTTGCTCTTACAAGCGAGGATACCAAGTATATCATTCCCGTCCTGAAGGAAATTCTTGAAATCAACCCTTCCTTAAAAATCATGGGTACTCCGTGGACAGCTCCGCGCTGGATGAAGGTGAACAATCTCACCGACCTCAAGCCTCACAACAGCTGGACCTCCGGACAGCTCAATCCCAAGTACTATGCCGACTACGGCGAGTATTTCGTAAAGTGGATCAAGGCAATGGCAGACAACGGTATCAAAATCTATTCCGTCACTCCGCAGAACGAGCCTCTCAACCGCGGCAACAGCGCCTCGATGTATATGGGCTGGGAAGAGGAACGCGATTTTGTGAAGAACGGTCTTGGTCCGGCGCTTAAAAAAGCCGGTCTCGACACCAAGGTGTATGCTTTCGACCACAACTACAACTACGACAACATCGCATCCCAGAAAAGCTATCCGACGAAGATCTATGCCGATCCCGACGCAAAGCAGTATCTTGCCGGCGCTGCCTATCACAACTACGGCGGCAACCCCGACGAGCTGACTGTTGTCCACAATGCCACCCCAGGCATGGATCTCGTGTTCACAGAGACTTCCATAGGAACATGGAACGACGGACGCAATCTCGGCACACGCCTCGTGGATGACATGGAGCAGGTAGCCCTGGGTACGGTCAACAGATGGGCAAAAGGTGTCATTGTATGGAATCTGATGCTCGACGAAGACAAGGGTCCGAACCGACCCGGCGGATGCCAGACATGCTACGGTGCTGTCGACATCAACCGCGACTATACCACTCTTACCCGTAACTCGCACTATTACATTATCGCCCATATGTCGAGCGTTGTACAGCCCGACGCCGTGCGCATCGGTACGAGCGGCTACACCACGCGTGGTCTGACCTACACCGCCTTCAAGAACCCCGACGGAAGTCTCGCCGTTGTTATGAGCAATGCCAATAACAATGACGTCAGCCTTACTCTCGACGACGGCAACCACCATTTCCGCGTCACGGTACCGGGCAGAAGCGCCATGTCGCTTGCCTGGAAGTAAATACATATAATCTAATCCCGAATTAACAATATGAAACACATAAAATCCCTTGCCCTCGTTGTCGCTGCAGCCTCCATGCTTGCGGCCTGCAACGATAACGAATGGGTTCCGGGCAATCCTACCATGGATGTTACCGGAAATCTCGACAGCGCATGCTTCGGCGACAGTCTGTCGTTTACAATAAAGGCAACCGACACCGACGTGCCCCTCTCCACCATCCATGCAGAGCTCTATTTCGGCGATGAGATGGTCAGCGAGGAGGTGATACGCACAAAAGTGAGCGGCGCCGACTACGAAGGCAAAATATATGTGCCTTACTACGCTAATATTCCCGACGCAAACGCTACCCTGCGACTGACGCTCCAGAACATTCACTTCACCACGACAGAGAAGCTCTATAGTGTCAATATCACTCATGCCGCATATCCCTCGCTCGTCTTCCGCGCCGAAGACGGCAAAGAATACACCATGAAGCGCGGAGAGGGATATGAATATTCGGTCACCGACCGCTTCCCCGCTGAAATAAAAGGTAAGATTGTGGCCCCTGCCATGGGCGAGAACGGCAACGAGATTGTCTTCGGATATGAAGGCAGCGAAATCAAGCCGGGAGCAGAAGGACTTATACCTTTCTCCAATTCTGTCCCCGGACGCTACACCATTTCGTTCAACACTTTCACTTTCGAAGGCTCGCCGTTTGTTATTCTCACTCTCAACGGACAGCGTCTGGAACCGCTCGACGAGACCACATCGTATGTCGACATGACTCTCTACAAAGGCGCATCCATCGTTCCCGACGGATTCCCTGCTTTCGGCGAGTGGTGGATCAATCCCGATTACTTCACACGCAATGAGGACGGCACTCTTACATTCAACGCATATAATGCCGACTACCGTATCATTGCCGATACTAAGCTGAAATACTTCCGTGTCTACAAACTCAACGGCTCAGATCCCGCTACACTCAGCGAAGACGGCACCGGCGCTGTCTGGATTATCGGCGAGGGCATCGGTCATCCTTCTCTTGCCAATCAGGTAGGCTGGACAACCGAAAATGCTCTCTGCATGGCTCCGACAGGCGACAAGACATATCAGATCACCGTCGTGGGCGGCAAGACAGTCGCCACCGACGCCATCAATTTCAAGTTCTTCGGACAGATGGGCTGGGGCGTAGAGCTCAAAGGCGACGACCTTGTGTCGAAGTCGAATCTTATCGGAGTAGGAACCGGTGATAACGGTCACGACAACGGTAACCTCTACCTTGAAGAAGGTGTTGTCCTTCAGGATAACGGCGTGTATGTGATTACTCTTGATCTCACGCAGGGCATCCATGATGCCGTTATGACTGTCGACTTTGCCGGCGAGCAGGAATTTGAAGAAATGCCCGTCTATCTCAACGGACAGAAGATGACTACATCTGATAACCAGATCTATTCGACTGTCATTGAGCTGACGCAGAACTCCAAACTCGCTTTCCGTGAGTTCACCGCTCTCGACGCTCTCTATTACGACCCGGATTTCTTTAGCTTCGACGAAGATGCCTACGACATAACCTTCCTTCCCGTGACCGGTCATTACAATGTCGTTCTCGATAAGCTCAACGGCACTCTCTCGGCAACGATGGTCAATGCCGACGGCTCGGAGATGACTCTCAAGGAAGATGGCACGGGCGCACTCTATATGATGGGCTGGGGCGTTGGCTCGCCGTCGCTCTCGGAGCAGTTCGGATGGAACCCCGGCGCAGCCTATAGCATGGCACAGATAGCCCCAGGTGTATATCAGTTCACCGGCAAGGCCGGTCCGGAGAATGGCTCGTCTGTCGGCGACCGCTTCCGCTTTGACTATATGTCGTTCAAGTTCTTCCATCAGAACGGATGGGGCGGAGAGTTCGGTTCGGACGCTCTGCAGATGACAGGCGACACTTCAAGTCTGCTCAAAGGCTCGGGCAACTTCGAACTTGCCGATGGCGTGAACCTCGAACAGGGCGCAACCTACCGCATGACTGTCGATCTTTCCGCCGGAATTGAGCACGGAACAATCAATCTGGTGAAACTCTGAACAACAGGTCTGATTTTTAAGGTATAAACCAAGGGCTCCGGTCTGTATAAAATCATTCCGGAGCCTTTTTCTAACATATCGTATATGAAAAGAATCATTTTTTGCGCTATTCTTGCAGCTGTGTCCTCGTCTGCTCTGAATGCCTCCACGCCGGTATATCTCGACGACAGCAAGCCGCTGGAGGAAAGAGTGGAGGATGCTCTTTCACGGATGACGCTGCGGGAAAAAATCAATATCATCCACGCTCAGTCGAAATTCAGTTCTCCTGGTGTTCCGCGCCTCGGCATACCTGAGATATGGTGTACAGACGGTCCTATGGGTGTACGTCCCGAAGTTCTCTGGGATGAATGGGAACAGGCATCGTGGACAAACGACTCCTGCACCGCCATGCCGGCTCTTACGGCACTTGCCGCCACGTGGAATCCCGAGATGGCTGAGCTATATGGCAAGACAATAGGAGAGGAAGCACGTTTCCGCAACAAAAGTGTCCTGCTCGGTCCGGGCATCAACATCTACCGTACGCCGCTCAACGGCCGTAATTTCGAATACATGGGCGAAGATCCCTATCTTACTTCGAAGATGACGGTTCCTTACGTCAAAGGGGTGCAGGACAACGGTGTCGCCGTCTGTGTGAAACATTTCGCTCTTAATAATAACGAAATCAACCGTCACACATCGAATCCCATCGTCGACGACCGCACTCTCTACGAAATCTATCTGCCTGCATTCAAGGCGGCTGCTACGGAGGGCGGCGCGTGGTCGTTCATGGGCGGATATAATCTTTTCCGCGGCGAACATGCCAGCTACAACCCCATTCTTATGAACGACATCCTGAAAGGCGAGTGGGGCTTCGACGGCGCCGTCATTTCCGACTGGGGCGCCGTTCACGATACGCGCACTGCCGTCACCGGTGGTCTTGACATGGAATTCGGCTCGTGGACAAACGGTCTTACCAACGGTCGCAGCAATGCCTACGACAACTATTTCCTTGCCGAGCCTTATCTTAAAGGCATACAGGACGGCACTTATTCGACCGCAGAACTCGACGACAAGGTGCGCCGTGTGCTGCGTCTCACCTTCCGCACAGCCATGGACCGCAACCGTCCTTTCGGTTCTATGGGCTCGGACGAACATGTAGAGGCTTGCCGCAGGGTAGGGCAGGAGGGTATTGTCCTGCTCCAGAACAAAGACAACATCCTGCCTCTCGATCTTGACAAAACCAAAAAGATTGCTGTCATAGGAGAAAATGCCATAAAGATGATGACGGTAGGCGGCGGCTCTTCGTCGCTTAAGGCGCGCTACGAGATTACGCCTCTCGACGGGCTCAAGGCACGTGTCGGCGATAAGGCAGAGATTGTCTATGCCCGCGGATATGTGGGTGATCCCACAGGCGAATACAATGGTGTCGTCACCGGACAGGATCTCAACGATTCCCGTTCGCCCGAGGAGCTGCGCGACGAAGCTGTGCGCGTGGCACGCGATGCCGATGTGGTTCTTTTCTTCGGCGGTCTGAACAAAAGCAACCATCAGGATGCCGAAGACTCCGACCGCGAGACATACGACCTTCCTTACGGTCAGAACGAGCTTATCGAGGCTATTGCAGCTGCGAACCCGAATACTGTTGTTGTGAACATCAGCGGTACAGGCGTGGCTATGCCGTGGGTGAAGAAAGTGCGCGGTATTGTTCAGGAATGGTATCTTGGCAACGAGACAGGCAATGCAATCGCCTCGGTGCTTCTCGGCGACGTCAACCCCAGCGGAAAGATGCCCTATACGCTCTATGCCACTCTCGATCAGTGCGGAGCGCATAAGCTCGGAGAATATCCGGGACACCCCGCAAAAGGTGCGCTCGGCGAGGACATTATGGACATACCGTATAACGAAGGTATCTATGTGGGCTACCGTTTCATCGACAAGAACAAACTCAAGCCGACCTTCCCCTTCGGTCACGGACTGAGCTATACTACATTTAAATACGGAAAGGCGACAGTCAGCCGCGCGGAAGGCAGTGCCGACGATGTCTTCACCGTCACTGTTCCCGTCACAAATACCGGCGACCGCGAGGGTAAGGAGATTGTACAGCTCTATCTGTCCGACCTCAAGTCGACTGTCGACCGTCCGGTCAAAGAGCTTAAGGGTTTCCGTAAGGTTTCCATCGCTCCCGGGCAGACTGTCGATGTGACTTTCGATCTCAGACGCAGCGATTTCAGCTATTTCGATGCCGACCGTCACCAGTGGGTTGTCGAGCCCGGCACATTCGAGGCTCTTGTCGGAGCTTCGTCCGCCGATATACGCTCTAAAGTCCGTTTTGAAGTGAAATGAAGTAACTGAATCACATAATGATGACCGTGCCGGATGGTGCGGTCATTGTTTTTTTGTGTCAAATCGCTAACTTTGCAGGGCAGTAAAAATTTTCAACATGCCTGAAACATTTAAAAAACAGATTATTTCCGACGCGCTTTTCGATAGAATCCGGGGGCTGTCGTATGCCGACGGATGCGACATTCCGCTCAGCCGGTTGTCGTATCTCACCTTTCCTTATGTCACTTTCGACGGAACGACGGAGCGCGGCGAACTTATATGTAATGTAGCCATAGCCGACGATCTTCTCGAAATATTCTCCGAGCTCTACTCCATACGTTACCCGCTGGCAAAGGTCAGGCTTATAGATGATTTCGGCGCCGACGACAACCGTTCGATGGCGGCTAACAATACGTCGTCGTTCAATTACCGGAAGATTGTCGGCTCCGACCGTCTGTCGCTTCATGCGCGGGGGCTCGCAGTGGATATCAATCCTCTGTTCAATCCGTATGTGAAGGGCGACTTTGTCCTTCCTCCGGAAGGCGCACGCTATGCCGACCGTTCACGTCTCCTGCCAGGAATGATTACAGAGGACGACCCTTGCTGCCGTGCTTTCGTGAACCGCGGCTTTGAATGGGGAGGTGCCTGGAGCACGAGAAAAGACTATCAGCACTTTGAAAAAGAACAGCCATGAAAAAGATACCTAACAACAGTCTTACCGTGATTCTGATGTCGGCACTAATGCTCATCACCGGCACGGTATTGCTGATGATGATGAAGATTCATTCCAATATGAACGATATCATCATCGAAACTACCGAACTTGAGCTTGCCGAGAAGTTCCCTCTCGACAGTGAAGACAGGCTCCAGCTTATAGAAAACAGCGACATGCGCCTCAGATACCACGATTCAGCTCTTATGTCGCTCAGCTATTTCATTGCCATAATCGGTGCCGTGCTCACCTTTGCGGCGTTCTATATCCAGTATGTTTTCAACAAGAGACAGAAAAAGGACCTTTCGCAGGAGCGTATGGAAAACCAGACTTTCCATCTTCTCGACGTGCTCCGGACGATGTGCCAGAACACTTTCATCGCGAATGTCGGCAAAGGCAAAGTAGCGTTCCATTATATGTTCTACGAGTATAAGGCGCTATATTGCAGGATTCTGGACAAAGACATAGTGAAAAGCTCCGACCCTAAGGAAATCAACAGGATAGTGTTCTCCATTTTCATCGACGGAGTGTCCCGTAGCGCCGACATTAAGCTTCCTAAGGGCTGTTGCGCTACCGACGGACTGAAGGGGCTGCGCGACGAACTTCTCGAAGCTCAGCGAGAAAGCGAGGAGAATCCGGCAGCCGATAAAGGTGTGCGATATATTATGGACTACCGAGGCAAGGGTATCAAATATTTCGACGGGCACCGGATACGCCTCGTTACGTATTTCAAATATATGACCTTGATTCTTAAACATATTTCAGGATGCTCCGAAGATGACTACGCAAATAATATCGACATGAGCTCTTATTTCGTCGGTGAGACGACGGAGCATGAGCTCGGACTGTTTTACGCCTGGCTATCCACGCTCAACGACGATCGAAGCGCTATCAGAGCCGAGGTCTCACGGATGCTCAGAGAGTCGGAGAACTACGAACGCTTTATGTTCGACAATCCTGACTTCATTGCCCGATGACACATTTTGAGCAAATATAAAGCTCCGGAACGTTGCTGTCCCGGAGCTTTTGTATTGTGCCGCTGTTCTCAGTGAACTTTCTGAGTCGTGTATGTGAGCTTGATTTTTGCGTTGGAAAGGTCTACGGTACCCATCACCGGAGCCATAAAGTAAGGCTGCATGTCGGTTTCGACGTATGACGTCTGGCTGTAGTAGTAGCTGCCGGATGATTGTGCCTCGAAGTTCACGGTCACAGGAACAAGGCAGAACGTGCAGTCTTCGGCACTTATCTCGTCTTTTTCGAGCAGTTGCTGGAGGTAGGCGCGCATGTTGCTGAAGGTGTATGCGTTGTCGGAATGTCCGGCATAGAACGAAGTGATGTTGTCGGGCAGTTTGTTGTTGGCGAAGAACTGCTCGCGGTCTTTCTTCAGTACGAGAAGGACGTATGGCGGCGGAGTGACTTCGGCGTTGTTCTCGATAGAGTCGCAGGGGATTGTCAGGGTGAGGTTGTTGAGCACAGAAGTGTTCTCGCCAGCCTTCCTGAAGGCTTCCGCAAGTTCTTTGCCGGGGAGGGTAAGCTCCATCTCGTATCCGGCAGGTGCTACAAGAAGGTCCTTGCCTTCGTCGTAAAGCTTTCTGATGCTTTCCGACATGTTGTATTTGAGATCGTTGTTACTGATGACTTCCGGGGTGACGAGCATATACTGGTGCAGGGCAGTGGTAGTGTCCATCCTGACGGAATCTTCACTGACAGTGACCTTTTCCACTTTCTGCAGATGGAAAGTGAGCGAAGTGCTTGATATCATTGTCATGCGTCCGCTGCCGAAGCTCGACTTGATGTACACTCCCGGGAAGACGTTGCTGGCGAAAACGCGTCCGTCGGCAAAATTGGCGGGATTGTTCTGGAAGTCGCGGAAAATGCGTTGTCCGAGCGATGTGGGCAGCGTTACATTAATTTCGCGGTAGTTGCCGGAAGAGTTCAGCGGATTGCTTTCAGGGAGAGTGTTGTAGGTAGTGGTGGCGAGAGGTTTTGTGTCGTAGTAGCCTTCGGGATTGAAATCGCTGGAGATTCCGGACGGAAGGAGTTTGTTGAGCTGGTAGACGGTGAGCCCCATGGGTGCTATCGAGTCGCCCATATAGTTGCCGATGGCATAGCGCATCGTCAGGAAGAGTGAGTCGACGTTTTCGTATGAGTAGTTCGCCGTATCAAGCTGTATGGATGGCAGGAACTGCGCTACTATGTCGCAGCTGATGTCACCATAGTTATGTATCGCCATCTTGCCCAGAAGGAAAGAGTTGGCTTGGGGACGTATGTTTTCGATGCGCACAGTTTTTCCCGTGACGGTGAAGGCGGAGTCGATGTTTATGCTGACGTCGCTGCCGGTCAGGGAAGAACCTATTGTTGAGGTAGAGTCGTCATCGCAGCTGTAAACTGCGAAAGCGACCGCTGCGGCAAGCAGAATCTTTATGCTGCTGTTTGTCATGATGAATCTTACGTTGTGTCGTAGCCTGTTGATGTCAGGCGCGGATATATGTCAGAGTGATTGATAGAATTCCATTTGCTGTTTGGCATCGGTATCGGCGCCGAACGACAGAAGCGGTTTGCCGGAAGCCTTGGCGTATTCGATGCAGGCATTGTCGCTGTCGGCGCCGCTGTCGACGATGGCGTCGGATGCGTCTATGGCAAGGCGGTTGAGCTGTTCGAAATCAATGATTCCGTTTTTATCGGCTATCTTGCTTATCTGCTCGTCGGTCAGTCCTTCGTCTTTCAGTTTGTCTACCATCTGCGGATTCAGCTGACCCTCGAATGGTTTTCCTGCTATGGCGTAGACAATCTTCGATTCGGCGAACGCCGGGTCTTCGGCATATATCGTGCGGAGGTAGATGGGAACAAGTGATGATACCCAGCCGCAGCAGACGACGATGTCGGGATTCCAGCGCAGTTTTTTCACAGTCTCGATGACACCGCGTACGAAGAAAATGGCGCGTTCGTCGTTTATCTCCGCCTGTTCTTCTGTTTCAAGCGATTTCGACTGCCCATGGCGGAAGAAGTAGTCGTCATTGTCGATGAAATATACCTGAAGCCTCGAAGGCTGAAGTGTTGCTACTTTTATAATCAGAGGGTGGTCGGTGTTGTTGATTTCAATATTCAGACCGGAGAGCCTGATGACTTCATGGAGCTGGTTGCGCCGTTCGTTGATGGCTCCGTATCGAGGCATGAAGCAGCGGACTTCCGCTCCTTTTTCCTGAAGCATCTGAGCCATGCTCCGGCTGACTCCGGCAACGGGAGTGCCGGGAAGGTATGGGTCGATCTCCTGAGAGACAAAAAGCACTTTTTTTACGTCCATTCTCTGTTTTATTGTTGAGGAGAGTTAAGTGGATAAATATTAACCGCAAAGGTAGCAATTATTTTTGGAATAATCGCCCTTTGCGGTATCTGTTGACGTTTTTTGGCATTTAGCATCCACGGCTCTTTCATTTAAGATTGCGTTGCCTTCTCAAGGATTGTGTTATTAGATA
>USMC01000016.1 GCA_900555715.1 uncultured Porphyromonadaceae bacterium | reverse complement strand
TGTTAAGCCTGTCGCTAGCGTTCATCCTGAGCCAGGATCAAACTCTTCGTTGTTGCTTATCTTGTTTTCTTTTTTTCAAATTTGAAAGCAAGGCAAGATTGTTTAAATTTTGCCTTTCACAAGACGTCGGCGTTAAGTCCGTTCCCGACCCGTGGATCGCTTGACTTATTGAGCTGCTTTCGCAGAATTGACTTGAGTCTTCCGCGCCGGCCGGCATCTTCCGAAGAAGGCGACCGTGCGAATTTGCTCTTGTACTACTCTTAGTCTATTGTAATCGTTTCAATGTTCACTTGCTTTCTCCGGAGCTCAGCCCCTTTCCGAAAGCGGATGCAAAGTTACGGCAGAATAACGAAACAGCCAAATCTTTGTTCAGGTTTTAACTTATTTTATCATTCAAGCCGCTCGCTTGCGACCACCATCGGGCTTGCTTCCCGAAAGCGAGTGCAAAATTACTCCTTCCTCCCGAAACTGCCAAATATTTCATCTAAAATTTATGCTGTACAACATAAATTTAACATTCATTTACATTAAACGCTTTCTAATCCAGTTTGTCGAGCATCTGCATGTGCATTTCGGGGTCGTCGGAAGTGAGGAAGTCCACCCCGTTGTCCACACACCATTTCATTTGTTCGACAGATGTAATTTTCCAAGCCTTGACGGATATACCAGCATCGTGGCAACGCCTGATAAGGTCGGGATTGTTCATTAATTTCTTGCACCGGAAATTGAGCCCTTTGCCGCCCCATGCCGCCATCTGTTCGGGGAGCACATCGCCGGCAGGATATTGCACACTCGTGCCGACGGGAACTTGCTTGATGAGCGACAGCAAGCCGTTGCGCGAGAAGGTTACATATTCCACTCGTTTCTCAAGCCCGAACTGTTTCATCATGGCGAGAGTGCGCTTAATGACCTCTTCCTGACGTTTGTTGCTATCGTGAGCCTTGATTTCGCAAACAAGTCTTATGTTGAGGGGCTTGGCAGCGGTCAAAAACTGTTCGAGAGTAGGCACATTCTCACCATTTTCCAATTTTTGAGCTGTCACTTCGCTTGCTGTCGAATGTTCGATATCTACCCCGTTGATGATGGCATCATGATTGATCACCAGCACATCGTCAGCCGTAATCCACACATCGAACTCCGAGCCGTAGCATCCTATCGAATCGGCCTTGACAAGGGCGCGAATCGAATTTTTTGCCGAACCGGGCGTGTTCCAGTAGCCACGATGGGCAATAACACCCGGTTTAGCAGCTGCCACGGTCAGAGCCGTAAGCAAGAGCAATATCGTCATCAGTCTGTTCATCATCTGAAAAATTTTATTAATCCACAAAGTTAATTATTTTTTCCTCGCTACACAATTTCAGTCTGAAACAGCGTAGGAATATGTTTAGGAGCCTACGTCGGCTTTTGTCGAAGGTAATACTATTGATATGTGATATGTAATTTATGATAGTCTTCCCTGCCTATCGACAGGAGTTGTCAACATGGCTTTTTATTTATTTAGGTTTTAAGTTTTAAAAAAATTTTTTTTGCCAAAAATAAAGGATAAACAATAATTGCCGTTGATAGCTTTGATAAGTTTTTGTCCGCAAATTTGCTTTTTAAGTTATTATTATTCAGAATGACGTTATATACATGTTGTCAACATCTGTAATTTCTGATTATTCATTGCTAATTAATAATTTATATCACACTAATGCAGTTTATCAACAGTATGTTGAAAACTCTCGATGTTGATATTTTGATAACTTTTGGTGTTGTTTTGCTGATGATAAGCTGGGCATTTTCGGTTGATAAGCCACTTGATAAGTCATCGAAAAATAGTTTTGCCAAAATTTGCAATTTGTCTGTTACATCCGGCATAAGCAATCGCGGGTGTATATACAAATAAAGTTGTGAAAAACTTATCACAACTTTATCAACATGTTTTCAACAGATGTCAGAAGGTAATAGCGAGCTGTGCCTGAATACGGCTGGAATGGAGTGAAGAACCGTTAAATAGCTTTCGGTGTCCATAATCGTATTCAATACCTGTTGCGATGATCTTGTTGATGGTGTATATAACATTGGCGGCAACATAGTCGCCATAGCGGTAGGCATCGCCGTCTATGCGTGCTCCGTCGGGACATGAATTGAGCAGATGGCTGTACATGGCGTTGACTGCCAGATGACGGGAAAATTCATATTTGATACCTCCGGTAACTCCGAAGTTTTTTACAAGTTTATATCGTCCTTCTTCAATTACTGATGGTATGGCGTCGAGATGAAGACCGTTATCATCCTGAAGATATGTTCCGATACCTCTGCCGTAGGTAGCCGACCAATATAATGTGAGAGGCTGAAGAGGGTTGGCGAGCCCTGATAATTGCACGCCCCAGCCGAGCTGGCTTCTGTTTTTTGCTTCTATAAGGTCGCGGTACTGCATGGTGCGGAATACTCCCGACATACGCGCATGGCTTTTTCCTCCGTCCCATTCATACTGTAGAAACAAAGGTATGGAAGGAATACGCTGAGTGACATAAGCCACTTCCCGTCCGGCTGTGAAGTCTGGGTCGGGTTGTTCGATGGCAATGGCAGCTTTGAAATTGTCGGTTATGTTTCCTGTATAGCTGGCAGTGAATGTCGTATAGTCGGCAGATCCGTTTGGTCCCTGATCGTCGATAGTGAAAGGCATCGCAGCCCCATCGGTGAAAAGGCTTGATGTACGTCCTACAAGAAATCCTCGGTATGTGGCATAGACATGGGAAAGGTGGAAACCATAATTGTTACCTCCGTCGTGCGTCACAACCTTGAAGAAGAACCCTACACGGTCTTTGGTTCCAGGAAGAGCAACGGCGTTGACAACTATCGACGAAGTAAGTGCCGAAAAATTGAATGCCGCACCGTTACCGGGCGTAGCAGGAACGAAAGAGGAAGGGATGAATCCTATCAGTGATTCATTTCTCGCCCCGAAATCAAACATTGCCTCTCCGAGGAACTGTGTACCTATGCCAAGGTAGAATTTATTATCGTTTCCTACAATGGCAAAGCGGGGAAGTCCGTAGTCGTTAAGCTTTGCTGGTGCATTTTTTACGAATTCTATCTGGACATCGTCGGCTTGTCCTTTATCGCCTATGATGATATTGACAACAGGATCGTCGCCATCAGGCAGGACGATGATTTCATCTTGAGCCGATGCTCCTAAAAGAGGCATGGATGCTGCAAGCAGCAGAAAAATTTTTTTCATAAGGATATGTTTTTTAGAATAAAACATATCCCGTGTCAGCTTGGTTCAGCTGAATCAAAAATTATATCCGATACCTATATTAAGCTGACTTGTACGCATTTTGACATGACGTTCGCTTGCCTGATCGCATGTGCCGATTGTGCCGTAGAGCTGGAATAAGAATTTTTCGTATTCTATGCCTCCGCCAATGCGTATCCCGACGTCGAAGCGGTCCATGAGTCCTTCGTCACCATAAGCATTGTTACTACCTCCGAAGTTTACTTCTCCGTATTTGAATCCTACGTGGTAGCGTGCCACAAGTCCAATCTGAAGCACAGGACCTGCAAAGAAATTGACTCTTATATTGTTGAGAGGTAAGGAATAACCGACAAGAACAGGTATTCTGATACCATACAGGCGCATAGACATGCTGTTTTTGCGGGTTCCGTCGGGAAGTGGAATATATTCCTGTTCGAAGATACCTTTATAAGTGTCGACATCTATGTCAAGAGTGTTATAATAGATGGAAGCTCCTGGTTCGAAATAAAAATTGTAGCCCAGAGGCATATGGTATACACCGGTGATGTCAAAGCCGGCTCCTGTTCCGAAAAGGTTTGCTGTTGTTCCGTTCTTGTATTTATAGCTTGTGGGAAAATCGAGGTCCAGACCGAGACGGATGCCGAAGTGAGGAAGATCCTGAGCACTCGCGCTGGTGAAAACGCACGAGGCAAGCATCATCAGACATAGTGCAAAGCTTTTGATATTCTTCATATATTGTTCTATTTTTGTTGACTGCAAAAATAGATATTGTTTTCCATTTTATAAAGAAAAAAAAAGAAAATATCCACATTAAGACACAATGTGGATATTTTCGGCAAGTTATCGAACAGCGTATTTGCGTCCGTCTATGATGTATATTCCGGGCAATAACGTTATACGTGTTACTCCCGGAGAGAGTGCGACTGTTCGGCTGCGCCCGTCAGGTGTATATATGACAATCGAAGAACAGCAGTCTGATGTCGCTACAAGTTCGCGTCCTTCAATGAATATTTCTGTGGCGGCGGACACATCCGATATACCTGATTTAGGACCACTGAAAGTATATGTGCTGTTGTTGACAGCCTGAAGGTCGGCTGTCTGATGTCCCTGACCGTTATTGAAGATAATCATCGGAGTGCGGATGATATCTTTGGTGCTGAACGAAATAGTCCACATATCTCCGGCGCGCTGCATTTTGGTTCCGGGCCATGAGCCGAAATACTGCTTGTTGTTGTTTCCGGCATCCCAGAAGTAGGCATACGGCTGGGTCCACGAAGGTGTCTCAGACGGGTCATAAACGAAGGACCATGTATGGACAGCGTCGGGATCAATTTTCGTATATACGGCAGAACCGCTGTAAGTCTGTCCGTCTTCTCCCGTTGCTTTCCAGCTTATTGTGACCTTTCCGTCGAAAGGATAAGTACCTTCGGGAACGCCGGTGAATGTTGCTCCGCCGTTGATAGCTACAAGCGCGTAGCTGTCGCGCCATGCACGGCGGAAAGCAATGCCACCGTCGGCGCGGCAGCCGTCCCAGGAGTATTGCCCTTTACGGAGCGCCGGAACTGCGGCACGTATCATGTTGAGACGCCTTACATGATGTGCCAGATCGCCGTCGAGAGTCTTTGCAACATTGCCCGAGGCTGTAAATTCACCGAAATCACTTCCTTCGAGATATTCTTCGAAATAAGCTCGTCCGGAATCCTTGACGGGGTTGTCGGTGCCTCCGGCGTCTACTTTCATACCTTTTTTGAATTCAACTTCCGAACCGTAGTAGATGCACGGTATGCCGCGGAATGTGAACATCAGTGACATATTTTCCGCCCATTGTGCTGTGCCGCCATTGAAACGTGTTCCGTCGTTCGGTCCCATCCGACAACATTATTTGTCTTGTCGCCGTCGTAGAAGCGGGTTGTCATGACGAAATATACAGTTTCGTCGCGGAAATCGCTGCGCTCGCCTATAAAAACGGTTGCTCCGGCAGTCATGGAAAAACAAACCGTCGCTGCGCACAGCATTGTCTTAAAAGAACCCATAAGTAGTAATTGAAGTAATTGAAACTTGTACAAGTAAGTATGATAATAATTTCCGCAAAGATACGAAATCTGCGGAAATTACAAAAAAGAATTAAAAAGTTCGCTAAAATTCAGACACACCTTCGACTTCTTTTCCCATAGCGAAGACGTTGGTGAGGTTCAGGTCTGTGTCCATGATTATTATGTCGGCGTCCTTGCGTTTTGCGAGGCTTCCTTTACGGTCGTAGACACCCATTATGCGTGCAGGATTCTCCGACACCATTCGTGAAACGTCCGCGAGCGGTATTTCTGCTTCGCGTACTGCTGTCCGGATGAGGCGGTCCATAGTGGCGATGCTGCCGGCGATGGCAGAACGGTCGGCGAGTTTGCAGACGCCGTCTTCGACAATGACGCGAGGGTCGAAAGCTTTGCCGCTGTCAGACACGGAGCAGGCGAGAGCGTCCGTGATGAGGCACATGCGGTCACGTCCTTTGAATTTGTAAATCAGACGCAGAAGAAGAGGCGGAACGTGGATGCCGTCGGCAATGACCTCCACAAATATTCCGTCCATAAGATATACCGATTCGACGGTACCCTCGTGCTTGTAGACGCCTTCTTTATGCGAGATCGTCATGGCATTGTAGAAATGAGTCGCAATGCTGTATCCGGCGTCGAAGGCGTTGCGGACGTCGTTGAAATCGGCGGTAGTATGCCCCAGACCAGCGATGATGCCTTTGCTCGTGATGTATCTGCCAAACTCGCACGCTCCGGGAATTTCCGGAGCGGCGTCCCACCGACTGATGCATGGAAAATCCTCTACGATAGACTCATATTCCCACGGATCCGGCAGGCGGATTATTTCAGGCATCTGTGCTCCGACCATTTTGGGAGATAAGTATGGTCCTTCGAGGTGCAGACCGAGGACGCCGCTGTCGGGGTCGTCCATCAGATGCTGACACACGGAGGCAGCTTTGCGTATAGTCTCGTTCGTCGACGACGCAAGTGTTGGAAAAATACCGGTGGTGCCGTGACGGCGATGTGCGGCGACAGCCACTTTGAACGCTTCTTCGCTGGCTTCCATGAAGTCGCGTCCGCCTCCTCCGTGGACATGCATGTCTATGCCGCCGGGCATCACATAGCTGCCGCGGGCATTTACATATTTGTCCATTCCTTCGATACGGCGGCTGTGGCTGTATATATCTTCTATATGAGAGTCGCGGATGACAACAGAGCCGCAATCTATCCACCGCGCTCCAGGAATGAGTATTTTCCCGTTATAGATTTGTGTCAGCATAAAATGGCTTCAGAAGCAGTTTTCCTTATTTTTTATACGCGTGGCGGAAGCCGTTGAGCTTCTTCCATGCGCCGCGTGTGAAATCAGGAAATTCGACAGGCTCGGAACCGTTTTCGATGGATATTTCCGACAGTGGGGAAAGGGCACACCATTCGGCAAGATCGTAGACATCCATGTCGAGCGGCAGACCGTTCTGAAGGCAGTAGACAAGACGGTAGTCCATAATGAAATCCATGCCGCCGTGTCCGCCGACTTTCTTGGCAATCTCGCCTACTTCTTTCACAATAGGATGTGTATACTGCTCCTGAAGCGCCTTTGCCTGTTCGTCGGTGAGTGGTTCGTGGCGGTTGAGGTCCTTATGGTCGGGCACAGTGCCCGGAGCTATTTCATCGGGCTCAAAGGCATATTGCTCAACGGGATATTTGTTTGCGAAGCCTTTGGTGCCGGTCAGCTGGTACATACGGCTGTACGGACGGGGGTTGACAACGTCGTGCTGGATGTGTATAGTCTTGCCTTTTGCCGTGCGCAGCATGCTCATTGTGTGGTCGCCCGATTTGTAGGAGGCGCCGCTTTTGCCTGTGGCACGTTCATATTCGACGGGACCGCTGAATGGGTCTGTATCCATGGCTACGACAGACACGAGTCTATCGCCGCGGTGAATGTCGAGGAGCTGGCAGGCGGGTCCGAAGCCGTGAGTAGGGTAGACGTCGCCGCGGTGTTCGTTGTTATATTCCGAGCGCCATTTGCGCCAGTATACCGGCCAGAATTCATGGAGGTTGTGGATATACGATCCCTCGGCATGGATGACATCGCCGAAAAGTCCTTGCTGAGCCATGTTGAGGGTTGTGATTTCGAAGAAGTCGTAGACGCAGTTCTCAAGCATCATGCAGTGCTTGCGGGTGCGTTCGGAGGTGTTGATGAGATCCCAGATTTCGTCGAGGTTCAGGGCAGCAGGCACTTCCACAGCAACATGCTTTCCTTTCTCCATGGCATATTTGGCAATAGGGTAGTGGTGAACCCAGTCGGTTGCTACATATATAAGGTCGATGTCCTTGCGTTCTACAAGTTTACGCCAGGCTTCGGTATCGCCGGAGTATGCGGCGGCTTTTTTCAGTCCTGCCTTGGTAAGGATAGTCTGGGCAGAGTCGACGCGTTCCGGTTCTACATCGCACAGCGCCACAATTTCAGTGCCGGGAATGTACGTGAACCGCTTGACAGCATCGGGACCGCGCATGCCCAGACCGATGAATCCTACGCGTACTTTTTCTATCGGTTTGGCGGCATAACCTACCATATCGGTTTGTCCGGCGGGACGTTCGGGCACCGGTACTGTTATTTTTGCCATTGCGGCGAAAGCTACGAGCGCAGCTAAGGTGAGAGTAAGGACTTTTTTCAGCATCATGGTAATGGTTGTTTTATCTTTTTATTTGGTGATTGCAAAATTAGCGTTATTTTTGCAGAAATAAAACATATTCCAATTATTTTGAAATAATTTAAAGAAGTAGCCATGAAAAAATATTCTTCCATACTTTCCAATTTTGCTATAGATGGTAGCATCGCCGAAGTGAAACCTCTTGGAAACGGGCTCATTAATGATACTTTCCTTGTCGTCACCGAAGGTGAGAACCCCGACTATGTTCTCCAGAGAATCAACAATGCCATCTTTCAGGATGTAGAAGGTATGCAGCGGAATATCGAAGCAGTTACCGGTCATCTACGGATGAAACTTGCCGCCAAAGGTGTCAACGATATCGACCGTCGGGTGCTCCGATTTGTTCCGGACAAGACGACAGGCAAGACTTTCTACTTCGACGGCAGCGACTACTGGCGCGTTTCGGTTTTTATTCCCCGCACGGTGACTGTTCAGGAAGTGAACGCCGAAACGGCACGCAGCGCAGGACGCGCGTTCGGCGACTTCGAGGCTATGCTTGCCGACCTGCAGGCGCCGATGATTGAGACCATTCCAGATTTTCACAATATGGAACTGCGTCTGCGCCAGCTGCGCGACGCTGTAGCTGCCGACCCTGTCGGCAGGCTTGCCGCGGTGAGCGACCTTGTAGAGGCAATCGAAGCGCGTGCGGATGAAATGACCGCTGCCGAACGGCTTGGGCGTGAAGGCAAGCTCCAGAAACGGCTCTGCCACTGCGACACAAAGGTGAACAATATGCTTCTCGATGCGGCTACAGGTGAGGTGCTATGTGTCATCGACCTCGACACTGTCATGCCCTCATTCGTTTTCAGTGATTATGGCGATTTTCTACGGACAGGAGCATGCACCACTGCCGAGGATGAGCCCGACACTTCGAAAATAGACTTTGACATGGACATCTACAACGCTTTCACCGAAGGCTATCTCTCCGCTGCCACGTTCCTTACGCCGCAGGAACGCCGGATGCTTCCCTATGCCGCACGCCTCTTCCCATACATGCAGGCTGTCCGCTTTCTTGCCGACTATATCAACGGCGACACATATTATAAGACAGCATACGCTGATCACAACCTCGTGCGCACACGCGCACAGCTCGCCCTCCTCGCCGCCATCGACCGCCGCCTCGGATAATGCAAAGATAGCTTGTTATCTAATACACAAGCAGTTTTAATATAAAATCAAATCTTTTTGCAAAGATAGTTACAAAAAATGTGATTACATAATTTGTAATTACATTTTTTGTACTTTTATGTATGATCGACAGACGGACAAAAGTAAACTCCCTGTCGATATATCTGTTTATCTGTGACGGTAGCGGTGAAGGGAGCCTGTGAGGCGGTGGTATGCTGAGCTGCTGTAATGCTTTATGGGGTTGGCGAGCACAAGTACCATCACTGCGCCGATTATGAGCACCACGCCGATTGCTGCGCGTACGGTGAGGATTTCTCCGAAAAGTATCACTCCGAACAGCAAGCCGGTGATAGGTTCCAGTGCACCGAGAATAGAGACAGCCACCGAACCGACGAGATGCACGGAGATTGCAACGGTCATGAGTGAAATGATGGTCGGCACTATCGAAATGCCGGTGATGCATAGCCATGCCAATGGCTCGTTGGGGATTGGTTGCAGTTCTACGCCGCCGTCAAGCTGTACCACGAAAACTATTATGCCGAACAGCAGGGAGTAGAATGTAAGTGTCGAGCCTGGAAGCCGATGTAGGCGGCTCTTGTTAATCATAACCAAGTAGATGGCGTAGGAAAGTGCTGAGAGCATCACCATTATGACTCCGATGGCTGTGACACGTGCCCCTTCACCCGGATTGCAGAGAAACGCAACACCGGTGAGACACAGGATAATGGATATTATTGTCATGACGGAGATGCGCTGCCTGAAGAATATCCACAGCATCAATGCTATGAACAGAGGCTGTATGAACAGCAGTGTGGACGCAAGTCCCACATCCATGTAGCGGTATGCTTCAAAAAGCAATGCTGATGAAAGGGCGAACAGCACACCGAGTCCTATCATCATCGGGATTTCATGGAATTTAAGCCGGAAGCTCTCTTTGCGTATGAGCATTATCACCCCGAGTATCAGCGTGGCGAAAGCATATCTGTAGAAGAGTACAGATGGCACGCCCATGCCGAGCCCGTAAAGAGGCACCGCGAACAATGGATTTGTACCATAGCTGATTGCTGCTACCGCGCCAAGAATGTATCCTTTTGTGCTGTTTGTCATATCATTCGCTCATGAACGGACGTTCCGCTCATTTATAATGCCATAGAATGTGGTAAGCAACCTGCTTAACATAAAGCAATCTGCATATTCCCGCAGTTGAGGGAAACTGCAATTCCGAGAGCCTTGAAAGCTCTTGTTATTGTATTGATTGTAGGATTACAACCTCTCTCAATGCGGCTGATCTGTGCTTTCTTCACTCCCATAAGTTCAGCTAACTGGTCTTGTGTCATATTGCGCTCTTTTCTTGCCGCTTTGATTGCCTCGCCGATATGGTAGCTTTGTATTGCTTCCTCCACTTCGGCTTCGTACGCGTCGCGATCCGGCGTTCCTATCTTACCGAGATAGCGGTCTTGCAGTTCCTCAAAGGTTGTAACTTTCATCTGTGCCATATCTTATTTATTTTTTTGTTTCTAAATATTCTTTCCTTATCGCTTGTGCGTGTTTGATTTCGCTTTTCGGAGTCTTTTGTGTTTTCTTCACAAGTCCGTGGGTGGCGACAACGAGGGTTTCACCGTCTTTGTCCCAAAAGGCAAACAAGCGGTATGCCATACCTTGCCAGGACGTGCGGAACTCCCAGATATCAGAGTCGCCAAGCTTCTTGAACAGGTCTGAATCCCTGACTCCTCCGGCAACCTTACGGATATTGTAGAAAACCTTGCGGAGTACATCCGGAGCAAGGCTATCCAGGAATGCTTCCGCCTCCGGAAGCGTTACGAGTTTGAAAATAGTTTTATCCATATCGTTGCCTGTTTATTTTGCAAAGTTACGAATAAATCTACATATATAGAAACTTATGAAAGACAATTTTGTTCTTAAAAATCACGAAGTGAAATATTCTATGTATGAAAGACGTTTTCTCCGGATCTTCTCAGCGGAAATTTATTATCTTTGTAAAGAGTTTCGTTTGGCAGATTCATTATAAAAGTTTCATTGACAGCAGCTGAATATGATAAAGAACCTGATATTTGATTTTGGCAAGGTGCTTGTCGATTATGATTATTTCAACATTCTCGACAAGATATTTGCCTCCCACGGACAAGCAGAAGATTTCCTTCATCGTCTGATGTCGGAAAAGTGGAACGAACGTCTTGACTGTGAGGCAAGTCCTTTCAGGCAGATAATCCATGATATGCAGCAGGCAATGCCGCAGTACAAAGATGAGATAGAGCAGTTCGGTAACCGATATACCGATTTTGTATTCAGTGAGGTAAAAGGTATGCGGGCGTTGCTTGTCAAGCTAAAATCAGAAGGCTACAGACTATATGGTCTTACCAACTGGTGCAGTCAGGTACATACCACCATGAAGCAGTATCCTATATTCCAGCTGCTTGACGGAAGAGTAATATCATCGGAAGAGCATGTTGTGAAACCGTCTCCTGCCATTTACGACCGTCTTTGCTGTAAATATGGTCTGAACGCGGAGGAATGCGTATTTACAGACGACATCCTTTCAAATGTCGAAGGTGCCCGTAATTTCGGAATGCACGCCATACACTTTGAAAATGCGCATCAATATGAGAAGGAGCTGAAGAAGATAATCTCAACGACGGGAGGATGCCGCGACGAAGCATATATAATGACAGAACAGGACAAATGTATGGCTGGAGAGATATACGACTGTCATAGCTCCGTGTTCCTTGAAAGGAAAGCCCGTGCTACCGACTGGATGCAGCGCTACAACTCGCTTCCATATTCCGACCGTTCAAAGCGCTACGGGATGATACGCGAAATATTCGGGAGTGTGGGAACGAATGTCTCTGTGGGCGACGGCACGATAATTGGTTTCGGAGACAATATTCATGTCGGCAATAACGTCAGCATCAACTATCGCTGTATCCTCAACGACTGTAATTCTATCGTAATCGGTAATGATGTGCTCATTGCTCCCGGAGTACAGATGAACACAGCCTCTCATCCTAAGCTGCTCTCCGAACGCCTGACCGCTGACTGGAGTCCGGCATCGGGCGAATACCGCTGGCGCACTTTCGCCAAACCTATAATTATTGGCGACGGTTGCTGGATCGGAGCCAACGCCATGATCATCGGAGGCGTAACCATTGGCGACGGCGCTGTTGTGGCCGCAGGGGCTGTTGTAACGAAAGATGTCGAGCCCAACACAATGGTAGGCGGAGTTCCGGCAAATAAAATAAAAAGCCTATAATTGCATAATGGCTGTTAATGCTGAAATTAATTTTCATCGGCAGCCGGATGCAATTTTTATTTGCAACTTTTAGAATTAATTGTTATTTTTGGCGCGACAAACTCTTTGTCAGCGAACAAACCAATTAAAAATACCATAATGGACACGAAAGAGCCCGCATCGGCAGCCGAACAGACTGCTGAAGAACTTAAAACGAACGAGGTCGAGGTCACGGAGACCGAAACCAATGCCAACACTATCACCGACAACGACCCCGAGGCCGCTGCCGAAGAAATAATGACAGAAGGAGAACTCGAAGTCGAGGCTGAGACCGAACACAAGCGTCTCGAATCTGTCGAAGAGGTACTCTCGGAAGCACTCGCTCTCATGAGCAAGGACATTGCCGAAGTGCCGACCGACGAGATTCGCCGTCTGCGTCAGCTTTTCAGTATCTATCACAAGGCTCCCGAAGCTGCCGAAGGTGAGGAAACTCCCGTCGACGAGACAGCTGTGCAGTTCAATGCCGTCATCGATGAGCTCCGCAGCAGAAAGGCTGTGTGGACAGCTCAGCAGGACGCTTTGCGGGCAGAAAATCTTTCGCGAAAGAATGCCATTATTGAAGAAATACTGTCGCTGGCAGGCGACACCGACAATGTCAACCGCACCTTCCCGCGATACCGCGAGCTTCAGGATGAGTTCAACGGCATCGGAGAAGTAGACCCCGCAGAAGAAACAGGAGTGTGGAAGCGCTTCCAGGATGCACGGGAGAAGTACTCCGACAATCTGAAAATCAACAAGGAGCTCCGCGATTACGACTTCAAGAAAAATCTTGCAGAGAAAGAGCAGCTTCTCGCCGAGGCTACCGCTCTGACGACAGAAGAAGATGTCATTACAGCATACCGCCGCCTTCAGGAGCTGCACAACCGTTGGCGCCAGATAGGACCGGTTGCGAAGGAACTGCGCGACGATATATGGAACCGTTTCCGCGAGACTTCTGCTGAGGTCAACAAGCGCTATCAGGCCTATTTCGAAGCACGCAAGGCACGCGAGGCAGAAAATGAGCTTGCCAAGACAGAGCTGTGCCAGCGTATAGAAGCTCTTGATTTCTCAACGCTCAAGACTTTCGCCGCTTGGGATGAGATGACGAAGACTATCATGGGGCTTCAGGAAGAGTGGCGCAAACTCGGATTCGCATCCAAGAAGATGAACCGACAGCTCTTTACCCGGTTCCGTCAGACTTGCGACGCTTTCTTCAGCGCGAAGGCGGAGCACTTCCGCAACACACGTGAGGAACTGAATTCCAATCTTGCACGCAAGCAGGCGCTCGTCGAACGTGCCGAGGCTCTCAAGGAGTCGACCGACTGGCGCAAGACTGCCGAAGAGCTCATGGCTCTTCAGAAAGAGTGGAAAACCATCGGTTCTGTGCCCAAGAAATACAGCGACAGCCTATGGGCAAGCTTTACTGCAGCGTGCGACTATTTCTTCGACCGGAAGAAGAAAGAAGGCAACGGCACCCGTCAGACAGAAGTTGCTAACCTCCGGGCAAAGCGCGAAATCATCGGTCGTCTGTCGGCACTTATCAACGAAAGCGACAGCAAGGATCAGGCACTCAAGAGCATGCGGGAACTGCAGCAGCAGTGGCAGGAGATAGGACATGTTCCCTTCCGCGAGAAAGACAAGCTCTATGAGGCATATCGCGCTGCATGCGACGCCGTGCGGCAGAAGTTCGACATCGCCGAGCGCACTGCGCGACGCGAGCGCTTCGAAGCGTCGGTAGCATCCATCGAAGGAGACAACGACAAGATCTACCGCGAACGTGAGCGTATGCTCCGCGCTCTCGAAGGACGCAGAAACGAACTCCGTACATATCAGAACAACCTCGGCTTCCTTTCATCGAAGTCGAAAAACGGTGATTCGCTCCTCCGCGACATGGAGCGCCGTATCGAGAATCTCAAGAAAGATATCTGTGAGATAGAAGATAAAATCAAGCTGCTCGACAGCAAGTTGTAACACCACCGGTACGGGCAGCACATAATCTGCCCGTACCGTAATCATATCCGAAATTGACAGCCACTAACAGGCCTTTGCGACGAGGAAGATTCATTCCCGCCCTCTTCATTCTGGGCGGTCTGATACTCGTCAACCTACTTTTCTGGCTCACATTGACCTTCTGCCCTGAAATTGGGGGCGATCCGCGGGAGCTGCGCGAGCTGTGGCTCTTAGTGGAGGTGAGCTATATACCCGTGGCAGGCATGAATCTGCGCCGCGACCATGAGATGCGTGTCATATATATGGATAAAGTGATGCGTCATGCTCTGATGGATGTCGCCGTATACGGTCTTTTCTTCACGGCAATGGTGAGCTTCCTGCAGGTAAACACCATGCGGCTCAATGCTTATGTGCTTTTCTACGGCTCGATGCTGCTGGGACTTCCGCTTTTTCAGATTGTGAGCCGTTTCCTTCTGAAGAACTACCGACGCAGGGGGTACAACTTTGCAAAAGTAATAATTATCGGCACCGGTCCGAATGCCGTGCGGCTCTGCGACAGTATGCAGAAAGATGCCGGCTTCGGATATAAGATAGCAGCATTTTTCGACGACGACGCCGACAGCCATTTTTCTTCCGGTAAAATCTATCCGATGGCGGAGCTCAAAGACTTTGTGGAAAAGAACGACGTGCGCCAGATTTTCTTCACCCTGTCCGGACATAACGAAGCGCTGGCGCAGGTTATCAAGATAGCCGACGATCATGTCATAGACTTTTTCTACGTTCCGCAGATACCCCGCACACTTGCGCGCCGGTTCGAGCTTCACAGCATAGGTTCAATCCCCGTGCTGTCGATACAGCGGAATCCTCTGAAGAGTGTCATCAACCGCATCGTCAAGCGATCGTTCGACATTGTGTTCTCGTCCGTGGTCCTGATATTCTATCCGCTGGTATATATTCCCGTAGCCATTGCCATAAAACTCAGTTCTCCCGGACCGGTCTACTTCAAGCAGCAGCGTACCGGATACCTCGGTAAATCGTTCGCGTGCTATAAGTTCCGTACAATGAAGGTCAATGCCGACGCCGACCGGCAGCAGGCTACGCTCGACGATCCGCGCAAGACCCGTGTGGGCGATTTCCTCCGACGCACATCTATCGACGAGCTGCCCCAGTTCATCAATGTCCTGCGTGGTGAGATGTCGGTGGTTGGTCCCCGTCCGCACATGCTCAAACAGACAGAGATCTATACCGAACTCGTCGACCGATATATGGTCCGGCATGCTGTAAAGCCCGGTATCACCGGCTGGGCGCAGGTAAACGGTCTGCGAGGGCTTACCGACGAGTTGTGGAAGATGGAAAAGCGTGTTGAGCACGACGTGTGGTATATCGAGAACTGGTCGTTCTTCCTCGACATCAAGATTGTCATCCGCACTGTCATCAATGCCTTTGCCGGAGACAAGAATGCCTTCTGACCGATGCTTACCATATATAAAGCCTCGGCCGGATCGGGCAAGACATTCACTCTCGCGTTCGAGTATATCAAGACTCTTCTGGGAATAAAGCTCCAGAGTGGCGGATATGTCCTCAACGATGCAAAATATGTTCCTGGCGGACGGCGTATGCCGCGCCGGCATGCCGCTATCCTGGCGATAACGTTCACCAATGCCGCCACAGAGGAGATGAAGAGCCGTATTGTCAGGCAGCTCAGCACATTGTCAGATCCGGCGAAGATAGACACTACGCCCTATACCCCCATGCTGTGCAAATGCTTCGGATGTACGGCGGATGAGCTCGGAAGGGCGGCGCAGCTGGCGCTGACAGAATTGCTGTATGATTATAACGCTTTCAATGTCAGTACTATCGACTCGTTTTTTCAGGCTGTGCTGCGCACATTCTCGCGCGAAATCGACAGGCAAGGCGACTATGAGCTTTCCCTTGAGCGGAAAGACATGATATTCCAGGCGATTTCCCTCATGCTCGATGAGCTCAATACCGGCGCCGGCACCGGCGGCAACCGCCTCAACCGATGGGTGCGCAACTACGTCAGGTCGCGTATCACCGAAGGAGGTGAATATAACTTCTTCAACCGCAACGGCAGAATTCTCAGCAACCTCGCCGCCGATGTCGACAGGTCAATGGATGAGACATTTGTCGATAATGTCAAGGCGCTCGACAAGTATCTTGAATCTCCCGATAGGCTCGACAGCTTCTGCGCCGAGCTTGCACGACGCATCGACGATGCTTATGCCCCCGCAGTAGCCGCAGCACGCCGTCTTATCGCTTTCCGCGACAGCAACGGTTTGCCCGAAAACTATCTCAGCAAGATAGCCTCCCGGATAGAGATGGCGTTCGACCCCGCGTCGAAGTACAAAAGTAACGCACTCGCCATCGCCTTTTTCAAAAAAGACCCCGCCGAACTGGAGCTTAAAGGCGACTGTCTCACTGTTGCTAATTTCAAGGCGACACCGGAGGCGCTGCGCGACGACGCATTGGCTCTCTTCCGCGAGTTCGCCGTGCAGTTTCCCCCGTGCGAGCAGCGGAGGAAAATGTACAGAGAGCTTCTCAGCGCCGCAGGACTCCTTGAGTTCATCGGAGAAACGCGCCATAAGCTCCGTGAGCTCATGAAAGAAAACAACATGATGCTCATCTCCGACACCGGAGAGCTCCTTTCGGGAATAATCAGCGATGCAGAGATGCCCTTTATATACGAGCGCCTCGGAATGACGCTTGAGAGCCTCCTCATCGACGAATTTCAGGACACATCACGCCTCCAGTGGCGCAATCTAAAACCGCTTGTAGGCAACAGTCTTGCCTACGGCTACGACAATCTCATCATCGGTGACGTCAAGCAGTCGATCTACCGTTTCCGAAACTCCGACAGCGAGCTTCTCGGTTCCGTCGTACAGACCGTCGACTTTCCCGACCGGTGCGTCGGGCGGGGAAGCAGACCCGAGGAGAACACAAACCATCGCAGCGCCGGCGACATTGTCAGGTTCAATAATGAAATCTTCGAACGTCTTGCGAAAGACCTTGCAGTGAACCATTATGAGGAGGTGCGGCAGGCGGTCGATGAGAAACTCGACAAGGTACCGGCATATATTAAATTGAGTTTTCACGATGGCGACAACGACGGGGTGGAGACACTCGTTCTCGAAGAAATGGCACAGGACATCCTGCGGCAGCACGAGGCCGGATATGCGTGGCGCGACATCATGGTTCTCGCGCGCCTGGGCGACGAGGCTACGCGGATCGTGCGGTATCTTATCGAAGTACATCCCGAGATACGGGTCCTTTCCAGCGAAGCTTTGCTTCTGTCCAACTCGCCGGCGGTACGCACCATCATCAGCTCGCTCAAGCTCGTCGCGCGTTCATACGAGGGAAAGAAATCGACACGTTGCGACGATGCGCCGCAATATGCCAGCCGAAGCGACATAATAATGATGATAACGCGCTTCAACTATTTCGCTTCACAGGGTTACGACACTCTGTCGTCGCTCCGCATGGCGATGGAAGAAGACTCCTCTATGTCCGACCACATCAGAAGCGACGTGGATGTCATACGCTCGAAAAATCCCGCAAACCTCGTCGCACTCATCGAAACAATCGTCGCCTTGCGGCTTTCGCCGCAGCAGAGGAAAAGCGAGTATGCATATATAGCGGCACTCCAGGACCTTGCGGTGAAGCATCTCGAAAGCCCGAATCCGTCACTTTCTGCTTTCCTCGACGCATACAGCCGTAACGAGCAGAAATGGGCGATACTCACTCCGTCATCGCTCGACGCCGTTGAAGTCATGACAATCCACAAGTCGAAAGGTCTCGAACGAGCCTGCGTACATATTCCTTTCGGGAACTGGAAGCTCCGCGGGAAGAACCGGAAGATGTGGATCCGCATGGACGGATTCACCGGATTCGCTCCCGGCATAGTGCCGCCGGTATGTCGCGTCAATGTCGACACCGCATCGCCGTTCGCCGACAGAAATCTCTCTCCCGTTGCCGACGAGGTAGAGCGTGAATGCCGTGCGGAGATAATGGATTGCCTCAACACGGCATACGTCGCTTTCACGAGAGCCTCACGGGAGCTTATTATCCACTGCGACAAGTCTTCGTCTGGCATCGGAACATACGTCTTTTCTGCCTTCACAGGCATATACGACGACGCCACACTGCCCTTTGCTCAGACGGAAGGGGAGGGCATAGGAACATGTTATATCCTCGGCGCACCGACGCAACCGCTGAAAAAGGAAGAAAGCGCTATAAAAACGGTTGATAGCGGTGAATATAAGGTCTTTTTCCGCGACGACACGCGCGAGCTTGTTAGCATTGACGATATTTTCGCTTCCGACGACGACCTCGGCGATGAAGACGACAAGGAGATTGTCGATAAGGCAGAACCGTTCGCCGGAACGGCGGCGATGAAAGAGGCAAGCCGCAGGGGCACGAACCTCCATGCGATCCTTGCCGCCATGCGTACTGCCGACGACCTCGACGACGCCGTCGACCGGCTGTGCTCGCGTCTGGACATCCCCGCTGCCGAGCGCGAGGAGTACCGTCGCGACCTCCGGCGCGCCTTTGAAGTGGCTGGGGACACTGCGGCTGAGTGGTTCGCACCGGAGAATATCGTCTATCCGGAACGCTCATTTTTCGATCCGCACACAGGAAAGACCTCCCGCCCCGACCGTATAGTGATCCGTCCGGACGGCAGAGGAGTGATTGTCGATTATAAGTTCACCACCGAGTCGCGCAACAGGCATCTCCGGCAGGTATCCGACTACCGACGGCTGCTTGCTTCGACAGGTTGCGAGAACGTCGATGTCTACCTATGGTATCCGCTTCTCGAAGAGATAATAAAAGTATAGACCAATACGTTAAGATAATATGAAAATACAAAGAATAATGACCGCCGGGGCTATGCTGCTGTGCTGTGCAGCCGCCTCGCTTGCGTGCACGAGCCTTATCGCCACGCCCGGAGCTACAGAAAAAGGAAGTTCCATGATTACTTACGCCGCCGACAGCCATGTGCTCTACGGCGCACTGTATCAGCAACCCGCAGCCGACCACGAACCGGGTGCGATGCGTCCTGTCATCGACTGGGACACACACCGCCACCTCGGAGAGATTCCGGAAGTATCGCACACTTATGCTACAGTCGGAAATATGAACGAGCACGGACTCACCATCGCTGAAAGCACCTGGGGAGGACGTCCGGAACTCGAAGGAAGCGGTACTGTCGACTACGGCTCGCTCATATATATCGCCCTGCAGAGAGCAAAGACGGCTCGTGAGGCTGTCGATGTTATGACGGGGCTCGTACGCGACTACGGATACGCCTCCGAAGGTGAGTCCTTCAGTATTGCTGACCCCGATGAAGTATGGATCATGGAGATGATAGGTAAGGGAAAAGCCGACAAAGGAGCTGTATGGGTGGCGCGACGTGTACCGGACGGATACATTTCCGGACATGCGAACCATTCACGCATACATAAATTTCCCCTCGACGATCCTGAAACGCTCTATTCCCCCGATGTTATCGACTTCGCCCGAAGTCAGGGATATTTCGACGGCAAAGACAAGGATTTCGACTTCTCACGCGCGTACGCCATTACCGACAATGGAGCCACCAGAGGCTGCGACGCCCGCGTGTGGAGCTATTTCCGCCGTTTCGCTCCGTCGGCAAAGATGGATAAATACACCCCTTGGATAATGGAAGGTAAGGGCGATCCCTTCCCCCTCTGGGTCAAGCCGGATAAAAAACTCACCGCGAAAGACCTCAAGTGGATGATGCGCGACCATTTTGAAGGCACGCTGCTCGACATGACAAAAGACATAGGCGCCGGACCTTTCGATGTTCCGTACCGCTGGCGACCTATGGATTTCGAAGTCGACGGAGTAACCTATGTCCACGAGCGGGCTATCGCCACGCAGCAGACAGGATTCTCATTCGTCGCCGACATGAACAAAAACCGTCACGACGCTATGAAAGGCATCCTCTGGTTCGGTGTCGACGATGCCAATACATGCGTATATGTGCCCGTTTTCAGTTCCAACACCGTCATTCCGAGATCTCTCGACGAAAAAACTGCCGACCTCCTCACACTCAGCTGGGACTCGATGTTCTGGGTCAACAACTATGTCGCCAATCAGGCATATAACCGCTACTCGCAGATGATTCCCGACATACGCAAGCTGCAGAATCAGCTCGAAGATACATTCACCGTCCTTGCCGACGGAGCGGAGGCAACAGTTGCCGGAATGGGAATCGACGATGCCAGGGAATACCTCAATACTCTCACCGTTGCCGCTGCCGAAGGAACAACAAAACAGTGGAAAGACCTCGGCGACTTCCTCTTTGTCAAATATATGGATGGAAACATCAAGCCTGAGAAGAACGGCGTTTTCGAGCGCACACCCGAAGGACAGCCGGCACGTCCCGCTTTCGGAGGATATAACCAGCGTTACTTCGAAAGCATCGTCAAAGATGCCGGAGAACGCCTGCGCAGCGACAAGCCCAAGTACTGATTTCCGCGTTTGGCATTAATTTTGTAATTTTGTAAATCAACAGAAAACTATCATGGACAAAATAGAAAAAGGTAAATATTTCGAAATAGCATATAAGCTTTTCCGCGTCAATGCCGACGGAACAGAAACGCTCGTGCACGAAGTAACAGCCGATGAGCCCGATCGCGCTATCGACGGTCTGACACTCGGTTTTGTCGAGGCACTCGACGAAAATCTCGAAGGAAAACAGCCGGGCGACAAGTTCGACTTCATCGCCGCACCCGACAAGGCGTTCGGACCTTATTCAGAGGAAGAAATCTTCACAATCCCGCGCGAGCAGATGACAATCGACGGCAAGTTCGACGAAAGCATGTTCACCAAAGGTGCGCTGATACCGCTGATGACGCCCGATGGCTACCGTATCGACGGCACTGTCGTACGTCTCACGCCCGAGGCTGTCGTGCTCGACCTCAACCATCCTCTTGCCAAGGACAGCGTACACTACGTCGGAGAAGTTCTCGTTGTACGCGATCCTACACCCGAAGAGCTCAAGCCCGCACAGGGTTGTGGCGGATGCGGCGGTTGTGGCGGCGGATGCGACGACGGCGGCAGCTGCGGATGCGAAGGCGGATGCTGCAAGTGATGACGTATGATTGAAGCAAGGAACATAAAAAAATCGTTCGGCAGTCTGACGGTGCTCAAAGGTATCGACCTTGACATCGCCGACAGGCGTGTCACAACCATTGTCGGACCCAGCGGCGCCGGGAAGACTACCTTGCTTCAGATTCTCGGAACCCTCTCTGCACCCGACAGAGGCGGTTCCGTCCGCTACGATGGCGCGGAAGTCACCGCATTGTCCGACCGACGGCTGTCTGCTTTCAGAAACGACAACATCGGTTTCGTTTTCCAGTTCCATCAACTCCTGCCGGAATTCACTCTTATCGAGAACGTCGCCATGCCGGCGCTCATAGGAGGCTGCGACAGAAAGGTGGCTATGGAGCGTGCGGCGCAGCTCATCGACCGTCTCGGGCTCGACGGACGACAGAAACACAAGCCGTCCGAGCTCTCCGGAGGTGAATGCCAGCGTGCCGCCGTGGCGAGAGCCCTCATCAACAGTCCGAAAGTGATTCTTGCCGATGAACCGACCGGAAGCCTCGATTCGCAGAACCGTGCCGAGCTCCACCGGCTGTTCTTCAGCTTACGCGACACTATGGGCGCCACATTTGTCATCGTCACACACGACGAAAGACTTGCCGGCGACTCCGACACTGTTGTCCGCATGGCGGACGGCAGAATCGAAAACATTATTAATAACTCACATCTATGAAACTGAAAAATTTATTTATCGCTGCATTTGGCGCTTTGGCGATGTTCGGCGCTGCTTCCTGTAACGAAAGCGGCGGCGGCAACGGAGGTTCCGGCGATCTCTTCTATCTCGACATCGCCACTATCGAGAGCTCCGGCGACGCCGGTACTGTGCTCACGCTGCGGCAGAATGGTGATTCACCGCTTGTCACACTTATGACACAGCAGCGTTTCAATGACGACGACTTCAAAACCGGAGAAAGAGTAGTCATCAGCTATCATCCGGTCTCGAACAAGCAGTATGAGAGCGGAAACGTCTACATTCAGGGCGCCGGAGCAACTATCGGCAGAGGATTCGCACCGAAAGAGGCTACTGCCGAGGAAACACACAACTGGGAATCAGATGCCGTTCAGATGCTCAATGTATGGAGAACCGGAGAATATGTAAACCTCGTCTTCCAGGCTACCACCTCCACTGATCCGCGACTTTGCGAACTCTATATCGACAAAGCAAGCACTAATCTTTCTACGCCTGAGCTCCGGCTCATATTCAAGCGTATACCGGGAGCTATGAACAGCACCTACACCTTCTATGCTTCATATAATATCGGTGACTTATGGAACAAGGATGGTGTCAAGGGATTACGTATCATTTGCCCCGACTCTAATATGCTCGGAGGAAATACAGTCAACTTCATAAAGGACGCTTCGTCTCTTCAACCAATAAATTAATCGTTTTAATATATTACTACAATGGACAATCAGAACAAACAGGAAATCAAAATAGAGCTTTCACCGGAAATCGCTACCGGCGTATATTCTAACCGCGCTTTCATTGCACATTCCGGCAATGAATTCTTCCTCGATTTCCTCAGCCTTGCACCAACGATGCCTAACCCGAAGGTCGTCAGCCGCGTCATAATGACACCTGAAAACGCCAAGAGCCTTCTCTTCGCTCTCCGCGACAACATTGCACGCTACGAGCAGACTTTCGGCGAAATCAAGCAGATAAAGCCCCTGAACGCGCCCAAGACAAACGGCGGAATACCCAATCCTTTCGAAGCATAAATCACCGCTGGACGTATGAAAGACCATAATCTTTGCATCTACAACTCGATGAGCCGCTGCAAGGAGCGTTTTACGCCGCTGCACGACGATATGGTGGGAATGTACGTCTGCGGTCCTACTGTATATGGCGACGGGCACCTCGGACATGCCCGCCCTGCCATCACTTTCGATCTTGTCTACCGCTATCTCACACATCTGGGATATAAGGTGCGCTATGTCCGCAACATAACCGACGTCGGACATCTCGAACACGATGCCGACGACGGAGAGGACAAGATTGCAAAGAAAGCCCGGCTGGAGCAGCTGGAGCCCATGGAAGTGGTACAGTATTATCTCAATCGCTACCACAAGGCGATGGAGGCGCTCAACGTTCTCCCGCCGTCCATAGAGCCGCATGCTTCCGGACACATCATCGAGCAGATAGAATACATCAAGAAGATTCTCGATGCGGGATATGCGTATGTCAGCGACGGATCGGTATACTTCGATGTGCCCAAATTCAACGCCGACTTCGGATACGGAAAGCTTTCCGGACGCAATATCGACGAGCTCCTCGCCACTACGCGTGCACTCGACGGACAGGAAGAAAAGCACAATCCTGCCGATTTCGCGCTGTGGAAGAAGGCTTCGCCGGTGCACATCATGCACTGGCCTTCACCCTGGAGCGAAGGATTCCCCGGATGGCATCTCGAATGCTCCACAATGAGCGAGAAATACCTCGGGCAGCAGTTCGATATACACGGCGGAGGAATGGACCTCAAGTTCCCGCATCACGAGTGTGAGATCGCACAGTCCGTTGCACACAACGGATGCCCTGCCGTGCACTACTGGATGCACAACAACATGATCACCATCAACGGCAAGAAGATGGGCAAGTCGCTCGGCAACTTCATCACGCTCGATGAGTTCTTCACCGGAAACCATCCGTTGCTCACACAGGCGTACTCGCCGATGACTATACGCTTCTTCATTCTTCAGGCGCACTATCGCGGAACTGTCGACTTCAGCAATGAAGCGCTCCAGGCTGCCGAGACGGCGCTCGGGCGTATGCTCGACGGATACCGCCGGCTTGCTGAGCTCAAGGCTTCCGACAAGTCCACAATCGACACTTCCGACTTCGAACGCCGCGCATACGAGGCTCTCGACGACGACCTCAACACGCCCGTGCTCATCGGTGTGCTTTTCGACGCCGTCAGACTGATAAATCAGGTCAAGGACCACACCGCCACTGCCACGCAGGACGACATCGACTTCCTCCGCCGCTTCATGGATACATTCCTTGTCGACATACTCGGCATAGTGCCCGGCGAAGCAGCCTCAGGTGCCGATGCCGTAAAGCCTTATAAAGGCGCCGTCGACCTCCTTCTGCAGATACGCTCCGATGCCAAGGCAAAGAAGGACTGGACTACTTCCGACCTCATACGCGACAGCCTCGCCAAACTCGGCTTCACCGTCAAAGACACCAAAGACGGCGTCGAGTGGACACTGTAGGCAAATAGCAGCTACACAGCCATTTTCAATTACTTTATATCATACTGCTTTGAGTATGATATAAAGTAATTTTTTATGGACTGACATTTTAATAGCACGAAGCCGTAGACATGTCGTTATTTCTGCGACGTAACCATTTTTTTGTTTTGAAGTGTTATACAAATGTATTACTTTTGCACTATTAATATATTTGAACTATGAACACAGCATCTTCTATCCGTAAACAAACGTCTTTTCGACTTAGTGAAGACCTTATCGCAAGATTACAGATCGAGGCAAAACGTCATAACCGTAGCCTGAATAATCTTGTGGAGAGCATTCTTATGGCATTTGTATCTGAACGTCCTAACAAAACGACTCTCGCTGCGATGAGAGAAGCTGAGACCTCTGAGAATCTTGAAACTCTCGATATGAACAGTTTCCGTAGTTTTGTAGACTCTCTATGAATACACTTAAACTTACATCCCAGTTTAAGAAAGACCTTAAACGGTACAAGCACAAAACCGAAGTCATAGACAAGCTTGAAACCATCCTTAAACTGTTGGCTGAGGGATTGCCTGTGCCAGATGAAAATCGACCGCATTTATTGACCGGCAACTATAAGGGCTATATGGAGTGCCATGTAGAAAGCGATACACTTCTGATATGGTGGGATAAAGAGACCGGTATAATAAAACTCATCCGTTTCGGTACACATTCCGAATTATTCTGAGCTGTTGTCCAAAATATAGTAGTACTAAAATGGATAAGGCTAAGGGACACCTCGCTATGCTTGGCGCCAATGTGATGTGGGGACTTATGTCGCCGGTTGCTAAGATGGTTTTTGCTGCCGGTGTAGTAGCCCCGATGGTTATGGTAGATTTCAGGGTGGCAGGCGCTGCCGCTCTTTTCTGGCTCACCTCACTGTTTCTGCCCCGCGAAGATGTGCCGTTGGGCGATATTCTAAGGCTCGCCGGCGCCGGAATGCTCGGTGTGCTTTTCAATCAGGGCTTTTTCATAGTGGGAGTGAGTCTGACATCCCCTGGCGAAGCCTCGCTCGTTACCACGACGATGCCCATGTGGGTGATGCTCCTTGCGTGGCTTATTCTCCGCGAGCCCATCACTCCGAAGAAGGCCGGAGGCATAGTCCTCGGAGCCGCCGGAGCGATTATCCTGATAGTTGGCGGCAGCGCACAGGCGCGTGGCTCCAATCCGGCTTTGGGCGACACGATAGTGCTCCTGGCGCAGCTTTGTTATGCGCTTTATCTGACACTGTACCGCAATTTCATACGGAAATACAGCCTGGTAACCCTGATGAAATGGATGTTCCTGTCTGCCACAATAGTAGCGCTCCCCGCAAGTATACATTGGCTCCGGACAACCGACTGGCATACAGTCTCATCACTCGAGTGGAGCGGCATAGCCTATGTGGTGATATGCGGCACCTTCCTTGCCTATATCTGCGTAATGATCGGACAGAAACAGCTGCGCCCCACATTGGTAGGAATGTACAACTACGTTCAGCCCATCGTTGCCACAATTACGGGCGTATGTCTCGGACTCGACACCTTCACGCCCCTGAAAGCCCTTGCGATAGTGCTGATATTCTCCGGCGTCTGGCTCGTGACAATCAGCAAAGCCAAATCCCCCGAATAACCGCCGCTGCAGAATACTATCGATTATAGGCAGGAAACTCTGAATTAGTTCTGAGATATGGTACTATGTATGCGGCACCAATTTGTTATAAAATTTTCTGTCGACAGGCATGATTTGTAATGAGTATTGTCAATGATAAATGAAAGAGACGTTTGTTATAACGTAGAATAAGTCAGGCTTTCAGAAATTATGATTAATTTTGCATACAGCAGAGATGATTATTTAATTATGAAATGACATCTTTGTCTTAAATTTAAAGCAGATGGATTTATTCGACGAACACATTACATGTATTTTCGACACGCTTCAGGATACTGCTGAAAATGACGAGTTGGAATTCAAGGGAGCCAAAGGTGGTTTCCCGGGATCGTTTTGGGAAACATATAGCGCGTTCGCCAACACCAACGGAGGTGTGGTGATATTAGGTATCAAAGAGAAACATGGTCGTTTGATGCCGGATAATTTATCAGAATCTGATATCGATAAATTGCAGAAAGATTTATGGTCCGGGCTTGCAAATAGAAATACAATCAGTCTTAACCTTCTGAATAATAATGATGTAAAACCATTGGTGATAAAGGATTACTACGTGCTCATAATAAAGGTGCCGAGATCGAATCGAGATCAACGACCGGTGCATGTAGGTCATGATCCTTATGATGGCACATATAGGCGAGGATATGAAGGTGATTTTAAATGTACTCGAAGTGAGGTGCAAAGAATGTTTGCCGATGCTGATCTTACGCGTACTACAGATAAAAGGATTCTTAAAGGATTTACCTTTGACGATATTGATAAAGACTCTCTCAGACAATACCGTCAGTTATTCAGCATCGCCAAACCGGATCATGTCTGGTCTACCTTAGATGACCTTAGTTTTCTCAAGCAACTTGGCGCATTCCGGCGTGACCGTATGTCAGGAGAGGAAGGTTTCACTGTAGCTGGCATCCTGATGTTTGGGAAATCGGATGCAATTACTGATGATGAATGTTTACCCAATTTTTTTCCGGATTATCGTAATGAAACTACATTCAATGAGACAGAGCGTTGGATAGATCGAATCTATCCTGATGGAACTTGGGAAGCGAATCTGTTTCAATTTTATCTCCGTACTCTTCCTCGGTTGCAAAGTTTCTTGCCGAAACCATTTAGCATCAAAAATAATCAGCGAATAGATCAGTCACCGGCGCATGTAGCTATTAGAGAGGTATTTGTAAATCTTTGTGTACATCCTGATTATAAGGCAGAAGGGTCTTTGACTGTAATATTTAAGAATGGTACATATTTCTTTTCCAATCCCGGAACAATGTTGGTCTCTCAGGAGCAATTTTTTGAAGGAGGAGAGAGTGTCTGCCGAAATCCGACACTTCAAAAAATGTTTATGATGCTTGGACCTGCCGAGAAAGCTGGCAGTGGTGGCGCTAAGATTATGGAAGGTTGGAGAAGAAACAATTGGAAGACTCCATTTATCTTTGAACGGACTCGTCCTGATAAGGTTGAGTTCTGGCTTTCCATGCAATCTCTAATTCAACCGGAAGTGTTGGACGAGTTGAATAAACGACTTGGCATAGAGGCACAAAAGCTCTCTGCACAAGAGCAGACGGTTTTGGCTTTGGCACTGACCGAAGAAAACGTTACGAATGAGAGGCTAAGGTATGTATTGCAACTCCATAAATCAGATATCACCACATTGCTCCAAAACATGTGCCGTGAAGGTTTGTTGCAATCTGATGGATATGGGCGTGGAACAAGATATAGGCTGGCAAATAGAATAAAAAGAGACATTGTCGTTGTTGAGGCTGCTAATGTTGACAGCTTAGGTCATAATGTTGATAGCTTAGACTCTAATGTTGACAGCTCTAATGATGACAGATGTAGTGATATTAGAGAATATGTTATAAGTGTAGAAGCGGAATCTCTCTTAAAAAAGAAGCGTTTGCGTCCGGCTGAAATGGAACAGCTTATTTGTGAGGTGGCTTCAGAATGGCGCACCATTCAAGAATTAACTCAGATACTTAGAAAAGATAAATCGTACCTGCGGAATCATGTTTTACCACAATTGATTTCCAATGGGGTTTTGGAAAGAGAATATTCTTCTATTCCCAATCATCCCAATCAAAGGTATCGGAGAAAAACGATGTGAGAAGTGTCTTTCTGTCTCTCTTTGTCAAATCTCCTGCTCGCGACAAATCTCAGGACAATTAACCATCTGCGGGGCTTATATTTGCTCCGATGGCAGACAAGTATACTGCATATTTCGAGAAATTCATCGGACGCACCCTTTACAGATGGGAGCGCGATATCATCGCGCCGCTTGAGTACATCCGGCAGCATACCTCGAACCACCGTGTTGTCATCGTCGACCCTCCCGGATACGATTCGCGCCAGCTGCTCTGCCAATATTTCCGCTTTCTTCACGAACGCATAGCTCCCGAAGCCGATTTCCTCATCATGGCGCGCACACGCATCGAGGCGCGTCGGCTATGCAACAACACAACCACCGCCCGTTCGCCATGGCTCAGTCTGGCTTCCGTCAGGCAGCCCGACAGCATCCGCGGACTCACATTCCACTTCGCGCTCCTCCTCGACACAACCACTAACCATATCGAAGACGCACTGGCAGCCGTCGCGCCCATCATTCTCAACGAAGGGCGCGACAACTTCATCATCATACACACCCGAAGCGCCTCCCTTCTCGCTCCGCCGGTATACATTCGCGATCCCCGGGCTCCACAAGCACGCATCCAAGCTCGTTTGCATGCGCCCTGTGTCATGCTCATCGAATCCGGACAGCCACCTGACACACTGGTCGATGAGAATCCAGATCCGTTAATTCCCATTCTCCGATTCAAAGTCCGGACCATGCGGTAGTCGACTCCGCCGCCCAAAGCCAAATCGTCGACAAGCGCTCTTTGACGTATTGATTTATATTGAGTTGACGTATTGAGTTGCATAGTGTTTTGCTTTTTGCGGAGTTTTTCTTAATTTTGCAATTCATTGCAAGAATGATGAACTATCTTGAGATAATAACAAATCTTCATCACGACGACATCGACAAGCTCAACGCGCGCATCGAGGCGCGCCTTGGCACCGCAAGTCCGCTGATGAGCAAAATCATACTTTCGCTCCTGCGCACAAAAGGAAAGCAGATCCGTCCGCTGCTTCTGATGATGTGTGCAAAGCTTTTCGGCGCCTCCGGCGACAAAATGTATGCCGCTGCTGCCGCTATTGAGCTCATACACAACGCTTCGCTGATTCACGACGATGTTGTTGACAATTCACCCGTCCGGCGGGGACGTCCGACGGTCAACGCTGTGTGGGACAATCATATAGCCGTGCTTGTCGGTGATTATTTCACCTCTTCGGCAATGAATGAGGCTATAGCTACAGGCGATATCCGCATCATCGACACACTCTGCGCACTCGGGCGAGACCTCTCTTTAGGAGAGATCGACCAGATTTACAGCGCGCGTCAGCACACGCTGAGCGAGGACGACTATTTCCATATCATCGACTACAAGACAGCGTCGCTCTTCGTCGCAAGCGCGAGGATGGGATGTCTCGTCGCCGGAGCTCCCGCCGACAAGACGGAGGCGCTTGCACGCTTCGCGCTGCTGTTCGGACGCTGTTTCCAGCTCCGCGACGACATCTTCGACTACTACGACGCCGACACCGTCGGAAAGCCTACCGGCAACGACCTCCGCGAGGGCAAGGTAACGCTGCCGCTGCTCAAAGCGCTCGACACAGGAGCTCCCGGATGTGAGGCGATACGTGCGATGCTCGAAAAAGACATGCTTACCGATGAGGAAATTGAGGTAATACAGCGTTTTGCCCGCGATAACGGAGGAATAGACAGCACATACGCTGTAATGAATGATCTCAGGAAGCAAGCTTTTGAGCAACTGGCGCTCATCGACGATGACGAGACTATCAGGCAGCAGCTCGCAGAGCTGTTCGACTTTGTCATCGCACGCAAATTCTGAACGGTATGGACAGGCGTGGCGGCAAATCAGGCAGCATGAGATTTCTGCTGTGGGCGGCGCTGGCGGTGCTGGCGGCAGCATGCGCAAGCATAGGACGTCCCGAAGGCGGAGAGCGCGACGAAACACCGCCCGTCTTTGTCAGGTCCGACCCCGCGCCCGGAGCCACGAATGCAAAAAACACACGACTGACAGCATATTTCGACGAGAACGTACAGCTCGAGGATGCTTTCACCAAAGTAGTTGTCTCACCGGCTCAGAAGACCCCGCCTACTGTTACAGCAAACGGTCGACGGGTCACCGTAGAGCTGCGTGATACACTGCTCGACAGCACTACATACACCATCGACTTCGCCGACGCTATCAAAGACCTCAACGAAGGAAATATCCTCGATGGCTTCGCACTCGATTTCTCAACCGGTCCGACTATCGACACACTGCGCATCTCCGGCGTGGTCCTGCAGGCGGAAAATCTCGAGCCTGCCCAGGGAATGCTCGTTGGTGTTTACAGCAATCTTTCCGACACCGCCATCACCACACTCCCGATGGAGCGCATCGCACGTACAAATCAGCTCGGACAGTTCACCATCCGAAATCTTCCATACGGCGAATACCGCATCTTTGCCGTCAACGACGTCAACAGAGACTATCACTGGGATCGCTCCGAGGACATCGCTTTCTTCGATGATATCGTCGTGCCGTCCGTCGTAGATTTTGAAGTGACCGACACCCTCTATTCCTCTGAAGGCGCCGACTCTCTCAACGTGCGCCAGGGAATACGATTCCTTCCGAACGACATTCTCCTCACATGGTTCAACGAGAATTACAAGCCGCACTACCTTGCTGATTACAAGCGCCCTGTGCGCCGTCAGATAACGCTCAATTTCGGAGCACCGCTCGATTCGCTTCCGCAGGTCACCATCGTCGACGGAGCACCCGGAGCCGGACGGGACATCAGCGAGTGGGCGCTCGTTCAGGAAAACGCCACACGCGACTCGTTGCTCTACTGGATTTCCGACCCGCAGGTGCTCGCTGCCGATTCGCTCAGGCTCAATGTCCGTTATCAGAAAACCGACACTCTCGACCAGCTTGTATGGACCAACGACACCCTCCGTTTCTTCTTCCGTGACCCCAAGAAAAAGGAAAAGAAGAAAAAGAAAGACGATGAACCCAAATTCACTGTCGACAGCATCACGGGCGATACCGTTTTCATTGACCCAGACAGGGAATATATCAGCATAAGCGCCAAGTCGGGAAATCCTCAGGACCTCGGCAAACCTTTGCTCATCGAGATGTCGCTGCCGCTTGAACGGCTCGACAGTTCCGCAGTGCATCTGCAGGCGATGGTCGACACAGTGTGGAACGATATTCCATTCACGATGCGTCCCGATTCTGTCGGTCCGCTGCTCCTGAGCAGAGTCGATGCTAAATGGGAGCCCGGAGGAAAGTATAAGTTCACCATCGATAGCCTTGCCGCAACGAGCATCTACGGTCCGTGGAACAAGAAATTCGAGCATCAGTTTACCCTCAAGCAGCCCGAAGACTATGCCAACCTCAAGGTAGACCTTCCGGGGCTCGACTCCCTGCAGGTTGTCGTAGAACTTCTGAGCACTGCCGATGTGCCCGTGATGCGCGGCGTCAAGGCACCGGGAAAGACAAGCGCGGAGATCAGGCTGATTAATCCCGGAAAATATTTCATGCGGCTGTTCATCGACGACAATCTTAACGGCAAATGGGACACAGGCAGTATGTCCGGTTCTGTACAACCCGAAGAGGTATATTATTTTGCAAAGAATCTGAACCTCAAGAAAAACTGGGACGTCACTCAGGAATGGGACATATATGAGCTGCCCGTCGATGCCCAGAAACCATACGCCATAAAGAAGAACAAACCGAAGCTCAAACGAGGCGAGAAGGCACCTTCCGACGGCAACGAGGAAGAAGAAGACGAATTCGGCGGCAATCAGTTCGGCGGATACGGAAACGACGGCTTCGGAGGCAACCGCGGAGGCATGGGCGGACGCGGCGGCTTCCAACGCAACAACCAGAGCGGATTCCGAGCAAGATAGCAGAATTAAGGGCGCATCGTGCGCCCTTAATCATAGTATCTGTAAAGTTTCTTAGTATTGTTCGTTTTCGTTGGGGAAGTCGCCTGTCTTGACGTCGTCGATGTAGCGTCCGACAGCTTCGTTGATGGTGGTGGCGAGGTCGGCATAACGGCGCAGGAACTTGGGAGAGAATCCCTTGTTGATTCCGAGCATGTCGTGCATCACCAGCACCTGACCGTCGCATCCTCCGCCGGCGCCGATGCCGATGGTGGGAATGCTCAGCTGCTGAGATACGCGGCGTGCGAGATCGGCGGGAATCTTTTCGAGGACGATGGCGAAACAGCCTATTTCCTGGAGCATGAGGGCATCCTCGATGAGTTTTTCGGCTTCTGCCTCTCCCTTGGCACGGACTGCGTATGTGCCGAACTTATTGATGCTCTGAGGTGTCAGACCGAGGTGTCCCATAACAGGTATGCCGGCGCTCAGTATGCGTTCTATGGATTCGCGTATTTCGCTGCCGCCTTCCATCTTGACTGCCTCTGCGTGGCTCTCCTTCATTATGCGGATGGCGGAGTTCAGTGCCTCGATGGGATTGCCCTGGTAGGTGCCGAAAGGCATGTCGCACACCACAAGAGCGCGACTGGTGCCTTTGATGACACTCTTGGCGTGATAAATCATCTGGTCAAGGGTTATAGGGAGGGTTGTCATGTTGCCCGCCATAACGTTCGATGCCGAGTCGCCGACAAGGATGACATCCATGCCGGCCTGGTCGATGAGCTGCGCCATAGAGAAGTCGTAGGCGGTGAGCATAGCGATTTTTTCGCCGCGTTTTTTCATTTCTATCAGTCGCGCGGTGGTAACCTTGCGCTGATTGTCTACTGTGTTTGTTGACATAATGATATTATTTTTGTCAGGGCTGCAAAATTACTGAAAATATGCAAGGTGTGCAAGTTTGTAAATGCCGAGGGTATTCTTTACCTTTGCATAACGATAATATCCGCAGTCATGACAAGAAAAATATATCTCAGTCTCGGTTCGAATTCTGGCGACTGTGAGGCTATGCTGGAAAACGCCCTCGCGCGCATCGGCGCACTTGGTGAGCTAAAGGTATCGCCGGTATTCAGAAGCGAGCCCGTAGGTTTCGAAAGTCAGAATGTTTTTCTTAACGTAGGCGCTGTGCTGACGGTGGAATGCTGCGACGGCTTCGGCGCGGAAGATGCCGAAGCATTGCTGAGGCATTTCAAAGCCATTGAAAGCGGATTGTCGGCGATGCCGCACCGCAATGCCGACGGCAGCTACCGTGACCGCGAGATCGACATAGACATTGTTGCTGTCGAAGGATTGAGGATGTGCACGCCGGTGCTGACGCTTCCGCATCCGCGGGCGGCTGAACGCGACTTTGTCGTAGAACCGTTGAGGGAGCTTGGTGTCGATACTGATGCCTTATTCAAGCGTCCCGACAAGACGAACTGAAAGTACCGGCGACGACGGAGAGTTTGTGATGACCGATGCGCGGGCGTTGAGAATGCCGCCGCTGAGTTTCGTAGGATCGACCGTCACTTTTATCTCTGCCGATTTACCCGGTTTTATCACTTTCTTGTTTATTTTCAGGACGATGCCTTCATCTGCCGTATAGACGCGCCGGACGGTGAGCTTGCTTTTGCCTGCGTTTGTGAGACGGATGGTGCGTGTGATTTTGTCCTTCCCGGCAATGCGTCCGAAGTCGAGACTCGACGTCTCAAGCACGGCGCACGGTGCCTTTTCGAGTTCTTCCTTGCTGAGAGACGAGAAGTCCTCACTGATAACGGCAACTGTCGGCAGCGGTGCCAGATAGCTGCTGATGGGGTCTGCTGAGACGAGGATGGTGTCGTTGACAAAACCGTACAGAGGTTCGCGTGAGGAATCGAAGGTGAACAGCACCGTTCCCATTTCGCCGGGCGGTATCTGCATAGGCTGGAATACTGCCTTTATGTGCGGCGGGCATGACGCCGATGGTGTCATGGTACGTTCCGACTGATTGTAGAGGTCAAGCGGAGCGCTGACGACGTGTCCTTTGTCAACCTGTCCGAACATTACCATTCCCTTCGACAGCTTCAGACCTAACCCGAGTTCCATGGGGAAGCGGTCGCCAACGGAGCGGTTACTGCCTATTACTGAGCCTTTCACATATAGCTTCGTTTTCTCGCCGTCGGAAAGTTCTACGCCGACAAACTTGGAGAACTTTCCAGGACGTCCAGCCGGGTCGTAGCTGACGGTCACCGACGCCGTGTCGCCAGGTGCTATGGGCTGGCGGTCGAAGAATGGCGTCGTGCACCCGCACGACGGACGCGCGTTGAGGATAAGCACGGGTTTGTCGCCGCTGTTGACGAAGCGGAAGTCGCAGCTCACAGGTCCCATGTTCTCGGAAAAAGCTCCGAAATCGTGAGTCGTGGCAAGCCACCTCACCTCCCCCCGGCACACAAACGCCCCGAATATAACGAATAAGAAGAATAGTCTTTTCATAGAAACGTTTTGCATAAAACAATTATGGCGGTCAAAAGGTTTTGCCCCAGTTGGCAGCACTGAGATGTTCGGCGAGGGCATTCATGCGCAGACAGGTGCCGCGTGTGAGAGTTTTGGAGGGGGAGCGGATGCTTATGATAAGCAGACGCCCCTCGGCGGAGAGCCGGAAGTCGTGGGCTGCAGGTTTGTAGCGTTCGGGAAAGGATTGGTCTGTGATGAGAATGATTTTGCCGCCAAGCTCTTCTACCTGGGCTCGCAGGCTGCGTTCAGACGGAGAAATGAATGGCGAAACGATGACGCCACGGTTCTCCGCTGTGTAAAGCCATCGGTCAGTCAGGGCTTTGAGCTGCTCCGGGGTGTAGCGGCGATGTACTATCAGAGCCTCCTTGGAGGGATTTTCTAAAAGGTGTATGTTGCCATAAGCCTGGTATTCCTCGCCGTCAATCTGCAAGTGGTTGACGCGTGTGAAGAAATCGGGATTGTCGCGGCGTATGGCAAGTCGGGCAGGATTCTCTTTAAGGTAACGGAATAAAGAGTCGAGTGATCGATTCTTGTATAGAATACAATCATAAAAATCGGGGTCGAAAACGCTACTGCCAAATTGCTGGGTGATACGTACTTTAAGTTGTCCAATATAACTTCCGATGGGGCGGGGAATCGTGGCGCATACTCTGATGATAAGATGCACATGATCGGGCATTATCATGTATTGAAGAACCTTTATATTGGGGTCAAGTTCCGATATGCGATAAAATGTGGAGGCGATTAGGCTGCCGAGCCTGCTATACTTGATTTTAACCTCACTACCATGCCCGATGAGCGTCCCGAATGGCTCAACACCCTGCATCTTCGAAAGTGTGATATGGTAGATGGATGGTTCACAATAGTTGTGGGTAAAAGAGCGTGGCATGAAGCTGGTGTTTTTTATTTGGGAGGCAAGCCTCCCTCACAGTTCAAAATTGGATTCAGGAGTGAAAAATTTTGATATAGTTTGAGCCGCTTGCGGCTTTTACTTCAGAAGGTTTTGCCCCAGTTGGCGCGGTCGAGGGAGCGGTAGCCGGCGGCTTCGGCGATGTGTGCGGGCTGGATATCGGCGCTGCCGGCGAGGTCGGCGATGGTGCGTGCCACTTTGAGGATGCGGTCGTAGGCGCGTGCCGACATGTCGTTGCGCTGCATGGCTCTTTTGAGGAGTTTCTGGCTTTCGTCGTCGAGGTGGCAGTGCTGCTGCATCAGACGGCTGTTCATCTGCGCGTTGCAGTGTATGTCGGGCTCGCCGGCGAAGCGCTGTGCCTGTATTTCGCGCGCTTTCGCCACGCGGGCTCGTATGTCGGCGCTGCTTTCTCCGGCAGGACGCGCGGAGAGCTCGTCGAACTCGACGGGCATTATCTCCACCTGTATGTCGATGCGGTCGAGGAGCGGACCGGAAATACGTCCGATATATTTGCTTATCGATCCCGGCTGGCATGTGCAGCGTTTTGTGGGATGCGTATAGTAGCCGCAGGGACACGGGTTCATGGATGCCACCAGCATGAAAGAAGCCGGGTAGTCTACCTGATAGCGTGCTCGGCTGACGCTGATGTGGCGGTCTTCGAGCGGCTGGCGCAGCACTTCGAGCACGGCGCGCGGAAATTCCGGAAACTCGTCCAGGAAAAGAATACCGTTGTGTGCAAGCGATATTTCACCGGGCAGAGGATTGTTGCCTCCGCCCACCATGGCGACGGGCGACACGGTGTGATGGGGCGAGCGGAACGGGCGAACGGTCATAAGGCGCGAGCCACGGCGTAGCTTGCCCGCCACTGAATGTATCTTTGTCGTTTCGAGAGCTTCGCCGAGAGTCAGCGGCGGCATGATGGACGGCAGGCGTTTCGCCATCATCGACTTTCCCGAGCCGGGAGGACCGATGAGCAGTATGTTATGACCGCCGGCACATGCCACTTCGAACGCACGCTTTACATTTTCCTGTCCGCGTACTTCGTTGAAATCGTAGTCGAAACTGTCGATTGCCTCGGCAAATTCGCGGCGGGTGTCGACGACTGTCGGTTCTATGACGCGCTCGCCGGTGAGCATTTCAGCTACTTCGCGGAGATTACGGACGCCGTACACTTCCAGATTGTTGACAACGGCGGCTTCCGTGGCATTGGCTTCGGGAACTATCATGCCTTTGAACCCTGCGGCGCGTGCCGCTATCGCCATAGGCAGTATTCCTTTGAGCGGCATCACGCTTCCGTCGAGCGACAGCTCACCCATTATCACATATCTGTCGAGTTCGGGAGCCTTGATGACCTCGCTGCCCACAAGAAGTGCGACGGCAATGGGCAAGTCGTAGGCAGAACCTTCTTTGCGCACGTCGGCAGGCGCCATGTTGATTACCGCCGAGATACGCGGCATGGCGTAGCCCGACTGCGACAGTGCGGCGCGGACGCGCTCGCTGCTTTCTTTAACGGCGGTGTCCGGCAGACCAACTATGGTATACTGAAATCCCGACTTGACAACTGTCTCTATTGTGATGATGATTGCGTCGATGCCCTGTATGGCTGCCGCGAAGGTCTTGACGAGCATGGTGTTATCTTGTTTTGCTTAACGAATCCGCCACTTCCTGCGCCCGATGGAGATATTCGCCTCTGTAATACTGCACTCCGGCAGAGTCGGTGACGATGTAGTAGGGCAGCGACGGAATGCCGAGACGTTCAACCCCGCGTGCGCTGAGTCCGCCCGGCAGCCGTCCCGTCGAGCGGCGAATGGTGTCGCTGTAGCTGAAACCGAGGGTGCCTATCGCACGTAGATCGAACACAGCACGCGATTTCGCTACTGCTTTCTCGAGGCTGTCGGCGACGGTTTCGTAGTCTTTCGCCGCATCGTCGGTGAACGCGATGATTGTTACCGGTCTGTCGGCTGGATCGAGGAGCCGCGCCGTGTCGCGGTATTCGTAGTAGAACGGGCGTATCGTATCTGTGGCTGTTTCCGCGACAAGACGCTGTAGCATCATGTTGTAACCGTCGAGAATGCCCGATGGACGACCTTCCGGCGCTATCAGCGACAGGAGCGAGTCGGCTTCCATGGCATTTTCCGAGGCGTCGTATGCTGTCAGCAGAAGAAGGCTCGAAACGATGTCGGTGCCGTGACCGGCGACGTAGCGTGCTATCGCTTCGTTTGCCGGTGCTCCGCCCGCCTGAAGCACATCGGCGTTGTCGCGCAGGAACGAGGACCAGCGTTCTGTGATGTCGTTGCCGGTAATCTCCCCTTTCAGTGGTTCTGAACGGTCCACTTTGATATCGAATGTCTCTCCGTTTGAGGCGTAGAGTCGTGCCAGCGGACGATATTCGTAGTCTGTTATCTCTACGAGCGTCGGCTGCTGCGAGGAGCCGAAGAATTCGAATTTACCGTCGCGCGCCGCCGTGACGAGTGTCTTCACGCCTCCGGCTGTATAATATGTGACGCGCAGATTCATCGTTTCCTTGCCTGCGATTTCGCCGTTGACGCGGAACTGCTCTGTGTCGGTGCACGCCGACGCCGCTAAAGCAAGAAGAAACAAGACAAATATTGCGATGTCAGATGTTCTGTTCATACTCTTCACTCTTACAATCGTTACTATAATCCATTATAGCCGGACATTAGTATCTGCAAAGATACTGTTTTTATCCGGCTTATACAGATATAGTCAACAATTTTTTCGAGTGCAGCTCTCAGAAGTCGCTGAATATTTTGGGTTTTATCAGGAGCCCTATTCTGATCTGGCAGTGGAAACGGTTGTAGTCCAGCAGTCCTTCGCCGAAACCGTTGTAGAACTGGCAGTAGAGATACTGGTTCTCCTTTCTGAATATGCGGTAGGCGAGATCGACGGTGACGTTGGAGTTAAGATTCCATCCTTTGCGTTTGACGCATGTTATTCCGGCGACGAACCGTTTGTTGTTGCTGATGAATTGTGTTCCGACCTGCCAGAATCCGCAGTAGTTGACGATGTCTTTGTTGTTCATGCCGTCGACGATAGGAATCCATATCTTACCGTGTACCATGAGATTCTTTGTCACCATGACGTTCGAGGCGAGGGCGACGCGGTTCCACGAGCGCGACTCAATGCTGTCGCGGCCGTTCGATTCGTGCTCAACAATGAGTGTCATCTTACCGATGTAGCGGTTTTTGGCGAAGAAAGGCTTTGTGAGACCGATACCGGGATTGAAGTTCAGGTCGGTCATCGGCATAGAGTTTTCGAGCACGTTCCAGAAACATTTCTGGGTGTAGAACAGGTAGAGATAGGTCCCCCATGGCAGCGTGGCGTTTGTGAGACGTTGCGCGATGGAAATCTGAAACTTGATGTTGGTGTTGTATTTCGACGGCTTCTGGTTTACCGACGGTCCGAAGACGAAATAGTTGTCTTTGTATATTCCGAAATATGGCTGGTTGGAAAAGTCCTGCAGCACGCTGTCTTCCGAGAGCGTTTCTCCGTCGGTGACAAGAACCTGCGCCTCGCATATAAATACGGAGACGGCAATCGCCAGGGCAGTTATTATTCTTCTCAAGGAAATATGCATTGTCAGTGATGAATGAGTTACAAAATTATATATTTCAAACGTAAGAAACTGCCATGAGTTCAAAAAAGGTTGAAGAAAAGGAGAAAAACCACCACTTTGCATACGAAAGAAGCCATGCCCGTTTTTCAGGCATGGCTTTGCTATGTGTTTGGGTCGGAGATTCAGAGGTCTTCTTCGATGGAGAAATCGTCGGGAAGGTCGTCGAACTCGCCGTCGGCAGCAGGTGCCTGAGGCGCATCGGCAGGCTTTGCGGCTGCTTTTGGCGCGCGACCGTTCTGTCGGTCTGATTCGTGCATGGCTGCCATGATCTTTCCTTCGAGTTCTTCGGCGAGCTCGGGATTATCGGCGATGACATTTTTTGCGGCGTCGCGACCCTGTGCAAGTTTCTCGCCGTTGTAGCTGAACCATGAGCCGCTCTTGTTGATGATGCCATAGTCGACGCCGAGGTCGAGGATTTCGCCGCTCTTGCTTATTCCTTCGCCGAACATGATGTCGAACTCCGCACGCTTGAATGGCGGTGCTACCTTGTTCTTTACAATCTTGACGTATGCGCGTTTGCCCAGAACGTCTTCGCCGTCTTTGATGGGATTGCGCGAACGGATGTCGATGCGCACCGAGGCGTAGAACTTGAGCGCGTTGCCGCCGGTTGTTGTCTCTGTCGGACCGAACATCTGACCGATCTTCTCACGCAGCTGGTTGATGAAGATACAGGTGGTGTTGGTGCGTGAAATGGCTGCGGTGAGCTTGCGCATTGCCTGCGACATGAGTCTTGCCTGAAGTCCCATGTTGCGGTCGCCCATCTCGCCCTCTATTTCGCTCTTGGGAGTGAGCGCCGCCACGGAGTCGACAACGAGAATGTCGATTGCCGATGAACGGATGAGCTGTTCGGCGATTTCGAGCGCCTGCTCGCCGTTGTCAGGCTGCGAGATGAGGAGGTTGTTGATGTCAACTCCGAGATTCTGAGCATAGAAGCGGTCGAATGCGTGTTCTGCGTCGATGATGGCGGCTATGCCGCCGCGTTTCTGAGCCTCTGCTATGGCGTGGATGGCAAGGGTTGTCTTGCCGGACGATTCCGGACCGTATATCTCGATGATTCGTCCGCGGGGATAGCCTCCTACGCCGAGGGCATAGTTGAGGCTTATCGAGCCGGAGGGTATCACTTCGACATCTTCTATGACGTCGTCGCCCATCTTCATGACGGCTCCGCGTCCGTAGGCTTTTTCTATGCGTCCTAAAGCCTGCTCAAGCGCTTCTGCGCGGGCTGCCAGGGGATCGGTTTCCTTACCGGTGGGTTTCTTGGGTTTTGTTGCCATTGTATTGTGGTTTAATATTGTTTCTGATGCAAAGTTAGCGGATGATGTGTGCCGATGATATGCACAGTATTATTAATTAAGGTTAAATTCATCTCTGCTGTGAACCATCTTCTGTCTGCTGGTGTTTTATATGTACATTGCAAGAATGTGATAATGATTGGTTTATTTCCACCGCAGCGGCACTGTGAAGCGTCGCTGCGGTGGTGTTATATACCTTTCTATTTCTTGCCTTTAGGCACAACGGCACCTTTCAGGCGGAGAACAATCTCTTCCGACTTCTTGTTGCCGTTTGTCATCCGCAGGCGTATGTCCTTGTTCACTTCTCCAGCCTGACCTTTGGGTTTGAATGTCACTTTTACCGTCGCTTTCTGTCCGGGGAGAACGGGCTTGCGGTCGTATTCGGGCTGTGTGCACCCGCAGCTGCTTTTTGCCCACAGTATCGCTACAGGCGTGGTGCCGGTGTTGGTGAATGAGAACACGTGCGTCACGGGTGCGTCGTTTTCGCTGATGTTGCCGAACTCGTAGGTCATTGTCTCGAATTCCACGCCGACTTTCTGACCTGCTTTCGCGCGCGCCGATGCGCAGAGCGCGCCGATGAGTGCTATGAGGATTAAGCTTACAATTTTTTTCATATCTGTTCTTTGAGGAGTTTGAAATACAGGCTGAGCACATCGCCGGCGGCGGCGAAGCTGGAGCGGCGGTTTGCCAGAACGTCGGACTGGCATATCTCAAGTCTTTTCTTGATAACGGGATTGTCGTAGAAATGTTTGCGGAGCTGTTCGTCGATGGTTTCGTACATCCACCAGCGTGCCTGTTCCTTGCGTTTTTCCTCGAAGTAGCCGTTTTCCTTGACGAAGGCGAAATAGCGGTCGATCATTTCCCATATTTCGGCGATACCTGTCTCGTAGTATGCCGAATAGGTAAGCACTTCGGGTTTCCATCCCGACGCTGTCGGGGGGAAGAGGTGCAGCGCCGAGCGGTACTGTGCCTGGGCGAGCTGTGCGGGGCCGATGTTGTCGCCGTCGGCTTTGTTGATGACTATTCCGTCCGCCATCTCCATGATGCCGCGCTTTATGCCCTGAAGCTCGTCGCCCGCTCCTGCTATCTGGAGCAGCAGGAAGAAGTCGACCATGGAGTGAACGGCGGTCTCGCTCTGTCCTACGCCTACGGTTTCGACGAAGATATTGTTATATCCCGCGGCTTCGCACAGAACGATGGTCTCGCGTGTCTTGCGTGCGACGCCGCCGAGCGAGCCTGCCGATGGGGAAGGGCGGATAAAGGCATTGGGATGTATGGCAAGTTTCTCCATGCGCGTCTTGTCGCCGAGGATGGAACCTTTGGTGCGCTCGCTCGAAGGGTCTATCGCCAGAACGGCAAGTTTCCCTCCGTCGCGGAGCACGTGAAGACCGAAGACATCTATAGATGTGCTCTTGCCGGCGCCGGGGACACCGGTGATGCCTATGCGGCGCGAATTGCCGGAGTAGGGCAGGCATTTCTCTATCACTTCCTGCGCCAGAGCGTAGTGGTCGTGCGCAAGGCTTTCGACAAGTGTGACAGCCCGGCTTAGCATTGTCACGTCGCCTTTGAGAATGCCTTCCACAAGTTCCGAAGCCGGCGGAAGAGGCTTGCGGCGCTTTTTGGTGAGGTATGGATTGACAATAGGCGGCTGAACAACACCGCTGTTGACGGTCAGTCCGGTATATTGGGAGTCGTTTTCGGGATGTTCCATTTTTCAGAGTATTATATTTCAAAATTACGAAAAATCCACCGCTTCGCCAACATTGATGCGCAAAGATTCAGTTTTTTTACGAAAAAAACGACGCAGAAGTGTCAGCGGACGCCGTAGACTTCGCGGTGGAGGGTGGCGGCGACGTCGGCAGGCGCTATTGATGGGTCGGTGCTCATAAGCAGCAGCGGCACTGAGGGCAGACCGGGGGCGTATGGTGGCTGGATGTAGTCGTAGCTGAGTACGTGGAAGCCGTTGCGGCGGTAAAACTCTATACGCCGCGCCGCCATTGGATTACTGTCGGCGGGACGCTCTACTTCCAGAACGACAGGGCGTCCGAGACTGCGGCGAAGCTCTGCAAGCACTTCGGAGCCTGTTCCTCCTCCGCGCAGCGACGGGTCGATGGCGAAGTGTTCGACATAGACGAATGTACCGAAGTTCCAGTAGCTTATCATGCCGGCAAGTTCTCCGTCGCGAACTATGGCGCGCAGTTCGGGATTGCCGTCGCCGGCGAGCGACGACCATGACCGCCGTTCCTCCGGAGGAAACGCTTCCGTATATATTTTTTCAATCGCCGTCAGTTCTGCCGACGAGGGAAAGGATAGGGTAATCATTCTTTACCTGTCAGTATTTTGCGGATATCGTGTAACTTGGTAAGTGCCTGGATGGGCGTCAGGTTGTTGATGTCGACGCCGAGCAGTTCGTCGCGCACTTCCTTGAGTACGGGGTCGTCGAGCTGGAAGAAAGAGAGCTGCATGCTGCCTGCTGTCGGCGCTTTGATGCGTGTCTTCTTGCGCGAACGCACCGGGGCTACGGCAGCCGTATTCTCCTCCTTCGGTTCCTCATCGGTGTCTTCGCTGATGCTTTCTGCGGCTTCGAGCTGCACGAGAATCTGATCGGCGCGTTTTACTATGCTGGCAGGCATACCGGCGAGCTTGGCGACGTGGATGCCGAAACTGTGTTCGCTGCCTCCGGCGGCGAGCTTGCGGAGGAACACAACCTTGCCGTCGATTTCCTTGACGGAGACATTGAAGTTTGCTATGCGGCTGTATGATTTCTCCATGTCGTTGAGCTCGTGATAGTGTGTGGCGAAGAGTGTCTTGGGGTGCATGTCGCCGTAGTCGTGTATATGTTCGACTATCGCCCAGGCTATCGAGATGCCGTCGTAGGTGGATGTGCCGCGTCCGAGTTCGTCGAAGAGGATGAGAGAACGGCGGCTCATGTTGTTGAGGATGGACGCCGCTTCGTTCATTTCGACCATGAATGTCGATTCTCCGAGCGAAATGTTGTCGCTGGCGCCGACACGGGTGAATATCTTGTCGACAACGCCTATGCGGGCGCTTTGCGCCGCAACGAAGCAGCCTATCTGCGCGAGGATGACATTGAGGGCTGTCTGACGCAGAAGAGCGGATTTACCGGACATGTTGGGACCCGTTATCATCATGATCTGCGTTCCTTCATTGCTGAGCTCCACGGTGTTCGAGATGTAGGGCTCGCCCGGAGGCAGCTGCCGTTCTATGACGGGATGACGCGCCTCGGTGAGAATCAGATCGAGGCTGTCGTCGACGACAGGACGGTTATACCGGTTCTCGATAGATACACGTGTGAAGGCGTTGAGAACATCAAGCTTGGCGAGAAGGCTGGCGTCGAGCTGTATGACGGGGATAAATTCTGCCACGGCTGCAATGAGCTCGCCGAAGAGGCGGTTCTGGATAATGTCGATTTTTTCCTGCGCACCGAGGATCTGCTCCTCGTAGTTTTTTAGCTCGGGAGTGATATATCGTTCGGCATTGACGAGCGTCTGCTTGCGTATCCATTCCGCCGGAACTTTCGCCTTGTGGGTGTTTGTCACTTCGATGTAGTAGCCGAAGACGTTGTTGTAGCCCACTTTGAGCGATGTTATGCCCGTGGCGTCGATTTCGCGCTGCTGGAGCTTGGCAAGATAGTCTTTGCCTTCGTAAGCGATAGCCCGCAGACGGTCGAGCTCGGCGTCGACGCCGCTGTTGATGATGTCGCCGCGCGCAGCCAGTCCGCCGACGTCTTCCGGAATGTCGCGGCTTATGCGTTCGCGCACGCTCTCGCATGGATTCAGCTGCTCGGCGAGTGCCATAAGGCGCGGTTGTCCGGAATCGGAGCATAGTTTACGCAGCGGCACGATGGCGGCGAGGGCATTGCGTATCTGGAGCATTTCGCGCGGTGTGACGCGCTCGCAGGATACTTTGCTGACAAGTCGCTCAAGGTCGCCTATGGTCTGCAGCTGCGAGCACACTTCGTCGCGCATGTCGGGGACTCTGAAGAAATGCTCTACGATGTCGAGGCGCTCGTTGATGGCTTTGGGGTCTTTCAGCGGCATCTGGAGCCAGCGACGCAGCAGGCGCGCGCCCATGGGCGTGACGGTGCGGTCGATGACGCCGAGTAGGCTTTTCCCATCCGGATCGAGGGGCTCGAAAAGCTCAAGGTTGCGGATGGTGAAGCGGTCGAGACGCACATATTTGCCGGCTTCTATACGGCTGATAGATGTGATATGCTGCGTGCGGGTATGCTGGGTGAGGTCGAGGTAGTGGAGGATGGCTCCGGCGGCAATGATGGCAGAGCTCATGCGTTCGATGCCGAAACCTTTGAGCGATGTCGTTCCGAACTGCTTGCGGAGCCTCTCTTCGGCAGCGGTGGATGTAAAAAGCCATTCTTCGAGCTCGAAGACGGCTGTCTGCTGCGAGAACTCTTCGGCGGCGCGGGCTTTGAAGCCGCGCTGCACGAGCAGTTCCTTGGGCGCGAGGCTCGACAAGGTCTTGTCGATGTAGTCGGTGGTGCCTTCCGCGGCAAGGAATTCGCCTGTGCTGATGTCCAGAAGTGCCAGACCGGTGAGGACTTTGCCGAAATGGACGGCGGCGAGAAAATTGTTTTCGCGGCGCGAAAGGACGTTGTCGTTCATGGCGACACCCGGCGTGACAAGCTCCGTGATTCCGCGCTTGACGAGTTTCTTGGTGAGTTTGGGGTCCTCGAGCTGCTCGCAGATGGCTACGCGCTTGCCGGCGCGCACAAGCTTGGGAAGGTAGGTGTCGAGGGCATGGTGGGGAAAGCCGGCGAGCTCTACGTGCTGTGCGTAGCCGTTGGCGCGGCGTGTGAGGGTGATGCCTAAGATTTCGGATGCCTCGATGGCGTCGTCGGAGAATGTTTCGTAGAAGTCGCCCACGCGGAACAGCAGGATGGCATCGGGATGTTTCTGCTTCATCTCGATATACTGCTTCATCAGCGGCGTCTCGACAATTTTCTTTGCCACAGCCTATTCTCCTTTTGCTAATTTCGATTCGCGCGCAGGAATGGCGACGGAGGTGTATATCTGCAGTGCAGCGCCGGCGATGGTGAACGCCAGCCAGTCGCGCAGAGTCTCCAGACGGAAGAACAGGAAGGCGGCGCCTACACAGAAGATGATGCCTGTCCATATTTCAAGTCGGTGGAGACGGCGCAGGCGCATGTCGGAGACGCGTGGCGTGACAATGCGCGCCAGCAGAACAAGCACGGCGCCTACAGAGTAGACATAGGGGTATGCTGTCTGCGCCCATGCGGTGTGCATCAGGAAGAAGGCGGCGAGAGTGGCGGCGAGGATGAGCAGAAGCCCTGAGGGGGCGATTACTGTCGATGCCAGCCAGGTTTTCTTGTCTTTGTTCATTGTTCGGGAGATTCAAAAATGTAGACGTCCTCATTGGAACGTTTCATGCCATATTGCTCGCGCACCACGCGTTCCATCAGCTCAGGGTCGGACGACAGGCGGCGGTTGAGGTCCTGATAGTAGAGCATGGTGTCGGTCTGCGCGGCAAGTTCGGCGCGCAGACTGTCGATCTGCCGGTCGTAGTCGATGGTACGGAACACTGTGTTGTCGCCGGAAAAGATGATATATCCCACGGCGACAAGACACACAATGGTCGTTGTCGATAAATATTTCTTCAGCCACGACCAGACGGAGGATAGTTGCGCATTCATACCACAAAATTAGCAAAAATTTTTCAGCTTGCATCCCGACGGGTGACAAAAAAATCCGCAGCGGCTTGCGGGCGGCTGCGGATTATATGCTGTTAGGCTATACTGTCAGAAAGCTGCTTTGAGGGTTGCGGTACGGCCGTCGGCGGCTGTTGCCTTGACGATGTAGAGACCCTGCGGGAGACCGGTTGTCTGTGCGCCGGCGAATGTGGCTGTGTAGACCTTCTGACCGGCGGCATTGTAGATTTCCACCAGTGCTTCCTGCCCTTCGACGCAGACAGTGGCGCCGTCGAGAACTTTTACAGCGAAAGCGTCGGCTCCGAGGCTGCCGGCGGAATCTGTTTTCTTGTTGAGTTTGAGAATGTAGGAGTAGATGTACGAATCACTTTCGTAGTCCCACATGTTGTTGGCGACAGTGCCGATAACGCTCAGGTCGGGGGTGCCGTAAGGTACGCCGCTGAGCATTACGTTGCTCAGGACAACCATTTCTCCGGTTGCGTAGTCGTAACTTTCTACATCGTGGCGCATGTTTTCGTTCATCCATGTTGAGGCTTCGGGGTCGAATGTAGCGAGATAGTCTTCCAGAGTCTGATATTCGCTTGCATTAGGAGTCAGCACGACAGCGGTAGCGGCACCGGAGAAGTCGTGTGTTCCCAGAACGGTATAGTCGTCGGCGATATACGATGCCTGGATACCTTTCTCAGAGTTGCAGGTCCAGCTTGAGCTGTCCTCAACGTCGATAACAAAGGGAGCGCCCTGTTCTGTTTCCTCTTCGGGTTCGTCACCGAAACCGGGTTCTGTTTCGACATCGCTGAGAGCGGCGAGCACGCGGCGCTGCTTTTTCTTTGCCATCCAGATACCTCCGCCGGCACTTTCCGTGCTTGTGAGATACTTTTTGCCGTCGGGCGAGATGTATGCGCAGTTGAAGAGGAACGCTTTAGATTCGGAAACGGTGGCTTGATAAGCAGCCATATAGTCGTCGAAGTCCTCCATCCATTTGTTGAATACGGGTTCGAACTCATCCATAGCGGCGTCGTAGGCGGCAAGACCTTCGGGAGAGATGTAGTCGAGCATGTTGGGATAGTTTGCGTAATTGCCGTCCCATTTGCTCATGGCGTCATTGTATGCTTCCAGATCTGCGTCGCTCATAAATTGATCGAGCGTGGGCTGGAGAGGACAGTCGCCCGGATCGGCGGGTATTTCGATCTTATTGGGGTTTATGAACTGTCGTCCTATGAGCTTGTATGACCATTCGCCCTTGTCGTCGCAGATGTAGACGATAGGCTCTTGAATCATACCTACATAGTCGCGGATCTGACCGCAGACAACCTTGCCATCTGCGCTGATGGAAGAGGCGGTGATGTATTGGGGCACACGACCGTTGAAGTCGGTGTCGGGGTGCGGCAGAAGGACGGGTTCGCTGTATGTGCCGTCGGCCTGGCGATACCATACGCAAGGAATACACATGACAGTTTCGGCGTCGGGGCTGATAGAAGTGTTGCCTAAGTTGCCGCATATCACTGTGCCGTCGGCGGAAATGCCGTTGGAGAGATTTGTGAGTTCTTCATTGATTACGGGAAGACGTTTCCACACGCCGTTTTCAAGATATACTGCCGAGCCGGCGGGGGTGTCGCTGCCGACGAGGATTCCGTTGTTCGAGATATTCACGCCTATGCCTGCCGTATATTCTGAGGTATAGCCGTCGCCGGTAAAGGTTTCGGATGTTCCGTCAACAAGATTCAGTAGTATGAGACTGCCGCCGTAAGGGTCGACGCTGACTGCGTAATTGCCGTTCGGCGAGAAGCCCTGAAGTGCGAATGAAGGCAGAGTCTGGTATTTGTCTGCCTGTGCAGAAGCAAAAAATGCTGCTGCGACTGCAAAAAGTAAAAATTTTTTCATTTACTGATATTTAAAAATGATGAATAGACAAGCAATCTGGAATGGATGGAATGCAGGTGCCGGACAGGCATAATTCATTCGTACTGCAAAGATATGTAAAAAAACACAATTTGCATCGGATGTGCATATTTTTTATGAGTAACTTTGTAAAAATATTAGAATAAAAACGGAAAAATGAAATATAGATACGTTCTTTTATGTCTCGGTGCTGCGTCGCTGGCTCTGTGCTCTTGCACGCATGGCACCGGAGAAGCCGGTAGCGGCGAAGTCCACGATACCGGCGCGCATGAAGGTCATGAAGGTCACGCCCATGCTTCGGGAGAGATAATAGTCGAGCCGTCGGTAGCCTCTCGTTTCGGTCTGAGAGTCGACACTGTCGCTGCGGGCGATTTCACAGTAGCTTTGCGTGCATCCGGAACAGCATCGAACTCCGGCGAAGCCGACGGCGTGGTGTCGTCGCCGACAGCAGGGATTGTCCGTTTTGTCTCCGGTATTAATCCCGGTAGCGACGTGCGCCGCGGAACCGTCGTAGCCACCGTCGACGCTTCCGGAATGAGCGGCGGCGATGCCAACGCTGCCGCACGCGCAGCCCTCGAAAATACCAGAACAGAATATGAACGCATCGAGGCTCTATACAAGGAACAGATGGCTACCGTAGGCGAGCGCAACGCCGCTCTTGCTGCTTACCGTGCCGCGCAGGCGGCATATAGCCCTGCTGCCTCGTCGGGTATGGTAAAGTCGCCGGTAGCGGGAACCATAACTTCTCTTGCCGTGCGCGAAGGACAGTATGTGGAGGCCGGAGAGGTCGTAGCCACTGTCGCTGCAGATGGAAATCTCACTCTCAGGATAGACATTCCGCAGAAATTCTACAGCAGCGCCCCTTCTTTCACCGACGCGGTGCTCGAATTTTCATATCTTCCCGGCACTGTCACTGTAGCCGAACTTGGGGGTAAGCGTCTCGGTACATCTCCGGCTCCGTCCGCGGCGGCATCGGCATATCTTCCGGTTTATTTCACCGTACCGCGCGGCAGCGGAATAATTCCCGGCAGTTCGTTCAGGGCATATCTTCTCGGCGCGCCCCGGCATGGCGTCATCACTCTGCCTGTAAGCGCTCTTTCAGAGCAGCAGGGGCAATATTTCGTCTATGAGCAGATCGATGATGAAGGTTTCGTCAAGATACCTGTCACACTCGGTGAAAGCGACGGACGTCGAGTGGAAATACTCTCCGGAATCAGTGAGGGTATGCGTATCGTCACTGATGGCGTCACAACCGTGCGTCTCGCCGAAAATGGCGCAAACATCCCGGAAGGACACTCACATAATCATTGATAGAGAGATATGCTGAATAAAATCATAAGTCTTTCGCTGCGTAACCGCGTTGTCGTTCTTCTCATCACCGCCCTTGTGATGATAGCCGGCGTGGTGGCGCTGATGCGCATGGAAGTGGACATATTCCCTGACCTCAACGCTCCGACGGTTGTCGTAATGACAGAAGCGCCGGGGCTCGCGCCGGAGGAAGTGGAAAAAGTCGTAACCTATCCCGTCGAGACTGCTGTCAACGGTTCTACAGGCGTTCGGCGTGTGCGTTCGGCATCGAACACCGGATTTTCCGTAGTGTGGGTAGAATTCGACTGGGGCACCGATATCTACACCGCCCGTCAGATTGTCGCCGAGCGCCTCGACGCTGCCGCCGAAAATCTGCCTGAAAACGTTTCCAAGCCCGTCATGGGACCTCAGTCGTCGATATTGGGAGAAATGATGATTATCGGTCTCACTGCCGACTCCACGTCGATGCTTGAACTGCGCCGCATAGCCGAGAAAAACATCCGTCCGCGTCTGCTCGCCCTCGGAGGTGTGTCGAATGTGTCGGTGATAGGCGGCGATGCGCCAGAATATCAGATAAAGCTCAACCCCGAGCTGATGCGTCTGCACAATGTAAGCCTCGATGAGGTGCTTGCCGCAGTCGAAGGCATGAACAGCAATGCCGGAGGCGGAGTAATCTATGAGTACGGCAACGAGTATATCGTCAAGGCGGAGCTTAACACCGGCGACACCGAAGAGCTCGGGCAGGCTGTGGTGCGCTCCGATGAAAACGGAATCATAACGCTCGCCGCCATCGCCGCAGTGGCCGTTCTTCTGGCCGGGCGGCATCTGGGCTGGTTTGACAAGGCCGCCCCGGAGGGTGAGGCCACGGCCATCAGTGCTACCGTGCGCAAGGGCCTGGCCAATCTGGAGCGCGGCGGCATCGCCTCGGAGCTCAAGGGGCAGACGCAGCTGCGCCAAGGCGATGTGATATCCGTGGCCAGCGGATATGTGGCTGTGGAAGCAGGCACAGGCAGCCTGATGCTCTCCCAGGGAAGCCAGCTGGAGATCGTGTCAGCGACGGAGGCGCAGGTGCGCCTGGTAACGGGTGAGGCCTTCTGCCAGGTGGGAGACAAGCCTGTTAACCTGCAGTACGGTGAACACAACGCCACGCTGCAAAATACCGTGCTGGTGTGTACCGTACGCACGGGATCTGAAACCATATATGTGCTGGGCGGGGCCGTCAGCGACGGGGAGAACACCTTTACCGCCGGGAAAACCGGCTGCTATGTAGGCCAGGAGCTCTCCGTGCAGGATATGGATCTGCAGGCCCTGAGCTCCTTTGCCCTGGATTGCGTTTTGGGCTGCGGGGAGAGCATCTTCTGCTCGGCAGATGAGGTGCAGGCCGTATTGGACGGACGGAATGTACCGGCGGATGTCATCCAGCCCGAAAATCCGGAGACCCCGGACACGACCGATACGCCCGATGTATCGAGCAAGCCGGACAAGCCCAATACCTCCAGCAAGCCCGATACTCCTGGTACTCCGGATACGCCCGAAAAGCCTCAGCCGGCGGGGCCGACCTGTACCATTGAGATCCGCTGCGACACTATTTTAAACAATATGAAGGATCTGACGCCGGGATTGGACGTTTATGTGCCCGATAACGGCACCATTCTCGCTGCCACCACCGTTTCCTTTACCGCCGGAGAGACCGTTTTCGATGTGCTGAACCGGATCTGCGATGAGCGGAATATTCAGATTGAATACAGCTACACCCCCCTATACGGCAGCTACTACATTGAGGGCATTAACCACCTGTATGAATTTGATTGCGGACAGCAATCCGGTTGGATGTACAAGGTGAACGGCTGGTTCCCCAACTACGGCTGCTCCAGCTACAAGCTGGAGGGCGGCGAGACCATTGTGTGGGCCTACACCTGCAAGGGCCTGGGCACCGATATAGGCGCACCCAGTATGGGCTGAACTATACGGCACACATGAAAAGGAGGCTATGACCGTGCAGGACTATGATGTGCTTTCCCGCTGCCACCCGGCGGTGAATTTCCTGTTCTTTGCGGCGGCCATCGTGCTGACGGTGGTGCTGTTTCACCCGGCGTATCTGCTGGTCTCCCTTCTGTGCGGAGGGGCGTACTACGCCGTGCTGCGCCGGGCGCGCTGCGCTAAAACCCTTGGCTTCCTTCTTATAGCCATGGTGCTGGTGGCGGCGGTAAACCCGCTGTTCAACACCCTGGGTGAAACCATCCTCTTTACCCTGTTCGGCCGTCCCTACACCTGGCAAGCCCTGTGCTACGGCGGCTGCGCGGGGATGATGTTTGCTGCGGTGAGCCTGTGGTTCCTGTGCGGTGGCATCGTCATGACCTCTGACAAGTTTACAAGCCTGTTCGGCGCGGTGATTCCCGCCATTTCCTTGGTGCTGGTGATGGTGCTGCGGCTGATTCCCGCCTACTGGCGAAAGGGAAAGCAGATTGCCGGAGCCCGCAAGTGTATCGGGCGCAGCGGCGCCGGGTCGCGAAGGGAGAAAATCCAGGGCGGCATGGACGTGCTTATGTCCCTGTCCGGCTGGGCCCTGGAGGGCAGCGTCATCACCGCCGACTCCATGCGCTGCCGGGGCTATGGAGTCCCGGTCAAGCGCACCAGCTTTCAGATTTACCGCTTTACCGGGCGAGACCGGTTTATCACCGGGCTGATATTGGCGGCCCTGGCCGCCGCCATCTATGCCGCCGCCGGCGGCAGCGCCCGGGCGGCGTTTATCCCGGCAATAGCTATTGCGAGGGTGGCCGGCTTCCGGCCTATTCTGGGCCTTGCGTCCTACGCCGCACTTTTACTGATCCCCACCTTTTATTCCATTCGGGAGGCTATACTATGGCACAGTTTGCGATCGAAAATCTGACCTTTTCCTACCCAACAGACCCGGAGCACCCCTCCCTGCAGGAGGTTTCCCTGCAAGTGGAGCAGGGGGAATACATCGCCCTGTGCGGCAAGTCCGGCAGCGGAAAAACCACTCTCCTGCGGCACCTGAAGACTGTCCTCACCCCCCACGGCAATCGCACGGGATCTATCTTCTATGAGGGCGCGCCCTTGGACCAGGCGGACCTACGCAAGCAGTCGTCTGAAATCGGCTTCGTCATGCAGAATCCGGACAGTCAGATCGTCACGGACAAGGTGTGGCACGAGCTGGCCTTCGGCTTGGAGAGCCTGGGCTGCGACCAGAAAACCATGCGCCTGCGGGTGGCGGAAATGGCCAGCTATTTCGGCATTCAAGGCTGGTTTCACCGAGATGTGGCAGAGCTATCCGGCGGGCAGATTTTAAACCTGGCCTCCATCATGGCTATGCAGCCAAGAGTGCTGATTTTGGACGAGCCCACCAGCCAGCTTGATCCCATCGCCGCCTCAGACTTTCTCAACACGGTGAAAAAAATCAACCGGGAGCTGGGCACCACGGTGCTCATCACCGAGCACCGGCTGGAGGACATCTTCCACGCCGCCGACCGCTGCGTGGTTATGGAAAACGGCCGCATTTTGGCCGACGATGATCCCAAAAAGGTGGGCCAGCTTCTCTACACCCATAAGAGCGATATGTTCACCGCTATGCCTGCCCCGGTGCGCATTTTCTACGGCGCAGGCGAGCGGGGCGCCGCTTCTCCCCTGACGGTGCGGGAGGGCCGCAGCTGGCTGACGGAAAAGGCCGCCGGAAAAAAGCTGCGCGACACCCTGCCCCCCCAGCCGGAATTCCCGGAGGAGATCCGGGACCCGGCCCTGGAGGTAAAGGAAATTTGGTTCCGCTACGAAAAGGACAGCCCGGACATTCTC
>USMC01000015.1 GCA_900555715.1 uncultured Porphyromonadaceae bacterium | reverse complement strand
CCTGCGATACTAAATCCTCTTCATTAATCTGTTCAAGGTTATTTGCACTCAAACGCAGAGGGCGATTGGCAATTAAAGACTGCAATCCTATGATTAAAGTGGAGAATATATATTCTCCTAACTTTCTATCGCCATTTTTTATGCGCCCATAATCCGCATCTTTAACTCTAACAAGTCTAATTCCATCAATTAGTTTGGGATCCTTCAGTATATGCATAAACATTAACTCATACTGATGAGGTATTGACACTCTCTTTTGTCCAGCATTAAGTATTAACATTTTCTTGATAACGTCCTTCTCATCTAGATTCGTCCATATATAAAGATAGATTGGGAAACTCTGAAATGCAGTTTTTAAATTTTCAATATTTATACTTTGAGTCATGTCAAGAAGATTCTTTATCTGTTTAACAGATAATATTCCAGGTATAAATAGAGAAGTGTGCTTTAGCTTGTTCAATGTTTTGGCCAAATCATATGAATGGCCAAAGAGATTTTCTGATTTTTCAGCAATTTCAGAAATATAACGATATATCCAAAGACGATATGTCCTTTGGAGACCGTCCAGGATTTCAAAAGACGTAATATTGAGATCGTTTTCTTTTTCTGTAAAGTTATCAGTTATTATTGTAATTGGTGGGATTGGTTCATTTGAATATATTGAGAGAAGGATACTGTCAAGATATTGATTTTTAACAATACCTCTTTGTACATCAAAAAGAAAATTATCCGGAGTAATAGCAGAAAGGTAGTCCCAAAGAGATATTTCACCTAAGAACCAATTGATTCCTTGGGAACTTCTCTTTTTGTCAAGAATGCGTATATTCATACCTATTAATTTATTACGAGTATTTTGGAGGATTCTTCGCCGAACTGGCTGACCACACGGACGCAGATTTTGCGACCGGGCTTGCGCTCGATGGCACTGCTGCGGAAGTCGTAGAGCGTTTCCCATACTTCGTCGTTGAGGTCGAGACGGAGTGTGGTTTCGGCTTTCTTCTTGGTCTTGGCCGAGGCTATTCCGTTAAGTCCTTTACGCCATGCCTCAAACTCTTTCTTGTTGCCGCCGCAAAAATGGACTTCGCGGACTATGAACTGTTCCTCGTTATAGTCGTCGTCGATTTCCCAATATGCGATGTCAGCAGTCGAGCGAGCCTTTACATCGTCCTTGATAGGGTCATATATGTCGAGGCCACGGATTTCAACGTGGCAACTGTATTCATTATCGTTGACAATCTGAATGTCAGGCTCGCCGATGGTAATAAACGAGCCGGCGCCCTTGTCCTTTTTCAGCAGTCCGTCCTGCATCAGGTCGTCGTGCATACGAACCTTGCTGACGGTGTATGTGCCGAGGTTGTAGTCGGCATCGTTTATCGAGTCCTCAAACGAGAAGCCGAGGATTACGAGCCACGATGCGCCCTCGTTTTTCGCTTTGCTGCGGAAAGCCTTTACAGACTCCGTTACCGAAAGTTTGCTGACAGTGCCGAATTTCGGGCCGATGTGGAAATAAACAAGTCGTTCTTCACCCTCGCCGTCGGTGTACCATCCTTTGGCATGTAGATACTGGTGGCTGACAGCCTCGACCGAATGGAAAGTAGCTCGCTGGCTCTTGTCGCCGTTGCGGATACCGGCAGTCTGGAGATGGGCGAAGATTCGCTCCTGGAACAAGCGGTTTTCCTCCGCTTCGTCCGGTCGGTCGTCAATGCTCTCAGGCGACATTACGTTGTAGCTTTGCAGTGTCTCGACAGTGAACGGGCCGCTGACGCGAATGCGCTTCTTGTCCTCAAGGGGGTGGTCGTAAAGCGTTTCAACTTCCGGATCAAGGTCGTTAGCGAGAGATTTCAGTGTGATGTGTGGAACGGTCTTGTACTTGAAACCTTGACGGATATTCTTGTTTTCCTCATCGAAAAGTTCATAGTATGGGAACAGCGCCGTTGTGAGACGGGTTTTCGCGATGTTGAGAGCGATACGACTTGTATCTATCGTAATCCAACGACGGCCCCACTGTTCGGCGACGAAAGCCGTAGTGCCACTGCCGCAAGTCGGGTCAAGCACTAAGTCGCCGGGGTCGGTGGTCATAAGGATGCAGCGCTGGACGGCCTTTGTGCCGGATTGTACAACATACCGTTTTTCTTCCAAGAAACTTCCCGTTCCGGTGTCTTGCCAAAGATTACTTATTTTGAAGAAAGGGAAATCATCAAAATAGCGTATATATTGAATTGAATTTTTAGCCTCACCTATGCGGCCTAATTCAATAAGACGCATCATACCATTTTTACTGGTTTTCCAACTACCCTTAGAAATGTTGAAAGTTCTGCCATTAAATTCTACAGTGAAGCGCGCAGATTCATCGCCCGATTGGGATGTTAAATTATCATGACGAAAAACATGAGACCCTTGAGGCCGCTGAGAATAGATGAATGGTTTATTATTCTTAATTTCCCACTCTCGTATTGTAAGCTTTTCGCCATCTTCTGTAAGAATCTTAGAATATAATTCACCGTCTTCTTCGTAATTTTTTTCTTTAAAGAGCGGGCGGTATTTAATTAATTCCTTATTTCGCGCATACCATAAAATATAATCGCATACTGATGCAGGAGCAAGTAAGTCTGCTGGTGCACCAGCGCTATTTGTCTTTTGATAAACAATTTGACTCACGAAGTTTTCGCTGCCGAAGACTTCGTCAAGAAGATTGCGGACGAGATGAACGTTTTCGTCGGAGATTTGCACGAAAACAGAACCAGACTGAGTGAGGAGTTCTTTGGAGAGCACCAGACGGTCACGGAGGTAACTGAGATAACTATGGATACCGAGTTCCCATGTGTCGCGAAACGCCTTAATCATTTCAGGTTCGCCGCTGACGTTCTCGTCGTTGTCCTTGACATCGCGCGAGTTGAGTTTCATCTGCCAGTTGGAGCCGTATTTGATGCCATAAGGCGGGTCGATGTAGATGGTCTGCACCTTTCCAGCCATTCCCTCGCGGTTAAGCAGAGAGTTCATCACGAGCAACGAGTCTCCCTGAATAAGGCGGTTTTTCCATCCCATGGAGTGAGTATAGTAGTCGGCTACACGCTCCAACTGATCCTCTACCTCGGTGCGCATATCATCAGGAGAGAAAAGCATACCCTGTTCGGGATTTTTCTGTTCCTGACGCACTTGATAAAGGCGCTTGATAAGCATTTCGGGGGCGATGTCTTCGTGAACGTATAGCGAACGGATGTCAAGAGTCATCTCGGCAGAGTCGGCATCGGCCTGATCTTTGTATTTGTCGAGCCAATAAAGTTCGGGGTCGCGACTGCGGTCAAACCCCTCATGCAGCGTGGAGTAAATGCTTTCGGTCGGTGCTCCGGCAATATTCATAGCCTCCTCACCCTGACACTCGGAAGTCGGGATAACCTTGCGGGTATCTTCGGAGTGCTGAATAGCATCAACCGGTTTTTTATTGGGGTCTATCATAATGAATTGATTTTTTCGATTAACAGGGGTTTGATGTTGTCGATGTCAGAGATTTCGATGAACTCCCAACGACCGTATGTTGCGAGAGCATTTGCCGCGGGAAGCCATAGGTCGGTGGTGTAACGGCGCTTCTCGGCTTTATGGCCGGTATCGTCGTTGCTCCAGCCCGAAATCTCCACAATCAGATTTACATCTTCACCTTTGGGCGTGATTACACGGCAAATGAAATCGGGCACGAAGTCGTGCTCCTCGTCGGAATGAATATACGGTATTTTGAAATCGAGGAAGTGGTTTTTGACGTAAAACTTCACCTGCTCCATTTCCTCAAATGTTTTGGCTGCAATCTGCTCCCAGGAATCAGTGTCGGCGACAACATAGTTGACATGGCTTTTCGTGGTCGCGTAAACGGAGCGAGAGGTAGAGCCGTGAACGTAGCGTGTGGAGCCTTCGGGATTGTAGTAGTTGAGTATCGCAGTGATATGCGCCTCGCCTTGCAGCGCTTGTTTGATACCTTCGTATATTGAGGCAACAACTTTCTTGCGGTCGAAGAATACAACCAGACGGCGTTTATTCGGTAATACCGTCCCGATTACCTCAACCTGATTGTAAAACCAGTATTCAACGATTTTCTTTAGCCGGGCAAATTTCTGGAACTGACGACCGTTTTTGCGATCGTTGAATTTTTCATTAATTAAGGCTCGCGTCAGTTCATAAATTACCTGCGCATCGCGAATTTCTTCTGGGTGGTTTTTAAGAACGACCTGTCGGCCATGTTCGGTATCGGTTACCGCAGATTCGAGAGTGGTAGACTCAGGAATCTCGGCAAAATTCATTTTGAATTTTGACAAACCGGCATAGCTGAACGGAATATCGCCTTCTTTGGTTTCGCAGCGGTAGCCGATTATATTGGGGAATTTAATCTCCATTTCGGCGCGTTCAGACAGCGATGTAATTGGAACGCGAGGTTTGGACGGTGGCGGTGTTCCGGCGCCTCCTCCTTTGAAAGTCTTGAACGGCACGCCTATAATATGAGCGTATTCGGGAGGAAATTTCCAAATGATGTTTTCGGATTTATAACGTCGAATATCTTTTGTGTCAATTTCCTCTCCATCCTTATTGTATGGACGAAGTTCATAGCTACGGCGACGGAGTGCGCGACCTGCAACCTGTTCACAAAGCAGTTGCGACCCGAAAGCGCGAACACCCATCACATGGGTAACAGTGTTTGCGTCCCAACCCTCGGTAAGCATTGAAACCGATACTACACAACGGATATGAGAGCCGAGGGTGCCGGTTTTGCCTACGCTATTGACAACTTCACGTAGAATATCACCGTCGGTCAGATTGTCGGCACTCCCGGCTCCGTGAAGTTGTGAATACTCCCGCTTGAAATTTTCGATTTCATCGTTGAAAACAGCCTTAAACTCGTCACTGACAACACCACCGGCATTATCAATGGCTGCGCTGTCGATAAGCAAAGTCGGCTGCTTCCTCAGCGGAATACCATCCTTATAGTTGGAAAAAATATCGAAATGGCCCGACACATAAATAGTATTACCCTCCGCATCAACGGTTTCATATCCGGCAATATATTTATAGACCTCCTTACTTACGGTTGTATTGTTGCATACTACAATGAAAACCGGAGGCGTCGTAAGGAGTCCAACGGCTTCCTCGCCTTCCAAACGAGTGCCACGGTCATATGCTTCATAATCCTTTACAAACTGGTCGAGCGCTATGCCGAGAAGGTCTGGAAGATTGGGCGGGGTTTCCGCCTTGTTTGTTTCTCCATTCTCTTTGGCTTCTTTACGGGCTTTTTTCTGACCCTTTTTGGGGAGGTCTTTTGAAATGTGCTCATAAATATTGCGAAGCACAGGCTCATCAAGATTGTGCGATTCGTCTTTAGCCGGGAGAAACGGAATCTTGACAAGACCGCTTTCGATTGCATCGACAAGACCGAAGTCGCTTACAACCCAGGGGAAAAGCGAATATTCGGGATAGCCTGAGCCTTTAAGATAGTATGGAGTGGCCGAAAGGTCGTAAACGTGTTGCAGTTTATAACCCAATGCCTTGATTTGTCGCAGACCCTCGTACCAAACCATTGCATTTTCGTTTTCCTCCTTATCCTCTGTCGAGAGTTTGCCTTTAGGTCGTGGAAGATAACAATGGTGAGCTTCGTCGTTAATAACCAGAAGACGCTTACTTTTGGGAATGCGTCCTAACACACGTGATATAACGGATGCGAAACTTTCTTTGTCATTGACCTTAACCATTCCCTCGCTGGAACGATAAACCAGTTTGCCGTCCAACGGACTTGATTTTTTGCCGGAATAAACTTTTGGCTCGAATTGATGATAATTCGTTATGGTTATTGCGCTGTTGAGTCCACCAAGCAAAGACTCATAATTACGTGGAATAAGCCCACGCTTATGATAATAGTCAGACTTATTAAAGTCTTGATTGTGACTGTCATCTAAATACAGCACACCGAGACGGTCACGAATAGTAATGCCTGGAGCTACAATAAGGAAATGGTCGGCAAAACGAGTGTCCTGCACATTTATCTTCTTGTTAAGATAATTGTACAGAATAAGCATAGCCATGACAACGGTTTTGCCTGTTCCCGTCGCCATCTTAAAGGCTGTTCGAGGCAGAATATCGTCGTAGCGCTCGGAAATCGTATCAAGACGGGCGTTAAGCTGACGTAAAATATCTCGGCCTATATTCGGGTCGAGGTCTGCAATTTCATTCAGATAAACGGCAGTCTCAACGGCTTCTCGCTGACAGAAAAATAGTTTTTGGAAATTTTGGCGTTCAGGATTGTTGAACCAAAAATTCAAAAGTTCGCGAGTCACACGTGTAGCACGTGGATAACCGGCAGCACGCCATTTCTTGACTTCCTCACGAATAAGATTTATGAAAGGAGCATTAGGGTCATCGCTCTCTAAATCTTCAAAGCCAAATAATGCACGGTCGGGGCGATTTGGCGCAACCCCGATATGAGCAGAATAAGGCCTGCGCCCCTCAAGAATCTTAGTATAATCCAGATTCCCGTTAGGGTCAGCATCGTAATGAAGAACAGGCTCCTCATACGGATTATTTAGAATGGGCGATAAGTTCTCATTCATATTTAGCTAATAAAACTCCGACGGCAGTTATCTGATGGCTGGCCGAGCCTGCAACGACTGCTTGGGAGTTTCAGATTTTGATTCTTTGCGCAGCAAAGCGCTACGCGATTAGGTTTTACGGTAGCATCGCTGCCTGTGGGTTTAAACCGTTTCGGCCATATTCAAATTTTTATGGTTGCTATTAATGCAAAGTTACAAAGAATTTTTGAGATGGCAATCGGTTATGCTGTAAAACACAACCGATTGCCATTGCAAAGTTTGCTATTTTATAGCTGGGATGCGATGCTTTCGGAGGAAGGCGTCGAGGTCGGCGCGGTTGACGTAGATTTTGCGGCCGATCTGCGAGAAGGGTATGATGCGCTTGTCGCGGTAGTTTTGCCATGTCTTTGGCGAGACTCCGAGGATTTTCCTCGCGTCTTCAGATTCTATCCATTCGCTGCTGGAGTCGTCGGCGTTGCGGCGGGTGATTAAGTCGATGATTTGCTCCAATGTGTCATGGAGGTTGCGCCACTCTTCTTCAGGTACGACAAAAAGTAGGGTTGATGAGTTGATATTGGGGATGGTGCTTTGCATTCGGGTGTGAGAATCTGATTCTATCCTTGAAGGGACGGAATCGGGTTAATAATTCAGTTGTCTAATCGCTTGACCGCTCACTCAGTTGATTACATGATTGAGCATCCACACAATCAATCGGACCGGCAGGCGACTGACTGATTGGTTGAAGTGCTGAATAATCAGGACTTCAACCAATCAACCGGTTAATCACGCAACTGCGCAGTCAGATGATTGGGTGGGCGATTGATTGGGTATGGCTTCAGTCAATCAGGCGAACAATGATCCGGTTGCTCAGTCAATCGGTCAGTTGCAGTTCTGCCACTTTGGGCATTAGCGATACTGACGTTCTGACTAACCAATCAGTCACACAATCAACTGTTTGGCGAGGTAGGCAATCAACCGATTGGTTGATGCTTTACCCGGACAATCAAGCAGGCGCATAATCAGTTGAGTGAAGTGTCGATTGAAGTGCCATGAGACCGCATGGGCGGCAGCAATCGACGGTCAAAGGTCGGTAACATTTACCATCCACGCATAGAGCCGAGTCTATCGCGCTGAAAATCAAAGGTGATTTGACGATGATTCAGTTGTTCGCCTGATTGGCTAATCAGTCAATCGCCGTCGTTTGTCATAGTATTATTAAGAGACGTCTCGTATCATCGACCCGGTTTCGGCGCCTTCCGTCGAAGCATTCCGTGTCGTTGACGGTGCAAAGTAAGGGATTATTTCTCGTTCCGACCAAACATTTTTGGTCGGATATAGCACAAGGTCGTACATGTATACCTCAGTATACACTTGATATTTCGTATTCAATTCCACTCCTCAGATGATGGTCATACGACCACAGCAAGGTGTCCAAACAGTAACCGTTTGGATTTCAGGTAACTCTGCCGTTACCACGAAATGACCTTGCCGTGGCGGGGGGCTTGGAACCGCTCCGAAGTCGCAATCCCCATGCTTTCTTATAGTTTCACAGCCTCAAAGCATCCATTAAGGCATTCGCCAAATCAGATGAGACCATGCGGATGACGTTGGTGTCGGCAAGGGAACGGCCCATGAGATTGACGCTGCCGTACCAACCGATGCGTTGGTCTATGACAGCGCTTTGCATTTTGTATGTTGGGCGATGGAGGATGTTGAAGCCCATTGCTTGCAATTCAGATTCCTGATGGCCGGTTTCGGAAATAATGATTGTAATGCCGACGCCACGAAGTGAGGCTGCGACAAGGAGTTCAATGATTCGAGGTGTGCGGTTCCAGCGCAGGCGCATGGTGGATATGACTATGCTATGCCGGGCTTTTGAAACGTCTTCATGGAATGGCCGTTCGAAAGTCGTGGCATCAAAGATTGTTTCTATTGTCGGTTCGGCGAACAGGCCTTCGTTTGCGACTGCTATGGAATAACCGACGGCTTTGTAACCGTGAAGCCGTTTCCGATACATCGAGTCGCAGATGGGCACTCGCAGGTCGATATAATCATAGATGCGTGTTTCAGTTTTGCCCGGATAGTTGCGATGCAGACGTCCGGTATACTGGGCAATCAGTCCCTGCCATGACACGGGTTGGGCAAGCATCAGTGTGTCGAGACGTGGCAAGTCAAACCCTTCTCCGACGTATTTGCCGGTGGCGACCACGACCAATGGATCTTCGGCAGGGACGAGACTTAATTTCTCCATGACTTCTCGCTTGGCTTTTGCGGAGTCATTTCCTACAAGACGTATAACATTCGGACAGATTTTGCGGCATTGTTCGGTCAGCAAATCAACATGAGCTGTTCGTGCTGTAAGAATTATCGGAGTACGCCCTTCGGCAAGGTTGGAAGCAACATCGTCCAGAATGAGTTTATTGCGGGACACGTTTTCGGTCAGTGCATCAAGAATCTGAGCGTAGTTGTTGCCATTAGCATTAAGATTGCGGAGAGAAGTAAAACGCGGAATGAGAAGCCGCCGGAAAGATTGCTGTGTCTTTTGTGACTTTGAGTCGGCAGTATAGCGAATTTCGCCACATTGCATGAATATGATTGGCTGATGACCGTCTTTGCGTATGGGTGTAGCTGTGAGACCATAAACAAAACGGGCATTAACTTCGCGGAGCACACGCTCGAAGTTAACTGCGGGTGCATGATGACATTCATCCACTATAACCATGCCGTAATCGCGGACAAATTGCTTGACTTCATTATCACTCATACAAGACTGAAGAAGTGCGATGTCGATTTTGCCGTTAAGAGTGTTCTCCGTGGAGGATAACGCACCGAACCGCTGGAATTTCTTCCGACGACCGCGACCTTTGGTCTGTGGTTCAGGTTGAAAATCGGTTGACAGATATTCTTCGAGACGTTCGCGCCACTGGTCAAGCAGAGCTTTGGTGTGAACCAGTATGAGTGTATTGACTTTCTTTTGCGCGATCAATGCGGCGGCAGACACTGTCTTGCCAAAAGCAGTCGTTGCATAAAGAGTACCGCAGCGATGTGCCTCCAGCGCTTCAATAGCTCGTTGTTGCTCTTCGTACAACGAACCATTGAACTCAACATCAATTTTTTGCCCTGGATTGGTTTTATCTTCAATTCTGACTACGATGTCATTCCTCTTGAAAAAGTCAACTGCGGTTTCCTCGCACCCACGGGGAAGCATCAGATATCCGTCCTTCATCTCAGAGCACGAGACTATTCGCGGCAAGTTATACACCGGAAGTCGCATTCCGAGTTTTGCATAAAACTCCGGATTTTTGAATGCGGCCAGGCGTTTGAGATGATTGATAGCTTTTGCAGAGAGGTTCTCAGTCGGTATATAGATGCCTGAAGAACGTGTAATCGTGATTGCCTTTGGGAAATCGGCTTTCGTCATCGGTCGGGGTTGAGGGCGTTCCCATGGCGTGACTTCGCTGGACTTCGACAATTCGCCAAGTGGTCCCTTATCATATCTCGATATCAGTCTTTCAACTTCTTCTGCTGACATTTTCTTCATGTCTTGCAGATATTCCCATTGATTCCTGAACGGAACGAAATCATCATTGACAAACACGCTGTTGCCATCTTTCCTCGCTCGCCCCTGCAACGGCAAAGCTACAAGATTGCCGAAGCCTCCGGCCGGCATGAAATCCTGATTCGGGAAGAAACGGTCGTATGACTTGAACAACATCCGTCCCTCCCGTTCCATCGCCTCGGTTAAAATTGCATTACCAAGACCTCGAGCTGTTCTAGCTTTGACTGGTTCATTAAACAGAATCCATACATGCGCGCCGTTGCCCGATCTTGAACGCTCGATATACGCTGGAATCCCCCAATCGCGACAAACGCCCACGTAGGCCATAACGTCCTTCTGATAGCCATGCTCACAGCTCTTGTCATCGAAATCGCAACAAAGAAACTGGCAGGTATTGTCCGGTAAAATGGCATATACTCCAATGACATCGCGCCCATTTGGATCCTTGCCTTCAAGGTGACGATAAATGTCATCATATCCCAATGGCTGAAACTCGCGGTTCGGACATTCGGCGCATTTGAATTTTTTCTTATCGCAATACTCACGGTTCCACTCCCGAGCGCACACATGTTGATAGCCGCTCTTGCCTGTCGTTGGACTGAACCATCGCCGAGCAAATACATCCTCGCGCCCCTGAAAAAGACTGCGAAACAAAGCCACCTTCTTCTCCAAAGACAGTGCAGGCTTTCGAGGCGACATATTCTCCGGCTCGTCCACCGCAATCCCATGTTGAGCCAGCAGCGCCCGTAGCCGGGCATTTTCAGCCAGCAATCTTTTCAGCTCGTCAGACTCTGTTTCATGCATAAGAATATACTATGACAGTCAGGACTATATTTTGTCAAATTATCGCAAATTCAACATAAGTCTCATAATATTAGAGGGCTATATTTTATCGATTAACCATTGTTAACAAATGAAAATCAATCACCCTTCACTTGATTAATGATCGTTTACGATATTGTCTAATGCCTCGATTAGCGTCTCATACTCCTGCTTGTAGCGTTCAATACGCGCATAATCTTTCTCGGTCGGATCCGGTATGCGAGTAATATCCATATTGTTTCTTAAATCGTTCAGCTTGACTTTTAAGGCAAGGAAATTTCCTGATATACGGCTGATATATTCTTCTCTTGAAGGAGCCGTATGATGATTGAAAAGCGTCAATGCTGTTTTTATTTCATCGCGCTCTTCATCGGTTATGACGTGGGTTGGTTCGCAGGGATATTTATCGATGTCTTCCATCCAATCCTCCCACCATTCTTCCTCATACCAATGCTCTTTAGGATTGTCAACAACTCTCGATATTTCCTCATCGAGCAGGTGCATGACATCATCTATGGGCCACAAAACGAAGCGTGTAAAGTGGAATGGGTCGGTTGACGGTGAAAGCCTTTTAATTTCAGTGGGTTAGGTGGGGTAGGGGAGTCAAGCCGAAATAAAACGAAGCGTGCGAAAAGTTTACATTGGCTTACGTTTGGTTTACGTTTGAGACGGGTTGGAGTGCCCAGATCTTGCGCCGGCTTTACATCGGGCTTACATCTGGGCTACGCGGGCATGGTGGTCGTTCATCGGCGGCGAGAGTAGGGGAGTGGATGCGGTTTGCGTCCGCTTTTTTTATGGCGTCTTGCGAAAATAATTTTCTCTGATATATTCCATATAGTTATTATTTGGTATATTTGCACCGATAAATTAAAGGAATATGGCAAAGGTTATTCATGTGCATCTAACGCGCCCGATTGACGGCACGAAGCGCCGGGACTGGTATTTCGCCAGTATCGCGGCTGTTTATACGGTCTTTACGGCTGATCAAGTCGGTGCGACCAAGGGTTATCTGCAGCATGCCGGGCTTTCAGGCAACGGCACAGTGGTCACTAAATGCGCTATAATCAAGCAATCTACGCTCATCAGAGGCTCCCGTGAGGGAATGTGTAAGAACGATGTTTGAACGGCCTTAGACGGCAAATATAACGGCTTTCTGAGGGCATCTTCCGGCAGTGGTCTGGGGATGCCCTATTTTTGTGCTCAAAACAGGTGAAAATGGTGTTGGAGTGACAAAAGGAGTGACAGTTTGGAGTGACAGTTTGGAGTGACAGCCATCTATGTTTGGAGTGACAAATTCCGGTAATCCGACAGCAAATAACTGAGTGAGGCAAATACCCATTATTTTGCGATAAGTGTTAAAAAACGGCGTTTCAATGTGAAGCAAATGCCATGCTTTTTCGTTGGCTGTTTGGGTAAATATCCCGATTTTCAAGGCGTTGGGCGTTGTTATACCCACCTAAGGTGGAGGGGTACGCTATTTTTGGCTATTCCCGGGGTATCCCCGAGGGGTCAATTTAGGTGACATAGAGTGCTGAGAAGCTGCTGCAGATCACGCCGGGATAATGGTATTAGGTTTCCACAGTCTCCTTCGAGGTAGAATGGACATATTTGGGGGTGATAGGCACCGACCTCTCTCTCTCCAGTTCCTCAATGCGAGCTTTTAGCCGGCCAATTTCCTCTGCTTGCTCTCGAATTGTCGATACTAATTCGCTTAAAGCTGATGTTGGCAAGCTATTATCAGTCTTTTGAGTCTCAGATTTTGGGGTAGCTTCTATTGGTGATGTTGGAGGGATATAATTCTGTCCAGTGGTTGGATCGCTGTCTGTTAGTTCTCTTGCAAATGGATTTTTTGAGTTGCGAAGCATCTCGCCTTCGCCTCTCATAAGCCATTCAGCAGATAGTTCTGGATAAAGGGTTAGAATTTTAACCAACATATCGCCTCCAGGGGCGGATTTTACATTAACGCCCTTGAAATTACTTGATTGTATCCCAGTTTTCTCAAAAAAATCAACCTTCCGAATGCCCATTTCAGACAGGAAGGATAAAATTTTTTCTTTAAGGGTTAAAAAAATTGCCATAATATTTTCGTGGTTAAAATTTTATCCTTATCTTTGCAGCGTGTTCCAGTTGGAACGAGCGGCCAAAGATACAAAAAAGCCGCGAGGTAGACAAATTTTAACAATTAAAGAAATATAAGACATGAGTGAGACAGCCGAAATCAAAGAGTGGCAGACGCAGAGCGTCAAGCACAAGGTGGCCTTTGTGCTGATGATGGACGGCGTATCCTTCAGTTACAATGAGGAGAACGGCATCATGTTCACCGCTCCAGAATTCTATGTAGAAAATTTGAAAAAACGGCTGATGAATGCTTACGGCTGTTCCCTGAAACCGATTATTAAAGAAATCAAATAAAAGATTATGAGTGAGACAAGACAAATACTGAAAATCAATGCGGACAATCGCGAGGCAACTTTCAACGCAGCCTACAAAGGCAGCTATTACACCATCTTAGGATGTGCCGGTGATCTCAACGAGTGGACGGCAGGATACCAAGAGTTGCTTGAAGCCAGAGGTATCGGTACCCCAAAAGGATTCATCACTTTCAAAGGTGCCGATATGAATGAATTCTACGGCCTGACCGGCAATAATGCCTACAATGACGACCTCACCTGTCTGATGTTCCCTTTGAACACTCTTGATGTGGCGAAGTTGGCAATCTTCAGACTACAAGCCGAGGATAAATGGTTTGACGACATAGTTGATAACAACCGGCGTCGTCAGGAGGCTATAAACGAACAGGGTTAGACCCAAGAGAGGGCAATCTTGCGGCAAGAGAGCCGCGAAAGCGATATCTAATCGCAATCAAATTTTCCACCGCCGCCGGTATTGCAAGGCCGGCGGCACTTGGGCGGCCAGGAAGGTGAGCGACTATGGCGCAAGTATCGGGGTTCGATTCCCCGACCGCCCACTAAAAATTTCAACCGATGAAACAAAAATCAGAGCAAAGAACGGACCGAGCCATCAAGCTGCTGCTTCAGACGCTGGAGCGGAACGTGACCGACACAGGCATCATCCTTGATGAGTTTGAGGCGACCCACAACGATTATGAGCTGTGCTACTCCAAACAGTACAACGCCCTCAACGCCGGACATTTTGCCCTGAAGGATGCCATCGACAAAATCAATGATCAACTCAATAAAAAGTGAGACTATGGACCGTAGAAAAATTTACGACCTCCTTTGCGAGGTAATTAAGGAAGCCGAACTCGGCAAGAAGGAATGTATCAAAGAAGATTTCAAGGAAAGCAGTCTGTGCGACCACGCATGGGAGAACCTCGAGAACTTAGTCGCCGAAATCAGCAAAGTGATTACAGCGGAGGATAGAGCAATGATTGAAAGTCGCCGAGTAGAGACCTTGACCGTAAATGTTGATACGGCAAACGGTTCTTTCAATCATCTCCCTTAAAGCGATTATATCCTCCGGAAAGGCTGTATAGATGATTTGAAGGCTACGCCCAAGGACAGCCCCTTTGCGGGCATTCTTGGATTCATAAAGAGCAATGTCACCCCAATCAATGGCTTTGACTAAAAACTTAAAGCGATTGAAAGTGTCCAGACAAGCCTTATGAGAAGAACCGGAAACAGAGATTGAAAAATTAGCCTTGTATTTGCCGTATTCGGAGGTATTCATAACATGTTCTATTTGGAATTCGGCCATAAAGTTAATAAAAAAATCAATACAAAATAAGTGAGAAAATGAACAAGTACATCTCAGTAAACAAGGAAGGCATCAAGGCTCTGCAGCGTACCTTCAAGGTAAAAGGGAAGGAAATCTGCGAGCGTTGTGTCAAAAACGCCCTCGCCTACCGCACCAACAACGAGCTTGCCCGGAAGATACGTTTCGCGGCAGTCAAGCACCATGGAGGCTGTGCCTACTATATCTCAACGGAGTCTGAGTGCTTTTTTGACTCGGACAGCTCCATGCGTTATGTCTGCCCCAACAAAGCCGAAATCTACTTTGACAAGCAGACAGGCGAGGGTATCATCTATGACCCCAAAGGGCGAATTGTCGCACGCTACGACAATGTCCCGGTAAGTCAGATCGGCGAAATGCAGAGAATGGCGGAAGCACTCTAAAGAAAGGGCGAGAGAATGGAATACTACGCAGGACGAAAATGCATATCTGCCCGTGAGCTTGAGCAGCATGGCATAATGACGCAGGAATACTGCCGTCAGCTTGCTTCTCGTAAACGGCTGGAGGTAGCGCGTCCAGGGGGAGGGAAAGGCAACTATGCCCTCGTTGTAGTCGATTCCCTACCTACTCAATATCTGGACGAAGTCAAAGAGAAGCTCGGAACCGGTGACGAAATACTGCTTGCCGGATGGCTCCGAGAGAACTACGAACGTGATCAAGCCGCCGTGGCATGGTTCAACGACCGCGCCAAGACAGGCGTTGATCTCAAGGATGCCAAAAAGGAGGAATGCATCGTCAATGCCAGTGTCCTCAACTGCTGCATCCGGCTTCATGAGCGTGCGACCACCTTACAGAAACTCGCCGGCGAAAGCTACCAGTGGGAAAAGATGGCAGCCGCCATCGAGGGGCTGCGTGAACAGTTCGGTCATACGTTGCCGATCTCTGTGTTCAGGTTCCGGAAGAAGGTCGCCCAATACAGACGCGAAGGGTACAGCTGCCTACTCAGCGGCAAATTCGGGAACCAGTGCGCCAGAAGGATGACACACCTTGAGGAGCAGGTAATACTCGGAATCGCATGTCTTGAGAATCAGCCATACAACACCACAGTCCGGGAAATGTATATCATGTTCCTCACCGGGGAACTTGATGTGTATGACATCACCACCGGCGAGTTGTTTGATCCCGAGAACTTCGCCAAAAAAGGCGACGACCCATGGATACCAAGCGATGCCACCATCGCCAACTATCTCAACCGACCCAAAAACAAGATGCTGATTGAGAAACGCCACCGTAGCCGGACCGCCTTCATGCACGAGCAGATGCCGCACATGCACCGGCACAACGGAGAATTCTCCCTGTCGCAGGTTACCATGGACGACGTCGATCTGCCGCGTCGCATGAAAGGTAACGAGCGAGTACACGCCTACTACGCCTACGATGTGGTCAGCCAGTGCCGAATAGGAGCAGCCTACGGTCGCAAGAAGGATGAACGCCTTGTGGTGGACTGTTTCCGGGACATGTTCCGGCTGATCGAGCGCAACGGATGGGGAATGCCCGCCGGCATCGAGGTCGAGCAGCACCTTATGAGCCAGTATAAGGACGGATTCCTCCGGGCCGGCGTCGCCTTCCCCTTCGTACACTTCTGCGCACCCCAGAACTCGCAGGAGAAATATGCCGAGCCATTGAACGGTGCCTTCAAACGGTCAATAGCCCACAAGAACCACGCCTCGATAGGCAGGTTCTACGGCAAAGGCAAGAACCGCACAGAGAGCAAAAAGATAAGCGACGAGACCAATGAAACCTACGAGGACCAGCAGTATTTCACCTTTGAGCAACTTGTGGCCGATGACCTCGCCGACAATCAGGAATGGAACAACACCCTGCACCCCAACCAAAAAAAATATCCGGGCATGACCCGATGGCAGGTACTTGTAGCCAATATCAATCCGACACTGCAGAAGTTTGACAAGCTCACCTTGAGCCGCTATATCGGCGAACGTGTCGAGACGAGCATCCGGCGCAACTCAACCGTCCGGGTATGCTACGAAGACTGGTGGCTCAGTTCCCCCGGAATCCTCGAGCAGCTTGAACCGAACAACTACAAGGTCACAGCCTACTACCTCCCGGACGAGAACGGAGCGCCACAGGATGTCTATATATTCCAAGGCGACCGGTACATCGACAAGGTGGAGAAGATTCCGACCTACAACCGCGTCATGGCAGAGCAGACCGATGAAGATGTAGCCAACTATGTCGAGCAGCGCAAAAAGGTGGCAACGTGGGGCAAATACATCAACGACAACGCCGCGCTTCAGGTCGGGGTTGCCAAACGTACAACGGAACCTCAAGAGCTGACAGAAGCCGTGGAAATGCCCTTTGTGGCCGTCACTCCCGAAGCCGACGAGGTCGCCGACAGCAGATTTGCCGGAATGGACTGGAGCCGGATTGGACTCCAGGACTCTTAAAATGAAATTATAATACCGTAAGAATATGATTACAACGGAAATCAAACAAAGAATCCTGGCGGCTATCACAGATGCCCGCCGGAACTTCCCGAGCGATGCCAAGCACGCCGCATCCCTGGGTATCACAACCTCGGTTTACAGTGCCGTCAAGAACGGACAGACCGACCGCGTCCTCAGCGATGCCAACTGGATAAGCATCGCCCGCAAGCTCGGAGTCAGCCTCCGTGGCGAGATAGAGTGGAAGGCAGCCAAGACCCCGACCTTCCAGTACGTAACCGCGCAGCTTGAATTCTGCCAGCAATCAAGCCTCAGCGGAATCCTCTGCGACCTACCGAATATCGGCAAGACCTTCACTGCCCGGTACTATGTCAACAGCCACCGCAACGCCGTCTATATCGACTGCTCACAGGTGAAAACCAAGCTCAAGCTGATCCGCAAAATCGCGGCCGAATTCGGTGTGGAATCCAAAGGCAGATATTCGGATGTCTATGACGACCTCGTCTTCTACCTGCGCTCCATCGAGACTCCCCTGATCATCCTTGACGAAGCCGGCGACCTGCAATATGAGGCTTTTCTGGAGCTGAAGGCACTGTGGAACGCCACGGAACGCTGCTGCGCCTGGTACATGATGGGCGCTGACGGACTCAAGGCAAAAATCAACCGGTCGATAGAGTGCCAGAAGGTAGGCTATACCGAGATGTTGAGCCGATACGGCGACCGCTACTGCAAGGTGACGCCTGACAGCAGCGACGACCGCCGGGCCTTCCTCAACGAACAGGCGAGGATTGTGGCGAAAGTTAACGCCCCGGAAGGCACCGATATCGCCGAAATCGTGCGCAAGACCCAGGGTGGTCTGCGCCGAGTCTATACAGAAATCGAAAAACTGAAAAGACAATGAGTTTAAAATTTATTCAGACCCACGCAGAGAGCCGAGATTGCACAGCTCCCTATGACGTGATATTGGATAAACCTTATACAGTTGAGGAGTTTATCCGGGAGATACTGACAACACGCCTCGGTGAATGGGGTGAATTTGTCGTCAGGCGTAAAGGAAGCGGTTGGTTTGACCGTATGGCAGCTGTCGAATACCGTTATGGCAAAATGGAAAACCGAGATGGTGAAAAGACCGAGATTCCCGACATCGTAGCCTCGTTGCCCGTCGAGGAGGTAAAAGCTAACGGTGGTTGGTCTGCCATGGATTATCATCTAATTATCGAGGACTAACGATGGCAAAGCGCGCATTCAGTCCCAAAGAAGTCCTCGCCAAGACCTACGACACCCTGCCGTGGGCCGGCGAGTGGGCGCGCGCCTTCGGTTACCCGGCATACAATGAAACATGGCTGATACATGGCCCCTCGGCAAGCGGCAAGAGCAGCTTTGTAATGCAGCTGTCCAGGGAACTCTGCAGCTACGGAACCGTGCTCTACATGAGCTACGAGGAAGGCGTCAGTCAGTCATTCCAGAAGCGACTTGAACGGTTCAAGATGAACGAGGTGCAGGGACGGTTCAGGATAGCGACCAGTGACACCATTGACGAGCTGACGGCGAGGTTGAAAAAAGCCAAGAGTCCGAAATTCGTGGTCATCGACAGTTTTCAGGCTGCCGGTTTCACCTACGAAGACACCAAGCGACTCCGGTCCGCCTTCCCCAGGAAGTGTTTCATCTTCATCAGCTGGGAGGATAAGGGACAGCCATTCGGCAAGCCCGCCAAAAAGCTGAAATACGATGCCGGTGTCAAGGTTCGTGTCAGTGGCTACAAGGCATACTGCCAGGGACGATTTACACCCGAAGCCGGAGCATACTACCCTGTATGGCTTGAAGGCATTCTCAAAACGACAAATAATTTAGACTGACATGAGTAAGAAAAGAGAAATAATCATACTTGAGCCGGACGGGCGCATCCGTAAAGAGGGCTTCTGCTCTCGTCCGATGACTTGCCCCTACTGTGGTGGCAAGGGCTGGTTCTACAGCGGGCAGAAAGACCCGGAAACGATAGTATGCCCCGACCGCCAGGGAACCGGCGAGGTTGTCGCCTTGGTAACAATTGATTGGAAACCCAATAAAGAATAACGAATTATGGCACAAAACATCAATCAGACCTTTTGTCAATTAGGCCGAACCGAAAAAGCTCGATTCATCGAGGCGCATCTTGAACTTGCCTCAGAACGTGCAATCGCGGAGTATGTGGACACGTATTTTTTAGGCGTAGCTCGGCATCTGCCTGAAGAGACTCTGATGGCAATGCTTCACTATAAACAAGAACAGAACAAGAACGATGACACAGCAGGTAACTAACTTCGGACGGTTCTATACCGCCATCAGGGCTCTCAATCCGATAGGCGACCGCGACGATGTCAAGAAGAGCATCGTGTACCAGTACACCAACGGGCGCACCGACAGCCTCCGGGAGATGAGCCGCGCCGAATATGACAAGTGCTGCGAGGACCTCGAGCGCAAGACCGGCCAGAAGGACGAACTACGTAAGGAGCGTAGCGCCACTCTCAAGCTCATGCAGAAAATGGGTGTCGACACAACCGACTGGAACCGCGTCAACCTCTTGTGCCGGGATGCCAGGATCATCGGCAAGGACTTCTACTATATCACTGCCGAGGAGCACCGGGAACTACGCCGGAAACTTCGCAGCATCGAGCGTAAGGGCGGCATCAACCATAAACCGGTTGAACTGCCCGAGCCTCCGGCACAGAAACCCCGGAAACAAGTTATCATAATCCCGATGGGCAACCTCGGACAGGCATAGACGACATGAAAAAGAGACATTGGAAAATCCGGCTCAAGGAACGAACTACAGGGCACATCTGCACGCCGGAGCACATAGGCTACCTTGACCGACAGGGCGTGATCAAGTTCTTCGGACTTGATGAACCCGATATCGAATGGTACGACATTCAGGAAGTGCCCTACAACGAAACAGAAAACCAACCAATTAAAAATAATTGATATGAGTGAAAAAGAACAAGTAGAAATGACGGCTGAAGAGCGTCAGGAATTCGAGGCTTTCAAGGCTGAGAAAGAGAAAAAACGCCGTGAACAGGAGCGTAAGCAGATGCGCCAGGACTATGCAAGCATGGTCGATGACGAAATCGTCACCACCATTCCCCAGCTCCGCGAGCTGAGCGAACAGATCAAAGTGGTCAAGGAAACCGTCTTCGGCAATTTCGATGCCATCCTCAAGATGAAAACCGAGATTACCGGAGTGGCCCGTGACGAGCAGAACAGCCACACGTTCACCAACTCCGACAGCACCCTTCGCATCATCCTCGGGGTCAACACCATCGACGGTTACCGTGACACAGTGGAAGACGGTATCGCAATGGTCAAGGACTACATCGAGAGCCTCGCCAAGGATGACGCGACAAAATCACTCGTCAACGCGGTACTCCGACTGTTGAGCCGTGACGGTCAGGGCAACATCAAGGCCAGCCGCGTGCTTCAGCTCCGCAAGATGGCAGAGGACAGCGGCAACGAGCGTTTCCTTGAGGGCGTGAAAATCATCGAGGAGGCATATCAGCCCACCGTCACCAAGAAGTTCATACGCGCCTACTATAAGAACGACAAAGGCGCATGGTGTTTCATTCCTCTCGGCATGACCGATGTGGACTAATCCGCAGAGCCATGAAGAAGGCAATCACCAGACCGCCCAAGGTCGCCCTTTGCCGGATGTGCAAAGGTACGGGAATCATGGCGACCGAGGCTACCCAACGCTACACGGAGCCATGCCCCCAATGCGAAGGCAGCGGCAGGGTTACAGTGAGCTGTGAGATGACACTTGACATCAGACCGTACAGACCGAAACCAAAAGGACCTGTAAAAATCATGTAAAAGACAATGGCAAACAAGCGCGGCATGTCCTACAAAAAGCGCGTCGCAGACATAAACCGGATATACGATGAACACGCCAGTAGCGGGTTAAGTAACCGGGAAATATGGCGCAGATACATATATCCGGTTTATGCCATAAGCGAACGCACCTTTTACAACATGATGAACGCCATGGCAGGGCTTGAACCCCCTGTCGTGGCGTCCGACATGCCGAGCCTGTTTGATTTATTGCCGGAAGAATCTTCAAAGAAGCAAGAGAAATGACAGACATTGACGCGCAGATCCGGGAAATATTCGGGCGCATCCTCCGGGACATACAAGTGGAGCTTGGCGATGAATTCGACCAGAATTTCGAGCGTCAAGGTTTTTTCTCTCAAGCATGGGTACGTCGCAAGAGCCCCACGCGCCCGGGAGGACATATCCTCGTTGACACAGGAGGCTTGCGCCAGAGTATCCGGAGCGAGATCAGGGACAGCAGCATAGTCTTCCTGACCGACCATCCGGCAGCAGCCATCCACAATGAAGGAGGCGAAATAGCCGTTACGGCTAAAATGAAACGCTTTTTCTGGTACAAATATTATTCCGCCACCGGCTCTTTCGGTCGCAAGAAGGACGGTTCGAGACGCAATGACAAACGGACCCTGAAGCTTAGCGACGAAGCAGACTTCTGGAAAGCGATGGCGCTCATGAGGGTCGGCAGCAAAATCCGGATACCACAGCGCAAATTCCTCGGGACTTCTCCGGAAGTCGAGGCAGCCGTCCGTCAGATCATCGAGGAGAACCTGAACGAGTATGTAAACAACATTGACTTCAATATCAAATGAAAACCGTAACAATAAAAATTCCGACCTCATTCAAGGAATGGAAAAACTGGTTCGCTGAACGAGTTAAAAGCCGTAAACGCCACAATGCCGATGTCTTGTGGGACTTTGCACAGGCAATCTCAAGAGAAGCTCAATCAAATTACTGGGAAAATGACGTATCAGAAATAATGAAAAGGGATGTATTCCGACTGGGCGGCAGTTCCAAACTTACCAAGTTATACTTTGAGGCTAAAAACAAATTGAAATGAGAGAAGAATTATACCGCAAGCTGAAGACCCGTCTTGAGTCGCTGTGCATCAATGGCGCCGGAGAGTATTATGAAAGGCCCGACGACGCGGATATGGATGACGAGCTGTATCCCCGGGCAATCAAGCACATCGACCTTTGGAACCACAACGTGGAATTCCTCGACCAGGAAGTTCCATGGGAACGCCCCGCTGTGTTCATCGAGTTTGTGCCGTTCAAATGGACTACGTTAGTAACCGGGGTCGCATACCGTGCACAGCCATTGATAAACCTTCATGTGGTCACCGACTGGGCCGGAGCCGACACCGACGCCGGGCAGTTCCGGCTACTTGACAAGATACATGGACTTGTCGCAGGACTCACCGGCGATACCTTCGAGGAATTTGACATTGACAGCAGCTCCACCAACCATAACCACGAGGATATAGTGGAAAATATCGAGACCTACACCTGCGTCGCATTCCGGCAATTGAAATAAAGCCCCATAAACGCGCCGTGTAGCGCCGAAAGAGCGAGAGCCGTTACCTTTATCGGGTGACGGCTCTCTTGCGATATATGGGCGAGAAAACGGCCTTATGCGGCGTTGTCGGGAGGGAGGTCGGGTATCGTGAACAGCATGATGTCCTTGTAACTGGCATTGTAGTTCATCGTCGCGTTAAACTCTCTCCTTTGGCAACGGGCGAACGGGTCCCCGAGCGATGGGTGGCGCCCCATCCACTCGCACAGTTCGATGATGCATGATTTCTCGGAGGTAAAATATATGAAATTATGACCTGGCAGCACCGACAAAACATCGAGATAGTCGGCAAGGCGCCAGTACATACGGTACGTGCCTACGTCGGTGGATAGGTAAGGCGGGTCGACAAGGAACACAACGCCGGGCGTATCCTTGTATTGTTCGAAGAGCTCACGGTAGTCGCTTGAAACCATCTCCAGTCCGGCAAGATAGTCCGAGCAAGGCTCATACCCATTTTTACGGACATTGTTGTATAGCGTTTCGCCGCGCATCCCCTCGATGCTCATCTTGTATTTCATAGAGAACATCAGCGACGATGACAGGGTGATGAAGTCAAGGAAGCCGGTTTCTTTTTCCTCCTGCTCAAGCAGCGAAAAAATCTGCTCCCGGGCGCCCCCGGTTATCGGCTTGTGGCGGTCGAACTGCGAGGCGATGGATCGGATTGACTCAAGCAGACTGTTGGTGCGCGGAATATTGTTGATGCGCAGCCGGTAATTGTCAAAGTCATTGTAAATGACACGCGACTCCGGATGGAAGTGCTTTGTGATGTGTGACAGTAGCCCGGAGCCTCCGAAAAGGTCGACGAAAACAGTGTCGGCCGGATATTGTTTGATTACCTCGATGAACTGTTTGGCGAACATCCTCTTCTGCCCGACAAAAGGTAGCGGAGCCGAAAGATATAACTTGCTCATACGTTCAGCTCGAATTTTACAGCGTCCTCGCCGGCCAGGAGGCGGCGTGTGCTGTCAAGGTTGTTTTCGTATATGTGGACATTCCCCAGGAACAGAGTGATTGACTTGAGCGGGAAGTCAATGTGCCGGGCCATGAGGTAGAGATGGTATATGTCAGCCGGCAAGCCGAGATTGGCGTCCGAACTGCGTTGGTAGGCCGTTATAACGAGTTCCGAATCCTCAATCTGGAACTGCACGAGCGACAGGCACGGTGCCTGATTGCTCTCCGCGTCGGTGGCGCCGAGGAACAGGACATAGTTTTTGGAACTGCGGCGCTCGGAATTGATCCTGGCGAGAAGTGGCGGCAACTTCTCAAAATAGGTCGGATAACTATTGACGAGGATGGAGCCGCAGTAATCCCACCAGTTTATACCGGCTTCACGGTACTTCTCTACTGAGCGCTCGCCGCTCATGAAGAGCTTCAGTTCGGAGCGGAGCTTTTTGCGGGCTATGCCATGCCCCTCGAAAATATCGAGCAGGTCGGCCGGGGTAAGCGAGAGCTGCTCGTTGATGAGATATACGATATTGCCTTTGCGGTTCGACTGGCGTTTGCCTGAGTCAAGAATCCGCCGGAGTATCTGATGGTATTTGTTTGTTGCCATAGAGTGGTGTTTTTGACACCGCAAAGATAGCTCCCGGCGATGTGCCGCACACTATAGCGACACGGGATTACACTGCACCGGGATTGCAGTCGCTTTGAAAATGCTTGACAAGCGAATACACCTTCCGTTCGCTTATATTGAATCGGGATGCAAGATGAGCCACGGTATAAGTGACCTTGCAGCCGTCGGCGACCATTTTGTTGAAGTCAACGAAAAGGTCGATATAGTCGGCATCCTCGAGACGGATGCCGGATTTTCTCAGCCTGTCAAGCAATTCCCGGTTGAATTTCAGTATTTCAAATATGGTCATGTTCCAAAATTTTTGTAATTTTGCAGTGTCTCACTTATAAAAACATCGCCTTCGGGCAAAAATTAGCATCCAGTGGAAGCCGGAAGGGCATAGTGCCCCCGGCTGGCTTCCATTGGATGCTTTATGTTTTTAGAAAGTGAGACGTCTATTAACAGGCCGGGGGCATTTTTTATGCCCTCCCCCGAAGGGCTGCGGGATCAGTTCGCGGTGTAGAGTGCCAGGTCAATCGAATCCTTCGCCTTCCAACCCTGCGCCAATGTGTCTTGAATGAACTTCATCGCCCCGGTATAGAACGACGATAATGCAGTCAGTTCCTCGAATGTCACATATTCCGGACTGTCATCCTCGCCGAGCTTGAAAGTCACCGGCAGCGAGGCCCCGGCAGTCTGAACCGCGAGGTCGTAAGCCGCCTTGTAGTTGAACTGGTTCTCAGTCGAGAGCCACACTGTCTTGCCTTGGTAGCGATAGCCGGAAAGAATCATCACGTCCGTGCGGGTGTTGATCCAACCGCTGATGAGCGACCTTATCTCCTCGCCGGAGGGCTTGTGGTTGAATTCCTCCTCCATGTAGGAAGCTGCGCCGGATTTGTCCGGGGTCACGTCCCAGCGGACGCGCCATTTGTTTTTGACCGGGTTGGTACACTCCAGGAGTGCGACATCGGGATTGCCTTGGACTCTTTTCATGATTTCTAAGTGAACACGTATTTTGTTTTACCTTTGCCGAAGGTCTCAGCCTTGATGGTGGTTTCGAAGGGGAAGCCGTCCGGCATTTCACTCACTTGCTGGAGGATGTTCTTCATCTCCTCCGAATTGGTAAAGAACTTCTTCTGCTCACCGTTCTGCTCGATGGCGACCACGCAGCGGTCTTCGCCCTGCGAGGTCTCGAAGTCACGGATGACAATCGGAAGGTTCACCAGTTCCCGGATGCTTACCACCGCACCGGGAAATCGCTTCTTGCCGTCATCAGGCTTGTAAGCGACGTTTAGGTCTTTGAATGATCTCATTTCTGTGCCTGTTAAAACTTTGTATAAATGATTGCATTGAGCGTGCTTCGCCATGCCGTAGAACGAGGCTTTCAGCTCCGCACGCCTTTTTCGGCTTTTGACTTTTCCCATCTTCTTTGCAAACTTTTGTTTTATGCGTTTGCGGATAAGGGAATGTGTGGGATAGATGACATATCCCAAAGCGTCTATTCCCTCGGTAACGGGGAACACACGCTCGTGATGGAGCTCGTAACCGAGCGGTTCAAGAAGCTCATGCACAAGGTCGCGGACTGCCCAACATTCCTTCTTGGTTTCGGCCAACACCTCGCCGTTGTCGCAATACCGGTAATAATGCTTGACGCGATAATGTGATTTCAGTGGATGGTCAAGGTGGATGGACAGAAGCAGATTCACCAGTCCCTGGGAAGGGCGGGCGCCGAGGCTTACACCGGTCGGCAACATAGTTATGCTGTCATCGAGAATCGCAAGCAGCTTTGGATCCTTGAAAATCTTTCGGACAGCCTTCTTCGTCAGTTCCTGGTCCGTTGACTCGTAACACCTGCGGATATCGAACATATAGCAATAACGTGTGCCTTTCGGGTCATCCCGCAAGTCGCGCTCGATATATGCCTTGAGGTCGTGCATGCCCCGTTCCTTGATGCTCGCCGAAGTAGTGCGAATGAACCGCCGTTTAAGAACTGCATCGACAGGAGTCATCACCGAATTCTGGCACATCCGGTCGAACATTGACAGAATCTGCAGATGTCGTCGTTTGCCGGCCTCGACGATATCGCGCTCCCTGTACCCATGGTTGCGGAATTCCCCCGATCCTACGGTATTGATGATCGAGTTAATCACACCATCCCTGTCTTTGAGAAGCAGCCTACCCTGGCGTGTGCGTTTACGCCTTGTTCCTCGGAGAACACGGTCATAAGCAGATGCCACATTTTGATAAGCGACACATTCTTGAATTATGTTTCCTACTCTGTGCATGAGTTAATAAAATGAATTTATAGCCTTCCGGCTCCAGAGTCCAGGTTCTTCGAGCGTGTGCCTACCAAACCCTACTCAACGCTTGATGTTCCGGCTTTCTGCCTTGCGGCGAGGGTTGCCGAGGCTTGCCCCTCTCGGCACCTCGATGGGAACACGTTCCCGGTGATGTACGCCGATTGTTGGTTATCCAAACGCGAGCCGACATTCGCGTTCGCATTCGTCGCATCGTTATTCGCATTCGCGTACGACACGCCGCCATTCGCGTTCGCGTTGTTGTTGCCGCGATAGACCACACGGCCTATTGAGGGACACCGCCTTACAGACTGCAAATTTACGCATAATTCGCCGTTCCAGATGGAATTATGTTAAAATATAAGCCAGAACAGTGCTGCGAGACCACCTCCGGACAGGGTCATGAGGAAGTCTATCCAGTCCCAGGGGCAACCGTGAAGTTTGTCCTTGAGCTCAAGACAAGCACCGGCGACACAGGCTGAGTAGAGTGCCGGATAAACGCCGAGAGCGAGAAGTCCGACAATCAGACCACCGACGAGATGCTTGTATCGGTTGGATTTTTTGAGAAATGAGATAATTTTTTCCATAAACTTTTGTATGTCAGAAATTGTTTGTAATTTTGCACAAAGACCTCCGAAAAGACGCGATAACTTCAAGTCGTGAGGCATTAAAGCCGTGGCTATGTCATGGCTTTATTTTTTGCAGTTTCTCAAGGATTGCTTCTCTTGAGCCATGTTCCGGGCCTATGCGCACCGCTTTACCACCCATGATGACGTAGCATTCCTTTATTGTGCCGGAAGTGAAATCGTCCCTTCGCCAGTCGATTTTCTTTGCCAGTTCCGAGAGATTGATGCGCTTGCCGCTCATACGCATGTCAAGGTCAATGACAACAACCTCACATCCTTGAGCTTTAGCCTTGGAGAATCCATCGGAAACGCCGTTAATGGAACGTATCCCCTTGCGGTCCCCGATTAAGCCATTTATAAGGTATTCCGGATTCTTAACTCCGTGTCCTATGACATGTTCGCGAATTTTTATCTCCATGGTCGGGAATGATGACAGGAGGGAATATGCTGCGCGGGTATTTTCCTTTACCTCGGTCTTGTCGGCACTGGTACTTATTTTTAGTCTTTCTCCATAGACGGGGTCGGTTTTGCACTGACGCAGTTCTTCGCAACGATGAATTAAGACACATGCCAGACACACTTCATTGTCTGGCGTGAAAGCGGCGAGTTTGCCGGATTTCCCTCCTTTTGCAATGGGACAAGTGGTGCATTTGCGGATGGTGTAGGGATTGTAGTCGGGGACGGACTTGCCTTCCTTGCCGGCATTGAACCGGAAGCTCCCCTTTGAGTCGCGTTGCAGAGCCTCGTCGCCCAGGCGCATCGCCTCGTCATGGTTTGTGGTCGGATATTTCGACTTGCGTACCTGAACCACAGTGCATCGGCAGTTCCAGCCATTAGGCGGATAGAATTCTTCCCAGAACGAATCGGACGGCGGCAGCGTCACGCGGTCGAGAGCCGCATGTTCCGGACGCACCTTGTCATCACGCTGGGTGCGGTACTGGAGATTGTAGCGGTCGCCGTCGCGCATGAACTGCTCCCACTTCCCGGCCATCTCGGCCGACGCGCTTACGAAATTATACTCGGCGCGGAGGTAGTTGGCGTTATAGGAGGCATCGATGCTCTGAACGTCATTCAAAAACTGTTCAAACGACTTTCGATTGCCGTTCTCATCGAGCAAAGAGGGGAACGCCTCATGCAGCTCATGGAACGCCTTCATGCCCGAGAAAATATAATTGGATCGTGTGAGTCGGCGGCGCATGGCATCCGACATTTCCACCCTGGAGAAAGCCGAGTCAAGGGCAGCGGCATGTGTGCCGACAAACTCCTGCACGGCCGGGTCGGCCACAAGTTCCACACGGAACTCGGCACCCTTCTCCTTGAAAAGTGACTTCATCATGCCGTTGAACAAGGATGACAGTCGCTTGCGTATATCATCGGACGGCGCCGCCAGCGTTTCAAATTCCGGCATTCCCTCAAGCAATCGGGCATAGCGTCGGTGCAGCCCCTCGTAGTCAGAGGGGCCTAATCGAAAAAATTCTTCCCGGGCTTACCTTTGTCTTCCTTTTTGCCTTTGTTGTCATCGTCCTCATTACTGTCGTCATCGGGTTCGGGCACAGCGATGGGATTGCGTCGTTCGCCAACGGGCATGCCGTATTTGTCTGCGAAGTAAGACGGCTCCACTTCGTATCGGTCGGCGATCATGGTTTCATAAGCGACTTGCTGTTCCGGTGTATAGTCCACGGCATCGTCCCATTCAAAACGCAGACCTTTGACCGGGAACCCGTGCAGAACCATGAGAGGAATAAGCTGGTTGTTGACTATGTCGCGGAGCATGTCGCGGTCGGACTCCACAAGGTTCATGAATACCTGCAGGTGGGTCTGTGACTGTGACAGCGAGGAACCGTCCTCAATGGTCATGGTCTGACCTATCACCAGTTTGGAAAGTTCGGAATTTGAGCGATCAATGCGCTTGTCATAGACATTAAAGGCATCGCCTTTGCCCGACTCCACAAACTGAATTTCCGTTTCCATGCCGGACACCATACCTTGACTGGCGCCCCCGTTGTAGATCATATCCTCCAGTCGCTTGAACTCCTTGGGGTCGCGTGTCGATGTGCGCGCGATACGCCAGGGCATGCCGAAAATCTCGGCGAAGCAGTCCCAGAACGACATAGCGTGCTTCTTCGGGATGGTGTGTAGCGCAGCCTTCAGCAACAGTCCGAGGTCATCGGGACGCCCTGCTTCAATCAGCCAGTCCTTCCAAGGACGCTCACGGAACTCTATACCCGTTTCCCAATTCATGCCGACACGGGACACAACTCGGCCCTTCTCCGGAACCACGTGCTTGCGGGGGATAAGAGTAACGCCGGAGAATGCCGGATGGCCGTCACCGTCGGTAATCACATCGCCAAGTTCAATCAGCGAATGGCCGTACCAAATAGACTCAAGGCACAGCCGGCACAGATCCTTGAACCAGGACTGGTCAAACAGATGCTCCGCTGACTCGTCCTGGTCGCCATTCTCGTTGACGAGTTTGAAAGAGCGTGACATGACGAACCCCACGCGCTGCTGTATGCATCCGGAAAGATGCGAGTCGGTCATGGCGTCCCGGTAAATGTCGTAGAGCTTCTGCCGGTTCGGATGGCGCGGATCAATGGCGCTTTGCCATGCCCGGCGCCAGTCCTCGATATCGTTCTTTGTAAAAAATTCGGCGTAGCGGTGCAGCTCCATGATGATGGAGGTCTGCTTGGCTGCCTTGGCACGGCTTTCCTGTTCAGCCCTGCGTTGTCTGGATTTTCTGCTCATATCCTACCAATCGTGTCTAAGTTTGGGTGAAGAGTGAAATGATGTACCAAAGCTGGGAGTGCCGTCTTCCAATACCTTGAGAGGCAAGTCCGGGACAATCTTGCCGGCCTGTACACCCTCAAGCCATTTGATTGCCCGGTCGTAGCGTTCCTTGCGAATCTCACTGCCCATCTTCTGAGGCTGTGAGGCGGTCAGATGGTAAAGGACGATGTCTGCGGTGTACATGACTATAAGCCGGTTCCGGTCATTGCCTGAAGCCGAGAAAACGGCATCGGTATCATATACCGGGCGCAGGTAGCCGGCAATCTCTTCCATCGCCTCAGCCTCGGCATTGGCAATATTCTCCGGCGAAGACTGCGATATCACTTTCAGGGCAGCCTCGCCGATGACAACCCGGTAATCCTCATTGTCGATAAACATAATCACCACATATTTTTAGGGGAGCGACGCGGAATCGCCACCGGTTTGAAAATCTCCTGTCGGGTATTGCGCTGCAGGAACCATATAGCACCCTCGTCGGCATCGGGAGCATCGTCATGGACGCGGGAACCGCGCTCGAGAGCGAGTGTCTGTTCAATGCCGACCTGCATGTCGGGAGAATCCTTGAGTGCCTCGTTGTAGAATACAAAACCACGCTCCCATAGAGGCGAAACCGCCTCTATGCGCTGGATCTTCTCCGGCTTGCTGCGTTTGTCCGGAAGAATCGGAAGCTGATAGCCCCTGATGTTTCCTTCGGCGGCAAACTCGTCTAAAATGATATCCTGCATGAAATTCGCCTCCATGAAGAATGAGATGGACACACGGTCGCGGGTCCGTTCATAGAGGTCATAAAGCCACCGCACCATGCCGGACACCGTGTCCTGGCGTACATAGCAGTCTATAAGATGCAGCTCGGTTCCGATTTTGCCCCACAGGCGGCATGCCTTGTAGTCGTTGGCGGTGGTCGATTTAAAGGAGGGGTCGGTATAGCATACGAGCATGTCGTACTTCTCCAGTTTTGGCAGACGCTTGTAGCGTATCCATTCATGGCGGAAGATAGAACCGTCGTTGATGGGGTTGTGCATCATCTCTTTGTTCCAGGCACGGTAGCCGACAAAATCAGCGTATGCCTGGGCTTCCTCACGGGTCCACTTCTCCTTCCAGACAGGGTTGCCGTTCTTATCCACAGCCTTGATCTCCGACACATATACGCCCCGTGTGGCGCACATATTGGCCAGGACGGAGCATTTGGATATAAGGTTGCCCACCATTATAAAGCGTCCGCGACCTACATCCAGGGCGCCGAAAAGAGCCTCCTTGACCCAATCGGTCAAATCCTTCACGCGCTTTTCATTGCGGCAAAGCTCGTCATCGTCAAGGTCATCAATCACGATATAGTCGGGACGCGACTCACGGTCGCGCAGACCTCGTGGAGACTGACCGCGACCCACGGCGAGGAACTTGGAACCGCCCTGAGTCTTGAACTCACCCTCGGTCCATTCGCCGAGGTTCTTCTGTTCCCCGAAGTCGGCGATGATACGCTGATTGAACTCAAGCTCAGCCTGAATGTCGGCGAGAAGCCGGTTTGCGCTGTCCTGACTTTTGCCCACTACAACCATAAAGCTGATGAGCCTTTTGGGCTGGAACATCAGCCACAGAGGAAGGAAGATATCAAAATGGGTGGACTTGGCATGACCGCGAGGCCATTTGAAGACAGCTTTAAGGTTCGGGGTATTGCGCACCTTCAAGGCAGCGGCATTATGGAACGGAGCGTTGTGAATTACCTTGATCGGTTCGCCCGTCGTCTTGTCGCGCAATGTCAGGTAGTGAGGAAAGTAATATTCACAGAAAGCCGCATAATTTGAAAGCAGCCGGCGAATGCGCTTGTCACGCTCGGCGGCTGACTCCTTGGCGACCGACATTGTAACCGGCGTCAGTGAATTGACGCGCTTGCAATGGTCCCGCCATTCCTCGTATGCTTTCTTTATTTCAGCTGCGGATGCCATATCACTTCAGCTGATTGGAGCCCATGGACTCGATGATATACTTGTCCTGGTACTTGTTGATGGCCTTGATAAGTTCCGGCGTGACTTCCGGGTCGGTAGCCGCCCTGTACTCAAGCCATCGGGAGAAAGCCATGAAGACCTCGATCGCGTCAATGACATTGGCCTTCTTGTCAAGCTTCTCTATGACGGCCGACAGTTTCGACAGCTTGTCGGCCAAGCCGGCAGTCGCCGCAATATCATCGGAGGCATTCACCTGCTCGATGAGTTTGTCTATGGTCATGAGCAGTTTGTTGACAAGCTCCGGGCGCGTGATGCTTTTTGCGGCACGCGCTTCCTTCCATCCCTCAGCGGCGCACCATTTGGAGATGGTGACGCGGGATACATCCACCTTGTCGGCAATCTCGGTCATCTCCATGCCGGAGAGAAACAAAGCCCTGGCGAGGGACTTCTTTTTTTCGTTTTCCTGCTTTGTAGCCATATCTGAATGTGATAATATGCGATTGAATTTTGCGCAAAGGTGGCGTAAAATACGGTGTCAGCAAAAAAAGTGTGCAACCATTGCATACAAGTGTGCAACCATTGCACACTTTTTTGGATGTAAGGCGATTAACACTGAATTTTGCAGCGAAATCATTATCGCACATCACATGGGCAACAGAGTAAGACTTACAAACGACACGCTCAACAGCTATGGCTACCGCGTCCTTACCGAGGGCGTGGACATGGAGCAGTATGAGCGTAACCCGATACTCCTGTATATGCACAATCGCGGTCAGGTCATCGGTGTGATCAAGGACCTTAAGAGAGAGAACGGCGAGATAACCGGTGAACTCGCATTCGACGAGGCAACCGAACTGTCGCGCCAGTGCAAGAAGCAGTGGGAATTTGGGTCGCTCCGAATGGTAAGCATAGGTTTCAATGTCATTGAGACCAGCGACGCCCCCGAACATATAGTCGCCGGTCAACGCTTCCCCACGGTAACAAAGTCACAGCTGCATGAAGTGTCGCTTGTGGACATAGGAGCCAACAACGACGCCATCAGACTGTATAAGGACGGACAGTTAATAACGCTCGGCGAGGGTGGCGATTGCCCCCTTCCCAGGCTGAATCATAAACCAAACAACAATCCCCAAATGGACATCAAGACACTTGCCCTGCAACTGGGCTTGCCGGAAACGGCAGACGAGGCGGCAGTCAATGCCAAACTCGCCGAACTGAGGGGTTCCAAGGAGGAATCCGACAGGATGCGTGCAGAGAACGAACAGCTCAAGCTCGCACAGATTACCACAGCCGTCGATGCTGCCGTCGCAGCCAAGAAGATCCCGGCTGACAAGAAGCAGCACTTCATCGACATGGGCAAGAAGCTCGGCATCGAAGACCTCAACGCCACACTCGACGCCATCTCGCCGGCCGTCAAGCTCAGTTCCGCCCTGGAGGCCGAACCCGCCGGGGATGACCTCCCCAAGAAGAGCCCGTGGGAACTCCGCATGGAGGAAATCCGCGCCAAACTCAAAAAATAACAAATCAAAAACCATACCGAAATGGCAATCAGAGTAGACAACACCAGTTACAACGGTGAGGTACTTGAGAGAATCCTTACCGTGGCCGCCACAGGCAACGAGCTTGTGGAGAAAGGTCTTATCCACGTTATCCCCGGCGTGGAGAAAAAGACAAGCATCCCCCGTCTGAAGACTGGTAAGATGCTCCAGAAGCGCAAGGAGGACCCGCAGGTCACCGACAGCAAAGGTGATTTCAACTGGTCCGAGCAGACACTGGAGCCCCATGACTTCATGGCTTTCACCGTCTTCAATCCCCGCGCCTTTGAGCAGATCTGGCGCAAGTGGCAGCCCAAGGGCAACCTCGTTTTCGCCCAGCTTCCCCCGGAGGCGCAGAACGCACTTCTGGACGCACTGAGCAAGCAGGTGCAGTTCGAGCTCGGCGACCATTATGTCAACGGCGAATATGTTGACGGCAATGACGACACCAAGCTCATGGACGGCATCCTCACCCAGGCCGCCAAGGCCAAGGACTATGTCCTGGTGGATGTATCCAAGGCCGACACCATGACCAAGAAGCTGAAGGCCGTCCGCGCCGCCATCCCCAAGGCAATGCGCTCGAACCCCGACCTGCGTATCGTCATGAGCGTCGACGACTTCGACAAGTACGATGACGAGCTGACAGAGCGCGAGTCCAAGAACGCCAGCGAGACCGAGGTCAACCGCAAGCGCTACAAGGGCATCACCATCGAGACCGTGGCAGCCTGGCCCGATGGCGTTATCGTCGCCACACTCTGCTCGCCCGATGCCGACGGCAACTTCTTCGCCGCCGTCAACCTCCAGAACGACGAGAGCGTGATTCAGATAGACAAGGTTTCCAACGCCAGCGAGCTCTACTTCTTCAAGCTGCTCATGAAGGCCGACACCAACATCGCTTTCGGTGAGGAATTCATCGTCGCAGACTTCCGCGCCACGCCCAAGTTCAAGGCATCTACAGGTTCATCAACGGGAGGCACCACTCAGGGTGGCGGTACCACTGAAACCGGCAAATAATCATGGCCAAGCTCTTGTATCTCGTACTCCACTGCACCGCGACACCTGAGGGGCGCGAGGTGACAGCTGCCGACATCCGGCGCTGGCACACCTCCCCGGTGTCGAAGGGCGGCCGGGGGTGGAAGCGGGTCGGTTATACCGATATGATACACCTCGATGGTACGGTAGAACGCCTTGTTGATAATAACGAAGACGCCAACGTTGACCCGTGGGAAATAACCAATGGTGCCAAAGGCTATAACTCAGTGAGTCGTCATGTAGCCTATGCCGGTGGCTGTGCCAGGGACGGTAAAACGCCCAAGGACACACGCACCCCGGGACAGCTCAAGGCGATGGAAGCCTATGTCAAGGATTTCCACAAGCGGTTCCCCGGTGTCCGCATCATCGGTCACAACGAGGTGGCCGCCAAGGCCTGTCCGAGTTTCGATGTCCAGAAGTGGCTCAAGTCAATAGGCATAATCCAGTAACAACCAATCAAACCAAACACAGCGATGTCCTTCAGCGAAATCCTCAACATACTTCTCGGCGGTGGCGTCGTGGCGCTTATAGTGGCTGTCGCCACCATGAGGGCGACTGTACGCAAGGCCAACGCCGATGCCGAAAAGGCAAAAGCCGAAGCAGAGACCGTGCATATTACCAACACCGAGAATGCGACCCGGATTCTGGTGGAGAACATCGTGAAACCGCTAAAAGACGAACTTCATGCTACCAGAGAAGATCTTCAGGCCACAAAAAGGGAGATGGCCTCTACCAAGAGAGAAATGGCCCGGCTGCGCAAAGCTGTCGAAGCTGCTTCCGGTTGTCCTCATTCTGACGGCTGTCCTGTGCTTGCCCGGCTGCGCGACCACCAAAAAGACGCAGACCGAGCAAACGCAGAGTCAACAGATAGTGACGGTCCACGACACAATTCAGACATTTACGCGGATTGTCCAGACGGAAGCGGTGCCGGAGAGTCGTGTGGAGATGAGGATATCCGTGGACAGCCTCCTTAAACTCCCGCAAGGCGCGACCTATCATCGCAAGAACGGACAGGCCCATGCCGAAGTATCAATACGAGGCGACACCATATATGTGACCGGCACATGTGACAGCCTCGCCCGACAGGTGGAATATTACGAGGCGCTTTACCATAACGCACGTGACGCCCTGGAAAATTACCACGCCACTGTTCAGGAAGAGGCAAAAACCCGGGAATCCCCCTTGGAGATATTTGTCAAAGGACTTACCCTGGGCTTTGTCGCCGGGATATCTCTAACTTATTTCATCAAAATCTCAAAACGACGCAAAAATGAATAAAGACTTCATGTACGGCATCGGTGCCGTCAAATATAAAGGCAAACCTGTCGGCTATATAGCCAAGAACTCATTCGACATGGGCGGTACAAAGCCTGAATCTACCGAAATCGAGGCCGAGCAGGTTCCCGGTGCTCCGGTTCTGGTCATAGCACAGTCCAATGGCAAGATTGCGCCCAAGTTCGACATGATCCAGTTGAACTTCGAGAGCCTGGAGCAGTTTCTGGGCGGCAAACTCCATAAGTCGGGTGAAAAGATCGTCGGCTGGACGGCTCCCCGAGCCGCGATGGTCATGGAGGGACCGTGGGAACTGGAACTTGTGTCCGGGCAGTCCATCCTCATTCCCAACGCCACCCTGCTTTCCGACCTCGCCGGCAAGCTCACGCTTACCGAGACCGCCAAGATCGAGGTCGAGCTGAAGGTCGCCATGCCGTCAGCCGCCAAGGTTCCCCCTTACGGCGTATTCGCCAGCGATTCACTGCCCACCGAGTGGAAGGAGGAAACCGGATGGCTGCTCCCCGAGGAAACCGAAACCGCATGATAACGTATGGACATCACGCTTGAGAGGGCCATACAGCGCGAGGCTGCCGATGCGCTGCTGAATATAGGCATATCAATTCCGCTCAAGGAATTCAAGCTGCCTTTCAGGAAACGCCCCGTAAAACTGCGTGTGACACTCAAAAGACCATATATGTCCGGGCAGATCCAGTTTGCCCGGACATATCTTTCAATGGAGGTCACAGCAGAGCAGATGGCGGCATTTACCAAAGAGGAACAGATGCGGTTCATGGCGAAGCACGGAGCAGCGCTCTGCCGGATGATAGCCTATACTATTTGCGTGGGACCGGTACGCCGTCTGTTTGTTCGGCCGGTGTCATGGTTTATCCGGAACTGTGTGAAGCAACATATCATTTTGGCTGCGGCGCAGAAATTCGTAAGCCTGATGGGCACTGACCCTTTTATACCTATTATCAGATTAGCCGAACGGACGAATCCGATGAAGCTGAGACTGAGCCGGGCAGCGAAGGGGAGTTAAAGAGCGGTTACGAACCCTCCCATAGCCCCTTTGGATTTATATGGCAGGTGGCCGATGCCACAGGCTGGAGCGTGGACTATATCTTGAACAAAGTAAATTATCAGACCCTGATCATGATGCTGAGTGATGCCCCACGATACAAGAGCGGACACAAGGCATCACAGTCAAACAAGACAGCCGGTGCTACCGCAGAGGATGATGCCCGGGAAGTTGAAGGATTCTTCAGAAGCAATTTAAAACAGTGACACATGAAGCCCGTAGAGCTTGAAATATTCCTTCAGGACGGTCTGACGCCCGGTCTCAAAAAGGCCGGTCAGACCGTCAGTCACTTTACCAACGACACCAAGCGTCAGCTTAAGGATGTCGCCGGAGCATTGACTGTGCAGCGTGGTATCGTGCGCGACCTTGAAAAACAGTACCGGGACCTTGAAAAATCTGTCAAGAAGATGGCTCCCGGGCAAGCTGCCGCAAAAGCCTCCTCCCAGCTTGCCGCTCTCAAAAAAGAACTTGATGCGGAGAAAGCCGGGCTGGAAGAATTAACAAAGCAACAGCGTGAGCTCAAACTTGAGGCTGACAATGCCGGTGCTTCACTACGGCAGCAACTCCGAAGTGTCCGGGAAGAGATAGCCACGCTGTTACTGGCTTATCGGTCGTTGACAGAACAGGAGAAACAATCTGCCCAGGGCAAAGAACTTGCCCGGCATATTGATGAGCTTACGGAGAAAGCCGGAGAGCTCAACGATGCCATCGCCGATACATCTCAGGCAATAACAAACGCCGCATCCGACTCAAGAGGATTTGACCAGTTGGCCGGAGGCATACAGCTTGTCGTTGATGGATTCGGTCTTGCGACTGCCGGTGCTCAGGCACTCGGATTGAGCGAGTCCGATCTTATGGAGGTGCAGACACAGCTCCAGACGGCACTTGTGGCAAGTAACGCACTGACCTCAATGCAGGTCAACCTTCAGAAGCAGTCGGCCCTCATGCAAGGCGTCAATGTCATACAGACCAAGGCTGCCGCCACAGCCGAAACAATCCGCACATGGGCGGTAGGTCGTGGTGTGATTGCCACCAAGGCAGCCACAATAGCACAGGCAGCTTTTAATGCCGTGGCAAAGGCAAACCCTTACGTGCTGCTTGCGATGGCTGTTGTGACTGTTGTCGGTGCTTTGTATGCCTTCGCGAAAGGGAATGAGGCTGCTAAGAAGGCCGAGGAGGAACGCCAGGCACAACTTGAACGAACCAAAGAGATCAATGAAGGCATAGCTCGGTCCATCGGCGAAAGCGCCGGTTCCCAGATTGCGGCATATAACAAATTGCAACGTGCGTGGAAGGCTCTTGGAGATGATATGGCCAAACGCCGGAAATTCGTTGATGAGAATAAAAAGGCATTTCAAGAACTGGGTCTGTCAGTTAACAGCGTCAAGGATGCCGAGGAAGTTCTTGTCAATAACACAAGCAATGTGGTTCAGTCTTTCATTCTCCGTGCAAAAGCTGCCGCACTTGATAAGGCTGTCACCGAGGCTTATTCCACTATGTTGGAAAGGCAGGATCTTGCGCGACGCAATGCGAAATATACGGTAAAATCCCAGGGGGATGAAGTGAGCTATGCCGACGCACAGGCAAGAGGTATGGCAGGTGTCCGTGCTGTGCCTCATGAACATGTGAGGGCTAATGGCGGAGGGACCACAATGAGCAGCTGGACGACATATACATACGAAGTCAGCGATGCGGGTGCCTACAATGCAGCCAGTAACCGGTTGGCTCTTGAGGCGCGAGACCGTGAGATTCAGGCTGCAACGGCTGAGGCTGACCGCCGTGTCAACGACTTGCAGAAAGAGATAGGTGCGACTGAAGAAGCACTTGATGCACTTAAAATACCTCAGATGACCGGAGGTGGAGGTACGACACCAATAAGTTCCACTACAAATACCACCAAAGAGGACAGGATTGAGGCCGCTCGCAAGGAAGCGGAGGAGTTGCAGAAACTCCGTTGGCAGAATGAGCAAGATGAAATAGACCAAATGGCAGACGGTGCTGCCCGCCGTCGTAGACAGATAGCATTGGATTATGAGAAAGAGCTTGCCGAGATAGAAGCCCAGATGGCATCTTTCAAAGCGCTGAACAAAGAATCCGGAGCAACAGGTCTTAATGCCGACGGATTGACTGAAACCCAGCAGACCGAGATAGACAGAGCCGGACGCATTGCTCTTGAAAACCGGGACAAAGCCATGCAGGAAGTCTATCAGCTCGAACTGCAGCACATGGAGGAATATCTGAAGGAGTACGGTACATTCCAACAGAAAAAACTCGCCATGTCGGAAGAATACGACCGTAAAATAGCCGAAGCCTCCGATGAATGGGTAAAGAAGTCCCTGGAAAGGGAGAAGGCAGCGGCCCTTCAGAACATAGAAATAGATGCGATTAAGCAGTCTGTTGATTGGGGAAGTGTGTTCAGTGGTTTCGGCACTATGTTCCGCGATCAGCTGGAACCTACCATTGCAAAACTCCGGGCAATTTCCGAGACTGAGGAATTCCGGAATTCAGACCTTCAGGATCAGCAGACCCTCTATGAGCTTATCGCCAAGCTCGAGGAGGCAAACACATCATGGGACAGCGGAATATTCGTTACTCTCGGAAACGACCTCACCGCATATCAGACGGCCATGCGTAATTACATGGACGCCCAGGATAAGGAACGGCTTGCGACAGAGGCTTTGACCGCTGCGAAAAGAAAGCTCGCCCAGGCAGAGCAAAGTGGCAATGCCGATGCCATTACTGCTGCTAAGGCGGAAGTAGCGACCGCCACCACAAATATGAACGAAGCATCCGATCGGGTGCGCTCCTTCGGCGCAGATGTGCAGGAAGCCTCCAATAGCCTACAGGCATCTACCACGCAGGTCAATAATATGTTCAATACGCTTGTGTCCAGTCTTGCCGGACTTAAATCCGGCAGTCTGCAGGGCGTGGGTGAAAGTCTGATGAGTCTTGATAAGCTCTTTAACAACAGCGGTGTCACAAATGCCGTTGGTGGCGTCCTTGCAAAAGGTATGTCAAAACTGCTTGGTAATTCCGCTATCGGGAAAAGTGTTTCCGAGGCTCTTGGCAACAGCGGACTGATCGGCCAGATCATATCGGCAGTTCTTTCTCTGCTCGATATCCTCAAAGATGGCATAGGAGTCCTGGTGTCAAGTCTGATCGATACAGTGCTCAATGCCATATCCGGCATACTCAAGAATTTGCTTAACGGAAAAATGTTCATTCAGATAGGTCAGTCGCTCATCGACGGTATCGCCGGCATATTTGATGCCATTACATTCGGGGGTTTCACCTCATGGTTCAGCTCAAGCAATGCCAAGGAAGTCCAGGAGACCATTGATAAACTGACAGAGCGAAATGAATTGCTTCAGACCGCCATCGAGGACTTGACCGATGAAATCAAGGCAAGCAAAGGAACCAAGAGCGTCGCAGCATACCGGGACGCATACAATTATCAGCGTGAAACGAATGCCAATTATCTCGGCATCGCCCAGGCTCAGGCAGGATATCACGGCGCCCACCACAGTTGGAATTACTATTGGGACGGATTCTCTCAGGAACAGATTGAGCGCCTGAGCCGTCAGATCGGACGCTCGTGGGATGGCAATATCTGGAGTCTGTCGCCGGAGGAGATGAAGATGCTCCGCGCCAATGTCGATATGTGGAAACAGATCCAGGACTTTGGCAAAGGCGGATACGGTGGGAGACTGACCGAAAAACTTGACGACTATATCGCCCAGGCCGGCAAGCTCGAGGAGCTGACAAACGAACTATACGAAGGATTAACCGGGATGTCCTTCGATTCGATGTATGACAGCTTCATTGACCAGCTCATGGATATGGAGGCAAGCGCGGAGGATGTAGCTGACAATATCAGCGAATACTTCATGCGTGCCATGCTTTCCAACAAAATCGGCGAAATGTATGCCGACAAGCTGGAGGAATGGTGGAAGAAGTTCGGGAAGGCTATGGAAGACAATGACCTTACCGAAGCCGAACGCAATGCCCTGTCTGAAGAGTACATGAGATATGTCGAGGAAGCCATGAAGCTCCGCGACCAACTCGCTGCAGCTACCGGTTACGGCAGTGATGACAAAGGTACATCGCAGTCCGGAAAGGCCGGCAGTTATAACGCCATGAGCCAGGACCAGGGTACGAAACTCGAAGGACTGTTTGTTTCGGTGCAGGGTCATGTGGCCAATATCGACACCATTGTCGAAAATGTGGCCGAGCGCATGAGTGCTGCCGAGGGATACCTTGCCCAGATTGCCGAAAATACGAAATCTAATGCGGCGTCTGCCGAAGAGATAAAGGAACTGCTTATAAAAATCGCCAGAGACGGCATCAGAACCAAATAATAATGGACACAACCGCACTGAAGGGTCTTGTCATCATAAACGGCAAGGATATATGGACTGAATTCGGAGCCTTTCTTACCGAGGAGAAGAAGGGCGGCCGCGATAATCTCACATCCATAATGGCGCCATCAAAAGTGAAAAGCCATGTCGGGGTAAACATTCGGGAAAATGACGGCACGAAATATTCCGGGAAACTCGATGTCAAAAACAAAGAACGGGATGTCACACTGCACTTCGCCATATTTGCAGGAACCAGGAATGAGTGGCTGATAAGATATCGCTCGTTCATAACATTCCTCAAGACCGGGGAAAACGGATGGCTTTCGGTGCGCTTGCCGGAACTCGGGCTGACCATGCGCATGTTCTATGTCGATTGTCCGGGCTACAAACCGCTCACATATCTCCATAACGAAGGAGTCCAGGCAAGCCGTTTCAAGGTGAAATTCCGCGAGCCTGTACCGTCATTCTAACTGAATTAAAACGCCGTTCAAATATGCTTATAACGATATACGACAAAGTCGGGAACCCGAAAGTGGAACTGTCCCCTAACGACAGCTCCACCCAGGCGACAGAGATACAGGGCGACAATGTCCTGACTCTCTCGTTCACCCATTACGAGCATATAGACCTTGAGGTCGATGACTACGCCGACTTCGAGGGTGAGCGCTACTGGCTCACCGAGAAATACCGTCCGAAGCAGAAATCCACGAAAGAGTGGAGCTACGACATCAAGCTATATGGTGTGGAGAGCATGATCAAGCGTCTGCTCGTAATCAAGACCGTTGACAACGAGGAAGAGCCGGTGTTCACTCTGACCGCACCGCCCCGGGAACATGTAGCGATGATAGTCCGCTGCATGAACGACGGCATGGGCAACATCACGGACTGGAAGGCCGGACAGGTCGACGGCACCGAGAACATCGTTATCGACTACTTCGGCAAGTACTGCGACCAGGCTCTCAAGGAGATTGCCGAGAAAGTCGGCGCCGAATGGTGGGTGGAAGGCCAAACCGTCAACATCTGCAAATGCGAACATGGCGAGCCGGTTTTCATGGGCTATGACAAAGGGCTGACCGGCATAGAACCGACAACCGCCGACAATGTGGATTTCTATACACGCCTGTACCCCGTGGGCAGCAGTCGCAACATAGACCGCGAGAAATACGGATATTCCCGGCTACAGTTGCCCGGCGGCCAGAAATATGTCGAGATGAATGCCGACAAATATGGCCGCGTGGATCATTACGAGGCCGACGCATTCGCGGACATATATCCGCGTCGCACCGGTGTGGTAAGCAGCGTCCGGAGCGAAGTCAAGACCGGTGAGGACGGAAAACCATTCACAATTTACTATTTCCGCGATGACAGTCTGCCGTTCAACCCCAACGACTATGAAATCGGCGGTCTGGTCAAGCGTGTGTCATTCCAGGAAGGAAGCGAGCTTGCCGGACTCGGCGACGAGGAAGACGGTACATATTATTTCGAGGTAAACTACAACAGCGACACCCGGGAATTCGAGATAATCACCATCTGGCCGTATGACGATGATACACAGTTACCCGGTGGAACTCTCGTGCCGAAAGCCGGCGACAAATATATTCTGTGGCATCTCAGGATGCCGGACGAATATTATGCCCTTGCCGAAGAGGAATTCCTTACGGCGGTAAACAAATATAATGCAGATCATAACCTCGACCTCACTGTTTACAAGGCATCCACGGACCATGTATGGATAGAGGACAATGGCATCGAGCTCTCGATAGGCCGCAGGGTGCGCCTCGAGAGCGAGGAATATTTTCCTGAATTCGGATACCGTGACAGCCGCATTACCAGAATAACCCGGAAAGTAAACCTTCCGTCGCAGATGGATATCGAGATTGGCGACGCTCTGAGCAGGACATCGATGCAGCGCATATCCGATTCCGTCAGCGATGCCAAGAGTTATGCCCGGTCAATCGGAGAGTCAACGGCTCTCCCGGACATCATACGCACATGGGACAAGACTGTGCCGACCGACAACAACCTCTTTTCGGCCCGGCGCAGTCAAAGGGAGTTTATCAGCAAGAACAGCCCCGACCGCGCCAAAAAGAAAATCATATTCGAGGAAGGTATCGATGCCGGTGATTTTATCGCCGGGGCGCAGGGAGGTTCCATAGATGGCAAAGGAAACGCAGAATTGCTGTCTCTGGTGGTGCGACTGCTGATGAGCAGTCCCAAATTTGTTGACGGACTGACCGGCGAAGGATGGCGTATCTGGCTTGAGGACGGGTTGTCGCATCTCACTGTTGACAAACTCACCGTGCGCCAGATAATGACTGTTCTTGAGCTGCTGATTGAGAAGATCCGGAGCGTCGGCGGGCAGATATGCGTGTCTGCGGCCAACGGTAAAATCAAAGAAGCTGAATGGGATGGTTCAGATGTGCACTTAATCTTTGAGCAGGAAAATACATTTGTGCGTAACGATCTCATTCGTTGCAAGACTTTCAGCAATGGAAAAGAATATTGGGTTGAAGTGCATAATTCAGATGCCTACGGCGTATGGATTGACGGACGGGAATTTGAGCGCCAGTCTTTTCCAGAACCTGGCGATGAATGTGTGCTGATGGGCAACACCACAGACAAGAACCGGCAGAATCTCATACTTATATCCGCCACAGAGGACGGGCAGCCGCGTATCGATGTCCTTGACGGCGTTCATACCAAAAACTTCACAGGCTGCCTCCGGACGCGCCTCGGCAATCTTGACGGCATAACTGATGATCTGTTCCCAGCAGGCAATCAGCCACACGGCAACGGTCTCTACTCCGACAACGCATATCTTCGCGGCACCTTCCTGCTCGCAACTGGCGAGGACATAAAGACCAAGTTTGAGATAGTCGAGGGTAAGATAGAGAGCATGATCGAGGCGGTGCGTGATGATTTCGTGGCAGACAAAGGTTATCTGAATAATCCGGCATTCACCTCCGGCATGGAAAAATGGGATACCTCGAATGAGACGGTTTTCTTTCTTGTCGGCAATAAATGGATATGGGCAAATAACAATTTCCTATCCAAGAAGGGCAACAGCGCAAGCATCGCAAAGGATGACGGTCGCACGGTGGTTCGTATCGTTGACAAGTATATCTTGCAAAAAAACTCCAACCTTCGAAGCAAACCGATATTCGATACCAACCGAGAAGGCAAAAAGGAGGCTGTCCCGGTCTATCTGAGCTTCTTCTACAAAGTCATCAAAGGCGGTTTACTGAATATTGAATTTGAGAATGTAGATAAAACGGGATTCGAGAATTTCAACTCTTTTGAGTGTACAACAGGACTGAGCCCGACCGATGGCTATATGGAATTTTCGTGCGATGGCCTTTGGAACGGAACCGGGGATTTCAAGTTATCGTTTACCGGCGAAATCTATCTGTATATGCTTGTGATGTCAACGGATAAGGTTGAAGCTCTGACATATAAATACCGTACACTCTTTGAGCAGTCCGAAAAGCTGATAAAGATGGCGGCGCAGAATTTCGACAAGGATGGCAACGTACTTGCAGAATCCGGCATTTTGACCACAGCGCTGATGTCAGGTCTTTATGCTATTGGTAGTGATGGAAGTCTCCGGAGTTTTGTTGGAGCCGGACAAGAAGGCGTCAAAATAAAGGCTGAACATATACAACTTGAGGGCATCATTACAGCGAATGAAAACTTCAAGATTTTGACAGACGGCAGTATTGTTGCAAATAACAGCAGTTTTACCGGATTCATTAAAGCGACAAGTGGGCAAATCGGTTCTCTTCTTGTAAGAGACAATGACCTTGTGGGACTTGATGGTAATGGAGCAGAATGCGTTAGGATTGGAGTAGGTGCATTACAGAGTGTATCATCCGCATTCTCGACAAAATGCCTTGAGTTTAATATGTCATCAGATGATGCTTCAATCTCTCAAGGATGGGATGGAAATTTATACTCAGGCACCGCAGTTAAAACCGGGTGCTATATTTCTGAGCGTCGTGATGAATGGGGCGGCGGTTCAACCTGGGATGAAGACGCTTCACTGTCTTTATCTGTGATCTTTATTCTTGAATCCGCTCCCCGATATGTCAGGGCTGAGCGCTTTGGTGGCTGGGCAACAACGACCAGTGGTACGCCACCTTCTGGCGGGGTCGGTTATAACATGTCGCTGCATAGAAAAAAAACTGACGGAACGTGGGAACGAGTGAAAGATTTTCCACGCGTCACAGATTCCCAGGGTCAGGATGTCATAGACCTCGGAATTACAGAAAAAGGAACATATCGATTGAGCATCATAGCTACGTTCAATGATTCCTCTCTAAACGAAAACTGGTCTGGAAATCTGAATTTTGAATGTCTTGCAATTATGGCTTCATTTCAATCGGCTGATGTAGAGGGAAGTTGTACGACTATCGCCAAGGACGGATTTCTATGCCTACAGGGGACAAACAGGTACTTTCAATTCTCACGTAATAATGGTTGTGAGATACGGTATGGTCAATATGGATTGAAAGTGTCTTCTGAAGGATTACAAAAAATGATAAATGGTGAATGGCAAACTTTATAAATTATGACAGTTGATTTCGACAAAAATTTCAAATCGTTCTCCGGGGAAGAAACTTCGGATTCGATGGCAACTACAATAGCACAGATTCTCTTTAATTACGGACATGATGTTCCTGTAACCAAAGAGGATAAGTTAAGGGCGTATTTCTTAAGTCAAAAGATTATGAGTACTCCGCGTCAAGTCTCAATTACAGCCGAGGAAGCCGCATTTATAAAAAAACTTTGTGGGGAAGTATTGACAGCCGGAGGTTATGGTCAAGTTTATGAAACAATAGAAAACCGATAGATATGGCACTGACACAAGCAGACAAAAACGAAATCATCAATGCGCTCAAGGCAGAATCGCAGAGTGTTGATGAACTGACAGTAGTGACGAGTCTTGACGGAATAGTATCATTGCCGGCAATCCAGGGAACCGAGGTTGTCAGCGCTCCGATATCGCTGCTACGCAAGCCGGCTGAAGATGCGGCAAAGGCGGCAAATACAGCAGCCGATGACGCAAACACCGCAGCCTCTCAAGCCAATACGGCACGGGATTCTGCGGAACAGGCTGCAACAACAGCCAATACCGCCTCGACAACGGCAAATGAGGCTGCAGACAAAGCCAATGATGCCATAGATACGATTCAGAGGCTGATATCAAACTACAAGGGAACTGTCGGTGTTGCAAGAGATGGAGCGACCGCACGGTTTTCCCGGATAATAAACAACAGCGTTACAACCGAGCAGCAAAGTTCAACTTTATCCGGAGGCGAGGTCGTATATCTTGCCGTCAATAAGGTATTCGCTTATCTTGTTAATGGGAAATATTATGTCTCATGGAATAGCGACAGTTCATCGATGTTTATGTACAACGATGGTATCGGGGCTGTTAAAAAAGATAAACTGTTCCTCTGTGACGAGACACTATATATTTGGAGCGACGAGAAAGAGACGCTCATCGAGGCAAGTGGCAAAGGCAACGGCAGCGGCTACTACAACGTCACTGTGCTTCACCCACTGACCACAGGCTACTACACAAAGGCGACTGCAGTGGCGGCACTCGCCAATGCCGACATCGAAGACGAGCAGAAGCGGGGCATGATCATCACCTTCGAGTCCGCGCCCGGCAAATGGGAGGATTACCGGTTCGCCGGCACCTCAATCGCCATGTTCCTGACGGAAGGCGCGTGGGAACAATACGGAGCCGACGGAGTCATCAAGAAAATCACGCTCAACGGAACCATTATAACTCCTGACGAACAGGGGAATGTTAATATCAACACCGACCAGATCAGCGTCGACGAGAGCCTTGACACAGAAAGTACCAATCCCGTCCAGAACAAAGTCATCGCCGGAAAAGTCGCCGAGCTTGAAGCCGGGACACTTTTCGACAACGAAGTCATAGAGAATGACGACAAAACCGTCACCGTTAAGTTGAAAAGCAAAAGCGCCGTAATCACCGAATTCACACTTCCTGCCGGAGGAGGCGGAGGCGGTGAATCCGCCACCACGAAAATTGTCCTTGGCGCCAGCGTGGACAAACCTACCGTTAAACTCGGCGACACCGTGAAGCTGACATTCGCCTATGACCATCAGAACACAGGAGGCGACGAAGCCGGGACTAGTACGGGGCAGAAAGCCACCATCGACATTCAGGTTAAACGCGGAGCCGTGCAGACCTACCACGAAACGCGACAGGATGTGGCAAAAGGCAGCTATGAGGTGGACATCACCAAATATCTGCTTCTCGGATCCCATGACATATATGTGGTCGCTACCACCACAGACCCCAACACCGGGAAGCAGCAGCGCAAGCAGGCCTATATTTCCGTAAGGACTCTCACGCTGTCGCTTTCGAGCTCATACAATATATCGCAAGGACTCAGTTCAGGAGGTTTCGGCAACAGCGAAACCATCGAGATACCGTATACCGTGTCCGGCACCGGCACAAAGGCTGTCGCACTGTATGTCGACGGCAAGCAACGCAACCTTCATTCGGTGACCAGGAGCGGTATCGTCAACGACCACTTCGCGCTTGCCATGTCCGGCTTGAATGTGGGACGCCACACCGTGCAGATGGTGGCCACTATGGAAGTGGACGGCCTCACCCTGAAGAGCGAAAGCATATACTTCGACATATTCAAGCGAGGGGCTTCCGGATCGTTTATCGGTATCAAGACGACCCATGCGGACGGACGCATTCTTGAGGGAACCGCCCACCGCATTCCGAAGATCACCGTCGGCCAATACGAGAAATGTTCCTTTGACTTCGTGACCTACGACCCGTCCGTCACCCCGGCCATCATCGAGATATACCGCAACGGCAACCGCGAACGCACTGCCGCCGTACCGAGGACAGTGCAGAACTACTCGAACCGGTTCACCGAGAAAGGCGAAACAACACTTACCTTCAAGACCGGCAGCACGAGCTATGACATATCCGTCGATGTCACCGAGAGCGGCATCGACATAAGCGAGGCCACCTACGGGCTGCAGCTCAAGCTCGATGCCGCCGGACGCAGCAACGGAGAGACCGACCCGGCACAATGGGAGTCTAACGGTGTCAGAACGACATTCGAAGGCTTCGACTGGGAGAGCAGCGGATGGATAGACGGAGCGCTCAAGCTCACTAACGGAGCCCGGGCCACCATTGGCTACAAGCCTTTCGCCTCCGATGTCAAGTCCCGAGGCCTGACACTCGAATTCACCATGCGCGTCAGCAACGTAACCGATAAGTCCGCGCCTGTTGTAAGCTGCATCAACAACGGCAAGGGACTTCTCGTGACCACTTCCGAGGCGAGCTTCCGCACCGGACAGACCGTCACTTATACCAACGAGGATGGTCAGCAGGTGACCCGCGACATCAAGCTCGCCTCCAAATACGATTCCGACGATTGGAAGAAGGTCGCCCTCATAATAAGCACCTCCGCAGAGGGTCGCTTGATGGAACTCTACATCAACGGCAACCGCGCCGGCGCTGACATCTATGACTCGGCCTTCAGCTTTCAGCAGGACACGCCGCAGGACATCACAATCGAAGGCTCGGAGGCCGATGTTGAGATAAAGAACATCCGCATCTACAACCGTCCGTTGAGCGATGACGAGGAACTCGACAACCGCATTGTCGATGCCGACACGCTCGACGAGATGGTGCGGCTCTTCGACATCAACGACATTCTCAACGCGAACGGGGAAGTCGATATGGACAAACTGCTGCTCAAAGGCAAGGGCGTACTCCGAATCGTAAGGAAAAACAAGCTCGACGATGTATTCGAGACCAACAACAAGAAGGTCGACTTCCTCGCTGACGTCTATTATTACTCCGCGCTTGGACATCAATATGATTTCGTACTGACCAACTGCTTCATCCGCATCCAGGGCACATCGTCGACCAAGTACCCGAGCAAGAACATCCGCGTCTACTGCAGCAAGGGTTCCGAACTGCTCTCGATGAGCGGGGAGATGGTGCAGGACGGCAACAGATATTCCATGCGTCCCGGTGCGATAGCCATGAACCTGTTCTGCTGCAAGAGCGACTATTCCGACTCGTCCATGTCTCTGAATACCGGCTGGGCCAAACTGTTCAACGATGTCATGAAGGAACTCGGTCTGCTCACTCCGCCGCAACGACACCAGTACGAGCAGGGAGGCAACAGCCTCGCTTCCGTGACGGTGCGGTCTGCCATAGACGGTATGCCTATCGACATATTCTGTGCCGAGAGCATCGACGGAGAGAACACCTACTATGGACAGTATAACTTCAACAACGAGAAATCCAAGAGCGGACGGCTGTTCGGTATGGAAGGAGTGGAAGGATACACCCCGGACTGTCCCATAACCCTCGAGATGCTCAATAATACTTCTCCCATCTGTCTTTTCAAGACTACCAGCGACGCGCAGTTCGCCGCCGACTTCGATGCCGGAGCCGAAATCAACTATGGCATCGATGCCAACGGTAAGGCGCAGAGCGACGGCGACATCAAGTGGTCAGGGCTACAGCCACGGCAGCAGGACGCCCTCAAGCGTCTCTATGGATGGCTTCGTGCCTGTGTGCCTTCAGGCGCCAAGTCCAGTGACCTCTCTACCTATGTCAGCCAGAAGTTCAAAGACGAGATAAGCCAGTATTTTGACAAAGACTACATACTGACCTACTACATCGATCGCAACTACGGACTCGGTGTCGATCAGTTTGTCAAGAACATGATGCTGCGTACGTGGGACGGTCTGATATGGTATCTGACATATTACGACGGCGACACCCAGGCCGGCAAGCGTAACGACTGCTTCCTTGTCTATGACTATACCACTATGCGTGACACATGGGACGCAGAGGCGAGCAAATACGCCATGGAAGGCTTCGACAGCGTCCTGTGGAACCTTTGCCTTGCGAATCTCCAGGACGACATCAGAAGGTGTGCCGCGAACTACCGCAGCGTGATGACAGTCGAAAGAGTCCTCGCCATGCTCAACGACGAGCAGTCCGGGAACTGGAGCGACCGCGCTTTCAACAAGAGCGGTTACCTGAAATACATCGCCCCGGCCACAAGGGAGATGTACGGCAAGATCTGGCCCTTTATCTACGCCCTGCAGGGCAGCAACGCCTCGCACCGCGCCTACTTCATCAAGAACCGTTTCGCGCTGCTGGACGCCATATATGGCACGAGCAACTTCACGAGCGACAACATAGACCTCTACATGGCCCGTGCTGCCGATGATACCGCCGACAGAATCCGTGTCACCTCAAGCGAGCCTTACGCCTTCGGTTACGGCACCAACAACTCCCCGAACATAGCCAACACCGGGCTTGTGGCCGACGGAGCCGAAGCTGAAATCGCAATCACAGGGGCCTATACGGTAAATGACCCCCTGCGAGTCTACGGCGCAAGCCGCATAAAAAAACTTGACATGACGAGCGCCTCGGACCACCTCAAGAACGGTCTGGACCTCGGCAAATGCACAGCCCTGCGCGAACTTAACCTGCAGAGCAGCGGCAGCGGTTCCACCGGATGGTGGCTTAGTATCAGCAACTGCCGACAACTCCGCAAACTTAACCTGCGCAACCAGGCACAGGCCAAGACCGGCGGCAGCACGAGCACGGCCCTTGATCTGACCAACCAGACGCGACTTGAGGACCTTGATGCGCGAGGCACGAAAGTACAGAGCGTCAATTTCGCCAAGGGAGCTCCCGTTACCATCGCTCGTCTTCCCGGTACCCTGACGACATTGCGTCTCGAGTACCTTGGGAAGCTGACCTCTGGCGGACTGACGCTCGAATCCTACGGCAACGTGCGGACACTGATTTTCGATAGTTGTCCCGAGATAGAGTGGGAAGCACTTCTTAACCGCTGCACCAATGTCGACCGTCTGCGCGTCACCGGCATAGACCGCGAGGATGACGGTACGTGGCTTAACAAGTTCATGGCGATGCGCGGTGTGGATGCGGAAGGCAACTTCACCGACACCTGTGCCCTTGTCGGCACAGTGAGACTCACCAAATATATAGAGCATAGCCGCTATGAGCGGATGTGCGCCCACTTCCCGGAACTGAACATCATTCAGCCCGAATACACGATGATTCGCCTTGACAATATCTCGGATGACGCAAGCGTGTCCAATCTTGATAACGGCACCGGCTATCAGTTCGGCAACGATTACATTATGAGCGGACATCTCTCGGCTATATTTGCAAAGCGTCATCGAGTCCTTGCCAAAGTTACCCGGAAGGCCACAACCAAGACCGTCCGCATGGCCAACAGCGATGTGGTGATCAACAATCCGGACGGGCAGATGACCTATTATCCCCTTCATGACGCCAACTCCAATTATTACGCCGATGCGGAGGATATAGCCAACTGCACTCCTGCCAAACTCGACGGTAGTGAGGGCGACCTCATGATGTATGAGCCGGGGATGTGGAAAAAGGGAATCAACGACTACCTCAATAACGTCACATACTCATGTTACAGCTCCAATGACAGGAATCATCGCCCGGCAACTCCCGTGGTCGACATCCTGACCTTCGATGACATCAAGGCGAAGGGCGGAGTCATTGCTGGTCGCAAGATTGTAGGCAAGGACACCCTCACGTCATCATATTCCACCGACAGTACATATTCCGTATGTCAGATAGATGTGTCGAAACACAAGAGAGTGAGATTTCCGAGTGTTCCCGGCACAGGTCTCGTAGGAGCGGTATTCTGCGATGCCTCCGGCAAGGTGCTGGAGAACGTTGTTGTGCCGACACTCGCCAACAAGTTCGAAGCCGGAATGTATCTCATCAAGGATGTACCGGGAGGAGCCGCCACCCTCAACTTCTCTATACTGAATACGGCAGAGTTCGACAAGGTAGTGCTGTCCAATTCCACTAAGATAGAGGATATGGAACCGGAGTGGTATTATGACGAGGAACATCTCTGCGCCGTAGTTGAGACAGTCATAGTAGGAGAAAAATTCCGTTCATGCATCACTGGGGGTACATCCGTAGGAAGCATGGCATGGACAGATTTCCACTACTACAGCCAGCAGCGCGGTATGCAGCAGATTGACGCGATGATGCATTCCCGCATCGCCAACCTCGCATACGCTTTCTACGGGCGCAGAGACATGCAGGAGCAGTGCGGAGCCGGTTCCCATACCAATGCCCGAAATATAGGCGCAGACACTATGCTCAGAGGCATGACCGACAGTGTGGGCTATGAATATGCCAAGGCCATCAACCCCAACGTCACCAATGCGATGGTTGATAACCTTGTGCATCAACACGCGTGGTTCATTGATACGGACTCCTTTGGTGCAAAGACGGCGACACAGGTCAACAATATCTGCTGTCTGGGCTATGTCAATATCTACGGTCACAAATATGAGATGATGGACGGGGTGGACCTCCCCAATGATTCTGCAAATGTAGGCAAGTGGCGCATTTGGATGCCTGATGGTTCAATACGTTATGTTAAAGGTTCAGTAGTGTCCGGCAACTGGATAACAGGTGTTGCGCACGGACTTTTCATGGATATGACCCCGGTAGGCAGTTTCAACGGCAGTTCCTCAACATATTACACCGACATGTACTATTTCAGCAGTGCTATAGGCCGTGTGGTCTATCGCGGCAGCTACTACGCGTACGCGTATGGCGGCGTGTCGTACGCGAATGCGAGTTACGATGCGACGTATGCGGACGCGAGTGTCGGCTCGCGTTTGGCCTTCCGCGGCAAACTCGTCAAAGCGCAGAGCGTGACCGCGTACAAAGCGTTGAGCGAGGCTGCGTGAGCGGAAAGCGATAAAGCGGTCGCGCAGCGACCCAAAGCGAAAAAAGCGAAAAAAAGAATGGCCTTCGGACAGTGTTCGGAGGCCATTCAAATACTGAGCCGGGGCAACCCCACCCCCCGGCGAAGCCGGGTCGAAAATTTTTTGAAAAATAGGGTGTCTCGGAAAACGCATTAAAGATACGCTTCGTTTTGAGAAGGAGAATCGTTTCGTTTTAATTTTGGCACGTTTCGTTCTGAGCGCGTCGCACGTTTCGTTTTGCGGATTATACATCTACTGTTACATCGCAGTCCTCGGAAGCATCATGCAGAAAGCCTACTACCTTTTCTTTCCAATCAAAACCGGCATCGACAACTTTTAGGAGGTGAGATTCAAAATAATTGCGGCCCCCTTTGTCTACCTGTCCTTTATGCAACTTTTGAGCCACCAATCCTGCGGCATATACAATTTTTGTCATGTAGCCCATGTCATTTTCCAAACTGTCTATTCGCCGTCTTGCTTCCTCAGCATTGAAGGTCGCAATATAGTCATAATACTGACGCATAAGCATCTCAGTATCGGATTCTGGATCCATAAAGTCGAAAAGAACATCCATATATTCATCCATATAGTTCAGATCTCTTTCCTGCGTAGCGATAAATCCGGCAAGCATAGTTTTGACTTGACGGAAGCGGACATTGTTCATCTCCACGATGGGACGAAACGCCTCTATCAATTCTTTTGAGAGTACGGAATCTTCCATACAAATGATTTTATAATTTTATTCAATGACCTCCCATGTTCCGGATTTCTCAGAACCTAATCGGCGGATTTTACCATCTGCTTTAAGTTTATCAATAATTCGGAACATTGAAGTCTTTGATTTGCCAAATAACTTCGACAACTGTTTTACGCTAACTCTCTTGTCGACTCGCATTTTATCCAGTATCAAATTTTCTATATCTTCATATCGTTCCGCATCGTTCCGCATCGTTCCGCCTATCGTTCCATCGTTCCGTTTATCGTTCCGCATCGTTCCATTGGTGTCATTGTTAGTGACATCTTCTGAAACATTTACTAAGACATGAGGCGTTTTTTCTATGACATTGGCGCCATTTTCTATGACATCGGCATTCTGAACAACCACCTTGAATGTCGTGTAGTCGCCAAGCAAGAATTCAGCAGGATTACTCTTGTTTTCTTCGAGGAGCGTTGAGACTGTATTTACACCGCTGCCAAAACGGTTTACATAACCGAGATTGAGCATGATTTCAGCGATGTTGGGGTTGCGGTAGTCTGTCTCGTTGGGGAAGTTTTCCAAATTGACTTTCCCGTAGAGATTGCCGGGATTGTCTATCTCGATGCGGTCGCTGTATTCGTAAAACTTAATCGGAGAATTATTCCCATTATACGCACGGTGCATAACGGCATTCATGGCAAGCTCACGTATTGCCTCCCACGGATAGTTGATTCGAGTCTCCTCGCGCAATACACTGACAAACTCCGGCCGCTTGTTCTCTATTGAATATTTGATGAAATATTCTAGTTCCTTCAGCATCGAAATGAGATTGCCTTTGAAACGATTTTCTTTCAGGACTTTTGTTGCGCGAGTAGTCCCGGCGAACTTCACATATTGGATATATGCTCCCGGAATAAAATATTGAGGATTATTGCCCAACAATAGGATTCCTGCATAGGTAGGGCAATTAAACCGTGTATCGAAAAGACGTAACGATGCCATCTGCTGAACTGGCGTGCGCTTATCCTTAGCTAAAGTTGCGGGCGAAACGGCTTTTGGAAGATACTCTTTCTTGAACAGTTCCACGTCAATGTCATCAATCGAGGCCTCACGGCATGGGCGACCATCGAAAGAAGAACTATGTATCTGTCCTTTCTCGGTCAATATTCGCTCTTCCTCCGTGTTTGCCTCAGCTTTTCTTGCGCCTATTCTAATCCAAATCACGCCCTTATACCTGACAGGAGTATCCTCACTTGGCTGAACTTCGATTATGGCGACCTCTCCTTCGGGAAAAGACTCCTTATATACCATCATAGCGGGCGGTGGAAGTATTGTTCCGGAATTGCGAAGTCCCGCGTATGAACGCAACTGTTCGTCGGTGAATGTCTGCCCATTGAGATTTCCGTCATCATCGGCGCCAATCATGAAATAGCCAGGCTTCTTCGTGTTGCGGATATCGTTGGCAAACGCGCAGATTGCCTCCGACATCTTCTTGGTGTTGTCAGTGGATAATGTGCGCTCTACGCGCTCATTCTCAATATCGCTCAAAAGCGACCGTATTTCTTCTTTAGTCAGAGGCATATCTTTGTTGGTTAGAGTGCAAATTTACTGATAATTTGCAATATATAACATAACTTGCTGAATTTTAGCGCATCTATGCAACGTGATTGTACTTAATTCGTACTGACTGAGAAGGTTGCCGCAAATGGAGGAATTTGGTTTCGTTATTTTTAACATCTGTTTTTGATTTTTAATTGCCTCTTTTTGCCCTCACAAGGTCTGATTTTGGGTTACTGCCAATCTCAACCTTGAAATCGCATCTGCTTTTTCAGTGCGAAAAAGACACGTTTAGACGCTGCAAAGATAGTGATTTTTATCGGCATTGGCAAACGTGGCTGGACATCGGCTTGCATCCGACCGTGCCGGGGATGTGTCCGGGAGGCCACGCTCCGTCTCGGCCACGCTGCAAGCCCATGTCCAGCCTGTCAGGTCCACGCGGATAGAGACCGCATGACATCCGCCCTGCAAAACGACC
>USMC01000014.1 GCA_900555715.1 uncultured Porphyromonadaceae bacterium | reverse complement strand
TATAAAATAACTGGCTTTTCGGGAAAACAAGGCATTTTTAAATGAAAGAGCCGTGGTTATTTCGGATAATTTCCGTTATTTTTTACCATTATTTTGCATTTCAGCAGAAAATCACTACCTTTGTTGTCGAATTGTTGTGTATTCCAGAAACGCGCAACGTCTATTCAGATAACAGAATCCAGAAATTCCGATATATCCACGTCCGGCACATACCGGCATACCAGAACATTGTTAAACCCATTCCCCCTTTTCCGAAATGAAAAAGGTAATTCTACCATTATTGACGGCTCTGATCTCTTTTTCCGCCATAGCCGCAATTGACAAATCGCTGCCGTACGAGGTTATAGGCATTTATGACCGCTCAGGCTACGACATTCCAAATTATTACATTATTCTTTCCGACAACGAACAGGCGTACTACAATCACAAAACAGCCGCAATGGAAATCTCATCGGGCTATGTTCTGACGCTCGACTTATATAATGTGGCATCAGACCCCGTAGCACTTCAGCCCGGAACATACACGGCACGCAAGCACAGCGACGCCTACGCACCCCTGCAGTTCGACGTTGCCTATTCGGAAGTAACTTACTATCAGGACGGCAAAGCTCAATCGCGCCAGAGCATAACCGAGCCTGTCGTTGTAGAACTTGCCGAGTCGGGATTGTACAGCATTACCGTGCAGGCAAAAGATCCTGTCTCAAAAGAAGACTGCCGCTTTGTATTCTCAGGTCGTGTTCCTCTGACCGACAGCAACGAGAAACCGGCATCGTTCCCCATGCTGAAACATGATGTAGAGTACGAACTTGGCGGTGGCATCGCATTCTATCAGGGTGTCTCCGACCTTTCCAATCAGGGCGTGACATATCTCAACCTGTATCAGGGCGAATATGATTCGAACGGCGGTCTCACCGGCGACGGTGTCAACCTCGCCATGATGATAGCTCACAAACGCATTGCCAAACCGGCAGACTACCGCGTCATTCCCGGCACATACACCGCCGCTCTCACGCTTGCGCGTGACACATGGTATCCGTGCCGCGAAATCAACTATCCGGTAGGTAATGAAACCATCAGCCTTCCTTTCGGATCGTTCATCCGAATCAGAAGCAACGACACATTTGTCTACGGCTACCTGAAGAGCGGTACGTTCGTCCTGGAAGTAGATGACAACGGTATTGCAAGCGGAACTCTCGATGCCACCACCGATATGGGCTACTCCGTGAAAGCCACATTCCGCGGAAGTGTCGCACTTAACACAGATAATGCCACGTTCAAGTCCGCAGTCTCCGACCTCACCGACGATGTCGAGATGGATTTCAGCAAGCTCGACAAAGGTCGTGTATGGCACACAGGTCTCAAAGGCGGATGCCGCACATTTGTTGTCGACCTTGGCTCTCCCGCCGGTCGCGACGAAGCCATCAACCATGGCGGCGACCTGCTGCGCATGGAATTCCTCAGCCCGGCGTCCGATGCTGTCATCAAACCAGGCGTCTACACCGTCGTAACACGTCGCTGGAACGACTACGAACTCAATGCGGGAGGCACCTACGAACCCATGAGCCTCAACAAAGGCTATTTCGGCAACTCCGGAGACCAGACCGGCACGCGCTATGCTCATTTCCGGAACGGCAGCTACTGCGTCTACGACATGGTCGGTCCTGCCGAGGAAGGTACGGTCACAGTATCGACCGACGATTATGTGAACTATACATTTGATATCAATCTTATCGACGATGCCGGTTACATAATGGCAGGTCGGTGGGACAACAAACCCATTGAGTATTTCTACGACCGCGAAGCTCTTGAAAAGGAACTCGGCACAGGCGGCATATCGGAAGCTGTCGGTGAATCAGGCATCAAAGTAGTGGTCGAAGGCAAGACCCTCGTCGTTCTCAACGGCGGCGACGCGCCCTTCACCCTTGTTGACCTCAACGGACGCACCGTTGCGACAGGACGCGCCACAGAAGCATTAGACATTTCAGATTTGTATTCCAATATTTACATCTTATTTATTAACAATCAATCATTTAAAGTCGTTCTTTAATGAAAAAGACAATTCTTGCGGCATGCATTGCCGTAGCAGGCGGCGCAGCCGCTCTGGCAGCGACAGAACTCGTTGAAACGATGACTGTCAAACTCACTGACGGTACAACAGTTGAGTATAAGGTAAAAGATGTTGAAAATGTATCATTCGACACAAAAACAGTTTCCGTTCTTGGCGAGAACTACTTCAAGTATTTCAATGCCGACGGCGAGCAGACTAACCAAGGCGACATCACCGGTGCGAAGAAAACAGTCATCAAAAACGGCTGGTGGAAAGTTGAATTCGCCAATGAGCAGGATCTGAAGATCTCTATTGAGCTCGATCCCTCTCTCGTAGGCGAAGTTGTCAATTTCGCCGCCCGCGCTGAAGCAGGATTCAATTTCCGCTACGACAACATCCAGGTATCCGGTCCTAACGACGAATACCGCAACGTCGGTCTTAAAGGTGTTTTCTGCCTCGAAGACAACGGCGACGGCACACTCAAATTCACTGCTGACGTCACCAACCTCTACAGCAACAGCTACACCACAAACGGCGGCACTCCCGAACGCGTAAAAATCGAATACGAAGGTGCCTGCGAAGGCCTTGAAGTCGCTCCCCAGATCAAGAATGAGATTACATTCTACAACCCCGACGGCGCTCAGGAAAACTACACCACCGTCAGCGCTGTCAGCTACAAGACCGCACAGGGCGGCGCTCTGAGCCAGTACAGCTTCACCGTTGACAACGCAGAGCTCGCAGCCGACTACGGCAAAAAGTTCTACATCCAGATCGACCCGACTCTTGTCGGCGAAACTGTTGATGTACCCACCAGCACAAAGACAATCAACTGCTACTTCGCATTCATCCAGGTTTCCGGTCCCAACAACGAATACCGTCCTGTAGCTAAAGCCGGGACAGTCAAGATTGTCGACAACAACGACGGCAACATCACCATCGAAGCTGATCTCACAGAAAGCGGCAACCGTCGTGTAGTCTTCACATACTCCGGTCTCCTCACAAAATGAACCAGCGATTTGCCAAATATCTCCTGACACTTTGTGCCGGCGTTCTTACACTCAGCGCCGGTGCCCGGAGTCTCGCACCCAATGCCGAGATATTACTGAGCAAACGCGATGCATTGAACAGCCAGCACCGCGTGGCGGCTGCCGATACGGTAGTCGGTGCGTATGTGCTCGCCGACGACAAGAACGCTCTCAAGCGTCTGGAAGAGCTCGGAGCCTCCATCCGTGCTGACTACGGACATTTCGCAACCGCATCTATCCCCTTGTCCGTTCTTCGCGAAGCAGCCTCGACAGAAGGCATACGCTACATAGCTCTCGGCAACGAGGTGAAGCTTCTCAACGACTACGGACGTAAGGTGTGCGGTATCGACGACATCCACGCTAACGAAGGCAACCGTCTGCCGATACCCTACAAAGGCGAAGGCATAGTGCTCGGAGTGATAGACAACGGTGTCGAATTCGCACACACGGCATTCCGCGACAGCGACGGTAAAGGGCTGCGCATAAAACGTGTCTGGCTCCAGAAATCGAGCCGCGGCAAAGCACCGGAGGCATTCGGATATGGCACGGAATACACCACTTCCGAAGAAATCCTCTCCGTGACTTACGACGACCCCTTCGGATTTCATGGCGCTCATACCATGGGCATTGCCGGCGGTTCCGATATGAAGTCGAAATACTATGGCGTAGCACCCGAATCGGAACTCGTCTATGTCGGCTTCAACAACGATGACACCTGCATTGCGGATGCGATAGCCTATATTTTCGACTATGCCGACAGCGTAGGCAAACCCTGCGTGATAAACATGAGTCTGGGGCAGCACATGGGACCGCACAACGGAACATCACTGCTCGACAGATACATAGATTCAAGCACGGGTCCGGGACGTGTGATCGTGGGTGCCGTCGGCAACGAAGGCAACACGCGTCTGCACGCCACAAAGACCTTCACGGAAGGCGACACACGGCTGAAAACCATGCTCGTCTTCTCAGAAGAATCCTCCAACAAGCTCCACTACCTCGACATCTGGGGCTGCGAGGGCACAAACATGAAGGTGAGTCTTTGCGTGGCGCAGTCGCTCAAAGGGCAGATAGTGGCGCAGAGTCCCGTTTTCGACACGTCAGTTGAGAATGCCGGTATCGTGGACAGCTACTTTACGATAGCCTCAATAGGTGCCAGCGCGTATTTCACAATCGACGGTGAGGTAAGTCCTATCAACGGTCAGCCTCATGTGATGGTAGAATGCACCGTGGACAACCTTACCGACGGTCGTATCCTCGGTATCATCATCGACGGCGAGCCCGGTCAGACAGTCGATTTGTGGAACTACAGCGGCAACGAGTTCGCTTCCAACGGCAAGCCCGGCTGGACCGACGGCACCACCGAAGGTACTGCCGGAGAAATCGGAGGCACCGCGAAGAATATCATATCTGTCGGCTCATACGATGCCCGCAGTACGATTACGTGGATCGACGGTGCGGTTTCGAGAATGGAGAACACCGACCTGCCCTATAAGCAGAACGAACGTTCGTTTTTCTCCAGCTGCGGACCCACTGCCGACGGCAGAATCGTTCCCGACATTCTCGCTCCCGGCTTCCCTGTCGTTTCCGCCATCAACAAACATGCTTTCAACAGCATGGGACAGGACCTGTCGCTCTACACATGTTCTGCAACCCGCGACAGCGACGGTTCGCGCTACTACTATTCCTATCAGATGGGAACGTCAATGTCGGCGCCTTTCGTCGCCGGCACCGTAGCCCTGATGCTTCAGGCAAATCCTGATCTGACGCCCGACGATGTGAAGAAAATCCTCGTTACGACAGCTAAGACAGCACCGTATATGGGTCTGCTGCCTAACAACTACTACGGCAACGGTTTCCTAAACTCGTTCGAATGTGTCCGCATGGCTGTCGACAAAGCAGGTGTCGCACTTCCCGGCGCTTCAGGAGACAATGCGGCAAAGGTATGGACCGACGGCTCGGGAAATCTCACTGTAGTAGCTCCGGATGGCGGCATGGCACGAGTTTTTTCAACGTCAGGAGTTCTTCTCGGGACGTTCGCACTCACAGAGACGGTGACGACATGCGACGTTTCTGCATGGGGCAAAGGCGTGGTCGTTGTCAGTGTTGAAAGCGCTTCGGCGACAAAACGTTTCAAAGTGGTTTTATGAGATATTTAGCTAATCAAAAATAAACAGCGAAAAAATGAAAAAATACATCATAACATTCTGTATGGCACTTGTTGCCATCGCAGGTTCATTCACGGCAGCGGCGCAGGAGGCTCTGACAGTCCTCCAGCTCCACCTTACCGACGGCACAACAGATAAGTATTTGCTCGCCGAGAAGCCCGTCGTGACATTCAGCGACGGAAATCTGCTGATCACCTCATCGGCAGTCACCAGCACCTACGAATTCTCCGCCGTAGAGAGCTATGATTTCGGCATCGACACCACCACAGGAGTTGACGGCATCGGCGCCGAAGACAATACTTTCAGCTTCCAGCTTGCAGGCGATGTTCTGACAGTGGCATCTCCGGAACTCAGCGTTGTCGAGGTATATGCCCTCAACGGCGTCAAAGCAGCCGCAGCTACAGCTGCCGACGGCGTTGCTACAGTTGATCTGGCAGCTCTTCCTGCCGGTGTATACGTTGTAGCAACCAACTGTCATGCAGCCGTCAAGATTGTGAAGAAATAAACTTGTCTATAACCCTGTGCCGGGCGTGCGTCGATGATGATGCGCGCCCGGCTGTTTTTTTGAGTGAGATGTCAGAATTTTACGTCGAAATCCTGCCTCGGCAGGTGTGGCAATGCAGCGACAACAGCTATGTCGCCGGCGTTGCGGAAAATCATTCCCGATGGAAGCCCGGCGGCATAGACACCCATAGCTTTCCAGCGCTTATAGTTGAAAATGACAACATTTGCCGACGGAGGAATAGCATCGGCTTCAAGCTTGGGCGTCTGAGCGGCGTCGAACACAATAAAATCAGCTTCGTTGACGCGCGCAAGCACCGCTTGCGGCACCGCCCGAAGCACCGTAGCCCGGACATCTCCGGATTTGCAGCCTATGAACGCCACTTTGCTCGCCCGCAGCGAAACTGCAATACGGAAAAGCGTGCGCAGCTTAGCATCGGCAATTCCCGCGCATGCGTAATATGTGTAGTATCCGGGCAGATTGAGCACCTCCGTTATGAAGCGGAAGGCGAACGGCGAGTGGACGCCGAATCCGCGCCCGTGACGCCAGCGCTTATAGGCACGGGATATGTTCAGAAAAGACGGCATCGGCGCAACTCTGTAAAAACGCCCCCGAGCAGAAGCAGATATATAAGCGTCACACAGGCATACGCCGCGGCTGACGTCGTATGAAGCGAATCGGGGTCGAAGGTCATCGTGACGGTGTGGCTGCCGGCAGGAATTGCCATTGCGCGAAGGACATAATTGACGCGCGCAAGAGAAACGGGCTTGCCGTCGACATCAGCTTTCCATCCCCACGGGAAATATACTTCGGAGAAAACACCGACACCGCCGGCAGTCGTGCTGGCATGATATGTGAGGCGGTTGGGAGTATATGACGTCAGGAAGATGGTGTCGCCGGGAGCGAGCGACGGTGCTTCGGCGGGGAGCACGTCAGCAAAGCGCCGGTCGGCTACTGCCTCATGCCTGAGGTCGAGCATGCGGACGTCGAGTGCCGCCATCTCCTCATCGGCATTGTCTACCCATTTGATTTTGTCGACGAACCACGCATTGCCCTGCGCGCTGTCGTTCAGCACAAGAGGCTGCTGCGGATCGCCGGTGATGACATATCGTCCGTTGAGCATGTCGGCTACCGCATAGCTGGTCTTGAGCATCGGTCCGAGCTCGCCGAGTTCGGGATTGTCCAGCTCGGGGTCACCGGCAAAATAACCGTATTGTACAGCAGGCATGAGCTTACGCTGGATAAGATCGTCGTAGCGGTTGAGTTTTGCGGCGTGGTAGCCGCCGAGGGTCTTATGGAAATATGAGCGGTCGGGACCCATGAAGCCGGGAATGTCGAACACGCGGTAGTGTGCGGTAGTATCCTGGAGTATAAGGTTGTCGATAGCGTCGGGGGTGAATACTATCTTCCCGTCCGGGCTGTCGGCAGGACCGAAAGAACTGTGCGAAACATAGCGTTTATCGACACCGTAGAGGTCGATGAGCACAAAAATTCCGACAGCACCGACGGCAATGCCCTTCTTAAGTTTTCCCGCCATATAAAGAGCCAGAAATACGAAAGCGAAAGTAAGGAACATGAACGAGCGCAGACCGTCGGTACGTACCATGCTGAGGCGCAGGGCACTGACAGCTTCGAGATTGGCTTTGTTTGAGAGAGAGTACTGATAGACCACCTCCTGAATCTGCGCGTCGGTTGCTCCCTGCTGCTTCCAGCTGCGTATCGAGGGTTCGAGAGCCTGCTCGATGACTGCGCGGTCGTTGTCGTTGACAGGCTCGCCGAAAATCGTGGGAGCAATCACGGCAAGTGCGCAGACGAGTGCCGGAACGCCGAAACCGATATAGATCGGCGTCCTATATTCCTTCCATGCCTCTCTGCCCTTGGCGATTATTTGTGCTAAAGCGAGAACGGCAAGGAACGGAATAGCGAACTCTGCGACTACCAGTATGCTCTCGACAGCACGGAACTTGTTGTAGAGCGGGAAGTTATAAATCATAAAATCCGTTATTCCCTCGGCGTTGCGCCCCAGGGCAAGAACAACGGAAATGACCGTCGCGGCTATCATAGCCCATTTAAGCGGTCCTTTGACAATAAAGCATCCCACAAGGAAGAGGGCGAAAACTATTATACCGACATAAACGGGTCCGTTAGTACCTTCGGATTCGTTGAAGTACTGCGTCAGCAACTCTATCGCGGGAGCTGTGTTCATGAATTTCTCTGCACCGTCGAGTTTTGCGAGTGTCGAGCGCGTCATCTCGCCGGCTTCGGGGCGTGCGCTTGCGCCGCCTTTGATGTTGGGAACAAGAAGCGAGAACATCTCGCTGCGTCCGTAGCTCCAGCCGACAATCTGCTCTTTGGGCATACCGCCGGTAGGACGTTCCTGCGCCTGCTGTTCGTTGCCGGTAGTCAGCGGAGTAAGCTCCGACTGCGCGCGTTTCGTTTCCTTGGCGTACTCGTATGTATTGTAGAGCGACGGCAGATTAGCCCCCACTGCCAGCGCACCGGATGCGAGAGCGAGTCCACTCGCCGCAAGCCAGCGGAGAAGTTCTTTCTTGCGGTCGTCTTTATTCCTGAGAGCATCAATGAGGTATGCGACAGCGATAAGCGCCATGACGATGCCGAAATAATAGCTCATCTGGGGGTGGTTGGCGTTGAGCTGGAGCATGGCAAACAGAGCGAGCACAGCGGCACCGGCGACGTAGCGGCGGTTATAGAGCATTATCAGACCGGCTATTGTCGGCGGCACGTATGCAAGAGTGACGAATTTCCAGATATGCCCCGCGCCGATGATGATGATGAAATAGGACGAGAATCCCCACATCAGAGCACCGATGAGAGCATGGTACCAGCGCATCTTCAGTGTGAAAAGTAGGATGAGGAAGCCGAACATCATCATAAACAGCAGGTCTGACGGTGAAGGAAGTCCGAGACCGTAGACACTGTTCAGCCAGTCGAACAGACTGTTCGACGGATAGCTCGGCGATATCTGGAAAGTAGGCATACCGCCGAAAATGGAATTCGTCCACAGTGCTTTCTCGCCTGTCTGCGCCTGATACTCCGCACCTTCATGCCCTATCGCAGCGCCCTGCTGCATGTCGGGCTGGCGGAGGCTGTTGCCTTCGAAATTATCAGGATAGAAAAATGCGAGCGACACTATTGCCAGAATGGCAACCGACAGAAAGAAGCCCCACACCTGCGGGCGCTTGATGAAATTCATTAGCTTTTCCATGATGGCGTCAAAATTACAAAAAAATCGCCGTATGAAGTCTTTTATCCGATATAAAATTACCTATCGGATTCGCCGTCGCAAAAAATATCGTACCTTTGCCACGCACAAAAAACGCACAGACATGAACATCGGAGACAAAATTCCCGAAATACTCGGACGCGACCAGAACGGTCGCGAAATCAAGGCTGCCGACTTCGCCGGCAAGAATATCGTTCTTTACACATATCCCAAAGCCAACACGCCGGGCTGCACGGCAGAAGCCTGCTCGTTGGAGTCGCACAAAAATGAACTTGAAGCGCAGGGATATGCTATCGTTGGAGTAAGCCGCGACAAAGAAGAGACACAGGCAAAATTCGCTGAAAAATACGGACTTTCATTTCCGCTCATCGCCGATACCGACACCACGCTTCTGCAGGAGCTCGGGGCTTGGGGAGAAAAGAAAATGTACGGCAAGACGTCAGTGGGAATCATCCGCACCACACTCCTTGTCGACGGCGACGGAATAGTCCGTGCCATCTTCAAAGGCAAGGAAATCAACACCAAGACGCATGCCGAACAGCTTCTCGCCTTCATCAACGAAAAGCTGAAATAGCGATTTGGGTACAAAAAAAATGGAAGCTGCTCCTGCTGGAGTGGCTTCCGCTGTTAGTGAATCGCTTTATCAGAAATCTCTCAGGTAAAGCTCTCTGGACGCTTCGCGATACCATCGGGCTATTGTTTTCAGTAAATTACGCATAGTGCAATAACATTAGTGAAACTTAGGCAGACCGGCAACAATGTCGCACGACCTGTTTTATATACTATAACACCTCCAACGCAAAACATGTTCAAAAATTATGTTTAGCAACATAATTTTCACAACACACCTCAAAAGATTTGTCCCTCACGGTATAATTCGCACAAAAAGATTTGTCCCTCACGGAATTTATACGATTTAAACAATCGTAAAAAGCAGGGCGGAAATGGAAAATGTCGTGTCTTTTGAGTAATTTTGCGGTCTAAAGACTTTGCACATGAGCAACGAAACAGAGCGGCGCGCCGACGCCGTGGTGATAATACCGATGTATAACGAACGCGAGAACGCCGCAGCGATTATCGATGCGGTTCTTGCGCTTGAAACGCCCTTCGACATCATTGTTGTCGACGACAACTCACCCGACGGCACAGCCGCCATTGTCAAAGAGAAAATCAAGGAGAATCCTGGACGTGTCGACATCATTGAGCGGAGCGGAAAGCTCGGGCTCGGAACTGCTTATATCACAGGTTTCAAGGAGTGCCTCCGAAGGGGATATGAGTTCATCTGCGAAATGGATGCCGATTTCTCACACAATCCTCTCGACCTTGAGAAACTTCGTCAGGCAGCTATCGACCAGAAAGCCGACGTGGTGGTCGGCTCACGCTATGTGTCGGGAGTCAACGTTGTGAACTGGCCCATGGGGCGCGTGCTGATGTCGTATTTCGCATCCAAATATGTGCGGATGATAACAGGCATCCCCGTGCACGACACCACCGCAGGATTCGTGTGCTACCGGCGTCGCGTCCTCGAAGCCCTCGAACTCGACAAAATCCACTTCAAAGGCTATGCCTTCCAGATAGAGATGAAATTCACCTCGTTCAAATACGGATTCAAGGTCGTCGAAGTGCCCATAATCTTCGTCAACCGCGTCTTGGGCACAAGCAAGATGAGTTCCGGCATATTCAGCGAGGCGATGTTCGGCGTCATACGTCTTAAATGGAACAGTCTCTTCAAAAAATACCCCGATTACTCTAAAAAATGAAGCTTGTTGTCAACGCACGTATAAATGGAAAAACTGGCTCATGGCTTGCCTATGACAGGTCGAGTGTCGTCGCCACAGGCACCGGCGAAGCGCCGCTGCCTTACGCATCGCAGGCAGAAGAAACAATCGATGCCGGAGGCGCCGACGTCGTCCCCGGACTGACCGACACGCATGTCCACTTCCGCGAACCGGGGCTGACCCACAAGGCTACAATAGCCAGCGAGAGCCGCGCGGCTCTGCTCGGCGGCATAACGACAGTGTGCGACATGCCCAACACCAAGCCTGCGACAACAACAGCGGCAGCCTTGCGCGAGAAACTGGCTCTGGGACGCGCCACATCGGCAGTGCACTACAATGCTTTCTTCGGCATAGTGCCCGGTGCATTGCGCGAGCTTGAAAAAATATCTCCCGACGAAATACCAGGGGTTAAGGTTTTCCTCGGAACAAGCACAGGCGCCATGGGATGCCCCGACGATACAGAAATGCTGGAAATAATGCGCTACTGCGCTTCGGTCGGCTTGCCGGTGATGGTCCACGCAGAAGACAACGCCATCATAGACCGCAACGCCGCCGCTGCCATAGCGCGCTACGGCAGCAAAGAAGCTGTACCGGTGAGCGAGCATCACCGCATACGCTGTGCTGAAGCATGCGTGCGCGCCACCGACCATGCAATAGAACTCGCAATGCGTTCCGGTGCGCATCTGCACGTGGCACATGTGACGACAGCCGAGGAAGTGCGCCGTTTTTTCAGCGCTGGCAATACCGCCGACAAGCAGATTACAGCCGAGACAACTCCCATGTACCTCGATCCATACCTTGCCGATGAGGCAAACCGCAGTTCGCTACATAAGATAAACCCCGCCATAAAGACTCCTGACGACGCTGCAGCCCTCCGCGAAGCCGTCGTCTCCGGCGCCATCGACACCATCGGCACCGACCATGCGCCTCATCTGCTGGCAGAAAAACAGGGCGGAGCGCTGACGGCAGCTTCGGGTGCGCCGTCGGTTCAGTTTGCCGTTCCGATGATGCTCAATTACCTGCCGCTCGACATCATCGTCGAGCGCATGACGAACGGACCGAGGTCGATATTCGGCATAGGTTCAGAGCACGAAATTGTCCCTGGCAGCCCTGCCGATCTTGTGCTCGTGGAAAAATGCGCGCCGCATATCATCACTGATGCCGACGTAGAGAGTCCGTGCGGCTGGACGCCATTCGCAGGAAGAACAGTGAACTACAAGGTCACTCCACTGTCGGTTGCGAAGCCGTAGCAGATATCAGTAAACAAGATTATAGCAAACGTTATGGTGCTTTGAAAAGCGGCGCCAGAAACGGTTGCGTGCCTCCATCGTCCAGCGCTCACATTGTTCGGGGTCGGCGCCGCGCACCGCGGCATATTCTCTTGCGAGGGCACGGAAGAAGCCCGGCTGCGCCCACAGGCGGGCGAAGTTTTCGCATCCCCGGCGAGCGTCGACATCGCCGAAACGCATACGGTTGATATCTATTACCGTAAAATGCCATTTGCCGTCTTCTGCTTTGTAGCACAGAATGTTTCCCGGCGAAAAATCGAGATGCAGCACGCCTGCTTCGTGCATCCGTGCGGCAAAACGCGCAAAATCATGTATAAAGTCTGCAAGACCGGCAGGGTCGGCATCGCCGAGCCAATATATGTCTTTTCCCTGTGAAATCTGCGGACTGATAAAATACGAATAGGCAATCAGGCCGCCGAGCCGTTCTTCTATATATGCTATCGCTTCCGGGGTGTCGATTCCGGCTGCGGCAAGCAGTGCCGGATATTCGAAAGCCCTTTCGCCTTTGGATTTGCGGAAGAATGAATAGACCAGACGATTGAAAAACGCAGGAACTCGATACCGCTTGACGTTCAGCTCTTTGCCACCGACATTGAAGACCCTTATCTCATTTCGTCCGCCATAGATGAGTCGACCTTCGCCGAAACGTTCGGGAACAGATTCTATGAAACTGCGCAAATACTTATATGCGGGGTTGATGCTTATGGAAATCATTGCACAGATTCTTTTAGAATGCCATAAGATGTCCGCGTAATATGCCCGAGCTTTGTCTCCTTGCGTATGGCATTGTTGATTTTCCAAGCCTCCTCGTTCTTATACGGTCTGGAGTGGTCGAGATGCAAAGTAACAGCGTCGTATCGTATCTGTATGGGTTTTATGCCGGCGTTGACAAGGCGTTCGCCGAGCTCACGGTCCTCTCCGCCATACTGCATGCGCTCGTCGAAGCCGTTGGCAGCTATAATGTCGCTGCGCCAGCCCGACGAATTCATTCCGTTCCAGCTTGCGCGTGCCGGAGTGACAGTATTCATAAAAGCCGCAAATGCTCTGTTGCCGAGCAGCTTCGTCATCTTGAAACTGAGCTTTACTCCATGACGCAGCAGAAACGAAGGCGAAAAAGCTCTGCCGAAGGCGATGTCATCGTAGGAAATAGCACGGCTGAGATCCATAGGGAGCTTGAAATATCCGCCCGAAAGAAAACATCCCCTCCGGGCAAAACGACGGTGGACAGCCACGAAATCGTTCCGCGGAACACAGTCCTGATCTGTGAAGATCAGATATTCGGCTTTCGCAACCTTCAGCGCCTCATTAAGGATTTTTGTTTTCCTGAAACCGAGGTCTTCATGCCAGACATGCTTAATGGACATATCAGCGGCAAATTTTTCTATCAGCTTCCGCGTGTCGTCGGAAGAACCGTCGTCTGCAATAATCACCTCGCACGGCTTCACCGTCTGCAGGCTGTAGCCCCACAGCGTTTTCTCAAGCCACGCAGGGTTATTGTATGTCGAAATGATGACTCCGGTAGTAAACTTATCCATACTCTTTGCTTTGAGCGACAAAAATAGAGCATTTTGCAATCTCTGCCGCGGATATTTGTATAATTTAACTTTTTAAAGTAATTTTGCCGCCTGAAAAAGCGGTGTGCCGACAGTGCGCCGCTGTTATTCGTATATATGAAAACAGGAGAACTCAGCAAACTGATAGTGACCGCAGGTCGCCGACGCTCACTTAAAGCACTCTGCGGCAAGCCGGGAGCGAAAGTCTACGGACTGGCAGGCTCGTCGGCGTCGATGATGCTCACCGCGCTGCCCCGCGAAGACTCGCCGCTTATCGTCGTAGGCGAGAACCTCGACGATGCGGGCTACATCTATTTCGACCTCTGCCGCCTGGCAGGCGAGGACGCCGTAGCATTCCTTCCGTCAGGATACCGGCGGGATATAAAATACGGCCAGCCCGACGCCCCCAATCAGATTCTGCGTACCGAGACGCTCAAACGCCTCGCCATTGGCGACATCTCCTATCTTGTCACATATCCCGAAGCACTTGCCGAAACTGTCGCCTCGAAAGAAGAGCTCAACGCCCACACTCTTCTGCTGAGCACCGCCCGTCCCGTCGAGATGGCTCAGGTGCGCCACTGGCTCATAGAAAACGGATTCAACGAAACCGACTATGTCTACGAGCCCGGACAGTTCGCCATACGCGGTTCTATATTCGATATATTCTCCTACTCACGCGAACAGCCCGTGCGTCTCGATTTCTTCGGCGACGACATCGAATCTATCCGCCTGTTCAACGTTGAGACACAGCTCTCCGAGAGCAAGCTCGACGACGTAGAAATCACTGCCAACATGGCAGAGGGCAGCGGAAAAATATCACTGCTCGACTATATCAGCCCTGACAGCCTCATCGCCCTGCGCAACGAACAGCTCACCGTCTCACGCATACGCGAAATCGCCGAAGCAGGAATATCCGCATTCACGCTCCTTACAGAAGAAGGCGACAAGAACGCAGTCGACGACATTGTCGATCCGTCGCATTTTGCCGGGCGGCTGCAATCGTTCCGCCGCATAGGCTTTACCGCCGCAAAGAAACCAGACGAGGCACGCCGCAGCAACCCTGCCATGGACTTCGCCTGCTCGCCACAGGGTATATTCCACAAGAATTTTGACCTCATCGGCGAATCGTTCCGCAAATTTCAGAGCGACGGCTACCGCATACTCATCCTTTCGGACAATCCTAAGCAGTTCGAGCGTCTGCACGAAATCTTCGCCGAACGCAAGGAGAATATTGAGTTCGAAGGCGTCGAATGCACCATACACGAGGGATTCGTCGACCACGACACCAAAATCTGCGTCTTCACCGACCATCAGATTTTCGACCGTTTCCACAAGTACACCCTCAAAAGCGACCGTGCACGCTCCGGCAAGCTGGCGCTGTCGTTGCGCGAGCTCGGACAGATAGAACCCGGCGACTATATCGTCCACATCGACCACGGCGTAGGACAGTTCGCCGGTCTGCTGCGGACAAACATCAACGGCAAGATGCAGGAAGTCATCAAGCTCGTCTATCAGGGCAACGACATTCTCCTTGTCTCCATCCACGCACTCCACAAGCTTGCCAAGTACCGCGGCAAGGAAGGTGTTCCTCCTAAAATCAACCGTATAGGCGGCGGACAGTGGGAGAAGATGAAGGGCAAGACAAAAGACAAGCTCAAGGACATCGCGCGTGACCTCATACGCCTCTACTCCGCCCGCAAGAATGAGAAAGGCTTTGCCTTCTCTCCCGACACCTACCTCCAGAACGAGCTGGAAGCCAGCTTCATCTACGAAGACACCCCCGACCAGCTCACCGCCACGCAGGCGGTGAAGACCGACATGGAAAGCGAGCGCCCGATGGACCGCCTCATCTGCGGCGATGTTGGTTTCGGCAAGACGGAAATCGCCATACGCGCTGCCTTCAAGGCAGCCACCGACGGCAAGCAGGTGGCTGTGCTCGTGCCCACGACAGTTCTCGCATATCAACATTACAACACTTTCAGAGAGCGCCTGAAAGATTTCCCCGTACGCGTCGACTACCTGTCGCGCGCCAGGACAGCCAAAGACGAGAAGCAGGTGCTCGCCGATCTCGCCGAAGGGAAAATCGACATCATCATCGGCACACACAAACTCATCGGCAAAGCGGTAAAGTTCAAAGACCTCGGGCTGCTCGTCATCGACGAGGAACAGAAATTCGGCGTCGCCGTTAAGGAAAAACTGCGCCAGCTCAAGGTGAACATCGACACTCTCACCATGAGCGCCACCCCTATTCCGCGAACGCTCCAGTTCTCCCTGATGGGCGCCCGCGACCTCTCCACCATCACCACACCCCCGCCGAACCGCTACCCCATCATCACGTCCGTCGACTCCCTCAGCGACGAACTCGTTGCCGAAGCCATCAACTTCGAGCTTGCCCGCAACGGACAGGTGTTCTTCGTCAACCCGCGCATCGAAGGTCTCTACGATCTTGAAGCGATGATCCGTCGTGTCGTTCCCGACGCCCGCACACTCGTAGCCCACGGACAGATGCCGCCCGAAAAACTCGAGAAGGCTATCAACGACTTCACCGCGCACGACTACGACATCCTCCTTGCCACCACCATCATCGAAAGCGGCATCGACATGCCCAACGTCAACACAATCATCATCAACAACGCTCAGTACTTCGGACTCAGCGAGCTCCATCAGCTCCGCGGGCGCGTCGGCAGAAGTTCTCGCAAGGCGTTCTGCTATCTCATGGTACCGCCCGGCGTACCTCTGACTCCCGACGCACGCCGACGTCTGCAGGCAATAGAGAGCTTCGCCGACCTTGGCTCAGGCATACATATCGCCATGCAGGATCTCGACATACGCGGCGCCGGAAACCTTCTCGGCTCCGAACAGTCGGGATTCATCGCCGACCTCGGCTATGAAACCTACCAGAAAGTGCTCAAAGAAGCCGTCACCGAGCTACGCACGCAGGAATTCCCTGAACTTGCTGCCGAAAATCACGACCAGGCCGACGATTTCGTCGCCGACTGCGTCATCGAAAGTGATCTCGAACTTCTCATTCCCTATAGCTACGTTCCTCAGGAGAGTGAGCGCATAGCCCTCTACCAGGAACTCGACAGCATAGAGCGCGAAGACGAGCTCAAAGCCTTCGAAGCGCGCCTGACCGACCGCTTCGGACGTATACCCGACAGCGCACGCGAGCTGCTCAAGGTGCCGCGCCTGCGCCGTCTGGCGCGTATGCTGGGCATAGAGAAAGTGACTATCAAGCAGGACACCATGTATACATATTTTGTCGACGAGAGCAACAAGGCGTATTACCAGTCGCCCATGTTCGGGCGTATGCTCGCCTATCTGCAATCGCATTCGAAGAATGTCGCCATCCGCGAGCGCAACGGACGCCGCAGTTTCGCATTCTCAGGTGTCCGCAGCATCTCCGAAGCTGTCGCAATCCTCCAGACCATTCTTGACTCAACACCTGTCTGACAAGCTATTACCGACATCCGATGCTGCCTGAAAGTGATTAAAAACAATAATTTCAAAAAAGTTTTGTGCTTTAACTTTTATTAATATTTAATTTTAAGTTTAAAGACATAATTTTTCAAAATTTGTTTATAACTTTGCAGTGTGTAAGAAGGTAGATAAAAAAGCCTTCTTCTTTTCGTACAGAAAACGATAACGTTTTGTTAGACTCACAATATACTTGAATTTTGGTTATGAGGGAGGTGCGTTACTGTGAAGTAACGCACTTTCGTTATAAATAGGTCATACAAAATTTGCGGGAATCGCGGGAAAGAATTAAATTTGCTGATATTTTAACCACTTAACACATTTCATCAGATGAAAATCCTGAAACAATTCAGCGTTGCTGTTGCCGGACTGCTTGTCCTGACCCTTGCAGCATGCTCCGGTCCTTCCGGCAGTCTTCTCGAGAAAGTGCCTGCGAGCACCGACGTAGTAGCCGTGATAGACGCAGATGCTATCCTCAAAAGTGCCGATATCGCCACCGACGGCAACAAAATCGTACTGCCTGAATACATTCAGAAATTTGTCTCACCGCACGACATGGAGAGAAACGCTGCCATACTCGACAACGCAGGCGCCGTTGATCTCAGCCAGATTGTCATAACCGTCAACTTCGAAAGCGGCAGACCCGCTATTCTTTTCGGGCTCAAAGACAAAGACGCCTTCGTAGGTCTGCTTACAGACAAAGGATATGAAGACTTCGGCGAAAACTCCGACTACCATCTCTATTCCAAATACAACGACTACATCGTCATCGCCGACAATTATGCAGTAGTGCTATCCTGCGACTACGACGATGAAGACTTCGACGCCTTCGACACCGTCGACGCAATGCTGGCTCAGGCAAAAGAAGAAAGCATCGCATCTTCCAGCAAAGGAAAAAATCTCACGGGACACACAGCGGCGTTCGTTGCAAGAATGCCTGAGGAAATTCTCAACAGCCCCGAATTCCGCCAGCTCCGTGCGCTCAACCTTCCGGAAGCCTACTTCAAATCCACATTCGCCGGCTACGCCGACCTCTCCACAGATGCCGTCAAAGGACATCTTGAAGTTCTCGACAGCGACGGCAAAGCCCTCAACATGTACGAGCTCGGTCCGGAAGACCTTCGTGTGAAACCCACAAAAATCAGCAAAAAAGCTCTCCGCTTCATCGGCGAAAACGAAGTGTTTGTAGCCGCAGCGAGCATAAAAGATGTACCATGGGACAAATTCTTCGAATTTTATTCCTCGCTGATGCCCGGTACTCAGGAGCGTATGATTCTTACCGCTATCGAGCCTTATATCTCGGCAATCGACGGCACCGTAGCTTTCTCCGCCGGTCCGATCAACGGTCTTGAATTTGCCAAGAACCTCCGCGACGTCAACCGCAACCCTCTCAAATATTTCTCGATGACAATACTCGTAGAAATGAAAGACGACAAGGCAAGTTCGACACTGCGCCAGCTTAAAACTCTCGCCTCCGGCTTCGGAGTTCCGGCAACAGGCAGCGACACCGACTTCAGCATCAGTCTCGGCGAATTCGGCGTCTATCTCAAGGCAGAAGACGGAACTCTCGTCGTATCGACACGTCCGATTGCAACTGACGGTCTTGACAATTCTACAGTCGACAGCTTCGCATGGGGCGACTGGTACAGCGGCATAGGCGTCGCCATCGACAACAAGAGCCTTAGCCTGAGCGATTTCCATATTGAAGATTACGAATTTTCATTGTCCGGCTACATGAACTCGACAAACGCCGTCGACGGCGAACTCGAATTCAAGGGCGGCAAAGGAAACGGACTCATCGAACGAATCATCAGAACGCTCGTAACAGCCGAAAGCGTTGAATAAACTGAACAAAATATCTCTTACAGACGTGCTACCGCAGGTGTTCCGCTCAAGCGAACCCTGCGGTTCGCAGGTCTGGAGGTCTGAACTGACGTTCGGGCGCGGCTGCCGTGTGTGTATCGCCGCCGAAAGCGGTCATGGAAAATCGTCGCTTCTGAGCTTCATCTACGGTAACCGGAGCGACTACGACGGCAGCATCCTCTTCGACGGCAAGGACATACGCACCTTCGGCATCGCAGACTGGTGCCGGATACGCCGGCAGCACATCGCCCTCCTTCCGCAGGAGCTGCGGTTGTTCCCCGAGCTTACCGCCCTCGAAAACATTGACATCAAGAACCGTCTCACAGGCTACCAGAGCCGTACCCGCATCGTCGAGATGCTCGGCATCCTCGGTATCGCCGACCGCGCCGACTATCCTTGCGGACGCATGAGCGTCGGACAGCAGCAGCGCGTTGCGATAGTCCGCGCCCTCTGCCAGCCCTTCGATTTCCTGCTGCTCGACGAACCTGTGAGTCACCTCGACGAGCGCAACAACCGCCTCGTGGCGGCGCTCGTGCAGGAAGAGGCATCGCGCCTCGGAGCCGGCATAATATCGACGAGCGTGGGCAATCCCCTGCTCCTCGACTCACCTACAGAAATAGCCTTATGAAATCAGCTGTGTGGACGCTGCTGCGCCGGAACATCTCGATATGGCAGATCGCCGGATTCGCTGTCGCAAACTTCGTAGGTCTTGCAATCATCCTGTGCGCCGTGCAGTTCTACTGCGACGTGCGCCCTGCCGTCGCCCCAGGCGGAGACACCGACGACGACAAGTTGCTCTCGCGCGATTATCTCGTGATTTCTAAAAAGGTCGAAGGCATGACGATAGCAGCCGACGGCTTTACAGAAAAAGAAATCGACGGTCTCAAAGCGCAGCCATGGGTGAGACGCGTGGGAGAATTCTCATCGTCGCAGTTCCGTGTGATGGCATCGGTGAATATGAACGGACGCGGCATGGGCACATATCTTTTCTTCGAATCCATCCCCGACAGCTATTTCGACATAATACCTAAAGGCTGGAACTTCGACCCGTCGCAGCCTTACAGCTCTCCTGTGCCCATCATCATCTCTAAAGATTATCTCGCCCTCTACAATTTCGGCTTTGCTCCCACGCAAGGGCTGCCGCAGCTGAGCGAGAAGATGATTTCGTCACTACCCATCCGTCTGCGGCTCTCCGGACCCGGCGGAGAGACTGTGATGGACGGTTTCATCGCCGGATTCTCGCAACGCCTCAACACCATTGCCGTTCCTCAGAGTTTCATGGACTGGGCGAACGCCAGATTCTCCCCCGGCGAGACCTCGCTGCCGGCAAGGCTTATCGTGGAGACAAATTCTCCGGGTGACCCCGCTATACAGAAATACCTCGCCGAACGAGGCTGGGAAACCGCCGGCGACAAGGAAATGACCGACCGCGCCGGACGCTACCTCGCACTTATGACAACAGGTGTCAGCGCCGTGGGCGTCGTCATCACCGTTCTCGCCGTCTTCATTCTCCTTCTGTCGCTGCATCTGCTGCTCCAGAAAAGCCGCCAGAAGCTCCGCTACCTCATGCTGCTCGGCTATTCTCCCGGAGAAACGGGCAGCTACTACCGCCGGCTCATCGGCAGCATCAACGGCGGTGTCGGCATCGCCGTGCTTGCAATGACCGTCTATGCCCGCTCGCTATGGCTGCCGTCACTGCATGAAATGGGGCTCAGCCCTGCCTTTCCCTGGCAGTGCATAGTACTTGACGCAGCCATAACACTCATCATCACCGCAATCAATTTCGCCGCCATACGCCGCACGATGCTGGTAATATTCCGCAGCTGACAAAGAACAAACAACAACACAATCATATATCTGAACAATGAAAAAAATACTGCTATCCGCCCTGACCGTCCTCGCAGGCGTTATGTCACTCAGCGCCGCTCCGACAAAAATTGTCGCTCACCGCGGCTACTGGAAAACGCCCGGCTCGGCACAGAACTCCATCGCATCGCTCGTCAAAGCCGATTCCATAGGTGCTGACGCCTCGGAATTCGATGTATACATGACTTCCGATGACGTCCTTGTGCTTAACCACGACGAAACCATAAACGGCTACAGGGTAACTGACACGCCGTCGACGGTCATCTGCGCGCAGAAGCTGGAAAACGGCGAAAACGTGCCCACACTGAGGCAGTTCCTCACCGTAGCAAAAGACCTTGACATCGACCTCGTGCTCGAAATAAAATGGCACCCCACCGCCGACCGCGAGTGGCAGGTTGCCAAAGCCTGCGTCGACATGATAAATGAATTCGGGCTTTCCGACCGGACACAGTATATTTCCTTCTCCAGCACCACATGCAACGCTCTGTCTAAGTTCACCGACCGCCCCATCTCTCATCTCTGGGGCGAGAAATGCAGTCCGGAAAAAGCCAAGGAACTCGGCTGCACAGGCTGCGATTTCAGCTATGTCGCCTGGGAAAGCAATCCCGGATATTTCAAAGACTGCCGTAACAGCGGAATGCTGACTAACATCTGGACCATCGACGACGAAAAACGCATCGTGGATGCTCTCAGAAGCGGATTCGACTATATCACCACCAACGAACCCGTGCAGGCGATGAAGCTGCGCAAACAGACGGTGCTATGCCCGCCGGAAGGAGCCGCACGACCTAAGGTAGTCGCTCACCGAGGCTTCTGGCATACTCCCGGTTCGGCACAGAACTCCATCGCGGCACTTGTAAAAGCCGACTCTATAGGCGCCGACGCCTCAGAATTCGACGTATGGATGACTTCTGACGGCAAGATCGTGCTTAACCACGACGGAGTCATCAACGGATATTCCGTGCAGAAGACACCATCCAAAATCATCAGAGCGCAGAAGCTCGAAAACGGCGAGAACGTGCCCACGCTCGACGAATTTCTCAAAGCGGCTAAAAAGCTGAAAATAGGGCTCGTTCTCGAAATAAAATGCCATGAGACGCCGGAAAAAGAAAACGAATGCGTGAAAAAATGCCTTAAACTTGTCAAGAAACACGGCGTGCTCGACCGCACGGTGTTCATATCGTTCTCGCAGAACGTATGCCGCGAGCTCTCCAAGCTCACCGACCGTCCCGTCCAGTTCCTCTGGGGACAGAAATGGACACCTGAGCAGGCTCGCGAAAACGGATGCACAGGTCTCGACTACAGCTACGACGTCTGGAATCAGAACCCCGACTATATCGACCGTGCCCGCAAACTCGGCATGGCGACTAACATCTGGACGATAGGCACAGAAAAAGGCATCATAGAATCCATCAACAACGGTTTCGACTACATCACCACCGACACCACCGTGGAAACCCTGCGCTTAGTGGATAAAGCATACGGCGGCAAATAAAAATTTCATACACAATATCATATACCATATCAAGATGAAAAAAATCACGCTTCTTCTTTCCTCTCTTGTTTTGGCAATGTCGGCATCGGCATACCGGACAGAAACCATCTGCCTTGAAAGCAAGAACCTTCCCGCACCGGACAGCGTTCTCGTCATCGTGCCCGACGCAGCAGCCACAGCCAAGTGCCCGTCGGTATATATGCTCAACGGCTTCGGCGGCGACCACCGCCAGTGGACGATGATACGCCCCGACCTCGGAAAGTACGCCGACCTCTACGGCATGGTGCTCGTCATGCCTTCCGGAATGGATTCATGGTACTGGGACGCTCCCGCCGACCCGCAGATGCAGATGGAAACCTTCATCACCAAAGAGCTCATTCCATATATCGACTCGCACTACAACACCGCCGCCGACCGCGGCAAACGCGCCGTCACAGGTCTGAGCATGGGCGGTCACGGCGCCTTCTGGCTCGCCGCACGCCATCCTGAGCTTTTCGGCTCGGCAGCCGCCATCAGCGGAGGCGTCGACATCCGCCCCTTCAAGGACAGCTGGAAAATGAAAAACCGACTCGGCGAAAAAGACAAATATCCGGAACAGTGGGAGAAACACACTGTCGCCAACATGGTTCCTGAGCTCAAAAACGGCAAACTTAACCTCAGCATCGACTGCGGAGCGGACGACTTTTTCGCCGGCGTCAACAAGAAACTGCACGAAGACCTCCTCGCCGCCGGAGTGCCGCACGACTACACCTCCCGCCCCGGTGCGCACACTTTCGCATACTGGAAAAACGCAATCATCTACCAGCTTCTTTTCTTCAACGAAGCTTTCTGCCGTAAATGATACTCAAAAGCCTTGCACTGACCGATTTCAAGAATATCGGCGAGGCGTCGCTCGACTTCTCGCCGAAAATCAACTGCTTTCTCGGCAATAACGGCATGGGTAAGAGCAACCTGCTCGACGCCATCTATTTCATGAGCCTCTGCCGCAGCTTCACAGGTGCCTCCGACAATCTCCTGGTGCGGCGCGGCGCGCCATTCGCGACTCTGAAAGCACGCTACTTCCGCCGCGGTCTCGACGAAGAAGTAAGCGCCGCCGTACGTCCGGGTCAGCGCAAGATATTCCGTCGCTCAGGCAAGCCGTACCAGCGTCTCGCCGAACATCTGGGCACCTTCCCCGTCGTGCTGCTCTCTCCCGCCGACATGGAGCTCACCGCCGGCGAACCAGCCGAACGCCGACGCTTCCTCGACCAGATAATAGCCCAGAGCGACATGCCCTATTTCAACGCCCTTGTCCGCTACAACAGCGCGCTCGAACAGCGCAACCGCCTGCTGCGCGACGGGAGCACCGACACAGGACTTTATGAAGCCCTTGAGGCACAGCTCGAAATGGCGGGAAACTACATAACAGCACAGCGGCGCGACAACATCGCCAGACTACAGACCATCTTCACGCCGTATTTCGACTGCATCTCCGGCGGAGGAGAAGAGGCCCGCATCGACTATGTGTCCGCCGACTACTCAGATAAAGGAGGGCTGGCGGCACATTTAGCACAGATGCGCCCGCGCGACATGGCGCTGCATCACACAGCGTCGGGACCGCACCGCGACGACATAGCATTCACCGTCGACGGGCTCACCGTGCGCCGCAGCGCATCGCAGGGGCAGTCGAAAACATTCACCACCGCCTTGCGTTTCGCGCAGTACAACCTTCTGCATCAGGCTCTGGGGATGCGCCCGCTGCTGTTGCTCGACGACATCTTCGACAAGCTCGACGCCTCCCGCGTAGAGCGAATAATCGGAATAGTGAGCAATCCGGAGTCATTCGGGCAGATATTCATCACCGACACAAACCGGAGGCACCTCGACGAAACCGTCGAGAGCCTGCGCAACGCCGATTCGCACAGCATCTGGAACGTCGACCACGGACAATTCACTCCCATAGGAAAATGAAGAAAACCGAACCGCTCCGTCTCGGTGTCATACTCGACCAGATGCGCCGGCGCGTCGCCGACGACCCGGAGACACGCCGCCAATATCTCATTGCCATCTGGCCCGAAACGGTAGGAAAACACATCAGTTCCTACACCTCCGGCGTGCGCTTAGAAGGACGCGTGCTTCATGTCTTCCTCCGCTCGGCGTCGCTCAAAGAACAGCTCGGATACATGCGCGAGGCGCTGACTGAACAGTTCAACCGCACCGCCGGAGAAAACGCAATTGACAACATCGTATTCCACTGAAATGAAAGAAAAAACAGAATTTCACCACAGCATACCCGTACAGATACGTTTCAACGACGTCGACATGTTCGGACACCTTAATAATACTGTATACGTCCAGTTCCTCGACCAGGGCAAATACGCCTACTTCCGTCAGTTTATGGACGGTCCCTTCGGCTCGACACCCACTGCACCCGTCATCGCCAACATCAACGTCGATTATATCGAACCGGCGCATATCGACGACCGCCTGTCGGTGTGCACTGCCATAACATCTGTCGGCGACAGCTCCTTGGTGCTCGAACAGATCATCGAAGACGACAGCCACCGCGTCAAATGCCGCGCGCGCACGGTGATGGTGAACATCGACATGCGCAAAGGCATTCCCGTCACCGTCGACGACAACTGGAGGAAGCTCATCGGCGACTTCGAAGGTCGCGATTTCTCCTTTACAGATTCCGAGCGACAGTAAAAATCAGCACCGCGAGCAGCAGAGCCCCGAGCAGGAAAGGGTTGACAGCCGCAGCGTAGAGCTTCGGACGGCGGCGGCGCACTGCTTCGGCATAGGTGTAGAACACTATCACCGGAACGGCAAAAAACACAAAAGGATTGAAGCGCCACGCCTTTCCTATCTCGCCATGCAGCAAGGCATGGAGCGCCCTCTGCGAGCCGCAGCCAGGGCAGTCGAGACCCGTCAGACGCCGGAACAGGCACTGTGGCGCACCGTCTTCAGCAGGGTCGTGCGAGTAGTAATAGGCAAGGACAAAGAAAAGGGCAATCGCAATGGATACCGAAGCCACAGCGATTGCCATCTTTTTTATTTGCATATCGGTCAGAAAATCGCCGACATCAGCATTACCGGGATGAAGCCGAGCGCGATAGCTGCCATGATGAGCCATGCGGCCACCTCCGACGCCTTCCTCGAGCCTGCCAGATTGCCTTTGGCATAGAGACTCGACGTACATATCGACGCTACAAGCGCTGCCGCGCTCACCGGAGAGCAGCAGCAGATGAGAAGAAAGACAGAAAGCCCGACATACGTGGGAGGGCACGGTTCGTCAATAGTCCGGCGCACCTGCGACGCAGCTGCCGGCTCAGAAAACGCCTGCGATGATGCAGCGGAGCCTTCCTCGGCGCATTCCGCAGAAACTGCCGCATTGTCGAAAAACTCCCTGAACTCATCGAGACTGCCGGCGGGGTACCATTTGGGCAGACCCTCGTACCATACTTTCGTATTCTCGTTAAAACCGGGAATACCGGAAAGTTCTTCCTTCTCGAACGGACCTTGCTGGCGACCGTCGATAAATACCCAGACTTTCATCCAGCTTCAGTTTTAAAAATGTTTGACGTCCTTGCCGACGATAGCCGAAAGGAGTGTGTTGGCAAGACGCGAGGCACCGATGCGGAAATAGTCGGCGGTAAGCCATTCCTCTCCGAGCACCTCTTTAATGAGGGTATAGTACTTGACAGCATCTTCTACCGTGGAGACACCTCCGGCAGCCTTAAAGCCCACGCGCGTGCCGGTCTTGTCGTAGTATTCCTTGATGCACTGCGCCATGACGTAAGCTGCTTCGAGCGAAGCGCCGGGATATTCCTTGCCTGTGGAGGTCTTCAGGAAATCGGCACCGCTGTAGAGCGACAGCACAGAGGCGGTCTTTATGTTCTTTGCCGTCTTGAGCGCTCCGGTCTCAAGGATAACCTTCAGCCGTCCGCCGCGGCATGCCTCTTTCTGCTCGGTGATCTCGTCGACTACCGATTCATAGTCTCCGTCGAGGAAATAGCCGAGGTTGAGGACAATGTCGATTTCGTCGGCACCGTTGGCTACAGCAAGCGATGTCTCTGCAATCTTGACTTCCTCGAACGACTGGCTCGACGGGAAAGCGCCCGACACGCAGGCAATTTTGACGCCTGTCACTTCAAGGACTGTGCGCACGACGTCGGCGAAGTTGGGGTAGACGCAGATGGCGGCTACATGAGGCAGCTCGCCGTACTCTTCTTCGAAACTGTTCACATTCTCAGTGAACTGAGCGACAGACGACTGGCTGTCGGTCGACTTGAGCGTCGTCAGGTCGATAGAACTGAGGAGGAATTTATAGACATCCTGATTGTTGTTCTCGGCAAAATGTTCACCGATGATTTTTGCGACGGCAGCGCTGACAGCAGCATCGTCTTCGGTCACTGTACAGGCAGCGATAGCCTGATTGTATTTGTCGATATTGGGAGTATCCGCCATAGTAGTATATTATATGTTAGTTATTATCCTGTAACTTAGGGTTCGCCCTGTGCCGTTCATTGTCTCTAACGTTTTTCTTTTCGAGATTGTTGGCAAAAGCGGCGGCGAGATCTATGCCGTGCTGGTTGGCGATCGCTATCGTCACCCACAGCACATCGGCAAGCTCATCGGCAAGGTCGAGGCGCTCGCCCGGTTTCGCCGACTGTTCACCGTCGAGGCGCGCGATGACACGCGCCACCTCCCCCGTTTCCTCGGCGAGGACCGCCATATTGGTGAGCGGAGAAAAATAGCGCACGCCGACGCTGCGGATCCAGTCGTCGACAACACGCTGTGCCTGACGCAAGGTGAGTTCTTCGTTATCGCTTGATTTCATACGGCAAAAATAACAATTTGTCCGACGCAAAACAAATATATAAAAACAAAAATCAGGTCTTCTACAGACGAAAAATTGAAAAAGTTCAGGAACTTAAAAAAAATTGTTTCGAAATTATTTCAGAAAGAAAAAAATATCGTATATTTGCGCTGACAAATCAAATATAATAAAATCGACTCGATAATATATACCTTAGAATAAACAACCAAGTTAAACCTATAACAACTTTATTATGAAAAAACTTTTACGCACTCTGGCGCTGTCGGCAATCGTTGCTGCTCCGTCATTCTATGCAAGCGCTGCAGTCGCCGGTTCTGGCACAGCAGAAGATCCCTATCAGATCGCTACTGCTGCTGATATCGAAGACATGCACAATCTCGTTAAGGCTAATGAAATGGTCTATTTCGTTCAGACCGCCGATATCGACATGTCTGGAGTTACCACACACTACGCTCCTGTAGGAGCAACAGGTCAGGCTTATAATTTTCCGCTTAATTACGATGGAAATAACCATGTAATTAAAAACTTTGCGCCCACAAATGATGCTTTTACCGGCACCGACTGCTATGCTCAGTCCATTTTCGGTGTATTCAGCGGCGAACTTAAGAACCTCGGCATTGTTGACATAAACCTTAACGCAGCAAACAACGGTCGTGCAGGTGCAATCGGCGGCTACCTCGGTCAGAGCGAAGCTAAAGTCGACGTAACAAAAGTTTCCAACGTTTATGTTACCGGTAAAATCGTAGGTGGCGCAGCAAACTACACCGGCGGTCTTTTCGGTACAACCGGTACAGCCGTAGAGCTCAACAACTGCTATGTCAACGTTGAAATGGTAGGTACTGCAGGCGGTAAGAACGGTGCTCTCGCAGGTCGTCTCAACCACGCAGCAACTATCAACAACTGCTATGTTGCAGGAACTGTCAGCGGCAATGCTAACCTCGTATGCTTTGAAAACAAAGCTGCTTCAACCATCAACGGTCTTGTAATATTCGCTACCGGTTCGGAAACGACAGGTCTCGTCAGCCCGTCCGCTAAGCCCACGATGGCAAACTCCGAAGGCACTAAGGCTGCCGGCGTAGAAGAAGTCCTCTCATGGAGCGCTTTCCAGGCAAACGCCGATGGTCTTCCTACTCTCAAATATGTCCTCTATGGCGCAGGTACAGCAGCTGATCCTTACCAGATCGGCAGCGCAGCCGACCTCTGCCACGCATATAAATATGTCAACGGTGTCGCCGGTGGCGATTTCTACTTCGTTCAGACTGCCGACATCGACATGGAAGGCGTTGTAGAATACCACGCTATCGCAGGTTATGACGGTGCATACAAAGCCCATATCTACTATGACGGTCAGAACCACATCATCCGTAACTTCGCCCCCTCTGACTTTACGCCCATTCAGGATCCCGACGCTTATTACTGCACATCAATCTTCGGTATTCCCGCCGGTGAAATCAGCAACCTCGGCGTAATCGACGCAACCTGCCAGACAAAGCAGGGTGCCGGTATCCTTGGCGCATACGCAGGTCACGCCGATGCAAATATGGGTCTTACTCTCAAAAACGTATTCGTTCACGGTACAGTTGCAGGCGCAGGCGGTTACACCGGCGGTATGTTCGGTACAACATATGGTGGTGATTTCACTATGGTCAACTGCTTCGCTAACGTCGAAGTTTATGGTAAAGCAAACACCGCAGGTCTCGTCGGTCGTCTTCGCAATACATTCCTCGCCGAAAACGTATATGTAGCAGGTACTGTAGACGGTGACGCACCCTATCTCGTTGCCGGAACAGACAAAACTCCCGCTTTTGACGGACTCAATGTTATCGCATTCAACGAAGGCGCTGCCGCAGCTCTCGCAAGTGCTATCACAGTAAGCGCCGATCCTGTTACCGTCGCTACACCCGAAACCGAAGCCGACCTCATCGCAGAAGTTCACACATGGTCTTCATTCAGCGCAACCAAAAACTTCGAAGGCTATCCCGCACTCGCTGACTTCGAGAACATCACAAGCGGCATCACCGATGTCGTAGTTAAAGACAACGAAGCTGTAGCCAACGGTCCCGCCGTTTACTACAATCTCCAGGGCGTTCAGGTTGCTAACCCCGAAAGCGGTATCTATATCGTTCGTCGCGGCAACAAAGTCACCAAAGAACTCATCCGCAAATAATCTGTCACAACTGACATAAATCCGGCGGGCGGCCCAAAAGGTCGCCCGCCTTTCTTTTTACCATAACCGTCTATTCCTCTTCATCTTTGCGAAAAATATGTTCTACAACAGCTTTTGATAAAAAACAAATTCCATGATAAAATAGTGTCATTCTTCTACGATATAATACCGTAATTTTGCCACGTCGAAAAACACATCACCTTAGATTATCAACTAAAAACCAAAATCAATAATCCTATCTTGTAATGAAAACCAAGCTATCATGCCTCAGAAGGCTCATGACAATGCTTCTGTGCTTTGTGACAATAGGCGCCATGGCGCAGGTCACAGTGCAAGGCGTCGTCAGCGACCCTACCGGCGAACCACTCATCGGAGCGTCGGTTGTTGAAAAAGGCAAGCAGAACGGCACAGTTACCGACATCGACGGTAAATTCCAGCTCAAAGTGCCCAATGCAAACGCCACCATCACCGTTTCCTACGTCGGCTATCTGACGCAGGACGTCAAACTCGGCGGACGCACCACCGTCGACGTCACTCTTAAGGAAAACTCCGAAGCGCTCAACGAAGTTGTCGTTGTGGGCTACGGACAGATGAAGAAAAGCGACCTCTCCGGCGCCTCCGCCTCCATCGGCGAAGCAGCCATGAAGGGCTCCGTCATCACCAACCTCGACCAGTCGCTGCAGGGACGCGCTCCCGGTGTTACGGCAGTGCAGACCTCCGGTGCTCCAGGCTCGTCATCGTCGATCCGCGTGCGCGGTCAGGCAACCATCAACGCCAACGCAGAACCTCTCTACGTCATCGACGGTGTTATAGTACAAGGTGGCGGTGATTCCGGCAGCTCCTTTGGTCTGGGCGATGCCCTCGGCAACGGCAAGGTGTCCACCATCTCGCCTCTGTCAACAATCAACCCCTCCGACATCGTGTCTATGGAAATCCTCAAGGACGCCTCCGCCACCGCCATCTACGGTGCTCAGGGCGCCAACGGTGTCGTTCTCATCACAACCAAACGAGGCAAAGCCGGCGAAGCTAAGTTCTCGTACGACGGCATGGTGGCACTCAGCCATCAGAACAAACGCCTCGACATGATGAATCTCCGCGAGTACGCCGAATACTACAACGACTTCGTCGCCAACGGCTACAGCAGGACTAACAACTGGTATGCCGACCCGTCGGTACTCGGAATCGGTACAAACTGGCAGGACGCCATCTTCCGCACCGCTCTGCAGAACCAGCATCAGATAGCCGCCCAGGGCGGTACCGACAAGGTTCAGTACTATGTCTCCGGCTCGTACCTCAACCAGGAAGGCACACTCATCGGTTCCGACTTCCGCCGCTTCTCCGTCCGCGCCAACCTCGACGCACAGCTCAAATGGTGGCTTAAGCTCGGTCTCTCCGCAAACTTCACCGATACCGATGAAGACCTCAAGCTTGCCGACGGCGAGCAGGGTATCATCAACTACTCCCTCACCACCCTCCCCGACATTCCTATCTACGATATCGACGGCAACTACTCCTCAATTGTCCGCGAAGGCTACACCAACCCCAATCCCATCGCCCTCGCCATGCTCGACGATATCAAGCTCCGCCGCAAGAAACTCACGGGTAACATTTTCTTCGACGTCACACCGATCAAGAATCTCGTATGGCACGCCGAGCTCGGCTACGACATAAGCTCCTCGAAAGGCGACCGCTTCAAACCGACGGTAGACCTCGGAACATGGGTGCGCAGCAGCAACGAAAGCTCCATCCAGAAAAACTCCAGCTGGTTCTGGCAGCTTAAGAACTACATTTCCTACAACGGCACGTGGAACAAGCTCAGCTACACCGCCATGGTAGGTCAGGAATGCTGGGAATCGCGCTACGACTACACAAGCATCTTCGCCTCCGGAATGCCCTCCAACGAAGTACACAACCCCGCGCTCGGCAACAAGAATTCTTACAGCATCGGCGCCGGTTTCGGCAGCTCTGCCATGGCATCGTTCTTCACCCGCGAAAACCTCAACTGGGACGACCGCTACCTCCTTACCTACACCTACCGCTACGACGGATCCTCGAACTTCGGGCCGAGCAACCGCTGGGCAGGATTCCACTCCGTAGGCGGCGCATGGCGCTTCTCCAACGAGAAATTCTTCGAGCCCGTCAGCAAGTGGTTCACAAACGGCAAGCTGCGCCTGGGCTGGGGTCAGACCGGCAACGCGAACATCGGCGGCTACGCCTGGGGCGTTGCTATGAGCCGCATGCCCTCCGCGCTCGGCGTCGGCTACCGTCCGTCGAACATCGCCAACCCCGCCGTCAAGTGGGAAAAACAGGAGCAGTGGAACGTCGGTCTCGACCTCGCGTTCTTCAACAACCGCCTCGGTCTCACCGCCGACGCATATATCAAGACATCCAAAGACATGCTCATGTCCATGCAGCTCCCCTCATATATGGGCACACAGGGCAACGGCTCGTCGGCTCTCGCCGCTCCCAAGGGCAACTACGGCGAAATCGAGAACAAGGGTCTTGAGCTCGAACTCCGCGGCACACCCTTCACCGGCGACTTCGAATGGGAATCGTCCTTCCAGATCTCCTTCAACCGCAACAGACTCAAGGCACTCTCAGGAACAGACAACGCACAGCTCGTTGGCTACGGACAATGGAGCGACGTCGTTTCCGTATCCGAAATCGGCCAGCCCCTCTACAACTTCTACGGATATAAGGTGGAAGGCGTCTACAAAGACTACGAGGACATCATCAACTCTCCGCGTCCCGACCATTTCCCCACCGACGGCAACTTCAACAAGAGCAACACCGTATGGGTCGGTGACATCAAGTACAAGGACATCCACAAGGACGGCAAGATCGACGAAAAAGACCGCACCATCATCGGCTCTCCGCTGCCCGATTTCACCTTCGGCTTCAACAACACCTTCCGCTACAAGAACTTCGACCTCAACATCTTCATCAACGGCTCGTACGGCAACGATGTGCTCAACTACCTTGCCATCAAGCTCACGAACATGAAGTCGACATGGACAAACCAGCTCAACAGCGTCAACGACCGCGCCCAGCTCGTGCCCATCGACCCGAGCAAGGTGTATGCCGACGGCGGAGCATGGTATGACGACATCACCAACATCCGCGTAAGCAATCCCGGCACAAAAATGCCCGCCGCACGCCTCAACGACCCCAACGACAACGACCGCATCTCCGACCGCTACATCGAAGACGGCTCGTACATCCGCATCAAGAACATAGCATTGGGATACACCTTCCCGAAGAAGTGGCTCAAACCTATCCACGTCGAGAATCTGCGTCTCTACTGCAACATCCAGAACCTCCATACATTCACCAAGTATAAAGGCTACGACCCTGAAATCGGCGCCTCCACACAGGACTCCTCCGGTCTCGTCTACGGTCTCGACTTCGGACGCTATCCGTCGCCTGTGACATACTCATTCGGTCTGAACCTCTCCTTCTAACACTACCTTATCAGATTCCACACTTATGAAAATCAAAAATATCAGATATATAGCTGCCGCAGCCACTGTCGCGTTCGGTCTGTCGTCGTGCAACGACTTCCTCGACCGTCCTGCCGAAGACAACTACAATGCCGGCAACTTCTACCAGACCGACGACCAGTGCTATCAGGGCGTCAACTATCTCTACAACTCTCCCTGGTACGACTTCCAGCGCGGTTTCATCAAAGTAGGCGAAGTACTCTCCGGCAACATGTACTGGGGCTCGTCGCCCTACCTGACCTTCACCGTCAACGGCACCGACGAAGACCTCGTCAACATGTCCTACTCCCTCTGGGCTGTGATAGGTCACTGCTCCACCGTCTACAACAGCCTCCAGGCCTCTCCGGCATCGGAAACCGCGAAGAATGCCTGCATGGGCGAGACACTCGTCTTCAAGGCTCTGGCATACTTCTACCTTGTGCGCACCTTCGGCGATGTGCCCATCATCCACAACATTTCGCAGGAACTCGAAGGCTCGTACAACTCCAAGTACAAAGTGAAACGTGCCGACGTCTACGAGTACATCGTGATGACCCTTGAAAAAGCCATGGAGCTTCTGCCCAAAGAAGCCGCTCCCGGCCGCATCGACTACTACTGCGCCGAAGGACTCCTCTCGAAAGTGTACCTCACACGCGCCGGTCTGTCGGGCAGCCTCAGCGCCGACGACCTCGCCAAGGCTGCATCGTACGCCAAGGACGTCATCGACAACTCCGGACGCAGCCTGATGGAGAACTATCCCGACATTTTCCGTCTCGCCAACAACAACAACCCTGAATCGCTCATCGCATGGCGCTGGCAGGCAGGCCGCGACCCGTGGACACAGCAGAACACCCTCCAGAGCGACCTTGCGCCCGTAGGTTTCGACGAATGGGGCGACTGCTGGGGCGGCTTCGGAGGTCCGTCGGTAGACCTACAGGATGCCTTCGGTGTCAATGTTCTCGAAGACCCCGGAACACGCAACGACATCGACGCCCGCCGTAAAGCTACCATGATGCTTCCGGGCGACAAATATGAATACTTCTGGACCGACAAGAGAGACAAAGACGGCTTCACCGGCTTCAACGTCCTCCAGTTCTGCTACGACGGCGACTACGGCAAAGGCGGTCCCGGCGAATGGCAGTCGCCCACAGGCGCATACAACGTAAAACACCTCTACGGCGACAACTACGACCACGTGCAGGCCACCGGCGTATCGTCGGGCAACATGTACAGCGCCCTCGCCACCCATATCCTCCGCCTCGCCGATGTCTACCTCATCTATGCCGAGGCTAAGATCGGCACAAACGGCTCGACATCCGACGCATCGGCAATCGACGCCTTCTACAGCGTGCGTCACCGCTCCGTCTCGTCCTACGAGCGTCCGTCGTCGATCACATGGGAAGACGTATGGAAAGAGCGCCGTCTCGAACTCGCCGGCGAAGGCGACCGCTGGTACGACTATGTCCGTCTGGCATACTACGATGCCGACCGCGCCATCAGCGAACTCACCTCGCAGCGCCGCAACTCGTACTGGAACATCAACGCCCTCTACAAATACTACTACGAAAGCGGCAAATGGGATCCGTCGGAAGCTGCCAAAAAAGAAGACTCCGGCGAAGCCGGCTACGACGAAACTACCGCCGCTCCCAACGTTACCAAAGAGAGCTTCACGCTCCCCTTCCCCTCGGAAGATACAGTCTACAACCCCAACCTCCTCGAGGACCCCGTCGACTGTGACGTCCGCAAGGAATACGCTTACTAATCCTTAAAAACAAGAAACAATGAAAACCATATATGCAAAGTGGATTCTTCCTGCGGTGGCAGCTGTCTTAGGCGGCGCTATGATGTCCTGCGAGGATCAGCCCGACAAATTCGAGCTCACCTCCGGAACTCCCGAAGTGAAGTACGTCCGCACGACAACAGCCCCGGACTCGCTCATCACCGAGGCATACGTCGACAACCTCATCTGCCTCGTGGGCAACAATCTCACTTCCATCCGCGAGCTCTACTTCAACGACCAGCCCGCAATCCTCAACACGAGCTATATCACCGACCACACTCTTCTTGTCAACGTTCCCAGCGGCATCCCCGCCAAGGCTACAAACAAGATATACATGACCAACAAGGACGGTGTCACTACAGAATACGACTTCCGCGTCCTCGTGCCCGGTCCGTCGCTGCTGTCCATGTCGTTCGAATATGCCAAGCCCGGCGATGAGGTCACTCTCTACGGCAACTATTTCGTCAACGACGAAAACGAGCCGCTCACCATCACCTTCCCCGGCGATGTGCCCGTAACTGAAATCAAGGATATCAATCAGACCTCCGTTACATTCAAAGTTCCGGAAGGCGCCAAAGAAGAAGGCGCAGTAGCTGTGACGACAGTCTACGGCAAGAGCGAATCGAAATTCCACTACCTCGACAGCCGCGGCATGCTCTTCAACTTCGACGAAGGTCTTACCGAACAGGGCTGGCACGCCCGCGGAACAAAGAACGACGAATGGAGCTTTGCCGGCAACTACATGCAGCTCGGCGAAGGCGCCACGATGAGCGCCGACGGCGGATGGAACGACGGCGAGTTCGCCTTCGAATACTGGTGCGGCTCTTGGGATACTCCGCAGAACATCACCAGCGGTCAGGGCGCAGCACTCTTCAATGTCGCTGACTTCTCGCAACCCGAAAAGATGGCTCTTAAATTCGAAATGTGCATACCTTCTACTAACCCGTGGGCTGCCGCCGCAATGCAGGTATGCTTCGAAGGCATCTCGCAGGTGACTCTCTCCGGCAATCCCGTCGAAGGTTACACCGACGTCGCCGGCGCTCAGGCATGGGCTTTCAACGGCGAAGTAGGCGCCGACTACCAGCACCGCGCGGCAGACTGGAACGACTGGGGCCGCTATCTCTACCGTCCGTGGCAGAATGCAGCCAACGGCGAATACCACACCGACGGCAAATGGGTCACCGTCACCCTGCCTTTCTCGCAGTTCCGCTTCAACCGCAAGGGCGAACCGGCCTCCAAAGGTCCTTCAAGACCTGAAGATTTCGCCAGCCTGACAATCTTTGTCGTCAGCGGCGGTATCGACGGTGCCGAATGTACTCCTGTCATCAAGATCGACAACATCCGCGCGGTCATCAATGAATAACATCTTATCGACTATCAGAAATGAAAAAATATAATTGTTTCAAAGCACTCATGCTTAGCCTCGCAATCGCCGCTACGATGCCTCTGACGTCGTGCAACGACGACAACGACGATTTCAGCACCGAACAGTATGTCGGAGGAGTGCACCTCAATGTTTTCGGACCGAGTCCCGTTGCCCGCGGCGGAGAGCTCCGCTTCATAGGAAGCGGCATGAATCAGATTGTGAAAGTCGTCATCCCCGGTTGCGACGAAATCACCGACATCCAGCGTGTGAGCAACGAGGAAATACGCGTCACCGTTCCGCAGACTGCCGAACCCGGCAAGGTTCAGCTCCACTATGCCGGAGGCATCATCGAGACGAAAAGCGTGCTCACCTACTCCGAGCCTATCAGCATCGACGAAATCAGCCCGCTCAAAGTAAGACCCGGCGCCAAGCTCACCATCAAGGGAGATTACCTCAACCTCATCAAAGAAGTGTCGTTCGCATTCCTTGAGGACAGCGTCAACGTGTACGCCGACAAGTTCATCGCCCACGACCGCAAGACCATCGAGCTCACCGTGCCCGACAAGGCTGTCAGCGGAATCGTCATCCTGTCCGACGCCAAAGAGATCCCCAACACCATCAAGAGCGAGGAAACGGTTGAAATCGTCCTTCCTGCCGTAGCGGCACCTCTTGACCTCACCGATGCCAAAGGCGGCGACCTTGTCACCGTAGCAGGTACCGACCTCGATCTTGTCCGCAGCATCGTCATGCCCGACGAAAGCGAAGTGGAATTCAAATATGCGGACAACAAGATCACCTTCACCCTGCCCGACAACGCCACGGACGGCACCATAGTCGCCGTTCCTGAATCAGGCGTCCGCGTGGCAGTCGCCAACATCGGCATGGTGGTGCCCACCGAGCTCAAGGCGACTCCCGCCACCGAGCTCCGCGGCGGTGACCAGATTACCATCGCAGGTCTCAACATGGACCAGGTTGTCAGCGTCAGCTTCCTCAACGCAGGCGACGCCGTCACACCCGACGAAGTGACAGCCACTGCCGTCAAAGTGACATTCCCCGCTGCCGCACAGAGCGGCAACGCCGTCCTCAACCTCAAGAGCGGCAAGACCGTTGAAATCGGACTCAGCACCGCCAAGCCCGAAGTGACAGGCTTCGAGCCCGCTGTCGCCGCCGCTGCCGGTACCGTCAAACTCATCGGCAAGAACCTCGACCTCGTAGCCACCGTAGCCTTCGCCGGCTGCGCGGCTCAGGAGGTGACCGGCGGAAGCGCCGCCGAGCTCACCCTCGATGTGCCCGCCATGGCACAGACAGGCGCACTCACTCTCAACATGGCGAACGGCGAAAGCGTCACCACAGGCGAGCTCACCGTCAACGCTCCCGAATGCGCATTCATCACAGAGCAGAACTCTGAGAAACTCGCCGCCGGCGAAATAGCAAGCTTCACCGTCAGCAACGGCGACAAGCTCACCGGCGTGAATGTCAACGGACAGCCCGTGCAGTACATCATCAACGGCACGACACTCCTCATCAGCCTTCCCGGAAACTGCGGCAAGAGCAGCGTAATCACCCTCGTTTCGTCCAACGGCGAAATAAGCTATACCTACGACACCATTCCTGCCACACACGTCGAGAATGTCATCTTCACCGAGATGCGCGACCTCGGCAACTGGGCAGGTGAAAGCGACGGCGGCGCTTTCCGCCTCTACAAGGAATCTTTCAAGGATGTTCCCGCCGGAGCCAAGCTCGTGTTCCACATCGCACCCTACTCCGAGACTCAGATCCAGGTGAACGATGCAAACTGGGGTCAGATGGCTATGCTCGAACCCGCGATGACCGAAACCACCGCCGTATTCGAGCTCACAGCTGAAATCCTCGACCGCATCCTCACTACCAACGACGGCTGGAGCGAGACGGCGATGGTAGTACAGGGCAAAGGTACCGTCGTCAACAAAGTCCATATCGAATGGGAAAACTCGCTCGAAACGACCATTTGGGAAGGCAGCTGGGACAGCCTCAACTGGGGCGGTAACCAGGACCTCGCCTGGGGCGGCTTCGACTGGTCGACCGTCAAAGCCGGTCAGATCCTCCGCCTTTACCTCAATCAGACTGATCCGAACGACTCATGGTTCTGCCTCTCTCTGCGCCACGGCGACAGCTGGGGCGACATCGGCGGTGACTATCCCAAGCAGTACGACACGCCTGCAAGCCCGCTCGAAGTTGTTATCGACCAGTATTTCATCGATGATATGATAGCCAACAAAGGTCTCGTCATCACAGGCGCAAACTTCACGCTCACCAAGGTTACAATCGAATAATCCTATTATCATGCAGAGGGCGGCGCCCGGCTGCCCTCTGCCTTCTCAATTCTCATCCTTTTCCCCAAGCGGTACAATCTCTAAGGTAATTTTTTTATATCTTATCTATGAAAATTTACAGCAAAATACTTGCATTATCGGCATGCATGGCACTTTGCATGAACCTCACATCCTGCGGCGGCAGCGACAACGAACCAGTCGGACCAGATCCGCTGCCATCGGCTATCAAGATAAAAGAAGTCTCAGTCGCCGAGGGCGCACAGATAGATCCGTCGCTGACACAGATTTCCGTCGTCTACAGCGTGCCCGTCATGCTCAACAACAGCACAACTGTGACGCTCAACGGAACAGCGATATCGGCAACGGTCAAGGACGACAGCATCCTTGTCGCATCCGTCATGCTCAGCCCCGAGTCAACCTATGTCTTCACCATTCCCGACAAAGCAGTAACCGGCCGCTCGACCCCCGGCTTCGGTCCGGCGCTCACACTGCATTTCACCACATCGGCTCTGGCAGAAGCCGACTACCTCCCTCTGCTCAACCCCGCAGCCACCAAAGAGGCGCAGAACGTCTATAAGTTCCTCATCGAACAGAACGGCAAGAAAATCATCTCCGGCGCCATGGCGAACGTCAACAATAACAGCGACTTCTCCGGCTGGATCAAGAAAGTGACCGGAAAGAACGTAGCCTTCGAGTGCTACGACTTCATACACCTGCCCGAAAGCGGTCAGAACTGGATAGACTATTCCGACATTTCGCCCGCGAAGAACCATTGGGCAGCAAACGGTCTTGTAGGCTACATGTGGCACTGGCGCGTACCCACCGACAAAGATGCCTACGACAAAAAAGACTACAGCCGCTACGACGCCAACATCAAGGGCGACAACGGCAGTTCGGGCACAAACTTCGACATCCGCGAAGCCCTCAAGGAAGGCACATGGCAGCACGAGTTCATCCTCGCCGACATCGACAAGGTTGCGGGCTACCTCAAACTTCTCCAGGCGGAGAACATCCCCGTGATATGGCGTCCGCTCCACGAGGCAGCCGGCAGCTATAAGTACGGCTCGGCATGGTTTTGGTGGGGACGCTACGGCGCAGAGCCCACAAAGGAACTCTGGAAGCTGATGTACGACCGTTTAGTGAACCACCACGGACTCAACAACCTCATCTGGGTATGGACAGTGCAGACCGAGCCCGAATATTTCGCACAGATGCAGGAATCATACCCCGGCAACGACTGGTGCGACGTCGTAGGCGTCGACGTCTATGCCAGCGACGACAGCTCGCAGAAGAACCTCTACGACTGCCTCGTCAAGCTCACCGGAGGCAAGCGTCTCATCACTCTCTCCGAGACCGGCAGAATACAGAACCCCGATAAATGCATCTCAGAAGGAGCATACTGGTCGTGGTTCAACCTCTGGTACACCTACGACCAGCATAAGAGCGACTCCGACTCTGACAGCTTCGGCAACACCACGGCATCGCTCAAAGCCGTGTTCGACAGTCCTTACGTCATTAACCGAAACGACATGCCCTCACTCAAATGAAAGCCAGACATCTCACCCTGATACTCGCCGCGGCGATCGCCGTCACGTCGTGCTCACAGAAGAAAGACACCGGCGATGCCGCCACACCGGCACAGCAACTTAAAGAGCGTCTTGCAGCGACGGCTTCCGAAGGGAAAGTGCTCTTCGGACATCATGACGACCTCGTCTACGGACATACATGGCGCGGCGACGAAGGACGCTCCGACGTCCTCGAAACCGCGGGAGAATATCCTGCCGTGATGAGCTGGGACCTCGGAGCGATGGAAAGCGACTCCGTCAACAACCTCGACGGCGTGCCTTTCGACCGCATGAGAGCCGAAGTGAAGGCTCAGGACGCCCGCGGAGGCATAAACACATTCAGCTGGCATCTCTGGGATCCCGTGACGCATCTGGACAGCTGGCAGACCGCCGACTCCATGGTTGTGAGCCGTATGGTGAACACTCCTGAAGGCATAGCTGCATACAACGCCGCCCTCGACAAGCTCGCCGCATTCTTCCAGTCGCTCACTCGCGACGACGGCAGCCGTATAGGCGTCATCTTCCGCCCGTGGCATGAGCACACTGGCTCGTGGTTCTGGTGGGGACGCGACAACTGCTCCGTCGACGACTACCGCAAGCTCTGGACAATCATGCGCGACAATTTCGACCGTCATGGCATCGACAACATCGTATGGGCTTATTCACCCGACCGCTGCGAGACTGCCGAAAAATACATGGAGCGCTATCCGGGCGACGACTACGTCGACATTCTCGGCGCCGACGTCTACCACTTCGGTGGCGAAGAAGGCACGGAAGAATATATCCGCGATGCCGAGTCGACTATCGCCACAGCCGTAGCTGAAGCCGCCGCACGAGGCAAGACTGCGGCATTCACCGAGACAGGATGCGAGTCGATCGTCATACCCGACTGGTACACCCGCGTACTCCTGCCGCTCATCGGGAAATATCCCGTGGCATACGTCACCGTGTGGCGCAACGCACACAACAATGAAAAGCATTTCTACGCGCCCTATCCCGGACATCCGGCTCAGGACGATTTCAAAAAATTTCACGACAACCCGACAACAGTATTCGTAAAATGAACAACAAGGATATTTTCGAGACACGCAAAAAAGCAGTCATCGACGCTTACGAGAAATTTATCTCGCGCAAAAACACACCTATCGAGGGCAACGGTGTCTACAACCGCTATGTGCATCCCGTCATAACCGCCGAAAGCATACCGCCGTTCTGGAAATACGACTTCAACCCCGCCACAAATCCATGGTTCATGGAGCGTATAGGCGTCAACGCAACCCTCAACGCCGGAGCTATGAAATGGCAGGGCAAATACATCGTCATGGTGCGAGTCGAAGGCAGCGACCGCAAATCGTTCTTCGCCATCGCCGAAAGCCCCAACGGAATCGACAACTTCCGCTTCTGGGAACGTCCCGTGACAATGCCCGACGACATCGTCCCCGCTACCAATATCTACGACATGCGCCTCACCGCGCATGAGGACGGATATATCTACGGACTCTTCTGCGCCGAACGCCACGACGACAGCTGCCCCGGCGACCTTTCCGCCGCCACTGCCAAATGCGGCATCGCCAGGACGAAAAACCTCGTCGACTGGGAACGCCTGCCCGACCTTGTCAGCAAGAGCCAGCAGCGTAACGTCGTCCTGCATCCGGAGTTTGTAAACGGCAAATATGCGCTCTACACACGTCCGCAGGACGGATTTATCGACACCGGCAACGGCGGCGGCATCGGCTGGGCGCTCGTCGACGACATGACACATGCCGAAATAGGCGAGGAAATAATCATCGACGCCCGCTATTATCACACCATCAAGGAAGTGAAGAACGGCGAGGGTCCGCACCCCATCCGCACACCGAAAGGCTGGCTGCATCTCGCCCACGGCGTGCGCGCATGCGCTTCGGGGCTCCGCTATGTGCTCTACCTCTACATGACCGCCCTCGACGAGCCGTGGAAGAAAATAGCATCGCCCGGAGGATACTTCATGGCGCCTGTGGGAGAGGAATATATGGGCGACGTGATGAACGTGCTCTTCTGCAACGGCTGGATTGCCGATCCGGACGGAAAAGTGTTCATCTACTACGCATCGTCCGACACCCGCCTGCATGTCGCCACATCCACAGTCGACCAGCTCGTCGACTACTGCATGAACACTCCGCAGGACGGACTGTCGACATCTGAATCGGTCCGCACACTCAACAGGCTGATTGACGCAAACCTGGCGTACGGTATCAGATAAAAACACTATATTTGCAGAATCATGGCATCACTAAAGCATAAAATAGGCTACGGCTTCGGCGACATGGCGTCGTCGATGTTCTGGAAAATCTTCAGCTACTACCTGCCCTTCTTCTACTCGGACATCTTCGGTCTCCGGCTTTTCGACGCCGGCATCCTCGTGATGGTGACCCGTATATGGGACGCCGTCTCCGATCCTATGATGGGCATCATGGCAGACCGGACAAACACGCGCATGGGCAAGTACCGTCCCTATCTGCTGTGGTTCTGCATACCCTTCGCCATCTGCGGCGTTCTCCTGTTCACCACTCCCGACTTCGCCTACGCCGGGAAACTCGTGTGGGCATACATCACCTATCTCCTGATGATGACGGTCTACACCGGTATCAACGTGCCCTACGGCGCCATGCTCGGCGTGATGACCGACTCGCCCGGCGAGAAAACGGTCTTCTCCTCCTACCGCATGTTCTTCGCCTACGGCGGCTCGTTCATCGCCCTGGCGTCGTGGGAGCCCCTCTGCGAACTTTTCAGCAGCTATATGGGCATGACTGCCACGACAAGCTGGCAGATGGCAATGTGCGTCATTGCCTGCGCCTGCCTGCTGCTGTTCCTGCTCTGCTTCTCGATGACGCGTGAAGTGGTGCGTACAAAGAGCGTCGTCAGCATAGGCAACGACTTCAAGGCACTGCTGCACAACCGCCCGTGGTGGCTCCTCATCGGCGCCGGACTGTGCTTCAACCTCTTCAACACCGTCCGCGGCGCCACCGTGGCATACTTCTTTGCCAACGTCATCGGTGCGGACGCTAATATGTGGCTTTTCGGCATATCCGTACTCTTCTACTCCGGTCTCTTCCTGAGCATAGGCGAGATTGCCAACATGCTCGGCGTCGCCATCACAGTTCCCATAGCGGCACGCCTGGGCAAAAAGCCGACATTCATCATGGTAAACGCGCTGCTGATAGTGCTGAGCATAGTTTCTTCTTCCTGCCGCTCAGTCCGACGGGCTACCTGCTGATGCTCCTGTTCCAGATCGTCATCTCCGTGCTCACGGGCATCATGTCGCCGCTCGTATGGTCGATGTATGCCGACGTGGCAGACTACAGCGAACACCGCTTCCGCACAGCATCGACAGGTCTGATATTCTCTTCGTCTTCGATGGCTCAGAAATTCGGGGGCGCCATAGGCGGCGCGGCTGTGCTGTGGCTCCTTAGCGCCTGCGGATACGTCACCGGCACCGACGCTGCGGCGGCAATACAGCCTCAGTCGGCTATAAACTGCCTGTGGACGCTTATGACCTTCATTCCTGCCGCTGTCGCAGCCCTCGCCGTCATCATCGTATGGTTCTATCCTCTGACGACAGAAGAAGTGGAACGCATCGCCGCAAGCCTCAAACAAAGCCGCGCCGAAGCATCTGCGGCAACGCAGGAAGCGGAAGACATTGCGGAAAACTTCGACAATATCAATAACTGACAATGAAAAAAGAACAGCGGCGAGCCTTCGCCGAATCCCTCATAACCAATCTTACCTATAACATCCTGCCATACTGGCTCGGCAAGATGTCAGATCCCGACGGCGGCTTCTACGGCAGGCGCGACGGCAACGACGTTCTCGATGCCGGTGCCGACCGCGGGGCTATCCTCAACGCACGCATCCTGTGGACCCTCTCAGCCGCCGCGCGCATCCTCGGCGATGACGTATATCGCGCCGCCGCATCACGACAGCTCGACTACGTGCTCAGTCATTTCATCGACCGTGAATACGGAGGCGTCTACTGGGCGATACATGCCGACGGAACACCTGCCGACACCAAGAAACAGTTCTATGCCATCGCCTTCACCATCTACGGGCTGGCGGAGTACTGCCGGATGAGTCCTGACGCGAGGGCGCTCGACGCTGCTGTTGAGCTTTTCCGGTGCATTGAGAGCCACAGCCGCGACAGAGTGCGCGGAGGGTATCTCGAAGCCGCCACACGCGACTGGCAGCCCATTTCCGACATGCGCCTGAGCGACAAGGATCTCAACTCCAGCAAGACAATGAACACGCATCTGCACATCCTCGAAGCATACACCAACCTTCTGCGCGTGTGGCGTACCGAGGAATGTCTCGAAGCTACATCGTCGCTGCTGAGCCTGTTCAACGACGTCATCGTCGATCCGCAGACACACCACATGGGACTATTCTTCGACGACGACATGCGCCGCGTCGACGGCGACATTTCCTACGGGCACGACATCGAGGCATCATGGCTCATGCTCGAAGCCGCTGAAACAACAGGCGACGGAGCACTCATCGCCCGAACGAAAGAAGTGGCGCAGCACCTCGCCCTCGCCGCCCTGCAGGGGCGCTGCGCCGACGGCTCCATGATCTACGAACGCCACGCCTCCGGGCGCTACGACAACGAGAAGCACTGGTGGGTGCAGGCGGAGAACGTCGTCGGACAGCTATACCTCGCCGACCGCCACGGGCTCGCCGCATTCTGGGACAAGGCGCAGGAATCATGGCAGTATATCGACGAGAACATCGTCGACCACAACGGCGGCGAATGGTTCTGGAGCCGCCTGCCCGACGGCACTGCCAACCGCCGCGACGACAAGGCCGGATTCTGGAAATGCCCGTATCACAACGCCCGCATGTGCCTCGAAGGAGCATCCGTGCTCACATCACACAACGGCTGAAAACGATAGTATTGTTGTTTTAACAAAGAGACCGCTTCCGGACGGGAGCGGTCTCTTCGTTGTTATGTTCGGATGTTATCAGTTGTTCTCCTCGGGGGCCTTGTCGATGAGGTCGAGGAACTGATCGAGCTTGGGAGTGATGATGATTTCGGTGCGGCGGTTGCGCTGGCGTCCGATTTCAGTGCTGTTGTCGGCGATGGGGTTGTATTCGCCGCGACCGCCAGCTGTCAGGCGCGAGGGATTCACGCCGAAGTCGTTCTGAAGAATGCGGACAATAGATGTGGCGCGGAGAGCGGAGAGATCCCAGTTGTCCTTGAGGTCCTGGCGCGACATCAGGCGTACGTCGTCGGTATTGCCCTCTACGAGGACATCATAGTCGCTGTAGTCCCTGATGATTTTGGCGATTTTGCCAAGTGTCTGCATAGCGCGATCGTTGACCTCGTAGCTGCCCGACTTGAAGAGCATATTGTCGGCAAGAGAGATGTAAACAACACCTTTGAGCACCTTGACATTGACTTCATCGGTCTCCGAGGGCGTGAGCGAACGCGTGAGGTTCGTCACGAGGGTGAGGTTGAGCGAGTCGGACTTGCTCTTGGCATTCACAAGCTGCTGGATATACTTGTTTGAGGCATTGATCTGGTCGACAAGCTTCTCGATGTTTACGCTACCTTGAGCATTGTTCGTAAGACTCTTATCGAGAGAGGTCTGGAGGCTTGCGTAACTGTCCTTGAGTTCCTTGTTGTTGCGGCGCTCCTGTTCGAGGAGAGCTTCAATGGTCTGTGCTTTCGACGAGCTTTTGTGATAGTTCTCAAGCAGGTCGTTATAGTCTTTGGTAAGCTGCTCGTGCTTCGACTGGAGAGCCTGATAGTCCTTCTTGGCAACACAGCCGGTGAGGGAGGCGCATAGGAGCGCTCCGCCAGAAATGAGTGCGATTAGTTTAGTGTTCATAACTGTTCTATATTGATTATGTTTATATTATTTCTTTGACAATGCGGGAAATGCCCTCGCACAGCAACGTACGACCGTAGCAATGATGAGGGGGAAGAAGGCGGGGTTTGCCGACTGGGGTATCCACCACCACAGCGCGAGCATGAGAACGAGCGCGGCACCGCAGGCTGCGAAATATATTCTCAATATCTTTTGCGCTGAGCGCACCCACGATAGCGCAGGCACAAGCAGGCACAGAGGATTGAGCCATATATAAAGATAGTTCGGCGACGTCGCTTCGTGGACCGACACAAAGATGAGGAACGTGAGCAGACATCCTGTCAGACCAAGAACGGTGAACCACATGGCATCGAATCCTTTCATCGGGCGGCGGTGCTTTCTTCCATAGACAGTCACTCCTACTGCGACGGCAAGGAAAAGCCAGCACACAAACAGCGGCGACAGAAACCAGGGTGTCGGACCGTCGGGAACAGCATCGGCAGGAGTGTCGACAACAACAAATGAGTTCTTGACGAGCTGACGTCCTCCGACGGTAGCGCCGTCGAGCATACCATCGAGTTCGGCGGGAGCGAATGCCATCTGCCGTCGACCGATGGGTCCGTCGATGCCGGAGCCGAGGGCGAGGTCGATGCCGAACTGATACCACGGATAGTTGGCGTGGTAGCGACGCATGACGTTGCGGTAGGTAGGCACTGAGAGGGGCTGCGACTCGAAAGGCGCCGGCGCGAGCTTGACAGAGTCACCGAGAGCCGCCTCGACCATATCAAGCGGTCGGGTAGCACAGTTGTCTTTGACATAGTTGTAGCGGTAGACACGGTTCTGCGGCTGAAGGTTCGTCAGCAGGTACTGCTCCAGGCGCGCCGTCTGCGCGCTGTCAAGATCTATTTCGTGCGCCACCATGCGGCGTCCCTGACTTTCATATTCCGCCTGAAAATAGACGAAAGGATATGCGGCGAGCATATAGTCGGTTTCTCCTTTGACAAATCGCCCGATGAAGTTAGGCGACTTGAAATCGAACACTCCCCAGTTGTATGCCGTGGAACTCAGGCTGTCGGCAACGACAAGCGCCGTGTGTCCCTCAAGCTCGTAGATGATGTTCCCGGGGTAAACATTTACAATGAAAACACGCGGCATAGCTCCCGCGGCGAGTGCCGCAAGTGCGATGAAGAATGACAGAAGCAGACGTTTCATTGTGGTTGAGTGACGAAAGGATTGTATAAAGGTTTGATTCCTTTTTCCGCCGCAAGTTTAATCAGGTAGTGAAAAGCTGCGTCGCGATTGTCTTCGATCTCGCAGTCTTTGATAGCCTGTTTGAGGTTTGAGGCGAAATACCCCACTTCCGGACACTGAGGCAGCCCGAATAGCGCCATGATTTCATTGCCGTCGACAGGGTTGCGCCGATTGCGCTCGACGTCTTTGGCATGAGTGTCGCGGAATTTCTGCTCGACGATGTCGAAATTGGCAAGATAGCGGCTCTTGCGTGCCTCGTCCTTGCTCGTTATGTCGGCGCGGGCAAGAATCATGAGGTCGGCGAGGTCTTCCTCGGCATAGTTTGCGAGACGGCGCACGGCGCTGTCGGTCACCTCGTCCTCGACAAGGGCTATAGGGCGCATGTGAAGCTCTACGAGCTTCGACACATAGCGCATTTCCTGTCCTAAAGGAAACTTCATGCGACGGAAAATGGTGTTCACCATCTTTGAGCCCACGAAATTATGGTTGTGGAAAGTCCAGCCGCGCTCGGGGTCGTAGTGCTTTGTGACGGGCTTGCCGATGTCGTGGAGCAATGCCGCCCAGCGGAGCCATATATTGTCGGAAGCAGCGGCAACGCTGTCGAGCACTGTCATGGTGTGTTTGAAATTGTCCTTATGTCCACGACCCTTCACCACCTCTATGCCCTTCATGTGTGCCAGCTCAGGGAGGATACGGTCGAGCAGTCCGGTCTGCTGAAGCAGTTCCCAGCCTATCGAGGGGCGCGGTGCCGCCATGATCTTGAAAAGTTCGTCCTTAATGCGCTCGGCGGTGATGATGCCTATCCGGTCGGCGTTGCGTGTGATGGCGTCGAGCGTCTCCGGGTAAATATCGAAACCGAGCTGAGTTGCGAAACGGATAGCGCGCATCATGCGCAGCGGGTCGTCGCTGAACGTTATGTCGGGGTCGAGCGGTGTGCGGATGATGCGCCTGTCGAGGTCGCCGAGTCCGTCGTAGCGGTCGATGAGTTCACCGAAAGCGTCGGCATTGACGCGTATCGCCATTGCGTTGATGGTAAAATCGCGGCGCGCGAGGTCGTCGTCGAGGGTACCGTCTTCGACAACCGGGTTGCGCGAGTCGTGGCTGTACGACTCGCGGCGTGCGCCGACAAACTCCAGCTCCAGCTGCCGGCGGCTCACCTGAGCCGTACCGAAACTGCGGTAGACGGCAATGTGCGTTCCCTTGCCGAGCGCCTTGGCAACGGCCTCGGCAAGCTCTATTCCCGAGCCTACGGTGACGAAATCGATGTCTTTTGAATGCCGGTGCAACAACAGGTCCCTTACATATCCTCCGACGACATAGCACTCGCGACCGAGCGCATCGGCGGCGTCGCCGACGGTTCTGAATACCTTCGATTTGAGCTTTGTCCTGAGATTCATCTGTCAGTCGAGTTGCACGGGAGCTACGGGTGCGTTTGTTATGCACTCGCCGCCTTTGTCAGTAACTATATATGTATTTTCCACGCCGACCGCACCGATGCCTGGAATTACGAATTTCGGTTCTACGGCAATGACATTCCCGGTCTGGAGTATGTCTTTCGAGCGTGGAGCGAGCACGGGAGTCTCGTTTACCTCAATGCCTATACCGTGTCCGACGAATCCGGCATGACTTCTGTGCCCCATGAAGTAATCTGCCATCGAAGCGTCCTCCGCCATGGCTGCTGCTTTGGCGTATAGCTCCGAAGCCTTTGCGCCCGGGCGCATCATGCCGGCAAGTTCGTCGCAGATAGCCGCGGAAAGCTCGTTTGCCTTCCGAGCCTCTTCCTTGAGCTCACCGCTGTAGAAGCAGCGTGTCATGTCGGTCATATATCCTGTGAAATTGCCATTCATATCCACCATGACGGGAAATCCGGGGCGGATGACCGTTCCGTCAGCACCGACAGGCAACGACGGATCGATTCCTGCTCCACCCATGGCGAAATCGTATGGCGAAGGGGTATCTCCGTTCTCTCCCGTAAGGACATTGCCCATATAGAGCTCCATGTCGCCGCCGGATATCCGGAATATGCCCAGACAGCCTTCCAGACGCAATTCACGCTCGATTTCGATCTGAAGCTCTATGTCGGACATGCCTTCTTTGTAGAGATGCGGAATGCGCTCGTAGACAATAGTCTGCTTCTCGCCTGACAGTCGCAGCGCAGCCTGCTCCGCCGCTGTCTTGACAGCGCGGGCGTTTCTCAGTACGGGCGAGATGTTTCCTCGCGGCTCTTCCGAACCGAAGTCTGTACAAAGTCGGCGTGCTTCGTTATATGTCATGGCATCGAGTTCCAGCGCCACAGGTGCTCCGACGGCGATGCCGTCTTCTGCAAGCAGCGGGGCTATTTCCTCGGGCTTGCGGATATGGTGCACAAGCTCGCCGGGACGATGGTGCAGACCGGACGGCTGCCGCACGAAATAGACTGGAGCCTCGGCGTCGGACATTATGTAGATGAAGCCGCGGAATACCCTGCCGGTGAGGTAATATATGTTTGCGTTCGAACGTATGAGCGCGGCGCCGATTCCGGCAGCACGCATTCCTTCTCTCACTCGCCCGAGACGTTTCTGCTGCTCGTCGTCGCCGAGCATGTTTATCTGGAGATAATCACTTGCTTGTTTCATGTCAGTAAGCTATATAGATTAAGTAGATCTTCCGGGGCACGCAGCACAAACTCGGCTCCGACGACGTCTGTGCCGAATCCATAGCTTGCCCAGGCAAAAGGAACGCCGGCACGGTGCGATTCGTCGCAGTCGCGCTGAACATCGCCGACGTACAACGGCTTTCTTAAGTTATAACGTTCGACGATGGTGCGTATGTTCACATCTTTCTCACATCCGTTTTCTCCGAAGGAGAGATGGTCGGTCATAATTTCGCCGAGACCTGTGAATTTCAGAAAGTTCCGGATACCGTCCGGACCGCAGTTGCTCACCATGAACAGCCGGCTGTTGCGCGAAAGTTCCTCAAGTGTTTCCCTGACACCAGGATACAGCCTTCCGCCGAGAACGGGCATCATGGAAGACTCATTGGCAAAGAGTCTTTCGAGAAACTCCTCCCTTGCCGGCACGTCGCCGACGAGCACACGCATGATGTCGCCTATGGGACGTCCCATAAGAGGAACAAGCCTGTCGTAGCTCACCTGAGGAGAACGCAGACCGGTCTGAGCTATCGTGGCATTCCAGATTGCGCAATAGCTGCCGACGGCATCCCACAATGTGCCGTCCATATCGAAAATATAGCCATCAAACTTGCTGACGGTCATAGTATCAATTATTGTCGGGCAGATAAGTAAGCCCTATCAGTTCTATATCGTGCAATGTGTCTGTCCGCATGATATGCCTCAGCCCTATCCGCTGTCGCTGCTGCAGGGGAACATTGCGTATGATAGTGTCGGAAATGCAGAACGACGCGCCTGTGCCTTTACCACGCCAGCGTCCGTAGTCGTCGGCGAGTATGATGTTGAAAGTGTCGCAGCATCCGCCGCCCTCGTCAAGATTATAGTCTACCTCCAGCCAGATATTGCTGTATTCGTAAGCGGGAGTGTGCCTTAATGTCAGCACAAAGTCGCCCGACGCAGAGCGGTTTTTCAGAGTGTCGACCACGTATTCGATACCATCGGCATAAATCCACTGTGCATCGTCAAAAGTGGTGAAAGCGCTGAAAAAGTTATCGTCGCCATTTCCATGATGCCCCCCGATGCTGCAGGATGCCGCCAGAAGAGCGGCACCTGCCATTGCTGTCATTCTAATCTTTTTTTTCCTGACGTTCATCGGTATTCCTGCCTTCTTTGGAGTCGTCCTGATTGCGTTTCTTAGGTTTGAACTTCTTGTTTTTCTGTCCCTGCGGCGCCCTGTCGTTGTTCTGCGGAGCCTCTTTGGTGTCTGCCTGATTCTTCTGCTGTCCACCGTCCTGACGCGGCTCGCGGCGGTTCTGATCCTGCGGCTTGCGACGTTTCTTCTTTTTCTTGTCGAAGCGGCTGATATCTTCCTCACCTCCGAGTATATCGCCGAAGTCGGAACGCGGCTTAGCCTTTTTCTCCGGTTCTTCGGTCAGAGTGAGAGGTTTCTCACCGGCTTTGTTGAGTTCAATTATCTCGAACACACGCTTTGCCGGCAATGTAACCAGATTGGCAGCAATGCTTTTATCGGTAGAGTATGTGACAAGGCGGTTGAAGATGTCGGACTTGAAATGATAGTATGTCGCATCTGCCGTTTCGAGCCTTACATCTCTCGGCGGCATACGCCTGGAGGCCTCGACGTAGACATCGACCTCGAAATTGAGACAGCATTTGAGCTTCGCGCACTGTCCCGCCAGTTTCTGCGGATTTAGTGAGATATCCTGATATCGTGCGGCGCTTGTAGCGACAGATACGAAATTGGACATCCACTGCGAGCAGCATAGCGGACGTCCGCACGGTCCTATACCGCCGATACGTCCCGCTTCCTGACGTGCGCCTATCTGCTTCATCTCAATGCGGACCTTGAATGTCTCCGCGAGAATCTTGATGAGCTGGCGGAAGTCGACGCGCTGGTCGGCGATATAATAGAATATCGCCTTATTGCCATCGCCCTGATACTCGACGTCGCCGATTTTCATATTCAGCCCGAGCTCTGCGGCAATCTTGCGCGAGCGTATCATTGTGTCGTCTTCGCGAGCCTTCGCCTCTTCGAATTTTTCTATGTCGCTGGGTTTTGCCTTGCGAAAAACACGCTTCACCTCAGCGGATGCATTCCGGGGATTCGCCTTGCGCATACGCAGCTCCGCGAGGGCACCTGTCATGGAGACGGTGCCTATGTCGTGACCGGGTGCAGCCTCGACAGCGACGACGTCGCCTATGACAAGCGGCAGATTGGTCGCATTGAGGTAGTATCCCTTTCGGGTGTTCTTGAACTGCACTTCGACGATATCGCTGTCGGCACATCCGCCGGGGATATCTTCAAGCCAGTTGAAACTATGAAGCTTGCGCCGCTTGCAGTCGCCGATTCTCGGACAATGACATCCGGTGTTTTCGGGTGCGCTGTCCTGAGATGGCATTCCGTTTTCTTCGGGCTCGCGCATGAGCGCGTCCCTGCTGTTATCGGTAGTTGCCATGGCGCCTTATTTGGCGAAACTTACTGAGCGTGTCTCGCGGATGACGGTGATCTTCACCTGTCCGGGATATGTCATCTCATCCTGGATGCGGCGTGCTATTTCAGACGAGAGTTTTTCGGTCTCGGCATCGTCGATCTTGTCGGCTCCGACAATCACACGTAGCTCACGACCTGCCTGGATGGCGTAGGTCTTGATGACGCCGGGATATGACATGGCAAGCTGCTCGAGGTCGTTGAGACGCTTGATGTATGCTTCGACAATTTCGCGGCGTGCGCCGGGACGGGCACCGGAGATAGCGTCGCATACCTGCACGATGGGAGCGAGAAGCGATGTCTGCTCCACTTCGTCGTGGTGAGCGCCGATGGCATTGCAGATTTCCGGTTTCTCCTTGTATTTCTCGGCAAGCTTCATACCGAGAAGTGCGTGCGGCAGTTCGGGCTCTTCGTCGGGCACCTTGCCTATATCGTGCAGCAGACCAGCGCGGCGCGCCTTCTTGGGATTAAGTCCGAGTTCGGATGCCATGACGGCGCAGAGGTTTGCAGTCTCGCGCGAGTGCTGGAGAAGGTTCTGCCCGTAGCTGGAGCGGTATTTCATCTTTCCGACGAGGCGGATAAGTTCGGGATGCAGACCGTGGATGCCAAGGTCGATGGCAGTGCGCTGTCCTGTCTCGATTATTTCCTGCTCTATCTGCTTGCGCACCTTTGCGACAACTTCCTCGATGCGTGCGGGGTGTATGCGTCCGTCGGCGACGAGCTGATGGAGCGCCAGACGTGCGATTTCACGGCGCACGGGGTCGAAGCCGCTGAGAACGATAGCCTCGGGAGTATCGTCGACAATGATTTCAATGCCTGTAGCGGCCTCGATGGCGCGGATGTTGCGGCCTTCGCGACCGATGATGCGTCCCTTGATTTCGTCGGAGTCGATATGGAAGACTGTCACAGAGTTCTCGATGGCAGTTTCTGTTGCGACGCGCTGTATGCTCTGTACGACGATGCGACGGGCTTCCTTGTTTGCGGTGAGCTTTGCATCGTCCATGATGTCGTTGATATACGATGCCGCAGCTGTCTTGGCTTCGTCCTTGAGGCTTTCGATGAGTTTTTCCTTAGCCTCTGCCGACGACAGTCCCGAAATGTGTTCCAGAAGGTCCTGTGCCTGATGGTGCATATCGTCGAGCTGTGCCTGGCGGTTGTTGATGACAAGCTGCTGTGCGTCGAGATTCTGACGTAATCCATCGAGCTCGTTGCGTGTGCGCTGGTTCTCGCTCTGCTGTGCGTTGAGCTGGAGCTCACGTTGCTTCATCTTGGCTTCTGCCGACTGCAGTTTCGACATTTTCTGCTGCGCCTGTTTCTCGGCTTCAGAAGTTATCTTGAGGGCTTCTTCGCGTCCTTCGAGAACTTTGTCCCGCTTGAGGTCGTCGGCCTGTCGCATGGCGTCTTCCACAATCTGCTTTGCACGTGTAGCGGCAGCCTTTCTCTGAACCAGCAGCGTGATGCCGATGGCGATACCGGCAGCGACGACTGCAATGGCTAAATAAATGAGATACATTAACATTTTATCTATAATGCTGATGTTTAATTAATAAAAAAGCACTCTAAGCCGGGGCACAGTATGCCCTTCGGCGCATGAGTGCGGAAGATATTCTCTGCGTGCCGGCTTATACAGCTGCCGGCGCCGCTACTATGAAGGGGTTGCCAAGGCATCCCGTTGATAACCGGGCGTTCAGTCGGTCCCGGCAAGCAGATTGTCGATGCGAGCTTCGAACTCGCCGAGCATGTCCGACTGCGAACGCAGAATGTTGTTCGACTTGTAGAACATGTAAGCGTAGTATAAAGCTACTTTAGCCAATGCAACGTTCTCAGTATCGGCGTTTTTGCCGAAGCGGAACTTTTGCAGGTTCTCATTGATTCTTTCAATTATATAACGGTAGAACGACTCTTCGTCCTCCGCGACAGGCAGCCTGAATGGTTCTGCGCCTGCTATTCTGATTATCATCTCGTGTTGATTCGACTGTTCCATCGGCTCGTGGGATGCAGGGCTATATGTCTTTCATCAAGTCAGCGACGCAAGCGTCGATTTCCCGCACTAAATCTGATATAATGGCTCTGGCCTCTTTTGCGGACTGTGTTGCCGGAGCAATGGCGCCTGAAATTTTCAGAAAATGAAGTTCAGTGCTCATCTGCTCGTTCTGTCGCCTCAGCGAGTCTATTTCGCCCAGCAGTTCCTGCTGTCGGGCGCGGAGTTCTTCATTGTCGCGTTTTAAGGTTGCGAAACGCGTCACAAGCAGCTCGCATTTGTGCCCCAGACGGCTCAGTTGCTCGGAGAGATCCTTTGCCATTTTTTCAAATTTTCACAAAAGTAACAAATATATGCCGATTTCCAAAAAAATTGTGCATAAAATTTGCAACTTTATTCACGATTCGCCTTTTTTCCTTGCCACAGCTCTCTTTATAGCGTTCACAACGTCAACAAGTCCAGAGGGATAGCGGCCGTTCAGTTTTTCGAAAACTCCCGGTGCTCCGTTGTCGAGCTCTGCCGATATGGCGCGATAGTCGTCGGCGCTGATGATTCTGTGGAATGCTGTGATGAGTCCGTTGTCGATAAGATTGGCAAAATGTGCATAGACTGTGCTCTCCCTGATGTTTTTGGTCTGCGCGATTTCGGCGACGGAACATCCGGCGTTGAAGAGCACGAGCGTCTCGCGGTATGTCGCTCCGCGCTCTGTGGCGCTCAGTCCGGTGAACTTGCGTATCTCCGATATGAAACGTTTGCCGTAGCGCACTCCCTTGACCTCACCTACGCCGCTTACGGCAAGGAAGTCTGTCAATGTCGTAGGCTTACGCTTTGCCATGTCGAGCAATGCCGCGTCGGTAAAGACGATATATGGAGGCACATTCTGCATCCTTGCGACATCGGCGCGTACGGCTTTGAGCTGCTCGAAAAGCTGCTGCACGGGATCGGACGAGACTTCCCTACCCTTGGCTTTCTTTGTTTTCCGCATCTCGGCGGTGCCTGTGTAGAGCGAGAGGACAAGTTTTTCTTCGCCACGCAACACACGCAAGCCCATTGGCGTAGGGCGGAGGTGATTGGCATCCTCATAAGCGATTTCCATCGCTCCGAGCTGCACCATCTGCGTTATATAATCGAGCCATTCTTCCTCAGACAGGTCGCTGCCGCATCCGAAAGTGGGGAGCCGGTCGTAGCCGGCGTTGCGTATGTCGAAGCGTGAGACACCGCGAAGAATGCCTATGAGCATACGTATGCCCGCCTTCATACCGGTACGCATGACTCCGCTGAGGGCCTTCTGAGCGAGAACAGAACCGTCGAAGCGCTGCGGCGGACGGCGGCAGTTGTCGCAGTTGCCGCAGTCGCACAGCCGTTCCTCGCTGAAATAGCTCAGGAGGATGCGCCGGCGGCACACACGTGCTTCGGCGTATTCCTGCATCCGCCGCAGCTTCTCTTTATTGACAAGCGGCTGCCCCGATTCCTCTGCGAAATTGCGCCGCAGAATCACATCCTGAAGCGAATAGAACAGCACCGCCTCGGCTGGCAGTCCGTCGCGCCCGGCACGTCCTATTTCCTGATAGTAGCTCTCGATATTACCGGGCATGTTGACGTGCACCACCCACCGGATATTGCTTTTGTCGATGCCCATGCCGAAAGCGACAGTGGCACACACCACCTGTGCACGCCCGGCAAGGAAGGTGCGCAGGGAAGCGTCGCGTGCGTTAGGCGACATGCCGGCATGGTAGCACACGGCACGCAGCCCGAGCGCGGACAGCGCCGCCGTGGCTTCCTCGGCGCCTTTGCGGGAGAGGCAATAGACAATACCTGAATCCTGAGGATATTTCTGAGCGAGGCGCACGATGAACTGATTGCGCTGCCTCGCGCCCGGATTGGCATATACGGAGAGTGATATGTTCGGACGGTCGAATGATGACAGGAGGCAATACGGGTCGGTCAGATGCAGCTGGGCTATGATGTCGCTACGCGTCAGCCTGTCGGCAGTGGCTGTCAGAGCCATGACAGGAACTCCCGGGAAAGTTTCCTTGACTTTGGAAAGCTCGGTATAGACGGGTCGGAAATCGTGTCCCCACTGAGAGATGCAATGTGCTTCGTCAATGGCGAACAGACTGACCTTTATCCGACTGAACCAGTCGATGTCGGCAAGCAAGCGCTCCGGCGAAACGTAGAGAAGCTTTATCTTCCCTGCGGCGGCAGCTTCCATGATGCTGCGGTTGTCGCCTTCGTTCTGATTGGAATGGAGGGCGGCAGCGGGGATACCGTTTGCAATGAGCCCTTGCGTCTGGTCCTGCATGAGCGCTATGAGGGGCGACACCACAAGTGCGCACCCTTCGGACGCCATAAGGGCCGGAATCTGATAGCATATCGACTTTCCGCCGCCGGTAGGCATGATGACGACGGCATCACGCCCTGAAGCGACTGCCTCAATCACATCGAACTGCCCGGGACGGAACGAATGATAGCCATAGAAACGGGAAAGGAGAGCCTCGGCTCTTGTGCGCATAGATTCTGTCATAACAACTGCAAAGTTACTCAATAATCCACGACGCCACAAAAAAATACAGTATGTCAAGGTCCGCGTGCCGGCGGTTTGTCTTTGGGACGCGGAGCAGGCTACCGCTATATAGGTCGTGGAGTTGCCTCTTCAGGAGGCGGAGCGTCCTGAGGTGCTTTGGGCGGTCTTGAATCGTCAATCTCGACGATTATGGGAACGGACGCCGACTGCACGGGCGGACTGAGCAGACTTTCGGGAAGCGCCTCGGCACGGATATGACAGAGATTGGTGAGCTTTGTCAGCCAGAAGGAGTATTTCCTGAGTTTCCGTCCGGTAGGCATGACGGTGTGTATTATGAGTACGCCGCAATCGGACAGTTGCGGATAGAGAGCACAATAGAGGTTGTCCCAACGGACGTTTCGTCCCTTTGCTCCGTAGAACGGAGATGCGGATTTGTATTTCTCGACATTCAGCATGAGGGTGAAGTCGGAGGAAAGTCCGCGCGGGGCATCGGGATTGCCGGGCGTGAACATTATAATCTGCTTATGCTTCGGCGGTCGTTCGCCACGGGGATGGATTAGTACGCAGTAAGTGTCCTCATAGAGGCTGAGGCAGTATTTCTGGTACTGCTTCAACATATACGTGGAGTCGACTCCGGGCGGATCTATCACCAGTACTGGCTTGGAACGGAATGTCTTTCTGGCTTTTTCGACGGGTCGTATGACGGTGCGTTCGGCACGTGTGAGTTTTCTGCCGAGGAATTTGGCGAAGCCGAACTCCCACGGTGCTTCCGTGAGTATCCGCTGCTTCGCGGGCTGCGCTAATATGTGGCTTTGCCGTCTGATTTTCATCAAGCGGCAAAGATAACAGCTCCGACAAGAATCCGGACTGCTTTTTGCCGCTGACGGGGGAAATGAAGATAGGGAGGCAAGCCTCCTGCACAGTACAAAATGAGACCAAGCCTTGCGGCTCAGCCTCATAATATGCAGCAATATGGCAAACACCTTCTTAATGAAGAATGACTTTCTTGCTATATTTTTCTGCTGTTATGATGTGCAATCCACTTGCCTCCGGAAGGTTTATATACTCCTCTGCGTTGTCAGACAGCGAATTATATACAACGTGTCCCTGGGCGTCTGCGCATATCCCAATAAAAATGTTGCGGATGCCCGATTTTACCCCAAGAAAAATGCCCCGCACGTTCGCGGAGGGCACTGAAAAAGTCCCTTTATAGACTGCACCCATAATTCAATCGGCACATA
>USMC01000013.1 GCA_900555715.1 uncultured Porphyromonadaceae bacterium | reverse complement strand
TTTTTCTGCGCGTACTGTGTAGATGCCGGATGTTGTTTCGGTCTCTGAATAGGTCTTTACGCCGTACAGGACCGGCGCTTCGGCAGCGAACATGCTGCCGGCTGTTAAAGCAGCTAATGACAGACTGAGTAAAATTTTTTTCATTAAGTGATAATTGTTTATTTCTGGAAATAATATGATTCTGCCTGCAAAGTTAAAAATAATCAGCGAGATAAGCAAAGCCCCGCGATAGCAGGTAGCGCGGGGGCTTTGTGGAATATACGACGATTATTCTGCGATGAGTTTGACAGCTTTCACTCCGTCGGCGGTGGTGGCGCGTACAATGACAGCGCCGGGAGTGCCGATGAAGAGAGCAGAGCCGTCGGAATGTCCGATGAGGCTGCCGCTGAATGTGTATGCATCGAGCGAGACAGCACCTTCACAGCTGACGACGCCGTTGGTGTATACAATTGCTGCGTCTGCCGCACTAACGCTGCCGACACCTGTTGTAGCGGTACTCTTCAGCGATACGCTGTCGATTTTCAGAGTAGCATATGTGGCGGCGCCTATGCCTTTGAATGCCACGTGATAGTCGCCTTCTGCTTCGACGTTGAACTCAACAGTTACAAGGACATAGTTCTTCTCGCCGTCCTGGCTGTATACTTTTTCATTTTCGCAGCGATAAAGGAGCTGGGTGTATTCGGCGACGGAATTAGGTCCGAGGTATACTTCATAAGTGTGAGTGTCGTAGCTGCCGCCGTTGGCATAGAACGAAAGCTCAGCTTTCCCTGCGGGGAAATGTATGGCAGGAGATACGAGCCAGTCGTTTGCGGGGAAGGTCGACGACCCGCCGGTCTTGAACTGTGCGAACTTGCCTGAGAGTTGCTGATAAGCATATCCGCTGACGATGCTCCATCCGTAGCTGCCGGTGTTTGTGTTGGCAATCGTCCAGAGCGTACCGCCGTCGTTGTCTTCGAAGCCGCAGAAGTAGGGCAGCTGTTCAACGCCGACGAGTGTTACGGTGTTGGATGTCGTTTCAAGTCCCTCGATGCCGCAGCTTACAGCGACGACGCTGAACTGGTATGTGCCGTTTGCCTCAAGAACGGTCTCGTAGCTTGTTGTCTTGACGCCTTCGGCAAGAACGGTCTGTTCATTGCCTTTGACGGCTTTTACGATATATGTGATATTGTCATAATCGGCATATCCGCCGTTGACAGTGGCTGTAGGAGCTGTCCAGCTGATAGTTGCCACATTGCCGTCGAGCGAAGCTTTTAGGTCTGCCACAGCCTTGAGCTGGTCGGCGCCGGCAAAGACTGTTGTCCATGCGGGGAATCCGGCGTGTTCGGCGTTGCGTGCTGCCACGTAGTAGGTCACATCGCCGTTGGGAGCATTGTTGTCAGTGTATGATACTGCATCGGCGCCAAGGCTGGCAATGGGCTCGGATGTGCCGAAGCGATAGACGTCGACACCGCTTATGACTGCCGCTGTTCCGTCGTGGTTCTTTTCAGGAAGCGTCCATGTCAGACATACGGAGTTAGGATTGTTCTCCGCTGTGACGGCTTTGAGCGCCGAGACAGCCTCGGGCGAGCCGGCGGCGAACTTATGTCCTTCGAAATAGAGAGCGGTGAGCTGCGGGTCGTCGGTGAAACGGGCTGCATTGTTTGTGTAGTCGGAATTGACTGTCACTGCCTCGCCGGTGACGGGGTTTGTAAGTGCGCCTGTAGTTTTGTCGATCATCATGAAATACTCGTAGTCGGGATGCATGTGCACCTGATAGAGTTTACCTTCAGCATCGAATGCCATCGACTGAAAATCGTTCGTGATGGCGATTTTGTTGCGCTTGCCGACAGCGGTTGCGAGACCTGTCGTGCGGTCGAGTTTATAAAGCTGTCGGTATTCTCCCATTGCATAGAGCGAACCGTCAGTAGGATCGGACGCAAGGGCTATAAGATGTTCTTCGACTTCTTTGCCGTTGCCGTTCAGTGCACGGATGTCGCCGGGCAGACCGACGAGCGTAGCCTCGCCGCTTTCGAGGTCGATGACGTTGAGGGTTGTCAGACCGATGCTGCCGTTACTTGTACGTTTTTCCTCTACGAGAGCATACATGGTGTTATGGACGTAGTCGTAGGTCATGTCTACAACACGACCTTTGGTCGTAGAGCTCTTGTAGCTCGCCTTTGAGTAGTCGGAAGCGTTCCATACAACGAATTCGGACGGTTCAAGACCGTCGCCGTATATGAAGTCGTATTCGAGAGTGTATGTGTAGAGCTTGCCGTCGACATATTCTCCGGCTCCTATCTGGTCGTCGGAGCTCGATGTGGTCTTGTTTATTGTCAGAGCGTCGATATTGCCGGCAGTGAAAGATACGAAGCCCCATTTGGAAGCTTTGCTGCCCATCTGGTATGCGTGTGCGACAGGGGCGTCTGCGCCCTCTTTCGCGCTATTGGAGTAGTCGGCAGCAGAAACTGTCGGAATTGCGCCGGCGAGACCTGCCGCGAGAAGCAACAGGCGAGTAGAAGTAAAATTCTTCATTTTTATGATGTTTATAAGGTTTGGCATTTACCGGAATTAGTGCCGCTAAATTATAACAAAAATTTCAATCAGGCAATTATTGCCATGAAAAATGTAAAAATATTTTCATGATGCAAGATGATTATGGAATATTGGTGACAAAATGCCAGTAATGGCAATGGCGATATGCAGACAACAATCAGCACAGACAGCCGTTATATTTGATATGAACTTACATCGGGCAACAAATAAAAAGAGAGCATACCATTTCTGATATGCCCTTGCGCCGGAACGACCGGTATGCGTGTATTACAGTTTATTGACGCAACCCATGAAAAGTATGGATTGTGTGGAGCGTTCGCGGATCATGAAGGCAAACGGACGGTCGAACGTCAGATCTGTCGAAGGCATAGGACCTACGCAGGTGTCGCCTGTTACTCCTGTCACGGCGGCAGCCTCTGTGCCTTCTTCGCTGAAAATGATTTTCGTGTCGTGTTTGATATCACTTATGAACATCGGTTTTTCAGAAATCAGCGAAAAATCCGCTTCGCTATCCTCGAAAGCCTTGCGGATACCGAGAGTGCTCATTATGTCTTCAAGTTTAAGTTCATTACTGATCTCAAATTTCGGAAAGACAATATTTCCCACGTATGGTTCCCAGACACCGGACGATAAACTTAAGATGTCCCTGTCCATCCCCTTCAGGTAATCGGCAAGCGTCACATTACGGTCGGGGAGAATCAATGTCAGCTCGTAAGCGCCGTTACCATACCATATAGTTGCCCACGAAGCGCCGTCGTCGTCATAGCCGCCAACGTAATTATAGTACGGAACTTTCATCATCATCGGATGCCCGATGGTGCCGTCGACATTATAAAAGTTGCCTTCGGCAGTGAGGGCTTTGTCGAATTTCTTAGTCCATGTCCCTTTGAAGTACAGTGCATTCATCAGGAATATAGAAGAATTTTCAAGAGTCGTTTTCAAAAATTCCGGAATAAGTCCGTCCGTTTTGTCGGAAGCCCACTTGTTGATAGACCGGCGGGTATTTTCAGTGGTGAGCTCTACGTTGAAAATTTCTGCGCCGTATGCATTGCGATTGTCTGAGACAAAGCTCTCATACACAGGGAATGAACTGTCGATCCAGATGGAATTGGCAAGAGATAATTTCACTGATTTATCAGCTGCTGCCAGTTCGGCGGCGAGACGCTTGTTGAAGGTGTTTACAGCATCCATATCCATTCCTTCGAAGCCAAGGGTATTGACAATTTCATCGCGAGTCTCGCCCTGGGCACCGTTGGCAAGCATTGACATCGCCATGGAGACGCTTAGCGGCGACACCATGAAATTTTCATGTTTCTCGGCGGCAATTTGCCCGAAGAAGCCCAGCGAAAAAGCATTCTGTTGCGATACAATATCTTTTTCGGCTCTACTGAGCACAATAGGCTCGTACTTCGAACGACCAGGTTCTTCTTTCGTCGGCTCGCTATCGGAGCACGCCGCTATCGACGATGCGGCGACTAATATTAGTATTGGTTTAAAAAACTTTTTCATAATCTTGTAGTTAAGCGTTTATAAATTTAATCTCTTGGACAAACAACCGAAACATATTGCATGTTAATATATGGATCGCCTGATTGAGTGGGATCCAATTCTTTCCCTGAATACCAACCATCATATTCACCATAGCATCCCCAACGCATGTAATTCAGACTTTTGTCAAGTTCGTATTCGTCAACTAATTCCCACTGAAGTTGCATTCCTGGCTCTGGCTTGTCTGCTTCATATTTACAAACTTTTGTCCGCGTAAACTCATAACCATCAGTGAACCAGGCGTGTCCAATAGTTTCGTCGCTTTTTAAGGAACCGCGCAGATACAGAACTCCCCAGTCGATGCAACTCATAGTTCTATAAGGATCAAAGCTTGCAAGCTCTGAAACGGTACATTCTGGTAAGTATTTTTTCAGTAATACTGGAGCCTTCCATCTTTCAACTCCTGTACTACCAATTTCGTATTTAGCTTGTCCATCATGCCCAATCTGTCGGCAAATTCTTCCTAACGAACGATGAACAGCATCCTTATTTTCTGCCCAACAAATGTGATCAATTCTGGTTCCGTCATGATAAATTGCTGGAGAACTCTGATGTCTCATAATTTCAAACCAATCGATATCTTCATAACTGATATCGGCGTATGGGAAATTGTAATTTACTCTGGTAGTGAGTTTTCGACAGGCATTTAGATGTGAGACAATACTTGTGATTGCAAGAGGCACGCATCCGCTTATATAATTTGGGCAATAAGCCCCAAAAATATCTTCCTGACCCCATTTATGGTAAGACTTTATACGTGTTACAGGACCGTAATGAGTAACAACTGTTCTCGTGGTCTTTTCGTATTTCCCGTTTAAGTTAATGGGATAGCCGGGGTTTATTTCAAAATCAACGCGTTTAGTGGTGTCATTCTTTGCATTGTGTGTTACAGCATCTAAAAACAGATTGAAGCCGGGATTATCAGTTCCTACTTCTGGATCATAACTCCCTTCAGGCACAACAGCAAGTACGGGCTGCTCATTGCCTGTCGCAGATATTAGGGCAAAGCCTTTGTCGTTTTCGTAGTTAACGACGTATACTAATGTGTCGTTTTCTCCGCGAGACATCTTATCACAGATTGCTTTGAATCCGGATACCTTTGCAGTACGCACATCATCACGCGATTGCGGTGGAAACAGGCGTTCAGCTTCACTATTAGCAAGGTCAATAGCCCATTGCATTTTTGCGTCAACAGCCGAATCAACTTTCGGAATTTGAGGTTCATCTGCATTGTTTGAGCAAGAGAACAGAAGGCATCCGAGTAATAAAGGAATAGACTTGATTGCGTTCATGTGATTAAAATATTAAGTTTGCGCAAATTTAATATTATGAAATCAAATTTGCAAAAATATATCATAAAATGACCTATGATTTAACATTGGTTAGCGTTTCGGCTGCGCAATGATGACTTTTTGGGGTAATTTGCCATAAATAATACGAGTGTATTTTCATGATGTAAGCTTGTTGCGGTGAATCGGTGGCAAAATGCCAGTAATGGCAATGGCGATATGCAGACAACAATCAGCACAGACATCCGTTATATAGATATGAATTGCTTAGTAAAGGTGTTTGTGTCTGCCGTGGCGGTGCTTTCGGGCTTCGGCACCGCTTGTATTGCGCAGAATTCGCAACAAGCCAGCGCCGATTCGGTGGCTATTCATTTCTGGGACAATATCAGGTCCGCGTCAGCTGATTCGTTGCACGAACGGATGTCGGAATTCATTTCCATGCTGCCGCGGCTGAGAAGCGACAGCATCCGCAGCGAGGCTGTGCGCAGAGCTGTGGAAAGCAACGGAAACACGGAAGAATCGGCTTACCGGTTCTCGCAGACGGCGGAAGATTGTCTGTTTGCACGCACATCTCCTTTGCGCGACGAGCCAACCTACATTACTTTTCTCCGCGCCATGCTCGCCGCCGGCTATCCCGACAGCGTCCGCTCCGAGTGGATGCTGGCAATGGTCGGCAAGAATCAGCCGGGAAGCGTTGTCGCCGATTTCACATTTACAGACAGAACCGGCAAATCGCACACGCTGTATGACGAGCTTGGAAAGCAGGTGATACTCTTCTTCTACGATCCGGAATGCGACGACTGCCACAATACGGCGCGTGAGCTTGCCGCCGATTCTGCTTTGAACACCGCTCTTGGAAACGGCGCTGTCAGGCTGCTGGCAATCAATCCCGCATCTGCCGACGGCTGGCGTGAGCTCCCGCAGGACTTCCCGACGACATGGCTCGACGGTAACGACGATGGCGTCCTCGAAGCTTCCGGGGCATTTTTCTTCTCATCCTTTCCCTCTATATATTTCCTCGATGCCAAGGGCAAAGTCGTGCTCAAGGAGCCTTCCGTCTCCGATATTGCCGGGATTCTGCGGGAGATGTAGAAATGTTGCACAACTGTTTGTTTTGTCGGTAGTTTTTGCTTATTTTTGTCAGGAAATTGTCCGCAGAATATCGTCGGACTCAGAGATTATATCATAAACACCTGAATTTTAAAATCGTAACACATGAAACGACTCTACCTTGCACTAATGGCTCTTATAGCCATCTGTCCGCTATGGGCTCAGCTTGTGACAAGCACACCAACCATCCTGCAGGAAAACAGTCAGGGCGTGGTACTCACTTATCACGCCGACTCACCTTTAGGCGACCGTGGTCTTGCCAACTTGCCTCAGTCGACCGATGTCTATGCCCATATAGGTGTCATCACCTCCAAGAGCACATCCTCTTCCGACTGGAAGTATACCGTCACACCCTGGCCCAACACCGGAAACCAGCAGACCGCCAACACCGGAAAGAACCGTCTCACATATCTGTCTCCGAATACGTATGAGCTCGAAATAGGCAATCTTCACGACTATTTCGGCGTTCCTGCTTCGGAAACAATCAAGCAAGTGGCGATAGTATTCCGCACAGCCGATGGCAGCAGGACCGGGCGCGGAGCCGGCGGAGCCGACATTTTCGTAAATGTTCTTCCCGACGGTTTCGCCATGGTGTTCGACTGCGACCGCTCTGATCTTGTGCTCGACGAGCCTACAGAAATCACTTTCACAGCTGAAACATCTCTGCCAGCCGCGCTGCAACTCGATGTCAACGGTACTCCTTTCGCAAATATCGCCGACGCCACAAAGCTGCAGGCGTCGTACACGTTTGCAACACAAGGCGACTATACCGTTACCGCCAAGGCGACATACGACGGCAAATCCTACACGAAAAAAATACTTGTCAGCTATCCCAAGTCTTCGCCGCAGCGCGACTATCCCGGCGGTGTGCCGCAGATGGGATGCGTGAAGAATGACGACGGTACGGTGACGTTCTGTCTCGCCGCTCCGCAGAAGAAGAGCGTTGTGCTCGTCGGCTCATGGGACGACTATGAGGTTCTCCAGAAGAATCTGATGTACTATCAGGACTATAAGGGCAACCGCTATTTCTGGACAACAGTCAGCGGACTCGCCGACGACCAGTGGTATCCCTATTTCTTCGTTGTCGACGACAAATACCGTGTCGGCGACCCGTATACACACATGGTTCTCGACTGTTACAGCGACAATTCGCTCCGGACATCGGTGTGGCGCGACCGTCCCAAGTATCCCTACGACAAGTTCAGCAACGTGATGATGGGCTGCTATCGCGGCGACATCGACAACTATACCTTCTCCGATTTCACGATTCCCGACCATGATAATCTCGTTATCTACGAAATGCTCCTCCGCGACTTCACATCGCCTGTCAACGGTCTTGCAAACGGCTGGGGTACCGTGCGGCTCGCCATCGACAAAATACCGTATATAAAGGCAATGGGATTCAATGCTATCGAACTTATGCCTATTATGGAATTCAACGGCAACAACTCGTGGGGCTACAATACTAACTTCTACATGGCTCCCGACAAGGCATACGGTTCGCCGACCGACTATAAGGATTTCGTCGAGACCTGCCATCAGAACGGAATCGCCGTCATTCTCGATATTGTTTTCAATCAGAGCGACGGTCTTCATCCGTGGTATCAGATGTATCCCATCGACAGCAATCCTTTCTATAACAAGACGGCGCCTCACCAGTGGAGCGTGCTTAACGACTGGAACCAGGGCAACGACCTTGTACAGCAGCAGTGGACCGACGCGCTGAAGTACTGGATGACCGCATATAATGTCGACGGTTTCCGTTTCGACCTTGTCAAGGGACTCGGCGATAACGACAGCTATGGCAACGGCACAGAAAGCTATAATGCCAGCCGTGTCAACCGCATGAAACGCCTCCACGGAGTCATTACCTCCGTCAAGCCCGACGGCATACACATCAATGAAGACCTTGCCGGAGCGCAGGAAGAGAAGGAACTCGGCAACGACGGTCAGCTACAGTGGGCGAACATCAACGAAGCCAGCCGCAACTTCGCTCAGGGCAGCGGCACTATGAATTTCATGCGTTTCCTGTCGTCGTCGGACGGAGGGCGTCCCTGGGGCTCGACAGTATCGTACGCCGAGAGCCACGACGAGCAGCGTATGGCTTTCCAGGCAGAAAGCTACGGCACCGGAGATATCAAGACCGACGCCGCCAAGCGTTTCCGCCGCCTCGGCACGGTTGCCGCGCAGATGCTTCTCATTCCCGGTCCTAAAATGGTATGGCAATTCGGCGAGCTCGGCGACAATCAGAATGCCAAGCAGAACCCCAACGGCAGCGGCGGCAACAATACGGACGCAAAGATTGTAGACTGGCGCTGGCTCGACGATCCAGACCGTCATGCGCTCATGGAGACATATTCGAAAATCATAAACGCCCGTATGGATAATCCCGAGCTCTTCTCGCGCGACGCCACATATGTACAGCGTAACCTTGTGTCGAGCACGAACGGACGTACCATCAGGCTCAACAGCGGCGATAAAGAAATCATCGGTTTCTTCAACCCTGCAGTTTCGGGCTCCATGGCTATAACTGTCGAATCGCAGCAGATCACTCCTTCTTCCTACACTCTCATTGCCGCATCGCCCGATTTCGCTCCTGTACTTGGCGGAACGGGCAACAGTCTGAGTGTCGACGTTCCTGCCGGATGTTTCGCTGTATATGCTTCGTCGTCGGTAGCAGGTGTTGAAGATGTCGTCGGCAGTACGACAGTGACAGTCAGCGGCGGAAACGGCTGTATAAACATTTCCGGCGACTACACGAATGCCGCCGCATACGACCTTTCCGGACGTCTGATGCCTTCGCTTTCCGTTCCTGCCGGACTCTACATCGTAGTGGTCGACGGCACAGCGACGAAAGTGCTTGTAAAGTAACTCTGTAAATACAGCATAAAATAATCCCGGGCTCCAGTGTGTGAAGCCCGGGATTTTATTGATTTAGGTCTGGAATCAGAATGCGACGTTTATACCGATGTTGAGATTTGCGTGTGTGTTCAGAGGAATGTACTGCTTTGAGAGCTTGCCCACAATGGCGTCCATGCCGGCGAAGATGTTGATGCCTTTCGGATGCAGGCTCACGAGCCATCCGAACTGACTGCCGAATGTGCCGACCGAACCGCTGGCGCTCACCGAAAAGAAGTTGCAGGGAGCGAGGTTGGCGGAGACGCGGGTCTCGTTCCAGGTGTACTTGCCGCGGATGTAGGTTGAGTTCAGGATGCCGAACGACAGTGGTTTGAAAATAGGCAGCTTGTACTCCGCTCCGAGGTTCAGAGTGGTTCCAATGCCGACATTTCGCGATACCTTGCCTTTGTTGTTGAGCTGGTAGAGATCGTTGAGCTGATCTTCGAGACGGTCGATTTCATTGTCGAACGAGTGTTCGGCGTCCTCGTTGATGTTGAAGGTGAAAGCATCAGTGCGCACTGTGTGCAGACCGTCGGTGCTTGCATACAGGGTGTTGCTGTAGTTGATGAAACCGAGATCGAGCAGGGCGGCGGAGAAGGTGATTCCATAGAAATCGAAGGTAGCGCCGAGGTCGACAGCAAAGCCATAGCCCTGAGGTTTGATGTTTCCGTCGCCGTCGAAGTTGATGCCGTTGATATATTGTCTTCCGGCATCGTTCTTTTTGAACTCGAACTGTGCCTTCGGCAGTGCCAGATACATGTCGGCATTGGATTCTACATTCCAGCTGTCGTGGTCGAGGGTGAGATTGGCTGATTTGAAATCTGTGTCGACCATTCCCATTCCGGCGAGGAATTTCACCGTGGCGCCGACACGCAGACCCGGCACCAGTTTGATGTCGCGTGAATGTGTGAGTCCTATTTCAACAAATGCATTGCCGAATTCTCCGATGTTGCTCAGGTCGTAGCGTGTGTTGCGCAGACCTTCTTTGGCGAGTTTGACAAATGTATTGGGAATGCCGGTGTAGCTGTTGACGCGGGCATTTACAGACAAGGCATTGTATCCTCCGAATCCTTTGAAACCGAATGAGAGGATATTGACTTTTGTATTAATCTGAAGACGGGCGTTGTCGGGAAAGCCTTTGAGTACTTCCTCGGTGCTGACCATCGGATTAGTGAAAAGCACGGTGCGTCCGTCTCTTTTATATACGAACGACGAAAGTCCGACGTTGCCTTGCAGTCCTAAATTGAGATTGCCTATGGCAGGAATACCGACGAAACCGCGTTTGCCTCCGAAGGCGGGGTTGAGCTGGTAGCGGTATGTATAGCCGTCGAGGAAGTAGCCTGTGTTGGTGTTCTGTGCCTCGGCAGCGGTGAAGGCGGTCAATATGCCACCTATAGCAAGAATGCGTGATAATTTGTTCATAATGGCATATCGGATTATTTGTTATAGTCTGTGTCGATATAGTCGTAGTAGCCCGACACTGTGGCGCGGATGTTGGAAAGGTGCAGCGACATGTTGGGGCGCAGAGCGTTTTCTGTAGAGCCGGCGTGAGCTTCAGCGACATACTCTATACCGTCGAGACCGCTAATTTCGCCTGTCATGGATATCACAACCTCCTGGTTGGCGGTGTTGGGCGCTATGCTGGAAGCTGTAATGTCGACGCCTGCTATGCGGTTACCGTTCTTGTCGAGAGGATATGCAGTGAGCTGGAAACCTAAGGGCGTGCCGTTGTCGACGTTGACAGAAACGGAAAGTTTTTCCACAACGAGATTTCCGTCGTCTGTGCTGATGCCGAGGTCGGTTTCGCGGTCGGAGTAGTATATTACTGATTCGTCGGTCAAGGCGAGCGGAGCGATAAGCTCATATTTGCCTTTGACACCTGCGATGTTTCTGCCAAGAATGAAATTCTTGACCTGACTTACGGGAATCTGCGGGTCGACAAGGTCGATGCCGATCTTATCGGGTAATCCGAGATGGTTGTTGACGTTATCGTCCGGCATCAGAATTTCGCGAAGTCCGGTGAACTGAACGAATTCGGGGTTGGTTCCGAAATCCGCCGGTACGGAAAGTTTCTCGCGGTCGGGAGCAAGGACGAAGTTGTAAGGACCGGCTACACCAGCGGAAGTGCCGACAACAATCTTTCCGTTGTTGTCCGGTGAGAATGACCGGGTGTATCCCTGACGGAGAGCGCTCAGGCTGATGCCTGTCTCGCACGACAGCTTGTCGCCCGCAACAGGGTTGTTGAGCTGCAGATATATCTGCGGATTGGCAATACCGAGCCGCGTAAACTCGCCGTCGAGGAAATCGGGGATATCGCTGAGGTCGACAGGGTCGATGTTGAAGCCGTCGATGCGGTAGTTGACGGTTCCGGTGAAGGACGATGCACTGATGTCGCTGATATTGAATGAAATGCTGAAATCGAGCGATGTCGGAAGCTCTGTAGGCAGACCGCCGTTGAGCTGCGGCGTGATTGTCACATAGCCGCTTTCGACGAAAAGTTCGCTGTTGAGCTTCATGGAATGGTTGCTGATATTGCAGCCGTTGGCTTTGAAGTCGATAGTGCGGGCTTCGAGCCAGATGTCGGCGTGCGAGCCTTGGGGAGTGAATTCGTCGATTGTCCAAAGTCCGGTGGCGTTGTCGTAGCTGCCGACATTGGATGTTGCGTTGAGACCCTTCGGCATGCGTATGCGCAACTGTGAGAAGCCTATTTTCTCATAGTTTGCGAGCTCGTTGGCAATCGTCAGTCTGAGGCTGAAACGAACAGGATCTGTTTGCACTGTTCTGATGTCGACAATGGCATCGTCGATATTATTGATATCGTAAGTGAACGAACGACCTACGTTATCGATGGCGTATGTGACGGCATACTTGGACAGGTCTATGTCTTTAGGAGCTGCTAGGAAGGGCAGGTCGGTAGGGAGGAGGCGTGCGCTCACGTCGGCGATGCGGGGAGCCGTTGCGCTGACTTTGGCGATATGAATCGGGTCGGATTCGAAATCGCCTGATTCTGTGAGAGCGTACACTTCTTCACCGTTGACGACAATCTTTTTGATATTGCTGCCTTCATCTAATTTGATGATATCGTTGAGCGTGATCTCCTCCATGTTTACTGGAACAACAAGCTCGTCGATTCTGATTCGTGACGTGGTGTCGATGTTTTCGAGGTCATAGCCTTCATCGTAGTCGCACGAAGTCAGTGTTGCCAGACCGACAAGGGCCGGCAGAATTGCTGATTTCTGGAAATACATTATTTATTATGAATGATTAGGATATAATCGGTTTAGTTTTGTTTAACTTATTTAAATTGTGGACAAAATTAGTGAATATATACTATTCGTCCAAATTTTTAACACATTGGAGATTTTATCGCATTTTTAGGCGGAAAACACCGATAATATCAAAATAAATTGCTATCTTTGTAGTTTGAAGGACAATTATAACTGCAATGAAAAAAGCGCTGCAAAAATTTTTAGTGACGTATATCGGTTTTCTCTTCGTGTTCATGTTGGGGAAACCGCTCTTCGTATCCGTCTATCATTCGCTTTTTCAGAGCATAAGCATAGGTGATGTCTTTTCTGTGATATGGCACGGTCTGCCGATAGACTTTGCCGTCGCGGCATACTGCACCGTCATTCCCGCTATTCTTATCATTGCCATGCTGTGCACCCGGAACAAAGTTACCGCCATCATCGAACATGCTTATTATATTGTAATTTCGATTGTTATTGCCCTTGTATATATCGCGGATTTAGTGCTGTATGACTACTGGGGCTTCCGTCTCGATTCCACGCCGCTGTTCTATATATTCACTTCTCCGGCGGCTGCTGCAGCCAGCGCCACATGGCTTCAGGCAACCCTCGGCGCAATCGCTCTTGCTGTGCTGTCGGGCATTATCTATTTCCTCTTCCGCCTATCCGCCATGCGCATTGCCGTTGTGCCTGCCGCAGGTCGCAAAAAGGCGGCGGATATTGTCGTCGTACTTGTTCTGACAGCGCTGCTGTTCATCCCTATCCGGGGAGGTTTCACTGTCTCTACAATGAATCCGAGTCGTGCATATTTCAGCACCGACAAAATGATGAACCATGCAGCGATGAATCCGCTGTTCAGTTTTCTCTATTCCGTCACTCATCAGACCGATTTCAAAGAACAGTACCGGTTTATGGACGCCGAAAAGGCAGACAGGATTTTCAACGGGCTTGTTGCGACGGAATCGGTGCCGGATACGACTCTTCTGAATACTTCCAGACCAGATATATGGCTCATCATCGCAGAAAGCTTCTCATCGCACCTCCTGCCTGTCCAGGGCGGCGAGGCTGTGGCTGTCAGGCTCGATTCCATTGCCCGCGACGGTTTGCTGTTCGACCGTTTCTATGCGTCGAGCTTCCGCACCGACCGCGCACTGCCTGCAATCCTGAGCGCCTTTCCCGGTCAGCCGAACAGTTCTGTGATGAAGTTTGTCAACAAGGCGGAGAAGCTTCCGTCGATTGCCGCCACTCTTAACGGCGCAGGCTATGATTCGCGTTATTATTACGGTGGCGACATCAATTTCACGAATATGCAGGCCTACCTTATCAGCGGAGGATTCGGGCATATCGTCTGCGACAAAGATTTCAGCGTGTCGCAGAAAACAGGCAAGTGGGGCGCCCACGACTCTTATGTCTTCGACAAGGTCGTCGAGGAAATGAAGGCCGACACTACCGATGGTCCACGGTTCCGCGTCATTCAGACCCTAAGCAGCCATGAGCCTTTCGATGTGCCGTTCACGAGCTCTTTCGCCGACGAGCGTGCCAATGCTTTCGCTTATGTCGACGACTGCATCGGCAGATTCGTCGACAGTCTCAGAACGACATCGCGATGGGACCGTACTCTTGTCGTCGTTGTGCCCGACCATTACGGAGCATATCCCGACAATATCAGCGACGAGCAGCAGCGCCATCGCATTCCGTGTGTAATGACTGGCGGAGCGCTTAAACGCCGCGGACGTGTCGACGCTGTCGGATCACAGACAGATATTGCCGCCATTCTTCTGAGCGCGCTCGGTCTCGACCATTCGGATTTTATTTACAGCAAGGACATCCTCAATCCTGATGTGCCTCACTACGCAGTCTATACGAGTCCTTCTTCTTTAGGATTTGTCACCGCCGCCGATACTGTCGATTTCAACCTTGAGAGTAACAGACCTGTCATAATGAAAGGCGCTGATGCTCAGGGAGCGCTCGACAAGGCGAAAGCATTTGTGCAGAAATTATACGATAACATTTCAGAATTATAAGATATATGTTAGATACTCTTCTCGAACTCGACTCGCGGCTTCTGTTGTTTTTCAACAGTTTTCACACCCCGTTCCTCGACCATTTTATGATGCTGTTCACCGGTCGGTTCATATGGGTGCCTATGTACGCCGCCATATTGCTTATCTTCTTTAAGAAATACAAGCCTCTTGCCGCGGTCCTTCTTGTGGCGGGTCTTGTGGCGGCGATAGCTCTTGCCGACCAGACGTGCGCCACATTTATCCGACCGTATTTCCAGCGCTTACGTCCCTCGAACCTCGACAATCCGCTGTCGGCTTTCGTCAATATCGTCGACGGCTACCGTGGAGGAGCATACGGCTTCCCGTCGTGCCACGCAACCAACTCTTTCGCCCTTGCGGCATATCTCAGTCTTGTCGTGCGCAGGCGCGCTTTTGTTGTCTTCATTCTTCTGTGGGCGACAGTCAACTGCTATTCGCGTCTCTATCTCGGCGTCCATTACCCGGGCGATATACTTGTCGGAGGCATCATAGGCGCCTTCTACGGCTCTCTGTGCTTCTATGGCGTCCGATATGCAGGCCGTCGCTTCCTCAAAGCGAGTATTACAGCACATAAAGGTCAGATCAGCATTCCAAGCTTCGGCATTAGTTCTTCTGGTATGAGCCTGACGAGCACAAGTATCCTCGCCAGCGATGTTATGATCGCGATAGGAGCGCTCAGCGCCCTTCTGATGATTATTGCCGCTATCGCTTGACAACATTATTATAATAGAATCAGCGCTCCTGTCGTCGGGAGCGCTGATTCTATATATTATATGTATGTTTCGGTTGCTTATTTCATGCCGATGCGTTTTGCGTAGTGTTCGCGGAGATCTTTCCAGCGTACATAGTCGCCGTTGACTGCCGGTACGGGAAGCGTTGCCGGGCGTTCGTTGAGAAGAACTTTGACAAGGACGTCGTCGGCTGTATAGTTCTTTTTCTTGGGACGGGCGAAAATCATCTGTACGTTGCATGCCATCGGGAAAATCTCGTAGCTGTGCCAGTTGTCGGCAAGTACGTCGAGATTGTCGTAAACTTTGCCGTAGTCGTTGAGTTCGAGGAGGCAGACAAAGGGGATGACAATCACCTCGTGACCGAAGCGAAGGTTCACCGACTTGTTTTTCGATACGATAGCGGTGTCGGCGCTCTCTATGAAGTTCTGGAGAAGATAGCGCTGGCGTAGCGGAACAAGACCTTTGGTAAGGGGCGTATTGCCGCTGCAGATATACCACTTGGCGTTCTGCACGCGCCAGATTCTGTCGAACTCTTCAGGAGAGAAAATGTCGAATATGTCCGACTGATCGCCGGTGCTTACCGAGTTGCCGGCTATGTCGAATAGATATTCTGTAAGTTTCTCTTCATTGATGACTTCCGCAGTCTCGGCAGGCTTTTTGAAGAGCTTGGCGAGATATGCTCCGTCGGTGAGGTTGCGTTTGTGGAATTCCTTGAAAGGTTTCTCAAGTCCCTCTTTCTCCGCCTTGATAGCTTCGGTGTCGGTTACGTTTTTCATATACCAGTGGTCGGAGGCTGAGGCTTCGATGTCTACATTCAGTCCAGGCTCGTTGTTAAGAAGCTCGATTACGGCGTTCGACATTGAAAGGATGCATCGCGGTATGTTGGTGGACCTGGCGTCGACGTATGTCCCCTTTTTGAAAATTCCGGGGAAGTTGCGGTACATACGGCGTGCTATGCCCCGATGCTGTGCGGCACCCTTGGGAGACAGTTCACCCTCGCGGTTTTCGAGTTCTTTGCGGGTCTGGCGTAGTTCTGCAAGGATTTCTTTTCCGCGTTCGGTAAGACCGCCGACAGAATCGCCCTTCTCAAACATCCGGATGGCTTCGTCGTGGCGTTTATAGCCTATCAGCCAGCGCGAACCGTGCCGACCGTAGTGTTCTATATGGAAGTTCTCATACCCTTTCGGAGCCTGCGAAACGTCGGGAAGGTCCTGGTCGGGGTACATCTGATAGTTGTTGGCAGCGTGGGGGAAAGTCACCAGCTCGCGGGCTTGTACCTGCAGTGCGATACCGGTGAAAATTGCGATAGAAAGAATGTGCTTGAGTTGCATGATGTGTGTTTTTCAGTATTCATGCAAAGATAGTCAATTTTTCGAACAAAAGACAAATCCTGAAGGTACTGTTTACGTTTTTTAGGAAGTATAGCGGCGATAGTTCATGAATAATGTGTAATTTTGCAGATAAACTCAATAAAATGGCAGAAAACAGGAAATTCTCTCCAAAAGAGTTCTACAGGCGGCATCCTATAATATGCAACCTCATCTTCATTGCGGCGACAGGGCTCGTTTTGCTGTGGGGTGTGCTCATTTATCTCGATTTCTGGACCTTGCACGGCAGCACCGCTGTTGTGCCCGAAATCAAGAACAAAAGCTATGCCGAAGCGGCGTCGACCCTTAGTGCCAATAAACTGTCGATCGAGATTTCCGACTCGATATATGACCCGACCATACCGCCGGGAACTGTCATCGAATCATGGCCCAAGCCCGGAGCTGTTGTAAAGGACGGTCGCCAGGTCTATGTCACAATAACAGCCTTTTCGCCCAAACAGGTGACAATATCCATGCCTCTGACAGGCAATGTGTCATCGAGACAGGCTATGTCGTATCTGCGCGGAATTGGCATCAGCGATATCGAACTCAAGCGAGTACCGTCGGAGTATGACGACCTTGTTCTCTCCGCTTCATGCGATGGCAAGCCACTTGGCATCGGCAGCTCCATTCCGGTGACTGCTGCTGTTACGCTTACTGTAGGCAGCGGCGCTGAGCTCACCGACAGTATAGGTGAGCTGACTGTGTTCGAGAATCCGGTTCTTTCTCCCGAAGAAAACGAAGAATGGTAGAAGACGAAATGACCGACAGCGACGAGCTCGCGGAAGAAACCGGTTCGGCTTCCGTCGAGATTGACGGTCGCGAGCTGTATGAGCATTTCCGCTTTGTAGCCGACAAAGGACAGGAACTGTTGCGTGTCGACAAATTTCTGGTTGCGCGTCTTCAGAAATCGTCGCGCAACCGTGTGCAGCAGGCTGCCGACGCCGGTTGCATCCTTGTCAACGGCAAAGCGGTGAAATCTAACTACCGCGTCAAGCCATTCGACGTCGTTCAGGTGGTGATGGACCGTCCGCGCTACGATTTCGAAATAATAGCTCAGGATATTCCGCTCGATATTGTATATGAGGACCGATATGTTCTTGTTGTCAACAAACCGGCTGGAATGGTTGTGCATCCTGGGCACGGCAACTATGACGGCACACTTGTCAATGCCCTCGCATGGCATTTCAAAGATACTCCCGACTACGATGTCAACGACCCACGTCTGGGGCTGGTGCACCGTATCGACAAAGATACATCCGGACTGCTTGTCGTCGCCAAAACTCCTGACGCTAAAACAAACCTCGGACGTCAGTTCTTCAACAAGACAACCAAAAGAGAATATATCGCTATGGTGTGGGGACGCCCGGAAGAAGACAACGGAACTATTGCGACCAATATCGGGCGCTCGCCCAAGGACAGGCTGCAGATGACAACTTTTCCGCTCGACGGAGCGGAGGGCAAGAGGGCTGTGACGCACTATTCTGTCATAGAGCATTTTGCACATGTGTCGCTCGTCAAGTGTGTCCTTGAGACCGGTCGCACCCACCAGATACGCGTGCACATGCGCTATCTCGGACATCCGCTGTTCAACGACGCCCGCTATGGAGGCGACAAGGTGCTCCGAGGCGTGCAGTCGTCGACATATCAGGCTTTTATCAAAAACTGTTTCGACGTGTGCCCCCGTCAGGCGCTCCATGCGCGTACTCTCGGCTTCGTACATCCAGAAACAGGCGAAGAAATGTTTTTTACAGCCGATATTCCTGCCGATATGGCAGAACTTATCAGCCGTTGGCGCACATATTCAAACGGTACATTAGCAAAATGACAAACCCTCAGACACGCAGCGCAGACTTCGGACTTATAGGATACCCGCTGGGGCATTCTTTCTCGAAGATGTTTTTTACGCGACTTTTCACAGAAGACGGAAGCGGTCGTGTATATGAAAATTTCGAGTTGCCTGAGCTGACATCCGAATCGCTCTACAATATCATTCTGATGAATCCTGATCTGATCGGATTCAACGTCACAGCACCTTACAAGCAGGCGATCATTCCGTTTCTCGACAGTGTCGACGAGCTTGCCTCAGAAGTGGGCGCTGTCAATACGGTAAAGATTATCCGCGCCGACGGCGGACGCCTGAAAGCGCTCGAAGGCTACAATACCGATGTTCGTGGCTTCGGAGAAAGTGTGGCTTCCTTCCTCGGCGAAGCCCGTCCTGCAGCCCTCATCCTTGGTACAGGAGGTGCCTCTCATGCCGTAGAGGTGGCTCTGCACAGGATGGGAATCCGCACAACGTTGGTCTCCCGCTCGAAGAAAGGGCAGGGGATAATTACGTATGACGATATAGATGCCGCCACACTGAGAGACAATCAGCTCATTGTCAATGCGACACCACTCGGAACATTCCCGGACACCGACAGTATGCCGCCGCTGCCATACGACCTTCTTACACCGGCTAACTATTGCTTCGATCTCGTCTATAATCCAGGCACAACGATGTTTATGTCGCGTGCCCGGCAGCAAGGTGCCAAAGTGTGCAACGGTCTTGATATGCTGTTCATTCAGGCAATGGCTTCTTTTGAAATCTGGACAAAACCATTAATACAATAAATATAAGTTCAATGAAACAAAGCGCTAAATATATTTACATTCTTCTGATTGTACTTATTCTCTTCCCGTTTAAAGAACTCGGTCTTCCGCAGATATCGGCTCCTATAGCCCTGCTTCTCGGTCTTATTTTCGCTTTTATCTTTCCGAATCCTTATCCTAAATTTAACAAGAAGACTTCAAAGTATCTTCTGCAGGTGTCTGTCGTATGCCTCGGATTTAATATGAATCTTCACGAGTCGCTGCGTTCCGGCAGCGAAGGCATGCTGTTTACTGTCGTTTCGGTCATCGGCGTGATGGTACTCGGTGTAATGGTCGGATACTGGATGCATATCAACCGCAAGACGGCATATCTGATTTCTTCCGGTACAGCTATATGCGGCGGTAGTGCCATTGCCGCCGTCGGACCGGTGCTGAAAGCGAATGAAAACGAGATGGCTGTATCGCTCGGCGTCATCTTCATCCTCAATTCCATAGCTCTTTTCATTTTCCCTCCGCTGGGACATCTCCTCGATATGTCGCAGGAACAGTTCGGCACATGGGCTGCTATTGCCATTCACGACACATCGTCGGTCGTCGGAGCGGGTGAGAGCTACGGCGAGAGCGCGCTCCAGATAGCCACTCTCATCAAGCTGACCCGTGCGCTCTGGATTATTCCGCTCGCCATTGCCACAATGTTCATTTTCCGTGACAAGAGCTCGAAAATTTCCGTACCATGGTTCATTTTCATTTTTGTTCTTGCGATGGTAGTCAATACGTATGTGGCTCTTCCGGAAGCTTTTGTTTCGGTAATGGTCTGGATAGCCCGTCGCGGTATGGTTCTTACGCTCTTCCTCATCGGCGCGTCACTTTCTCTGGCGTCGATCAAGTCAGTAGGCGTCAAGCCATTGCTTCAGGCGGTGATACTGTGGATTGTCATCAGCATGTCGTCGCTTGCCGTGGTTCTAAAAACCATTGAATAGATGAATGCAAGGCTTGAGTCATTGCCCGCCCTGTCTCTTGCGGCAGGTGCTCTGACTGCGGCGATGGCTCTCGGAAGCCGCTCGTATTTTGAATATGCTATGCTTGCCGTCCTTGTAGCGGCAAGCATTTTTATCGTTCTCCGTGGCGGCAGACGTGCGCCTGGAACATTTCTTGTCGGGCTCTCTGTTGCCGCTGCGTCGTTCTTTATGACTATGACGCCTCCGGTGCCTGCTGAATATGTAGGTGGTGGGGAGGCGCTCTATACCCTCAGTATAGACAAAACCTTCAACGGTCAGGCGTCGCTTCGTTGCGAAGCAACGGTCCTCGCACGTGATGGCAGGGAATGTGAGCCGTTCAGATGCTCGGTAATTGTTATGGATGTGTTGTCCGGACTGTCGGAAGGCGATGTGGTATGCCTTCGCGGAGAACCCGAGCCGGTCGGGATGTTCGCGGATGTGCCGTATATGGACGCGGAGGAGATGTTTGTCCGCGCCGGCGGTATCAGCGCTGTATTCAAGACATCTATTGATGGAGTGACGGTAGTCGGCAGACATGATGACATACGGCTTCGCATGACATCTCTGCGCGACCGTGCGGCTCTTGCTCTGTATTCTTCCGGACTGCCCGCGGAAGTGTCGTCCACTCTTGCGACGGCTCTGCTTGGCGCCGACGCGCCTCCGCTTAGCGTCAAAGAGCGATTCCGCGCCGCAGGACTGTCGCATCTGCTGTGTATCAGTGGTTTTCATATTTTTATAATTGCAGGAATGATTTCATTCCTTTTGTATCCGCTGCGTCTGTGGAGTCGTGTCGGCAGGTTACGTTATTTCCTTATGATCCTGCTCGTATGGCTTTATGTGGCATTCATCGGCTTTCCTCTTTCTGCAGTACGCGCCTCGGTCATGCTTTCAGCTTTTTACGTAGTCAGGCTGATGCAGCGGGAGCTGTCGCCGTACAATACTCTCGCACTCGCCGTCGCTCTGATGATATTCGTGCAGCCTCGCTGTATTTTCGACCCCGGTTTTCAGCTCTCGGTTACGGCAGTGCTTGGCATTCTGCTCTTTGCCGACAGTTTTAACCCTGTCCCGAGGCGTCACAGGGTGCTGCGCTATGCCGTGGCATTGTTTCTTGTACCGCTGGCAGCTACGATTGCTACGTTGCCCGTCGTGCTGGCATGGTTTCACCGTGTGCCGCTTTTGTCGGTGCCTGCCAATGCCTGTGCGTCGCTTCTGTTTCCGCCGTTTATGGTTTTGGGAGCGGGAGAGATATGTCTGGGACTGCCTTTTTCAGGTATTCTGGAATGGATATCTGGCGCGATGAAGAAAATATGCGACATTGCAGATATGTCGATGCCGCTTTATATCGACGATTCCGTGTTGTTTCTCTCCGTAGCTGTTCTTGCCTCGCTTGCGTTGGCGGTGCATTTCCGAGGCCGTAAGACAACGCTTCTTTTTATGCTGTGCGTCGCAGCCATGTGTGTTACCGCATGTGTCCGTCAGAAAACTGCCGACGGACTGCTTGTATGCGGCGACAGCAGGCGCACGCAGGTCTGTTTCGTCAGTAACGGAAGAGGCGCCGTGTTCACGTCGAAACCAATCTGCAAGATTCTCTTCGGAGCCGGTGCATTCTTTGAAGGATGCGGAATAGAGCCGGACAGCGTGCTTATCAATCCGCGAACCGACGGCAGTCTGCCTTTTTTTCTGGCTGCTAAAGGCACGTCGGCGGATAGTCTGAGCCACGCGGAAATTCTCGTTGTCGACCGTTCGTTCGACGGAGATGCAGAACTTCTTGTTGAGAAGGTCGCTCCGGAAACAATCGTTCTCGGAGCAGACATCAAGCCGGAACTACGCGACGTGCTGACAAGAAACGCCGGCGGGAGGACGGTCGTTAATATTAGCCGGAAAGCCTATTGGAGACCTTTACCGAGCAGTTCCATGCCTTTGCGGAAGTAAGAGGATGCGAAGTCTTTCGGGCGGACAACGTCGCCGTTCCACACAACGATGTCGATGTCGAGAATCACATGCTGCGGCTCGGTGTAGGCGGCACGGATTCCGCTTTCATAATTCTTCGTCGTAACTTTCAGCTCTTCGTAATCCATGGGTGTCTCCAAGAATACAACATCGTTGATATAATCAGCGGTTGTCTCGCCGTATTCCGGTTCGGTGACGTATATGCCGGATGCGGCATATACGTGCCCGATTTTTCCGAGGAATGTCAGAGCGTCGGAAATACGTGCGTCCGATTCGGTAGCGTTGCCGCCAAGACAAAGTATGGCTTTATTCATGACGCAGACTAAGACTGATTCTGTGGCGTTCGGCATCGACAGCAATTACACGCGCGCATACCCGCTGACCGAGACAGAGAACATCGCCGACAGATGTCACGCGGCGGTCGGCGACCTGAGATATATGTATAAGACCTTTCTCTTTGATGCCGAGATCTACAAATGCGCCGAATGCGGTGATGTTGCATACGGTGCCGTTAAGTGTCATTCCTTCGCTGATTTGCTCGAAGCTCTCCACGGAGGGCTCAAAAGGCGCGGCATCACTGTCGGTGCGCGGGTCGCGTCCTGGTTTACGTAGCTCGGCAATGATGTCGGCGATGGTTTCTTCGCCGCCGTCGAGCTCGCGTGCGAGTGATGCAGCGTCGAGCGAGTCGAGAACGGAGGTGTTTCCGGGCATTTCGGCAAGAGGAATTCGGCACAGACGAGCCATCCTGCTAACCAGAGGGTAGCTTTCAGGATGAATGCCGGTGTTGTCCAGCGGATTTTCGCCGTTGATCCGCAGGAAGCCTGCACACTGTTCAAATGTTTTGTCGCCTAAGCGCGGAACCTTGCGCAAGGCGGTGCGCGAAGCAAAGGCACCGTTTTCCTTGCGGAACTTCACAATGTTTGAGGCAAGTTGCGGACCGATTCCCGACACGTAGCTCAGAAGCTCTTCGGATGCAGTGTTGGCATTGACGCCGACAGCGTTGACGCAGCTCATCACAGTATAGTCAAGCGCATTTTTCAGTTTGCCTTGGTCGACGTCGTGCTGGTATTGCCCGACACCTATGGATTTCGGCGTGATTTTGACAAGCTCGGCAAGCGGGTCGATGAGACGTCGTCCTATCGAGACGGCGCCGCGGACTGTGACATCTTTGTCGGGAAACTCCTTGCGGGCGACGTCGCCGGCGGAGTAGACCGACGCTCCGTCTTCATTGACAATATAGACGCTTCTGTCGTTGAATAGCTTGCTTCCGAGAATGAAGCTGCGGGTCTCGCGCGATGCTGCCCCGTTCCCTATGGCAACGGCATCGGGATGGTAGATGGCATTGAGCCTGCGCAGTTCGGCGGTAGCTCCGGATATGTCGTTTTTCGGTGGAGTAGGGTATATCACACTGTCGTGAAGCAGTTTGCCCTGCTCGTCGAGATAAACAATCTTGCACCCTGTCCGGTAGGCGGGGTCTATGGCGAGCACGCGGCGTCTCAGAAGAGGCGCTGCCAGAAGCAGCTGGCGCAGATTGCGGGCGAAAATGTCGATTGCAATATCGTCGGATTTCTCTTTCAGCTCTGCCGATATTTCAGTCTCGGCAGACGGTAGGAGCAGACGTCTATAAGCGTCGGCAACCGCTCCGCATGCAAGCTCAGCGCAGTCTTTTGTCGCAGTTCCGAGTACGAACGATTCGCACAGGCTGTCGACAAGCCGTCCGGATTCGCGTAGCTCATATTTTACTTTAAGAAGTCCTTCTTGTTCAGCACGCCTTATGGCGAGATACTGATGCGAGCTGCATCGCGACACAGGAATGGAAAACGATGCATAGTCCTTGTATGGCGAGGCAGCAAGTTCAGCTTCTTTGCCTTTTGCGGCTGTACATGCTATATCGGCGTTGCGGCGAAGTGCGCGACGTGTCATGTTGCGGAGTCTGCTGTTTTCCGAAGCCCATTCAGCGATGATGTCCTGTGCACCGGCAATGGCGTCGTCTATGTCTGTCGCTCCGTTATCCTTAACAAAACGTCTGGCGGCGACGGCGCAGTCGGCGGCTCTGCCCGACATAATGATTTTTGCAAGCGGTTCGAGTCCTTTTTCGCGGGCGATGGTAGCACGCGTGCGCCGGCGCGGTTTATAAGGCGCATAAATGTCTTCTACTTCGGTGAGCGATACTGCGGCGTTGAGTCGTCGCTCCATGTCGGCATCCAGCGCTCCTGCGTCGGCGATTGCCTGGCGCACAAAGTCTTTGCGCTGTTCCAGCTGCCGTACTGCCGCAAGTGTCTCCTCAATCTGCCGCACTGCCACTTCGTCGAGCGAACCGGTGCGTTCTTTGCGGTAGCGGCTTATGAATGGTACTGTCGCACCGTCGTCGAGGAGTTCGACAACAGCGGCGACTCCGTGGAGAGGAAGACCTGTCCGGGAAGCAATGGCTTCTTGTATGTTCATTGTTTTTTCTTTAGAGTGATAAGCGTCAGCTCCGGTGTTGCGCCGATACGCGCCGGGAAACCGACTTCGCCAAGACCGATGTTGACGTAAAGCCTGTTGCGCTCATCTTCGCCGTAGAGCCCTCCCCAGGTCTTATAGCGCAGGGCGGCAGGTGACAGACCGAAGAGCTCGCACTGCATGGCATGGGTGTGCCCCGAGAGTGTAAGGGCTATATTTTTGTCGGCTGCACCGCAGATATCGTCGACCCAATGTGCGGGATTGTGCGACATGAGAATCTTGAATGTGCTGTCGGCCGGCGTGGAATATGCTTTTTCAAGGTCGCCGTACACCGGGAATGGAGGGTCACCTATATTCTCCACGCCTATGATGGCAATCGAATCTGTGCCGCGGCGGACAATCGCTGTCTTATTGTTGAGCAGTTTCCAGCCCATACTGCGTTGAAGTTCGGCGAGGTGCCGGCGGTCGTCAGCTTTTTCCTGCGGGCTGTTCCAGTTGTAATAGTCGCCGTAGTCGTGGTTGCCGAGAACGGAATAGACCGGGGCGTCGATATGGCTCAGTACGCCAGTAAAAGGTTCGAGCTCGGTGCTGCGGCGGTTGACGATGTCACCAGTGAAGAGCACAACGTCGGGCTTGAGTCCGTTGATAGTGTCTACTACTTTTGCGAGATATGTGGTGTCTGTGCCGAAGCTTCCGGTGTGTATGTCGGACAGCTGGAGTATTCTGTAGCCGTCGAACGATGCAGGCAGCGAAGAGTCGGCTATCTCTATTTCGTTGACGTCGATATTATGTCGGTTCGCCACACCGTAGCACATCAGCAGAAAAGTGACGACACCAAGCGCAGCGCCGCATCTTCCGAGCCATTTGATACGTTTGCGGCGGAAAATGCAGGGTAGCTTGCTTATAAGGTCGAAGATGACGAAGATATATTTGCCTATATAGACAGTCAGATAGGCATAAAGACACCACATCAGTCTCAGCAGGCTGCTGTTGCTGCCGTCGCGCTTGGGAAGGGCGATGATGACGATGAATGCGACGGATAGCAATACGGAGCTCCATGTCGCAAGCCGGGTAAGGAACCGCCCGGAGCAGCGTTCTTTTACTGCCCTGCAGATATACCAGTCGACAAGGATGTTGAGGAGCAGTAAGGGAATGACGAGGATGAGGGGAAGACGCATTATCCGACAGTGCTTTAGCAGTTTTTAGCTGCGAGCTGGTTCTTCAGAGGATTGGCATACATCTCTATCATTGTCCTGCGCATGAATGCACGCTCTTCGGGAGTGACGTCCTTGTCTTCGACCTTATCGAGCTGTCCTTCAAGGTATGCGTTGAAGTTGTCGATGTCGTCCTGAGTATAATTGATACCGGGCTTCAGAGTACCGAAAAATTCGTCGTATGCAATATAGTTGCACGGATAGATATGATAGCCGCAGTGGATGGAACGGTCTATTACTTCGCACACTTTTTTTGCAATTTCCGACCGCGGGGCGTCTTTGAGAGGCTCAATGGCAGGATTGACGGAACCACCGAGATGGAAGTGAACGCGTCCTTTCTGTTTGAGTATACCGGTTTCCATGCTGAAAAGATCGTCGCGTTTCGATTTTTTATACTCGGGGTCGCGGCGTTTGCGAAGAAACTCGCTTGCCTTGAGGTAGTCGTTCGGATCATACTCATACGAGATAGAAACGGGCATTATGTTGAGATCGAGAAGATTTTCGAGCGCTCGTTCGTCGTCGTCGCCGAGAGACAGCATTTTGACAACGCTTTCCTGTGTGAGATCGTTGGAGTCCTTGGCGCGCCCTTCGCGCTGGGCGATCCATACGGATTCATGTCTTTCAGTGATTGTCTGACGGATATAACCCGACAGATGACGGGCGGCTTCGAGCGCTTCGCGGACACGGACGTCGCGCTTGACGATGAAGCTGCGGTTCAGTTTCACGAGGTCGGTAATCCAGTCGTAGATAAGCAGGTTGTTGCCTATCGCAATCTGTGTGATGGGCAGTCCGGCGCGGATAAAGCCGAGGTTGAGGAACGATGCGTCAAGAACGATGTCGCGGTGGTTGGTGATGAACACATGCGACACCGCCGGATTGTAGTTCTCCAGACCGTCCATTGACAGCCCGTGCGTGGTTTTTGCCACGAGCAGTTCGAGAAAAGCTCCGACAGCTTTGACCTGGAATTCATTTTGTGTCTCGACGGCAAGCAGATTCTTTACAAAACCGTCGTAGTCGACGTCTGGCATCACATAACGCACCGCGTGTTCAAATCCTGGCTCACGGACAAGTTCGGTGAGCTTTTCCTTGAACTGGCGGTCGTCGTATGGCCGTATGTCGGCGAAAATATCGTTTTCCATATCAGTGTGTATCGGTGTATGTGTCATATATCAGTTGCAAATATACGTAAAGTTATAAACAAAGAACAAATAAAAAAGCTTAATCAGTCGCTTTCAGATTCTTTGTCCACGGTTGTTGTGTCTGTCCGGCTGGCTCTTGGCAGCGGCATATGCGCGCGCCGCGGTTTCATTTCTATTACGGTATCGGCGCGTCCCGATTCGAGCATCAGGTTTTCCATCGACTCCGGAACGATGAATACGTCGGCTTTGCTGAGCGGACGCATGTCCTCGTACCACTTGAATTTTGGCAGATAGTACATGTTCTTGCGCGCGAGGAAGAGGGGAGTGGCTTTGCCGGTCGTCTGAGGCCACATCTTGATGTATTCTGTCGTCCGACCCCTGAAAAGGGCTGTCAGAAAGCTGCTCTCGGCGCTCACCATCTTGTTTATGGTGGAGTCGTTTTCTTCGGGGTACATTATGATTTCAACGTTTCCGCTGATATCAAGTCGTCGAAGCTCGCCGTCTTCGAAGTCAGCAAGCATTTCTTTTCCGCTGATCTGGTTGAAGTGCGGTCCTTCGAGTTGTTGCGCGGCGAAACCTGTCTCCGGAAGGCGTGCCCAGTCAATAGTGCTGTCGTTGAGATGTACTTCGATGACTTTACCGAATATCTGCTGGCTTTCGTTCCATACCACAGGGTTGATGAACATGCGCATCATTGTGTCTTTTTCGGTGAAGCGCATTGAGTCGCACAGTCCTTGCATGTCCGTACGGAAGAATCGCACTCGGGGATATGCCACGGCGACGTGTGTCGTGTCCAGACGCGTCGTGGCGGGAGTTCCGGCGACGGTGTCGGCGGGTATCGCCGTGCTGTCGACGCGGGTGAATGTCTGGATATATCTTCCGTGCATAAAGAGGGTGTCGCCTTGACCGTACTCTTTGAGGAGTGCTTTACCTGTGGCGAAAGAACTGTCAGCGATCTCGTCGTAGAATCCGTAGTCTGCGGTGAGTTCTACGCTGTGTGCCGAGTCGGTGAGCACCATTCCGCCCCATGCCTCGCCATAGCCGGCTGTACGGTCGTAGAATATCGTGTCGGCGACAAGTGTCTGTCTCTGACTGGTCACTATCCGCGAACGGTCGTAGAGAGTTGCACGGTTGCTGTCGGTGTCGTACACGCCGTTACTGGTGTAGATGTTTCCGCGGGCATTGATGATAGTGCTTGGCGAATAGAGCTCGGCAATGTGCGTGCCGGTGTTGTAGTAAAGCGTGTCCGAATAGATGTCGAGAGTATCGCTGGAGTTTCGAGAGTTGAGATGTACGTCGGTGTAGAAATTTGCTTCCTTCGTCGAAGGCACGTACTCGCCGACCTGCGACGTGAGCGTGTTCTGCGGGTCGGTGAGACGACCGCCTACGTCGTAGTAGCCCAGATCTATCGAGAGGTCATAGACAAAGATGTCGGTCTCAAGCATGACGTCGCGGTTGATAAGGCGCACGGTCTTGCCATAGTCGGCATATAACGTCGCTATTTCCGACGGACCGTTGTACTGGAGTTCGTCGGCATATACAAACAGTGTGTCGCCCTGTTCCATGCTGACGTTGCCGAAGGCGTTCATGGATTCAGTATCGGGAAAATAATGAGCGCTGTCGCACTTCATTATCATCGGTCCTTTGGTGAACACGACATTCCCAACGAGCACCATGAACGAGTCCTGTTCCTGCTTGTTCAGCCTGTCGGCATGGTCGAGGAACACGCGGTTGTCGTTGGTACGATCAGTGGTGGGTATTGTCGGACGTATGTCGACTTTAGGTCTGCCGTTATTGCCAATGGCGGTCAACGCCATCGGAATAGCGACAAGTGCAGTCAGCATATAAAAAGAACGTCGGCTCAGCATTGTGCCGGAAGAATGCTAATAGATTATTCGTTGCGGAGCCATCCCTGATGGCGGAAGTCGCAGCCGCGCCATCCTTCTTCGATGCGCACGTATGTTTCCTTTATTTTGTTTTCAAGCCATTTGTCGACAAATTCCTGCTCCTGATGATTTTCGTACATGTTCTTTATCGTCTGGAAATCATCTGCAAGATTTGCCTGATGGGCGTCTATACGGTTGGTGAGGCGGACAAGTGCCACAATCTCGCGGTCGCGCTTGGGATCGCGCATGATGAAGGGCTTGGATACATCGCCTACACCCATCTGAGCCACCTGGCGTGCTATTTCCTGCGGCAGCTCCGACATCTCGAACCGTGTGGTGCCGTTATTGGAGTTGAGCATCACGCCGTTGCTCTTTCGGGTGTCCTTGTCCTGTGAGATGAGAAGTGCGGCTTCGTCGAATTTCAGGAGTTTCTTGTCTACGATGTCTGAACGGACAGAGTCGAGACGTGTCATAGCCTCGGTAAGGTCTTTCTGAGCCACTTTCGGGCGCAGGAGGATGTGGCGGGTGTTTATGCGGTCACCTCGCTTTTCGATGAGCTGTATGATATGGAAGCCATATTCAGTCTCGACAACTTTCGACGCTTTCTTGGGGTCGTTGAGATTGAATGCGACAGCGGCATATTCCGGAACGAGCTGTCCGCGTCCCATGAAACCGAGTTCTCCGCCACGGATACCTTCGGGAGCTTCGGAGTAGAGCACTGCGAGAGTCGAGAAGTCGGTCTCGCCGCGGTTGACACGGTCGGCATAGTCGCGCAGACGTGCTTTTACATCGTCGATTTCCTGCTGGGGAATTGCCGGATTGAGGGTCAGCAGCTGAACCTCTACCTGCAGCGGAATGTATGGAATGCTGTCGGCTGGAAGTTTGTCAAAATATCTGCGGACGTCGCCGGGAGTCGATTTGAGATTTTTTGTCAGGTTGTTGCGCACCTGCTGCACGCGGCTGCGGTTGCGCATCTGTGTGGCGTAAGCTTCGCGTATTTCAGGGTAGGGCTTGCGGAAATATTGCTCCACTTTTTCACGTGAGCCGAGTTGTGACACAAGGAAGTTCATCTGTGCGTCGAGCTGCATCTGAACCATAGACTCCTGTACTTCGATGGTGTCGATATCTGCCTGATGAAGAAAAAGACGCTCGATGGCGAGCTGTTCGGGAATGATGCAGTATGGATCGCCCGAGATGGTCTGGCGGTCGTTCTGCATATCTATATATGCCTGTTCTATGTCGGATTTGTAGATGGGCTCGTCGCCTATCATCCATGCTACTTCATCAATGACGTTGTCGCCGCCGGCGGCGAACAATGTAGCGCCGATGCCGAGGAATAAGCCGAATAATGATGTTTTTTTATTCATTCTGTTGCTTGACTTGTTGTCTAAGATGCAAAGTTAACCCATTTTTCCCATACAGCATTGCCATTTAATCATTTTTATAATATCTGCATAGCACCATTGATAATTACTAATTACTAATTGCTAATTAGATTTCGATGTTGTGGCGGACGCGGTCGATGAAGGCGTGCATGCGGTCGGCGTCGCGGGATGCAATGATTTCGCGCAGTTCGGTGAGATTGTCGATGATGCCGTCGAGCTGCCCGACGGTGTTGGGGTTGAAAAGAATCTCAGACAGGAGGAAGTCGTCTTCCGACATCAGTCCGCGTGCTATTGCCAGATGGCGCTTGAATGTAGTGCCGGGTGCGTCCTGATGCTTCATCACGGCTCCGAAAGCAAGTGTGCTGGCAAAGGGGATGGAAAGTGAGTAGGCTGTCGTCAGGTCGTGTTCTTCGAAGGTGTATTCCTCTATATGGAGGTGCAGGCGGCGGTAGAGGTCGAGGAAGAATACGCGTCCGAGGTGGTCGCCCTCTTTGATGACAATGGCATTTTCATTGGCAAGGTTGCTCAGGGAAGCGAATGTCGGACCGAACATGGGATGCGACGACACGAAAGGATGCCCGCAGTGCGCGTAGAACTCCGGCAGTCCGGTCTTGACGGACGCTATGTCACTTATGATGCAGTTCGCCGGAATATAGGGGAGTATGCTTTCGAAGGCTTTTATGGTGTATTTCACCGTAGCGGCGTTGATGACGAGCTCGGGAGCGAAGCCGCGTACCTCTTCCGGGTCGGTGAAGCGGGCGACATTGAAGGTGTAGCGCAGACGCTGTGCATCCGGATCGAGAACGGCTACATCGTGGTCGAACGACAGTGTGTCGCAGAAGAACGAGCCCATTTTTCCGGCTCCGAGAATAAGAATTTTCATAGTCAGTCGTTGATGTCGTCGCCGTTAAGAATATTGATCTGCTGTCGCACCGATTCCTCGTGAACGGCAGAGAGGACAGTGCGCATGAATTCCGCACCCATGTGCATCTGCACGGCGGCGTCGACGCGCGAAGCCATGATGTCGCCGTAGCGCTGTGCCTGGACGACGGGCATGGAGTGCTCCTTTTTGTAGCGTCCTATCTGCCGGCATACACGCATTCGTTTGTTGAGTACTTCGATGAGTTCGTTGTCAATCTGGTCGATCTGCCGGCGGAGCATGGCAAGGTTTTCTGTCGTGCCGGTCTGCTCGCGGTAGACGAGCGAGTTGAGGATGAGATCGAGCGATTCGGGCGTCACCTGCTGGTCCTTGTCGCTCCATGCGCAGTCGGGATTGCAATGACTCTCTATGATAAGTCCGTCGAATCCCATGTCGAGTGCCTGCTGCGAGAGCGGCGCTATGAGCTCGCGCCGTCCGCCTATATGGCTGGGGTCGCAAATGATGGGCAGCTGCGGATAGCGGCGGCGCAACTCAAGGGCGATGTGCCACTGCGGCGGGTTACGGTAGAGATGCGGTCCGTAGGCACTGAAGCCGCGGTGTATAGCTCCGAGACGCCGCACTCCGGCATTATAGAGCCGCTGAATCGCTCCTATCCATAGTTCGAGGTCGGGGTTGACAGGGTTCTTGACAAGCACCGGACCCTGAAATTTTCTTTCCGCAAGCACATCGGCGATTTCCTGCATGGCAAAGGGATTGGCGGAAGTGCGTGCTCCAATCCAGATGATGTCTATTCCTGCGTCGATAGCGTTCTCGGCATGGTAGCGCGTGGCTATTTCGGTCGCTGTTTTCATGCCGGTTTCTTTCTGTACGCGCTGGAGCCATGGAAGACCGACGGCTCCTACGCCTTCGAAGCCACCCGGACGTGTGCGTGGTTTCCATATTCCGGCACGGAATATTCTGATGCCGTTTGCGGCGAGGCTTATGGCAGTGTCGAGAACCTGCTGTTCGCTTTCAGCGCTGCATGGTCCGGCAATTATCAAAGGTTTTCCGGCAGGCTCGATTATCGGCTCCAGACCGGTGAGTTCTATGTCGTGTTGCATTGTATTTTAGTTTTTAAGTTTTGCTGCATGGATTCTGTCGGCGGCTTCGCGAAGCCTGTCAACCGGGGCACAGAGCGAGATGCGCACATAGCGGTCGCCGTTTTTTCCGAAGATGAATCCGGGGGTTATGAAAACACGTGCTTCGCTGAGGATGCGGTCGGCGAAAGCCTCGCCGTTCGTTTCTTTGTCGGGTATGCGCCCCCACAGAAACAGTCCTCGTTGTTGCGGGTCGAAGCGAACGTTCAAGGCTTCCATCACTTCTTCGGCGGCACGTCGGCGCTCGGCATATTCTGCATTAAGGGCAGTGAACCATTCTTCGTCGCAACTGAGCGCTTCGGCAGCCGCGAGCATCAGAGGCTTGAACTGTCCGGAGTCGATGTTGCTTTTGACTTTCAGAATCCAGCTGATAAATGTGGGATTCGACGCCACCATACCCATGCGCCATCCCGCCATGTTGTGCGCCTTGCTGAGCGAGTTAAGCTCTATCGCTATGTCGCCGGCGCCTTCTGTCTGAAGAATGCTCAGCGGTTTGTCGTTGAGAATGAAACTGTAAGGATTGTCGTTGACGATCACGATGCCGTGACGGTGCCCGAAGTCGACGGCACGGCGGAATATTTCTGACGTGGCGGCGGTGCCTGTCGGCATGTGCGGATAGTTGAGCCACATCAGTTTCACGCCGTCGAGGTTCTGACGCTCCAGAGCGTCGAAATCGGGAAGCCATCCGCCGTCTTCGGTGAGTGGATATGTGACGATTTCGGCGCCTACAAGTTTGCTTACAGATGTATATGTCGGGTATCCCGGGTCAGGGACAAGAACTTTGTCGCCGGGGTTGAGGAAAGCCATGGAGATGTGCATGATGCCTTCCTTTGAGCCCGACAGCGGCAGAATCTGCGTCGCCGGGTCGAGAGTCACGCCGTAGAAGCGCGAATACCATTTGGCAAACGCTCCACGCAGCTCCGGCAGACCTGTGCCGAGCTGATAGCTATGGTTGCCGGGCTGCCGTGCCGCCTCACATAGCGTTTCGATGGCTGCTTGCGGAGGCATCATGTCCGGTCCGCCTATGCCGAGCGAAACGATGTCGGCTCCGGCAGCGTTGAGAGCGGCGACTTCTTTCATCTTGCGCTGGAGATAATATTCTTTGACGTCTGCCAGTCTGGCGGCGGGTCGTATTTCTTTTGCTTCTTTCATTCCTGATGCGTTTTGAATTCTTTATATTCTCCGAGGATGCGGAAATCGGTGAGCAGCGGGCGGATTGCGTTGATTGCCTGGCGGTAGCGGTCGTAGCTGCCGAAGGTAAGGTCTACGTAAAACAAGTATTCCCATTCGCGCCCTATAAGTGGCAACGATTGAATCTTGGATAGGTTCATGTCGTAGAACGAAAGGATGGCAAGAACGCTCGACAGTGCGCCTTTGCTGTGTGGAAGTGAGAAAACCACCGATGCTTTGTCGACGTCGCCGCTTCTTGTTTCCTGTTTGTGCCCAAGAGTCAGAAAGCGGGTGAAGTTGTGTTTGTTCGTCTCTATACCCGGCTGCAGAATTTCAAGTCCGTAGAGCCGTGCGGCGAACTCGCCGCATACAGCGGCAACACCTTTCTGCTGTGCCTGCGCTATGTCGCGCGCCGCTCCCGCTGTGTCGAAATACTCGACCATGCGCAGATTGCGGTGCTGTCTCAGATATTCCTCACACTGCATGAGCGCCATCGGATGCGAGCGCACTTCGTGCAGCTCATCTATCGCCTGTCCCGGCAGGGCGCAGAGCACATGCGAGATACGCATTTTATACTCTCCTGTTATAGACAGATCGCTTTTTCGCAGGAGCTCGTGATTTGGCAGTATGCTGCCGGCGATGGTGTTGTCGATTGCCATCACTCCTGCCATGCCGCTGTCGGCGGCGAGGGTGTCGAACATGTCGGCGAAGGTCTCGCACTCCACCGGGAATACTTCCCTGCCGGCGAAAAACGACCTTGCCGCCGCGTCGTGGAAGCAGCCAGCCACGCCTTGTATTGCAACTCTGAGCACTCCTGTTTGTGTCATATTCAAGAATCTAAAAATAATCCGCTTTCGTCATCGGCGGAAGCGGATTGAAAAAATATCATATACGCGCACCGTCGCTATTCTTACTCCTTAAAGTAAAAATAGGAAAAGACGTATGCGAAGTAATGTTTCATGTCTCAATATTAACACCTCGGGAATCATTCCGTCGGCTTTACGATGCAAAATTAAACATTTTTGCTCGACTCACAAACAAATCCGTAACTATTTTCTATATTAAAACAGATTTTAGCTGAATTTTTATTGAATTATTCTGGAATGACAGGCATCTCCCGCCATCAAAATAGTTGACTCATAAAAGAGTCAAAGGATGATAAAATTACCTGATGGAGAACGACATTTCCATTATCCTAAGTCCGGTTTGATTTTAATGAGCATTACCTTGGCATCACTGAGAGCCTTGACTGAATGAGACACACCTTGTCCCATAAGGAAGAAATCGCCTTTATGAAGATGAAGGGGCTTGTCATTCATCATGAAATCGACATCGCCATCAATAACATAAATCATTACCTCGGCAGGAGCAAGATGGCGTTCCAGTTCCTGACCGGCCATGAATCCAAGAAGTACGACACCGCCGTTATCGTTGCCTACTATATGTTGAAATGCAACTTTTGAGTTGTTGCAGACTATTTGAGCTGCGAGAGGAAATACCTCACCGAATTTGAAATTTGTATTTAGCATGTTGATTTCAATGTTTTTTAGAGTTATATATACGGAACAATAGAGAGGGTATATGGTTCGATATGACAATTGATTTCAACAATGAGCCCGAGGCGGATGTTATTAAAACAGCGTAATGTATAATAAAACATACATAACTATGACCATAATTAAAACAAAAAGAGCATACGACACGCCGGACGAAAACGACGGCTATAGAATACTTGTGGATCGCCTTTGGCCTCGCGGGCTGTCTCATGAACGCCTCGACTGTCAGCTATGGGAGAAGGCTCTTGCTCCATCGACCAAACTGAGAGAATGGTTCCACGCCGACATCCAGTCCAGGTGGAATGAATTCAAAACACGCTATACCGCTGAGCTGGAGGATAATCCGGAACTCCCCGCATTTCTCGTAGCGCTTGGTAAGCATCCTGTAGTAACATTTGTATATGGCTCGCGCGACGAAGTCCACAATGAAGCCGCTGTACTCCGAAGTTTTTGTGAATTAAGACTCGTTTGAAAAACATAACTGCGGACAGAGGCATCATTTTTATTTCCTGACAAATCAAGGTTCTCGATTTTCAAATCGATTTTCAAATTTTCTGGAACTCGGCGGCGGTTTCGGATTTTGGCGAAAAATTTTATCTTTCGCGGTACGCTTTATACTCTGCTTGGCTGCTCTGACACTAATTCGAAATACAATATAATCACTGAGAAATTAGATTTGAACTTTCCTACGGAAATATCCCTATCTCCAGAACAAAAATCTTTTCCGGCAATTATTGATATAGATGATTTTTCCATGTGTGGGAATTCGCTTGTGTGCTTCAGCACGCTTGATACTTTTGCAGTTCACTGTTTTAGTCTGAAAGATTTTTCCTTTGAAAAAAAATTAGGTAAGCGTGGAGAAGGTCCGGGTGAATTTATTGAGCCAATCTTAATAAAATCCAAAGACTCGATATCCGATAAAAATATTGCTGACATCTGGCGATTTAGGATTATTTATAAAAATGATACAATAGGAATTAATAATGATCTTCCTAACAGTTTGTTAGAAATAAACAATCATCTTTTAGGATATTATACCTTGGAAGCCGGAGATCGATGCTTTAAGCTTTTTGATAAAGATTTGAAGTCTGTTACCGACTCTATCTCAATGGGAAGTCTTAGCGAAGATTTAAAAATGCAACCTTTCCATATGGGCAACTAATGGCGAACGAATTGTCTTTTCTTTCATAAACAAGAACGTTATATCAATATCCAGTCCTGTCTTCTCCGATAAAGACATATTGTTACTAAAGGGGAGGGATTTATCGTCCGATAAAATAGCCTTCTTATCTCCGGTGTGCGTTGAGGATAAATTTTATGTTATCAATAACAATAAGGCAGATTTCAAAACCGCTTCCGGAGAAAGCGAAATATGGTGTTTCGATTATGATGGCAATCCTGTTGAAAGAATTAAAACTAACATTATAGCAACACGAATGTGTTACGATGATATCAATAATCAATTAATCCTCAAAGGGACGGATGATGATGTTCTATACACGTTTCATCTCGATAGATGATAATTCATTCTGTCTGATGTATCGCGATTGAATCGCAATTATAGTACCCGGCTCATGATAAAACATGTTGCTAAAATCGTTATATTAGTTCATAAGATGGTATTGAGCGACGACAACACTGGCAATTAAAAGCGAGGATACAATCGCTCTTGGATAAAACTCTTGGATAAAAATCAAGAAATTTTAAGATTAATTTATTTTTTTTGCGTAAAATTATCCGAATAAAGTGGTAACTTTGTCAAAAACATACATAAAAAATGCACAGTTGTGCGTCCTGTAAATTAAGGTATATGAAAAGAATTATTCAGTATTTATTTCTTGCAGAAATTCTGCTATGCTCGTGTCAAAATGCGAATAAAGATACAGAGATAACAGTCGATGCTTTTCCTATAGAAGAGTCATTATCCGGAACCCGTATCGATTTGACTGATGGGGAGTATATCAGTAATGCAGCTTATTTTGCGGGAGATTATCTTGTGTTCCAGGCAATCAGGGATAAATATTTTTTGCAGATTTATGACAGAGAATTCAAACTCGTTGATAAAATACTGCATATGGGTGAGGGTCCGGAAGAATTACCTGATGCACGATGGCAAGGGCAATGGACCGGCACTCTGACAGACCCGAATATTCTGGTGTTTTGTAATTCAAAAAAACTGGAGAGATAAATTAAATTCCACAGATAATGATAAACCTGTAAGAATATACCTTTATTTATCAAAATACAAAGAATGGGTCTCACCTTCAGCTATATATCAGACAAGCGACACAACCTTTGTCGGCATAACTCTTGATATGACGAAAGGCTCTGCCCTCTTCTCATATAATACCGAAACTAAAAACATACGACAGATCCCTTCTCCATTTAAATTTGCAGATGGAGCAGTGTCGTTTTATACTTCGCAACAGATTATGGATTTCAATCGAAAAAATCTTGATATCTGCTGCGCGTATAATAGTTTCCCTTCATTAGTTATCTATGATAAGAATTTCAACATCATCCGAAAGGTAAATGTCGGAATGAAAGTTAATACCGAAACTCTCGGTGCAGATGCTGACTATCCGTCATTTTGCAAAGTGGCGTACTATAATGATTTTATCTTAGCTATGCTTATAGATGGTGAGACTGATGAATCAAGTCTGTTGGTCTTTGATGCCGATGGTGAGCCATACGCTTCGTATGCAGTCGGCAAATCTATTGGTTTTATTGTTGATGAATCCGGACAGCGCTTGCTTACGGTAAAATATGACTCTGACAAGGATGTAATCTATCTGGAGTCTTGTCCCATGCCGGAACTAAAGCATTAAAATACAGAAAATGTAATTAAACAAGCGCAGGTATGCACTGATACCTGTATTCGTCATAATAGCTTTGGCAATCAGCTCATTCAATAATGCCGATTCCATAAAGCCTGATGCTGCTTCAGATGAATCATGGTCTGACAGCATTGCCGCGGCGCTAAAGGATTCCAATATCTTACTAATCGACGGTGAAATAATTGTTGTAGATACTATACCTTGCTCAAGCTCCAAGGGTAAAGTCGGTTTATTGGGGCGTCTTAAAGGATACACCTGTATAGATTGTTCGACTTGCAAACCCTGTTCCGGTAAGCCTGACCCTGATTCAGAGGGATTCTGTACCGTCATCCGTAAATATGATGCATCTAAATATTAGGCATTTTCTTAGCTTTATTTACTGGCTTCCCTTAATCTTTACCCTTGTTGCAACAGGATGCAACAAGGGTAAAGATCATACAAATGAAAGACTGAAAAATGTGCTTTCAGAATATATGGAGCAAGAACTGATGCTCCCGGGAGACAGTATATGCAGTCTGTTTAACCGAAGCTATGGAGTCGATTTTCTCAATGCGGACTATCTCATAGTTTCATACATCGATACCAAGGGTTGTACACCTTGCCGACTTCATTTACCTTATTGGAAAGAACTCAGTGACAGGCTGGATACTCTTTCCAATGCCTATGCGACCACCTTACTGATTATTCGCCCGGATACACTTGAAAATGTAACAGAATTTATACGGAACGCCAATTATAACTATCCGGTAATAATTGATACGTTGGGGCAATTTTCGGAGATGAACAGATTGCCTGACCTTCAATTTTTGCGTACATTTCTTATAGATAACCGACATGCCATTAAAGGGCTTGGTAATCCTATTGAAAATAGGGCGATAGATAGAATCTACATGAAAATCATATCCGGAGGAAAATTTGAAACGATTGACAAAAGTCCACTCGTTATTGAAAATAATACAGTTGATATGGGAACAATACCGCCCGGTGCTAATCGAGAATTTACATTTTTGGTTAAAAATCAGAGCAATGACACGATAACGCTTTCCAATGTAATGACACCGTGTGACTGCATAAATGCTATTGCCTCTGACATTATGCCGGCGTCTAAAGGGACTATAACAATTTCGTTTCAAGCGTCCGAGACCAACGAAGTTTTTCATCATCCTATTGTAGTCAGATATAATGACGTCACAGAGCCGATAATTATTCATCTTTATGGCATGGTGTCGGTTTGAACGGATATTGATATTCTGAACAATCCTGATGAACGTTGGCGGCGGTTTCGGATTTTGGCGAAAAATGACTAAATTTGCAGTCCGAAACTTTGTATAACATAATAAACTATCATAATGGCATTACAATGCGGTATCGTCGGGCTGCCTAACGTTGGCAAATCGACGCTTTTCAATTGTCTTTCAAACGCTAAGGCGCAGTCGGCAAACTTCCCTTTCTGTACCATAGAACCCAATGTGGGCGTCATAACCGTCCCCGACGAACGCCTCAACAAGCTTGTCGAAATGTGTCATCCCCGTTCCGTTGTTCCTGCTACGGTGGAGATTGTAGACATTGCCGGTCTTGTCAAGGGCGCTTCGAAGGGCGAAGGACTCGGCAATAAGTTTCTTGCCAATATCCGCGAGACCGATGCCATAATCCATGTTCTCCGTTGCTTCGATGACGACAATATCACACATGTCGACGGCAGCGTCAACCCCGTGCGCGACAAGGAAGTAATCGACTATGAGCTCCAGCTCAAGGACCTTGAGACTGTCGAGGCACGCATGGCGAAGACCCTCAAGCAGGCTCAGACTGGCGACAAGACTGCCAAGCTGCAGTATGATGTCCTCAGCCGTATATATGAGGCTCTGTCCAAGGGTCTGCCTGCGCGTTCTGTGACTTTCGACAGTGTCGACGAGCAGAAGTTTGCCCACGACTTGTTCCTGCTTACAACCAAGCCTGTTCTGTATGTCTGCAATGTGGACGACGCTTCAGCAGCTACCGGCAATAAATACGTCGATGCTGTCCGTGAAGCCATCAAGGACGAAGGCGCCGAGCTTCTTGTCGTGGCAGCTGCCACCGAAAGCGATATCGCCGAGCTCGATACGTTTGAGGAGCGCCAGGAGTTCCTTGCTGAGATAGGTCTTACAGAATCGGGAGTGTCGCGTCTTATCCGCGCCGCTTACTCGCTGCTCGACCTGCAGACATTCTTCACTGCCGGCGAGGACGAGGTGCGCGCATGGACATTCCGCCGCGGCAGCAAAGCTCCTAAATGCGCCGGCATCATCCACACCGATTTTGAGAAAGGATTCATACGTGCCGAAGTCATCAAATATGACGACTATGTGACGCTCGGAGGCGAATCCGCCGTCCGCGACGCCGGAAAGATGGCGGTGGAAGGCAAGGAGTATGTCGTTGCCGACGGCGACATAATGCACTTCCGTTTCAACGTCTGATTTCCCTGAAAATATTCCTGCGTCCGGCGGTGGCACTTCCATCGCCGGATTTTTTATCGCGGGTGCTAATGTTCTCTAATAGTTTGGAGATTTAGGATAAAAGCACTTAATTTGCAATATTATTCACAACTATTGTCTATATGAAAAAATTTATCACACTATTTATTCCTGCTGCTGCCTGTTTGTATGCTTGCGCAACGGATACCTCTACCGTGTGGACATTGCAGTCGGAGGATTTCACTGTCGATACACTCTATCACGCGACAGTCGGTCCGGGTACTACGGAAACGGAGCTTCGCCTGACCTCAAAATCGGTAACGAATAAGATCCACAATGTTTTCTATACTGTTACCGATCTTAACAATGAATATGTTGAAATGCGTGTAGCCAAGGGCGGCAATCATATGCGTAAACTTGAGACTGTGCCCGACATCGCCGCGCGTATGAACCGTCAGAACGAACTATATTTTGCAGGGGTCAATGCCGATTTCTTCAACATGAGCTATCCGTTCAATATCTGCGGTTCATGTATAGCCGACGGCTATCTGACAAACCGTGCGAGCAACGGCGGATGGTATCATCTGTCGTTTGACGATAAGAACGTTCCGACGTTCTCGCATACGGTAAATATTGCAAACAGCGGTTTTATGACTTTTCCGGGCAATACGCGATATGAGTTTTATCTCAATCAGTACCGCGACGAAGACCAGCTAATTGTCTACACACCGCAGTGGGAATTCCTGAATCCTTACACCGGGACGACGTCGCCGGTCGGACGTACAGGTCAGAACCAGTGGGGCTGTGAAGTGAAAGTCCGCCCTGTCGGCGAGAATATCATGTTCGGAAACAAGCTCCAGCTCGAAGTCATTTCCGAACCGGTTACCGAGGGCAACCTTGAGATTCCTGCCGACGGATATGTAGTTTCAGGTCATGGAAAAGCGAAAACCCTTGTGCAGGCATTGAAAAAAGGCGACATACTTGTCACCGACATCAATATCACGGTCGACGGGCACTCCATGCCCGTCAAACATCTTGTAGGAGGTTTCCCGCAGATTCTGACAGACAGCCGCGTAGAGCCGACAAGCAATGGCATCGACCATCTTAAAAATCCTGAACCGCGTACGGCAGTCGGATATAACTCCGACAAGTCGAAGCTGTATATGCTGGTTGTCGACGGACGCAATGCCGGCGGTTCTTCCGGTGTTACTCAGCGTGTTCTTGCCGATATTATGAAAAATGTAGGTTGCACGGATGCCATGAATTTCGATGGCGGCGGCTCGTCGACGATGTATATCGACGGTCTCGGCATAAAGAATGTTCCTTCGAGTTCGTCGCTCGACAGTCGTCCCGAAGGTCAGCCGCGTACTGTCGTCAACGCGCTGTTTGCTGTGGCTGTGGCTCCGGAGGACTATGAAGTCGCATCCATCGAGATCCGCGACAAGCATGTCGCGCTTTCAGAAGGCGAATCATACATTCCTGTGGTCTATGCTTACAACCGCTATGGCGTGATGATTTCGACCGATTTCGACGAATGTACATTCCGTATCCCGTCGCAGGTGGCGAAAGTCGAGGGTTCTTCTATTGTGGCTGTTACGGGCAGCGCATGTACTGCAATGCTCGAAGCCGAATATAATGGAGCGTCATATTCTGTGCCTGTCGATTTCAACGGCGGCGGAGAGATGATAGCCGGAGTCGGCGATATTGTTGCCGGAGATGAAAGCACTGCTCCGACCGAGTACTTCACTCCGGACGGAAAACGGATTCCGTATCCGTCGTCTCATGGCGTGACGATTGTCCGACGAGGTCCGAAAGTGACGAAACAGATAGTAAGATAATGAAAAAGCAGGCGTTCGACGAGCGCCTGCTTAATTTTTTGCGTTGAAATAGAACGATTATTTCTTTGCGGCTTCGAGAGAAACTTTGCGGAATTCTTTCATGAGTTTCTCAAGTTCGAGAGAAGCTTTACGCGCGCGTGTGCCTGCAGCTTTGTTGTTCTTTTCGCTCTGGAGTGCTGCATCTGCGCTGAATGTTGCGTAAGTTTCAGCAATTTTCTGAAGTAATGCTTCCATGGTTGCTTTTTGTTTTTGAATTTATAAAATAGTTGGTAATCACTTATTTTTCCTGATAGTCGCACTCGTATTCGGTTGTGTCCTGTATTCCGGCTTCTGCGAGAGCCTGACGGCGTTCGCAGCAAGTTCCGCAGCGTCCGCAGTGCTTTTCGCCTCCGCGATAGCATGAATACGTTGTCGAATAGTCTATGCCGAGCCGTTTCCCGCGCAAGGCTATCTGCGCTTTCGAAAGGAGAGTATACGGTGCGTTGATTTTGATGCCGTCGTATGTTCCTTCGCTGATCGCCCGGCTCATGGCGTCGATGAAACTCTTGCGGCAGTCGGGATAGAGCGCGTGGTCGCCGGCGTGGTTGGCGATCATCACCGTGTCGAGACCATGGCTTTCCGCAAGACCTGCCGCTGCTGCGAGCATTATTCCGTTTCGGAAAGGCACGACAGTCGATTTCATGTTGTCAAAGTCGTATTCGCCTTCCGGTATAGCGTCGGCGCCTTCGAGCAGCGAACTGTGGAAGTAGCTTCCGATGAACGGAAGATCTATCTCGATGAGCTCTATGCCAAGTTCGCGGCAGTGATTGCGCGCGCATTCGAGCTCGCGGGCATTATGGTTTGAACCGTAAGAGAAATTTACTGCAAGTTCGATTTCACCGGCATATTCGTGCAGCATGGTGACGGAGTCCATCCCGCCGGAAAGTACCATCATTGCGTGTTTTCTGTTTGAGCTCATAACGACTTGGGAGTTTCAGGAAACACAGAGAGAAGACGTTGCTGCACCATCTGCTGATGTGCGGAATCGCCGTAGTTGGCAAACGGAATGATTGATATACCACCTCGCGGCATAAAGATTCCACGCACTTCGAGATAGCGCGGCTGCATGAGCCTGACGAGATCCTTCATTATTATATTGACACAATCTTCGTGGAAATCGCCGTGGTTACGGAAACTGAAAAGATAGAGTTTCAGACTCTTGCTCTCCACCATCAGCCTGTCGGGAATATAGTTGATGATTATATGACCGAAATCCGGTTGTCCTGTTTTGGGGCACAACGATGTGAATTCGGGACAGTCGAAGGTGACGAGATAATCGTGCTCCGGATGTTTGTTCCCGAATGTCTCAAGCATCTGGGGAGCATAGTCAGTAGGGTATTTGACATTGTTGCTTCCCAGAAGTGTACATGACTTTAATTCCTGATCATTTCGTGACATATACAAGACTTCCCTGTTGCTTTATCGTTCGCATTTTGATATTTTATCTGCAAATATACATGTAATTGTTCATTTTGCAAAAAAAATCACCGAAACAATAAAAAAACTGCTTAAAAAGTTAAGATATATTGCGATGAAACGCTGTTATCGCGCAGAATGAGAGTGAAAAACTATGATTTATGACAGCCTTACGGCTCCGCAAAGCTCTTCAACGTTATCGACTCCATGGCGCCGGCAATAGTCGGCGATGCCGTCGATGATCCTGACGGTGACGGAAGGATCGACGAAGTTATATGTGCCGATCTGTACGGCGCGTGCTCCGGCAAGAAGGAATTCTATGGCGTCGGCAGCGGATGTGATTCCGCCGAGACCGACAACGGGAATGCCGACGCGCGACGCTACCTGCCACACCATGCGCACGGCGACGGGTTTCACCGCCGGTCCCGACAGACCGCCTGTGACGGTGCTCAGTTTCGGACGGCGGCTTTCTATGTCGATTGCCATGCCCATCAGGGTGTTGATGAGCGAAAGGCTGTCGGCGCCCGCTGCTTCGGCGGCAAGAGCAATGTCGGTGATGGATGTGACGTTAGGCGACAGTTTCACCATCAGATGCCCGTTCCATGCTTTGCGCACTGCTGCTACGACGCTCTCCGCGCCTGCGCATGTCGTTCCGAACGCCATGCCGCCTTGTTTGACATTGGGGCACGAGATGTTCAGTTCGATGGCGCGTATGGCGGTTTCGTCGCGGAGGCGCTCGGCAACGGCGACATAATCATCTATTTTAGCGCCCGACACGTTGACAATCACTTCCGCCTTGCAGTCTTTTAGCTTCGGATAGGTGTTTTTGATGAAATGATCTACGCCGGCATTCTGAAGTCCTACGGCGTTGAGCATTCCGGCAGGCGTCTCTGCCAAGCGGGGGTAAGGATTGCCCTGACGCGGTTCGAATGTCGTACCTTTGACGACAAAGCCTCCGAGACGGTCAAGGTCGATGAAATCGGCATATTCAATGCCGTAACCGAATGTTCCCGATGCTGTCAGCACTGGGTTCTGAAGGGTCAGATTCCCTATATGTGTGGTGAGATTTATTGCCATTTCAGAAGATTTGTATTGAAAACAGGTCCGTTTTTACATACGCATACGTTGCCGTCTACAGTGTCTTCGACGCAGCACAGGCAAGCGCCCAGTCCGCATGCCATGTGATTTTCTAACGACACCTCGGCGGAAGTGCGCTTTTCGGCAGCAAGCCGTGCACAGGCTTTCATCATCGGTTTCGGTCCGCATACCTGGATGAAGTCGAACTTCTCGCAGAGTATGGGATGGGCAGTGACGAGTCCGTGGAAACCGGCGGTGCCGTCGTCGGTGCATACGTGCAGCGGTGCTATGGCGCTGAACATGGAGCATATTTCAGCATCGGGCGCGGTGCGGTAGCCGAACACTACTTCTGCCTTGATGCCTCTTTCGGTGAGGACTCGCAACTGATAGTAGAGCGGAGCAATGCCGACACCGCCGCCGATGAGCAGAACACGTGAACCGGGAGTGAAGTCGGTTGTGAAGCCTTTGCCGAGCGGTCCGATTATTCTCAGTGTGTCGCCTTCGGCATATTCGCACAGTGCTTTGGTGGCTGTGCCGACGGGGCTTACAAGGAGTTCGAGTGTGCCCGCAGTGCGGTTGAACACAGAGATGGGGCGGTTGAGGAGGACGTTTGCGCGGTCGACAGCCACTTCGACGAATTGTCCGGGATTCATTTCCGGCACTTCGCCGTTGCCTTCCGGGGCGAGCACAAGATGAAGCAGACCAGAGGAGTAGCGCCTTGTGCTGCGGACGACCATGTCGAGTTCGTATTTCTTCATAATGACGAAAAAAGCCGAAGGCAAAATGCTTCCGGCTTTGATAATGATTGGTTTAAAAAGTGGCGGGAACGAGAATTGAACTCGTGACCTCCGGGTTATGAATCCGACGCTCTAACCAGCTGAGCTATCCCGCCGTTTTGCGAGTGCAAAGTTACGCCTGATTTTTGAATCTGCCAAATTTTTTACAAAGTATTTTGTCAGAAATTGCAAATATCCTGATTATCTGCGCGTACGGCGGACCGATCGCGTAGCGTTGCCGCTCGAAGAAGCTTTCTGTTGTTTGGGCTCCTTCACTTTTTTTGCTGTTCTTTTAGTGGAGCGCTTGGGTGCTCGTGTTTTCGAGGTCTTCTCGGTAGCCTTCTGGTCGACTGTCGCCGTAGAATCGCCGGCAGCGGCTTTCTCGCGTGCTTCGCGCTGCGCTATCACCTCCTCGCGCGACGGTACCCACAGTTTCTTTTCAAACTCGTCGAGGCTTGCCTGGATGCTGTCCTGAGCCTTTTTGAGGTCGTCGGGATTGGAATAGAGCTGAGCCATCGACTTGTTCTTGAGGTTGCGCGTCTTATAGATGTCGCCGTCGTACATCGTGAGGGTGAAGAAATCGTCGTATGTGCAAGTGGGAAGGTTGTTGTCGTCGTCGACGAAGATTGTCTGAGCGGCTAAGAAGGGACGCAGGTCGGTGAACTTGATCCAGAACATCGGATACTTGAGAGCGTCGCCGAAATCGCCAGATCGGTGAAGCACAGGGCACAGCGCTTCGACAACTGGCATCAGCCGGTTGTTGCGGGTGTCGTATTCCCAGCGTTCAACGATAAAGTAGGACAACACTTCATTGGTCGGGACGTCCGACGGATCTATCGTGAACTTGGGGTTCTTTTCTGTCGAGCCTTTCGCCTGAGTGTAGGGAATATAGAAGCGGTCGAGTACGTCTTTTACTTTGACCTTGTACTGGTCGGTGAAAATCTCCCGTCCGTCGAGATATTCATAAGCGGAAATGGTATTGTCTGCCAGAAGCCGCATGATGATTCTGAACAGGTTTTCCTGTCCTTCTATAGGTTCTTCAGGGAAATATAGCGGAGCGTTCTTGTCTTTATCGAGGTCGATATCACGATATATCACACGCATCCACTGGCGGTCGGCATCGGTGATCGACGAATTCTCGGTAGAGTAGAAATTCTGCATTCTCTCTGTGACCTGTGTCCCGTCCTGAGCCTTCGGAGCGTTGCGGTCGGTTCTGTTCCGGCGTACAACGCCCTGACCTTCGTCCTGTGCATGCAGCGATGGAGCGGCTATCGCCACGCCTAAGGCTACGAGTGCTATTTTGGTGAATTTATACATGGTTCTTCCTTGAAAAGATGAGATGATACTTAGTTTATAATAACTTCCATAGGAGATAGGTCTCGGCTGATACCGTCGGGACCTTTTGCCCGTATTCTGCTTATGTAGAAGCGCTTTCCGCGCGAAAGCCGCTGGAACTGCTGTTTCTGGCGAGGCGAGAACGACGCACCCTGGCTTACTTCGGGCATTGCGTTGCCCGATGAGTCGAAGAATACCGTCTCAAAGCTCTCGACGGTGAACGGCGTGTCGAGAAGACCGTCGTCGATAGCCGCTCCGAGACCTTCCGAGGCGAGAAGGAGCGCTTTTTTGAATGGTTTGCCGCCGCGGTAGTGGTCTTCAGTACCGTTGGCGTCCTTGAAGGCGATGAAGGGTGTGGGGTCGGGCAGCTTGCGGACACGGAATGTCGTGGAAGCCATGGTGACGGGGCGTCCGTCCATGTTGGCAGTCACTGTGACAACGGCGTTGTCGCCTACCTTGGACGGGCGGGCTACCCAATGGTCGCCCTGACGCGAGAGGGTGCCGTTTGTCATGGATGCCGATATGTCGCCCATGGCGACGCCTGGCACAGAGATACCGACCGGATTGTCGATGCCTGCATAGAGAACATTCATCAGCGTAGCCGATACTGTCGCCATAGGCTCTATGACGGTGTACGACGATTCGAAATCATGTCGTGTGCTTGTGCCGTCGCCATGCTTCACTTCGAGCCATCCGTTATATGTGAAGTTGCCGGTCGAGCCGGTGCTGACCTCGTAAGTTCCGTCGCTGCTGTCGAGCGCTTTTCCTTCGATGAATATTTCAGGACGTTGTGTCGTGTCGACAGCGGCGAGAATGATGTTTGCCTGATACTTGCTGCCGCGCATGACAAGACGCGACTGCGGCAGGACGTAGGCGTTGAGCTCATTGACGCGCACATCGCCGGCATCGACCTGGGCAAGAAGTGAGGTCAGCGCCTCTCCTTCTGCATACAGTATGTCGTTCTGTAGCTTAGTAAGAATAGTTATGGCGGCAACGACGGGCTGCTGCTCGAATTTCGCTTCTTCCCACGACGACGGTGTGAGTGTCCCCGAGCGTGTTATGTCGGCAGTGGAAAGGGTTTCGGCGATGCTGCTCCGCTTGAGGCTGTCGGGTATCATGGATACGACATAGTCGCGGTAGGTGTCGATGCGTTGTCGCAGTGTCGTGCCACGTGAATTTGTGGGGGAGAGCATGACAACGGAAGCTGATTCGAGGTCGTCGCGGTTGAGGATGTTGTCGGGGTTGCCGTCTTTGCCGTCGGCTTCGACAACAATCATCTGTTTGAGACTGTCAATGTATGTGCAGAGCGCTTCGGTGTTGTTCCTCACATCAGCCGCTTTCTCAAGCCATTGGTTAGCCTTGTCCGGATTCTGGCTTGCGAGCGACTCCAGTTCGTTGAAGACGGCATCGTTACGTTGTCCGTAGTTGGCGTTTGAACGGTTGAGACCTCTGTGCACTTGTGTGAAACCGTCGAGCACGTCGCTGCTCACATTGAGCGCGAGCATCGCCGTCAGAACGATGTACATGAGGTTTATCATCTTCTGACGTGGTGAAAGCCTGTTGTTGTTTGCTCCCATCGCCGGTGTGCTTTAAAGTGTTGTGCCTCCGGTAGGTGCGGAAGGCTGAGGTTCGGGTGTGATGTGCTGCGCTATGTCGTTGTTCACCGGCATTCCGTTGATGTCGGGAGGCGTCATGGCGGGACGGTACATGTTGACGGTCATGGCAGTTATCATGCGCTCGTAGATGGAGTTGAGCTGCTGCATGTAGCGTGCCATCTTTTCCGTCTCATCACAGTAGCGTGCGCTCTGGTTGGCGCTTTTCTCGTACATGTCGCGTATGTCCTTGATGCCCCTGTTGACGCGGTCGATGGCTTCGAGCTGTCCGGATACACTCCTGAGCTGGAGCTCGTAGATGGTGTTGAGACCGCCGAGGTTATGATGGAGCGCCTGCATCTGGTCGACATAGCCTTTTGAGCTCTCGCTGATGCCGGTGGAGTTCTCGGTGATGGTGCGGTAGCTGTCGAGCAGGATGGCAGACACCTCATTGAGTGCCTGGGTGGTGTTGCGGAGCTGCTGCATTTCTTCCGTTATGGCGTTGAGCTGGTCGAGATACTGCTGCGACGCCGTGTTGATGTCACCTGCAGGCATAGGAGCTGCCTGAGGTATGGCGCCGTCGGCAGCCGGTGCGGGAGCATAGCCGCCGGAGACACCGCCGCCGAAGCTTCCGGTGATGCCGGGGGCGTCTTTGTCGCGTAGGGCGGGGAAGACATCTTCCCAGTTGTATTCCTTCGGAGGACGGTCGAAAGCAGTGAGCACGAACATGAGCACTTCTGTGCCCATACCTATCGAAAGCAGAGTGTTGCCGCCGGGCAGATGCAGGATTTTGAACAGAGCACCCCAGATGACGATGGCGGCGCCGATAGAGTAGGCGAAATTGAAGAACCGTTGTCCTTTTTCGCTGCTGATGAAGGCGCTGATGACGTTTTTATATGCCTGATATTTTGTCATTGTAGTCTGATGTTTGGAGATTTATCTTTTCTGATTCTGTTTCTGTCCTTTTGCGAATCCGATCTGTGTACGCACGCACCGGAAGCCGATATAGGAACGCTGTTCATTCTGATATTCCCACATACGGAGATCTGAACGTATGTTGTGCGCGACATCTTTCCATGAACCGCCACGGATTATTTTGCGCTTCATCTTATATGGGTCTTCGACAGCGGCGTCGTAGCGGTATTCCGGGTTGAGATCGCCTGTGAGGCGTCCGACACTTTCGGTGAAGGCTGTGGATGTCCATTCGCTCACGTTGCCTGCCATGTCGTATAGCCCGAAATCGTTGGGAGCATAGGTGCCGACGCGCGAAGTGATGACATGTCCGTCTTTGACGTAGTTGCCTTCCTGCGGCTTGAAGTTGGCGTAGAAACATCCTTTGTCGTCGCTCATGGTGAGGTCGCCGTCCCAGGGGTACATGTTTTCGTCGACGCCGGCGCGTGCCGCATATTCCCATTCCGCTTCTGTCGGCAGACGGTATGGCTCGATATAGATTCCGTCCTTGCCGAGGGAGCGGCGCAGATAGTCTGTGCGCCAGTTGGCGAAAGCATTTGCCTGCTCCCAGCTTACACCCACGACAGGATATTCGTTGTAACCTCCGTGAGCGAAGTACATGCGGACGTAAGGCTCGTTGTAAGAGTTTTCGAAATCGTTGACCCAGGCTGTCGTGTCGGGATAAACGTTGACGATGTATGTGTTGAGGAAGTCGTAGTCGCCTGTCAGACCGCGGGTGATGGTCTGGCGTACGATTTCGCCTTCTTCATTGATATATGCCGTGTCTTTCGAAATCTGCGGAATATCGGTCGGCACGGGTTTGTCGGTGTTATATTCGCGGCGGCGCGGGTCGAGACGGTTGCGTCGGCGCGAGGCTTCTGTCTGGTTGTAGATTTCGTAGCGGTAGTTCAACTGCGATGCGTCGAGCTCGCGCACGCCGGTGATGGGGTTCGTGCGGTATACGCTCTCGATGGCTCGCTGCTCGTCTTCGTTAGGGTTGCGCCATGGTATAGGCTTGTTCCAGTTGAGATGCGGCGTCACGGGGTTGCCCTGACGGTCTTCTTCGATCTTGAAGTCCTCATTTCCGCCGAAAGCAGGGTCGGCGAGACGTTCGCGGATGATGCTGTCGCGTACCCAGAAGACGAACTGTTTGTATTTCCCGTTGGTAATTTCAGTTTCGTCCATCCAGAAGCCGTCGACAGACATGCCGCGTGCGTTAGCTTGCAGATTCCAGAGCGAATCGGCTTTGCCTACGCCCATCTTCATACTGCCTCGGTCGATGAGTACCATGCCGTAGGGGGTTGGCTCAGCCCATGATGTAGCTCCGACGCCTGTCACCTCACCGCCCGACGACGAGCGTGGTCCGCCGGCGCAAGATGCGAGGACTGCGGCGGTGACTACAGGAAGCAATATTTGGCTTGTATTCTTCATATATTTCGAATTCCGGATGTTGTTGCTTGGTTTATAAATGTTTTACATTATCCGCACACTCTTGTGGCGGTTTTTGTTCTTATCGCTGAGGTCGAGCTTCATGCTGTATCCCACAAACAATTCGTGGCTGCCGGAGGATGCGCTGTGGATGGCAGAAGTGGCGTAATCGTAACTGTAGCCTATATAAAAATTCTTTATTTCTGCTGCCACCGTGGCTATCACGGCGTCGTCCCATCGGTATCCTATGCCGAAACTCAGAAATTTGCGCATACGCAGACGCGCGTTGAGTTCAGCTGTTGTGAATGTGAATGTGCTCTTTACCAAAAGCGATGGTATTATTTCAAATAACGTATTTTTCACCGGAATATTGCACCCGGCGGTAAAATAGAGGGTTCTGTCGGCTTTGAACTGATATTTGCGTTCGCCTGATGTCTCCGAGCCGCCGGAGGCATTTGCGGCGTTCATGGTGACTGTCGGTGCTGTCAGATGCGTCATGGACAGACCGGCATAGAATTTCGGATGCTCGTACCAGATGCCGAAGTCGGCGTCGAGAGCCGTGCCGTGTATGTCAGATGTCGGAATGGCATCGTCGGTGCTTTCGTGGTAGTCGTCATCGCCGGGAAGGTATACTTCGGAGCCTTTGAACGACTGGTCGTATATTCCGACGCCGAGACCGATGCTCCACATGCCGCCCCATTTGCGAAGTTTATATGATGCCTGGACAGTAAGATTGAGCGTGCTGTAGAGACCAATGCTTTCCTGAAGCATGTTCACGCCGGCGCCTATGCGCTGTGTTCCGAGTTTGAACGGCATGTCGGCGGCGGCAAGAAACGATTGCGGAGCGCCGTCTATGCCTACCCACTGGAGCCTTGCTCCGCCGCGGATGCGCAGAAAATCGGTGTTGCCGGTAGCGGAAGGGTTGTAGAGTGTCGGGGCAACATAGTACTGGCTCAGGTTGGGGTCGGTCTGCGCTTTCAAGGAAAAAACGACTGTGAGAGCCGCAAGTGACAGAAGAGTCCGGATAACAATGCTTCTCATCGTTTCATTCGAAATAGAACGTAAGCACAATCATCTTGGATGTCGCCTTCTTGACGGATTGTGTGAATTTGAATTTGTTGGGGTCGTCGGCAAGGTCGGGGCGGTCGTGTACAAGAACATCGCTTAGTCCGAAGCAGAATTTCAGTTCGGGGATGAGCTTGAAATACGGCAGATAGAAATCGCAGCCGAAACCGACGCTGAGGTAGCAGTCGTTGGTCTTCAGCTGGAGGATATCGCTCCGTTTTTTGTTTATGTCGAAAGCCGGCATGACTCCGGCGGTGACATACGGACGGGCGTTGCGGTAGCGCATCGCCGAGTACTTGATGTCGATCGGAAGGACTATGAATGTCGATTTGATGGTCTGTTTTTCCGACGCCCCGGTTTCCCACTCGCGCATTTCGATGCCGCGGCTGCCGAAGTAGAGACCGGGGGATAAACGCAACGAAAAATAGTTGTTGAGCCGGAGGTTGAAAAGACCGTTGACGCAGAAGCCGGGCTGGTAGCCGGGCTGGTCGAGGCGCCACTGCTCGCCGTTTTCGGTGATGAGACCGTTGTGGGTGAACATGAGGTCGGAAGTGTAGAGCCCGACGGAGAATCCGAGATTCCATCGCCTCATGTCTGCGTACGGACGGTTCTGGAGTTTGTCGTTGAACGTGCGCGAGAAACCGGGTGTGACCGCAGCCAGACCTGTAAGAGCAAGTATTATAATTCTCAGAATCTTCATCAGAAATATAAACGGCTCCTTTTTGCGTTTATTGCCCCGCGAAGGGAAAAGCTTGGTTCAGTCGTCGCAATAGTGCCTGAGGACGGCACGATAGGAGTTGAAAATCTTGCTTTTTGAGACGAAGCCCACATATTGCCCGTTTTCGACAACGGGCAGATTCCAGGCTCCTGTCTTGTCGAATGTCTTCATTACGGTATCCATGCGTGCGCCGACTTCGATTTTTGCCGGAGGTATGGACATGAATGTGCTCACGCGCATACGGCGGTAGAGGTCGGGACGGAACATGATATTTCTGATTTCATCGAGCAGCACAACTCCGAGAAGCTCGTTTTTGTCGTTCAGTACCGGGAAGAGATTGCGTTTGCTCTGGGCTATAGTGTCCACCATTTCTTTAAGCGTCATATCCGGCGATACCGGCAGGAAGTCTTTTTCGATGACATTGTCGATTTTCAGCAGAGTCAGCACCGCTTTGTCTTTTCCGTGCGTCAGCAGTTCGCCGCGCTGGGCAAGACGCATGGTATAGATGGAAAACGGCTCGAAAAACTTTATCGTTCCGTAGGATATCGTGCTGACAATGAGCAGTGGGAGGAACAGGTCGTAGCCGCCGGTGAGTTCGGCGGTGAGGAAGATCGCCATCAGCGGAGCGTGCATGACACCGCTCATGACGCCTGCCATGCCCATGAGTGCGAAATTCTTTGTCGACAGTTCGACCATCCCGAGATGGTTCGCGACGAAGGCGAAAAGAAATCCTGTCATGCAGCCTACATAGAGCGAAGGAGCGAATGTGCCGCCGACACCGCCGCCCCCGTTGGTCGACGATGTGGCGAATGCTTTTGTCAGGATCACCATGCCGATGAAAATCGCCAGGAACCACACCGAATTTCTGTCGCCGTAAAATATGGAGCCGTTGACGATGGCTGAGGTGTCGCCGGAGAGAAGTGCGTTTATCGAACCGTAGCCTTCACCGTAGAGGGGAGGAAAGAAGAAAACGAGCGACGACAGGATGAGACAGCCTATAGCGGTGCGCGTCCACGGATTCTTGAAACGGCGGAAGAATCGTTCCATCATGTTCATCGCACGAGTGAAGTATAGCGACGAGAAGCCGCAGATGATGCCGAGCATGATGACGAATGGTATTCGTGAGGTATAGAAATCCTCCGTCTGGGCGAAAAAGAATTCGAATTCATAACCTGTGTAGACGTAGGCAAGCGTCGTGCTGGTGATGGAAGCAATGAGCAGAGGCATAACCGATACAGACGTCAGATCAAGCATCAGCACCTCAAGCGTGAATAGCATACCGGCGATAGGCGCTTTGAAGATGCCGGCTATTCCGGCAGCGGCGCCGCAGCCTACCAGTATCATAAGGATGCGCGGCGACATGCGGAATATGCGTCCGAGGTTGGAGCCGATGGCAGCGCCGGTATACACGATAGGACCTTCGGCTCCTACCGAACCGCCGAAGCCGATTGTGGCGGAACTGGCGAGCACCGATGTATAGATGTTGTGCTTCTTAAGGCGGCTTTTGTTCTGCGAGATAGCGTACAGCACGCGTGTGACGCCGTGACTGATGTCGTCGCGGACGATATAGCGGACGTACAGCGCTGTGATAATCACACCTATCGACGGCAGAAGGATGTAGAGCAGGTTGCCTTGCTCGGGATTTACTGTCGAGGTGAGATATTCGGAGATAGTGTGGATTAGAAATTTGAGAATCAGAGCCGCCACACCTGAGAATATACCTACGGCGAAAGCAAGAAGGAGCACGAAATTCTTCTCCTTGATGTGCTTCTCGCGCCATAGGACAAATTTAAGCAGATATTCGCTTGCCTTGCTGGTCTTAATTTCTGTTTCTGACATTTACAAACCTTTGCCTGTCAGCACTGTACTGACGGTATAAAACAATATTTTCAAATCTACTCCAAGCGACACGTTCTCTATATACAGCAGGTCGTATTCGAGCCGTTCGAGCATCTGGTCGACATTGGAGGCATAGCCGTATTTCACCATTCCCCACGACGTTATGCCCGGACGGACCTGATGTATCAGGCTGTAGGCGGGATGGCGATCGAGAATCTGCCGGATGTAGTACTCCCGTTCAGGACGCGGTCCGACAAGCGACATTTCACCGATCAGGACATTCCAGAACTGCGGAAGCTCGTCGAGCCGGTATTTGCGCAGAAAATGTCCGATACGTGTCACGCGGGGGTCGTTTTCCTTCGCCAGTGCGGGTCCTGTGTTCTCGGCATTGTTCTTCATTGTGCGGAACTTGTTGATCATGAACGGGCGTTTGTGATAGCCTATGCGCTGCTGGCGGTAAAGGACAGGACCTTCCGAATCAGCTTTAACTGCTATCGCTATTGCGGCAAGCACCGGGGAAAGAAGTATGAGAGACAATGCGGAAACGAAGATGTCGCCGAGCCGTTTACAGTTGACAGCCGCGGGAGATATGCGTGCGTTGGTTATGTCGACAACCGGCTCGTTGACAATGGATGACACCTTCGGACGAAGGCTCATCAGGCTGTGAAGGTCGGATGTGACAAACAGCGGCTTTTCGAGAGGATAGAGGCTGTTTATGATTTCTGCTGTCCGTCCGAGACCTTTTTCTGAATTGAGAACCACAACGGCCTCGGCTCCGAGACGCCGGCATTCTTCGGCGGCATCTTCCGCGCGGAAAACGGGCAGACCGATAAATGTGCTGTCGCCTATAGTTCCGTCGACATCGACGCAGCCTTTGATTCCCAGTCCGGAGCGGCTCGACGAACGCATGATTCGTTCAAGTTTGCTCCTGTTGGCAGGTGATGCGCCGATAACGAATGTTCTGAGCACATAATCGCCGCGACGCACCTTTCGGGCATTGCGCGAAAGGATGATATACCGTACGATGAGTGTCGGGAAAAAAAGTGATGCCCACAGAAGGGCTATCAGCTCGTAATTTCTCACACGTTCTTCGATATTGTCGTTCACCAGTGCGACGAAGAATACCACGAGGACGCCGATGCCGGACGCTATGAAGGCGGTCAGAGCTTCGTCGAAGCGCGATTTATAGAGAGTGTTGGCTCTGTTGTAGGACCCCAGAACGGCATAGAGGCATATCATAAGTATGGGCACCAGTATCTGCTCCGCGACAAGTGACGGGTCGCACAGGAAGGTGAGCACGTGCGAAGGGCGAACGGATTCGGATACAAGATGGAAGCGCCCGATGTCGAACAGGCAGAATCCTATGTTCGCTGTCAGGAAGTCAGCGAAAAGGTACTGGATTCTTTGCCGGTCGACTTGTCTCATTACGGTCTTATGATTTTAAAGCACCCGTCCTCGGAAAGGCGCATGACAGTTGAAGGACGTGCCGCTGACTCTTCGTCGCGCCGTGTTGTGCACACATAATCGGCGGCATCAAGTATTTCCTGAGATATCTCTCTGAAAGATGAGGGTGTGGCATGCCCGCTGATGTTGGCGGAGGTGGAAACGATGGGTTTCCCGAATGTCCGGCATAGTGCGGCACTGAATTCTTCATTTGTCAGGCGCACACCGATGGTGCCGTCAGGGGCATGTAGCTCAGGGGCGATGTGCGCGCCGGGCGCAGATTTGTCGTATATGATGGTAACCGGACGTTCGCTGAACTCGATAAGTTGATATGCTACTTCGGGAATACCTTCTACGGTACGTTCGAGCTGGGCGACGGAACCCACGAGAGTAATGAGAGCCTTGGCGTCGTCGCGCTGTTTGATTCTGAATACTTTCTTCACCGCCTCGGAGTTTGTGGCGTCGCAGCCAATTCCCCATACAGTGTCTGTAGGATAGAGTATTACGCCGCCTTTCCTTAGGACGTCAACGGCGTTGCGCAAGTCCTGTCCGTCGAATGTCATAGCACCTTGTTTTTTGGAGTGGTGGCCTGGAAATCTTTGATATAGGATGGTGTCGAGTATGCGGTGTCCACAAACTGACGGCGCGCGAATGCCATTTCGGACAGCGCTATCATGTCGACAGCTACAGCATCGACGTCGGGAACGTATGTGGCATTATGGCAACCGGTGAAGACTTGCTGTGCCTTTTCCGCTCCGCTGCCGAAGTAGAGTAGGGGACGCCCGCTGAGTCTGAGCTTCTCATATGAATTATCATCGAGGATAAGCGCCTGAGGCTTCATCATCTCCTGCAGACCGAAATCGTATGCGGCAGTGTAGACCTCCATGCGTCGGGCGTCTATCATCGGTATGAAAACAGTGTCGGGACTTATTTCGTCGGACGAGAACATGACGCGTGTAGCAAGCAGTTGCAGAGTGTCGATTCCGATTAGAGGAATATCAAGAGAGTAGGCGAGTCCTTTGGCTTCGCTCAGACCGATACGCAGACCGGTGTAGCTGCCCGGACCCATGCTGACAGCTACGGCATCGAGCTTTATTTCATGCTCGGCGGCATGGTCGAGGCAATGTTTGATAAATCCGCTGAGCATAGTGGCATGATTTCTGCCGTTGAAATCTTCGCGATGGGCAATCACAGTGCCTTCTGCCGTCAGAGCCGCAGAACAAACGCTGCCGGATGTTTCGATATTCAATATTACAGCCATTGCATATTCTTTTGGGCAAAGTTAGGGAATTTTTGACTAAATATGGTCATCATCCGACTTATATTTTGTAAATTTGCCGTCTGTAAGCCCTCTGATGGGCTGCCGGAATACTATGCTAATGTCGATGACAGGATTCGGCAAAGTAAGCCTCGAATCCAGAACACACAGGATAATCGTTGAAATCAAGTCGCTTAATTCCAAGCAGCTTGATATGAATGTGCGCATACCTTTTATCTTCCGCGAATGCGAGCTTGAGGTGCGCAATATCGTCGGACGTATGCTCGAGAGAGGTAAGGTCGACGTAATGATAAGTTGCGAGAGCCTTGCCGGTGTGCCAGCAACCCCTGCCTCGATGCTCAACATCGAGACTATGGAAGCATATAAGAAACAGATATGCCAGGCATCGGAAACTCTCGGTATCGGTCTGCCTCAGGACTGGTACAGCGTTCTTCTGCGTTTTCCTGATACAATACATGCCGATACTGCCGACGCTGTCGATGAAGAAGAGTCTGAAGTGCTGTACAAAGCTGTTGCAAAGGCTGCGGAAGGGCTTATGAAGCACCGCCGTGCCGAAGGTGAAGAACTTGAGAGTTTCTTTGAACGTCGTGTCGATGCTATCGGTGAGCTTCTGAATCAGATCGAGCCTTTTGAAAAAGAGCGCGTAGCGAAGATAAGAGTGCGCATAGAAGAAGCGTTGGCGAAGATTCCTAATGTGGAGCTCGACAAGGGGCGGCTGGAACAGGAAATGATTTTTTATATCGAGAAGCTCGATGTTAATGAAGAGAAGCAGCGCCTCGGCAAACATCTTGCTTACTTCAAGGAAACAATGGCGAATCCCAAGCCAGGGCAGGGAAAGAAACTCGGATTCATTGCGCAGGAGATGGGACGGGAAATCAATACACTCGGCTCAAAGAGCAATCATGCTGAAATGCAGGCTATAGTCGTGCGGATGAAAGACTTGCTTGAACAGATTAAAGAGCAGGTTCTAAATGTAATGTAAAATGTCAGAAACAGAGATTATCGAAAAAGCACTGCTGAAAGTTCTCGACGGCAGACAGCTTGATGATAAGGAAATATATCAGCTTGCCGAAATTGAAACCGAAGAGGGCAAGCAGGCGCTTCTTGATGCAGCCGCAAAACTGACGGCGCACTTTGCCCCGCGCCGTTTCGACAGCTGTACGATTATAAACGCGCGTTCAGGAAAATGTTCTGAAAACTGCAAATGGTGCGCACAGTCGGGACATTACAGCACCGGGTGCCACACATACGACATTGTCGGACACGATGAAGCTATCGCTGCGGCACGGCACAACGCCGGTCAGGGCATCATGCGTTTCTCACTTGTTGCGAGCGGAAAAGCGACAAAAGGCAAAGCTCTCGAAGAAATGTGCAGGATTCTTGGCGAAGTACACAACGAAGGACGCATTTCTACGTGTGCGTCGCTCGGACTTCTTAATGCCGAAGAACTTCAGAAGTTATACGACACAGGATGCCACCGCTATCACTGCAATCTTGAGACGGCTCCGTCCTATTTCGGACATCTGTGCACATCACACACTATCGACGATAAGATAGCGACAATAAAAGCTGCGAAGAAAATAGGCTTCGAAGTATGCTCCGGCGGTATCATCGGCATGGGTGAAAGCCGCCGCCAGCGTGCCGAACTTGCATTGAAACTGCGCGAGGTCGAGCCCGTCTCTATTCCTGTCAACATCCTCTGTCCTATCAAAGGTACGCCTCTGCAGGACACACCTCCCATTTCGGATGAAGAAATATTCATAGCAATCGCTATTTTCCGCTTCGCGCATCCGAGAACAGTTCTTCGTTTCGCCGGCGGTCGCGCACGCCTTTCCCGTGAAGTGCAGCTGAAAGCAATGCGTGTCGGTGTCAACGGCGCCATCACGGGTGATCTTCTGACAACAACAGGTTCCGGCGTCGAGGAGGATAAGGCTCTTGTCAAAGATGCCGGCTACGACTTCTGAATTATGGCAGATGCAGTGCTGACAAACAGACTCATGAAGGAATATGCGTCGCTGGATCTT
>USMC01000012.1 GCA_900555715.1 uncultured Porphyromonadaceae bacterium | reverse complement strand
TCCGAAAAGGAGATTACAACATGTATATGCATGTTCTTAAGAAAGTAGAGTGTAAAGTGATGATGAGTGCTAAGGAAATTGCGCAGGCCTGGGATGAGATCGTTGAGATATACAAAAATTCAACTGATCGCACCCCAGTAATCACGATGCAGATGATCTTAAATAGATTCAGCATCGAAGATGTAAAAACGGTATTTGCTACCGTTTACCGGTTAAAGTACACTCATGATGGAAGGATTTATGGATCGAACAAGGATTTCTTATCCAGCATCCCTGTCAATTCTGAAAATACTAAGTGGGAAAGCTCCAACCCCGTCATGAGAGCAAAGTTGGATGATATCCATCCATCACACATCAACCAGTTAGTAACAGCATTAAGGGAGAACGCATAACTTGCGTATCCTCTTTACGAAAGGAGAGAAGTGATGACGTATAAATCAGAAGCGGAGATCACCGCTGCCTTCATCAATGACGGTTGGAGCAAAAACACAGCTTTTACAGAGCTGTCATTTGATGATGCACGTAAGATTGGAAAATATTTTGTTGATCTCATGCTTAAAGGAACAAAACTTTTCCGGATGAATATCTGTGGAAATGTGTATGACGATACTGGAAAGCTACTGTTCTTTGATATTGCCTCAACCTCTGAAGCAAAAAGACTCATTGAAACTTATTGTGAAAATGAGTTTCAAAACCCAGCAGACTTTTCAGATATCCGTAATATTGGTCTTGCATATACGACCATCACAGAGGAGGAAATCCGCCGCGCTCTCCGTGCCGCCACACTGAAAATGGACATCGTGCCCATGACCTGCGGCTCCTCGTTCAAGAACAAGGGCGTGCAGTGCCTGCTCGACAATGTCTGCGCATACCTCCCCAGCCCCCTCGATGCAGGTGCGGTAGAAGGCCATGCCATCGACGATCCCGACAAGATCGAGACCCGCGAACCCTCGTCGGAGGCTCCCATGTGCGCTCTGGCATTCAAGATCGCTACCGACCCCTATGTAGGCCGTCTGACATTCTTCCGTGTGTACTCGGGTGATGTTGTTGCCGGCAGCTATGTGCTCAACGCACGCAGCGACAAGAAGGAGCGCGTGAGCCGTCTGTTCCAGATGCACTCGAACAAGCAGAACCCGATGGAGAAAATCGGTTGCGGCGATATCGGCGCAGGTGTAGGTTTCAAGGATATCCGCACCGGCGACACCCTCTGCGACGAAAACCACCCCATCGTTCTCGAGGCAATGGAATTCCCCGATCCCGTTATCGGTATCGCAGTGGAGCCCAAGACTCAGAAGGACCTCGACAAACTCGGCGTGGGTCTGCAGAAACTCGCCGAAGAGGACCCCACATTCCGCGTGGAGACAAACGAGGAGACCGGCCAGACCGTTATCTCGGGTATGGGCGAGCTTCACCTCGACATCATCATCGACCGTCTGAAACGCGAATTCAAGGTAGAGTGCAACCAGGGTCAGCCCCAGGTTACCTACAAGGAAGCCATCACCAAGCCCGTCGAACTTCGCGAAGTGTTCAAGAAGCAGACCGGTGGCCGTGGTAAATTCGCCGACATCATCGTTCGCGTCGAGCCGGTTGACGAAGGCTTCGAAGGCGGCCTGCAGTTCGTTGACGAGGTCAAGGGCGGTAACATTCCCAAGGAATTCATCCCCTCGATCCAGAAGGGTTTCACAACCGCTATGAAGAACGGTGTGCTTGCAGGCTATCCCGTGGAGAAGCTGAAGGTGACCGTTATCGACGGTTCGTTCCACCCGGTGGACTCCGACCAGCTTTCGTTCGAGCTCTGCGCCATCCAGGCCTTCAAGAAGGCTTCGGAAAAGGCAGGTCCCGTGCTTATGGAGCCTATCATGAAGATTGAAGTGGTTACCCCTGAAGAGAGCATGGGTGATGTGATCTCCGACCTCAACAAGCGCCGCGGCCAGGTTGAGGGTATGGAAACCTCGCGCAGCGGTGCCCGCGTCGTTAAGGCTCAGGCTCCCCTCGCAGAGATGTTCGGTTACGTTACCGCACTCCGTACCATCACTTCCGGACGCGCCACCTCGACCATGACATTCTCGCACTACTCTGAAGTTTCGTCGTCGATCGCCAAGAAGGTGCTCACCGACTGCCAGGGCCGTGTGGATCTCATAAAATAAAACAAACTCCGCCGGGGCAGCAAATGATTCTTGACCCGGCGGAACAATAAATAAATCATCAAACAACTCATACAGAAATGAGCCAGAAAATCAGAATCAAACTGAAATCGTACGACCACAACCTGGTCGACAAATCGGCCGAGAAGATTGTGAAGACAGTGAAGGCCACAGGCGCCGTGATCAGCGGTCCTATCCCCCTGCCCACCCACAAGCGCATCTTCACCGTGAACCGTTCGACATTCGTAAACAAGAAATCGCGCGAACAGTTCCAGCTTTCAGCCTACAAGCGTCTCATCGACATCTACAACTCCACCGCCAAGACTGTGGACGCGCTGATGAAACTCGAACTCCCCTCGGGTGTTGAGGTTGAAATCAAAGTGTGATGCCCTCACGGTTTCAGAAGAACAATCGAATCAGATAAAAAAACAAACAGACAAGACGGGCGTCCTGCGCCACACACTGCGGCGCAGGCAACGCACCCGATAATTATAAACTAACTACAGAAATGCCAGGATTATTAGGAAAGAAAATCGGAATGACATCCGTTTTCAGTGCCGACGGCCGCAACATGCCGTGCACTGTTATCGAAGTAGGTCCTTGTGTGGTTACTCAGGTTAAGACTGTTGAGACCGACGGCTACAATGCCCTGCAGCTTGGTTTTGAGGAGCAGAAAGAAAAACACTGCACCCAGCCCATGGCCGGTCACTTCAAGAAAGCCGGAACAACCCCCAAGCGCCACTTGGCCGAGTTCAAAGGTTTCGAAGGCGAGTTCAAGCTCGGCGACGTTATCGACGTGAATCTCTTCTCTGAGAACGATTTCGTTGACATCGCCGGAATCTCCAAGGGTAAAGGTTTCCAGGGCGTTGTTAAGCGCCACGGATTCGGCGGTGTAGGCCAGGCAACCCACGGCCAGCACAACCGTCTGCGTGCCCCCGGTTCAATCGGTGCCTGCTCCTACCCCGCAAAGGTGTTCAAGGGAATGCGCATGGCCGGCCAGACAGGTAACGAGCGTGTAACCGTTCAAAACCTCAAGGTGGTGAAGGTTATCCCCGAACACAACGTGATGATGATCAAGGGTTCAATCCCCGGAAGTAAAGGTTCAATCGTAATGATAGAGAAATAATGGAACTCGCAATATACAACATAAAAGGTGAAGACACCGGCCGCAAGGCTGTGCTGAACGACGCGGTGTTTGCTATTGATGCAAACGAGCATGCCGTATATCTCGATGTGAAGCAGTACCTCGCCAACCAGCGTCAGGGCACTCACAAATCGAAAGAACGTAGCGAGGTTTCCGGTTCAACCCGCAAGCTGCACAAGCAGAAAGGCGGCGGCGGCAGCCGTATCGGTGACATCAACTCGCCTGTGCTCGTAGGTGGTGGCCGCGTGTTCGGTCCCCGTCCCCGCGACTATCGTTTCAAACTCAATAAGAAAATCAAGCAGCTCGCACGCAAGTCTGTCCTCTCCGCCAAGGCTCAGGACAACAAGATCGTGATTGTCGAGGACTTCACATTCGAAGCACCCAAGACAAAGGATTTCGTGGCTCTGACCAAGAACCTCAAGCTCGAAGGCACAAAGACCCTTCTGCTGCTTGCCGGAATCGACAAGAACGTGTACCTGTCGGCCCGCAACGTGCCCGACACACGCGTGATGACCGCTTCCGATGTGAACACTTACGCTCTGCTCAACAACAAGGCCATCGTGATGACCGAGAGCAGCCTTGAAGTTATTAACAAACTCTAAAACCGTAGGAGGAAACACAAGATGGAATTCACAATCGAACCGATCGTTACCGAAGCGGCCACCAATCTCACCGAGAAGCTCAACCGCTACACCTTCCGCGTTTCGCCCGAAGCCAACAAATTCCAGATCAAGGATATGGTGGAGAAGCTCTACGGCGTCAAGGTGCTCAATGTGAACACATGCGTTGTTCGCGGTAAAAACAAATCGCGCTACACCAAGAGCGGCCTGCTCCGCGGCAAGACTGCCAGCTGGAAAAAGGCGTTTATCACTGTTGGTGAAGGCGAAACTATCGACTTTTATAGCAATATCTGATATAACCAAAAATGGCAGTAAGAAAATTCAAGCCCACCACACCGGGGCAACGACACAAAGTTATTGGCGTCTTCAAAGGAGCGATCACTGCTAAAGCGCCAGAAAAATCTCTTACAGTCGGTAAAAAAAGCACCGGAGGACGTAACTCCGAGGGCCACCTCACCACACGCTACCTTGGTGGCGGCCACAAACGCAAATACCGTATCATAGACTTTAAGAGAACCAAATACGGTGTGCCCGCCGTAGTAAAGGCAATCGAGTACGATCCCAACCGTTCGGCCCGCATCGCCCTTCTCTACTACGTTGACGGAGCTAAAGCTTACATCATTGCACCCAACGGCTTGGAAGTTGGCGCAACAGTTGTCAGCGGTCCCGATGCAGCGCCCGAAGTGGGCAATGCACTCCCCCTGGGCAAGATCCCCGTGGGTACTGTGGTCCACAACATCGAGTTGCGTCCCGGTCAGGGAGCCTTCATGGCCCGTTCGGCCGGCACTTTCGCTCAGCTCGTGTCGCGCGAAGGTGACTATGCGATTGTCAAGCTTCCCTCAGGTGAAACCCGTAAAATCCTCGCAGCCTGCATGGCAACCGTAGGCGTTGTAGGCAACTCGGAGCACTCGCTCGAGCGCTCGGGCAAGGCCGGCCGCTCACGCTGGCTCGGACGCCGCCCCCACAACCGTGGTGTTGTCATGAACCCTGTGGATCACCCCATGGGTGGTGGCGAAGGCCGCGCTTCCGGTGGACATCCCCGCTCGCGCACTGGTCTCTACTCGAAAGGTCTTAAGACTCGTTCGCCGAAAAAGACTTCTTCGAAGTATATCATCGAGAGAAGAAAGAAGTAAACTCGTAAGTTAACATCTCAAAGACATCACAATGAGTCGTTCATTAAAAAAAGGCCCTTTCATCAGCGTTAAACTTGAAAAGAAAGTGAATGCTATGGAGCAGAGCGGCAAGAAATCGGTTATCAAAACCTGGAGCCGCGCTTCGATGATCGCCCCCGAATTCGTGGGTCACACTTTCGCCGTCCACAACGGCAACAAGTTTATCCCTGTCTACGTGACCGAGAACATGGTTGGACACAAGCTTGGCGAGTTCGCTCCCACGCGCACCTTCCGCGGCCACGCCGGCAACAAGAAAAAATAACCTGTCGGGCCGACGTTTAAATTAACTTTTTTTCGACAAAAAAATACCACAAAATAAAATGGGTGTAAGAAAAAGAAACTCAGCTCAGGCAAGAAAGGAAGCCCTCAAAACGCAGAGCTTTGCCAAACTTACCAACGTGCCCACCTCTCCCCGCAAAATGCGTCTGGTGGCCGACCTGGTTCGTGGCAAAGAGGTGTTCCGCGCCCTGGGCATCCTGAAATTCTCAAATAAAGAGGCCGCTGCCCGTGTAGAGAAGCTCCTCCGTTCGGCTATCGCCAACTGGGAAGCCAAGAACGAGCGCAAGGCCGAAAACGGCGAACTGTATGTGAGCACCATCTTCGTTGATTGCGCTCCCATGCTCAAACGCTTGCGTCCCGCCCCCCAGGGCCGTGGCTACCGCATCCGCAAACGCGCCAACCACGTGACCCTCTTCGTAGACACAATCGATAACGACACTAAAAACAAGGACTAAGACATGGGACAGAAAGTAAATCCGATTAGCAACCGCTTAGGTGTGATTCGCGGATGGGATTCCAACTGGTTTGGAGGTAAAAAGTATGGCGACACCCTGCTTGAGGACTCCAAGCTCCGCAAATATCTCAACGTGCGTCTGGCCAAGTCGAGCGTTTCCCGCATCGTTATCGAGCGTACACTCAAACTCATCACCATCACCGTGTGCACATCGCGTCCCGGCGTGATCATCGGCAAGGGTGGCGCTGAGGTTGACAAACTCAAGGAAGAACTCAAGAAAATCACCGACAAGGATGTTCAGATCAACATCTTCGAGGTGAAACGTCCCGAACTCGACGCCCAGATCGTGGCAAGCAACATCGCCCGCCAGATCGAAGGCAAGGTGGCTTACCGCCGTGCCGTGAAGATGGCCGTGGCAGCCACAATGCGCTCGGGTGCCGAGGGTATCAAGGTTCAGGTTTCGGGCCGTCTGAACGGCGCCGAAATGGCCCGCTCCGAAATGTTCAAGGAAGGCCGTACACCGCTCCACACCCTGCGTGCCGACATCGACTACGCACTGGTGGAGGCTCACACCAAGGTCGGTGTGATCGGCGTGAAGGTCTGGATCTGCCGTGGCGAGGTTTACGGCAAGCGCGATCTTGCCCCCAACTTCACCGCTGCCGCCAAGGACAACCGTCCCGCAGGCAACGGCGAACGTGGCGGCCGCGAACGCCGTGGCGGCTTCCGCAAGCCCCGCGCACCCCGTCAGTGATTCTGACATGCTGAACTTCCGGTAGCCACCGGAAGTCAGCACCCTCAAATAAAAAAACGTTTGCAACCGGCAACTGTGGGTTTCCTCCTCCTGTGAGGGCGGGACCCGGCCGGCGGCCAACCGACGGGGGACGGCCTCGTTAACCATCCCTCAGACGTTGCCCCGATGCATCAGCGGCCAGGTGTCCGCCCAACCCTTCCTCAAGGACACTCCCCGGCCATTGCGCACCCGGCTCCGGTCACCAGCAGGCAAACATCGAGCTAACTACTCAAATCAAAAATCGATTAACATCTTTCAGAAATGTTACAACCGAAAAAAACAAAATTTCGCAGAGTCCAGAAGGGCCGTGCAAAGGGCAACGCCCAGCGCGGCAATCAGCTCGCATTCGGTTCGTTCGGCATCAAGACCCTTGAGACAAAATGGATCACCGGACGTCAGATCGAAGCAGCCCGTGTCGCTGTGACCCGTTATATGCAACGCCAGGGACAGCTCTGGATCCGCATCTTCCCCGACAAGCCCATCACAAAGAAGCCTTTGGATGTGCGTATGGGTAAAGGTAAAGGTAACCCCGAAGGTTTCGTGGCATCCGTGACCCCCGGCCGCATGATCATCGAAATCGACGGTGTTCCGTTCGATGTAGCAAAGGAGGCTCTCCGCCTTGGCGCTCAGAAGCTCCCCGTCACCACCAAGTTTGTGGTAAGCCGCGATTATGATCCCAGTCTCAACGTGTAATTGACCAGAAGCTATGAAGAAAGAAGAAATCAAAGAGATGTCGACGGCCGACCTCAAGGAGCGCCTCGCACAGATGGAGAAGGACTATCTCCAGCAAAAGGCCAACCATGCGGTATCGCCCCTCGACAATCCTGCCAAGATTACACTTGACCGCAAAATGATCGCCCGCGTTAAGACCGAGCTCCGCGCCCGCGAACTCAACAATAAATAATAACCTCAAACCCGTCCAAACAAAATCATGGAAGAAAAAAGAAATCTCCGCAAAGAGCGTATTGGGGTTGTTTCGAGCAACAAGGGTGACAAGACCATCACTGTAACAGTGAAGTGGAAGGAAAAACACCCCATCTACGGCAAGTTCGTGAACAAGACGAAGAAATTCCACGCACACGACGAAAAGAACGAGTGCGAAGTGGGCGACACCGTTCGCCTGATGGAAACCCGCCCTCTGTCAAAGACCAAGAGATGGCGCTTAGTAGAAATCATCGAAAAAGTTAAGTAACAATGATACAGACCGAATCACGTTTAACCGTTGCAGACAACAGCGGAGCAAAAGAGGCACTGTGCATCCACGTGCTGGGTGGCACCGGTCGCCGCTACGCCTCTGTGGGCGACATCATCGTAGTTACGGTGAAGAGTGTAATCCCCTCGTCGGACGTAAAGAAAGGCACTGTATCGAAGGCAGTTGTCGTGCGCACCAAGAAGGAAATCCGCCGTCCCGACGGCTCGTATATCCGCTTCGACGACAACGCCTGCGTGCTGCTTAACAACGCCGGCGAACTCCGCGGCACCCGTATTTTCGGCCCGGTGGCCCGCGAACTCCGCGCCACCAACATGAAAATCGTGTCGCTTGCCCCCGAGGTGCTCTAACACATTACAGCAACAACCGTAAACACAGAGAAAATCCCAATGAGCAAAACATATATCAAAAAGGGAGATACCGTTTACGTTCTCGCCGGCGAGGACAAGGGCCGTCAGGGCCGTGTGCTGTCGATTCAGGCAGACAAGAACCGCGCCATCGTAGAGGGTATCAACATCGTGTCGAAGAGCACGAAACCCACCGCCAAGCATCCCCAGGGCGGCATTGTGAAGATGGAGGCTCCCATCAACATCTCTAATCTCGCGCTCATCGACCCCAAGAGCGGCAAACCCACCCGTGTGGGCATCCGTTTCAACGAGGACGGCGCGAAAGTTCGTTACGCTAAAAAATCAGGAGAGGAGATCAAATAATGAGCAGCACAACTCTTAAAAAGCAATACGACGAGAAAATCGTCCCCGCACTGACCAAGGAGTTCAACTACACCACAGTCATGCAGGTGCCCCGCCTGAAGAAAATCGTTATCAACGAAGGTCTCGGCGACGCAACCCAGGACAAGAAGATCATCGAGACAGCCATCAACGAGCTCACCGCCATCACCGGCCAGAAGGCTGTGCCCACCCTGTCGAAGAAGGATATCTCCAACTTCAAGGTGCGCAAAAAAATGCCTATCGGTGCACGCGTCACACTGCGCCGCGAGCGCATGTATGAGTTCCTGGAGCGTCTGATCCGTGTGGCTCTGCCCCGTATCCGCGACTTCAAGGGTATCGAAGGCAAGCTCGACGGCCGCGGCAACTACACCCTCGGCATCACCGAGCAGATTATCTTCCCGGAAATCAACATCGACAACATCAACAAGCTCATGGGCATGAACATCACTTTCGTGACGAGCGCACCCACCGACGAAGAGGGTTACGCACTGCTCAAGGCTTTCGGCCTTCCTTTCAAGAACGCTAAAAACAACTGAACCAAGTATGGCTAAAGAATCAATGAAAGCCCGCGAAGTGAAGCGCGCACGTCTTGCAGCCAAGTATGACGAACGCCGCAAGGCACTCAAGAAAATCGTCAACGCCGGCGCAGAGGGAACAGAAGAGGCACTTCAGGCAGCTTACGAGGCTGCTCAGAAGCTTCAGACTCTTCCCAAGAATGCTTCACCTATCCGCAAGCACAACCGTTGCAGCATCACCGGTCGTCCCAAGGGTTATATGCGCCTGTTCGGTCTCTCGCGTATTCAGTTCCGCGAGATGGCATCGGCAGGTCTCATCCCCGGCGTAAAGAAAGCAAGCTGGTAATCCGCGACAACCTTCCCCAAGGGTTGCCCCGCAATCGGCAATAGTCGACATCGGGGGCACCTATAAGAGAGATTTAAATATTGTTGGGCATTTCGGCTCAATCAATTTAACAAAAAAGAAAAATGACAGATCCTATAGCAGATTTTCTTACAAGATTGAGGAACGCTATCAAGGCCAACCACCGTGTGGTGGAGGTTCCCGCCTCAAACTTGAAAAAAGAAATCACCAAGATTCTTTTCGAACAGGGCTATATCCTCAACTACAAATTCATCGACGTTGAGGATCAGCCTCAGGGCACTATCAAGATAGCCCTCAAATATGACCCCGTTGACCGTGTCAACGCCATCAAGGGTCTCAAGCGCGTCAGCCGTCCTGGTCTGCGCCAGTACACAGGCTACAAGGACATGCCCCGCGTCCTCAACGGACTCGGCATCGCTATCCTCAGCACCTCCAAGGGCGTGATGACAAACAAGAAGGCAGCCGACCTCAAAATCGGCGGCGAAGTATTATGCTACGTATATTAATCAACCGATAAAACTCTGAAATATGTCAAGAATTGGTAAAACGCCCATTGCGATACCCGCTGGTGTGACCGTGTCGGTTGATGAGAAGACCAACGTGGTAACCGTCAAGGGACAGTTCGGCGAACTCTCGCAGAAAGTACATCCCGATCTCACCGTAAAGGTAGAAAACAACGAAGTAGTGTTGACACGCCCGAGCGACGACCGCGAGCACCGCGCACAGCACGGTCTCTATCGCGCTCTGATTCACAACATGGTTGAAGGTGTGCACAAACGCTACCGTAAAGAAATGGAATTAGTAGGCGTGGGCTACCGCGCGTCCGCAACCGGTCAGGTTCTGGAGCTCGCTCTGGGTTATTCTCACGCAATCTATATCAAGCTCCCCGCCGAAGTTAGCGTGGAAGCAAAGTCGGAACGCAACAAGAACCCGCTCATCATTGTCGAGAGCCGCGACAAGCAGCTTCTCGGTCAGGTGTGCGCCAAGATCCGTTCGCTCCGCAAGCCTGAACCGTATAAGGGCAAAGGTATTAAGTTCGTCGGCGAAGTTATCCGCCGCAAGTCCGGCAAGAAGGCCGGTGCCAAATAACATAACACGCAGGCAACCATGATATCAAAGATTCAAAGACGCAATAAAATCAAGACACGCATCCGCGGCAAGATCAGCGGCACAGCAGCCCGTCCGCGCATGACAGTGTTCCGCAGCAACAAGCAGATCTACGTTCAGCTCATCGACGACCTCGCAGGCCGCACTCTCGTTGCCACCTCGTCGAAAGGTCTGGAGCAGAAAGGCACCAAGTGCGAGATCGCAGCCCTCGTAGGCGCTGCTATAGCAGCCAAGGCCATCGAGGCAGGTATCACCGAGGTAGTTTTCGACCGCAACGGTTATCTCTTCCACGGCCGTGTTAAATCTCTGGCAGACGCAGCCCGCACTGCCGGTCTCAAATTCTGATTCTCACTATGGCTAAAAGAAACAATAGAGTAAAAACTACCGGCGACCTCGAACTCAAGGACCGTCTGGTGGCTATCAACCGAGTTACCAAGGTTACCAAGGGCGGTCGTACCTTCACCTTCGCAGCCATCGTTGTCGTCGGCAATGAAGACGGCGTCATCGGCTACGGTCTCGGCAAAGCAAACGAAGTGCAGGCAGCTATCGCCAAAGGTGTCGAAGCTGCCAAGAAGAACCTCATCCGTGTTCCCGTCCACAAAGGCACCATACCTCACGAGCAGGTAGCCAAGTTCGGCGGTTCCCGCATCATCCTCAAGCCCGCAAGCCACGGTACCGGTGTAAAGGCCGGCGGTGCTATGCGCGCAGTGCTTGAGAGTGTAGGCATCACAGACGTTCTTGCAAAGAGCAAAGGTTCTTCCAACCCCCACAACCTTGTGAAGGCCACCATCGCCGCTCTCGACGAGATGCGCTCGCCGGCACAGGTTGCCCAGAACCGCGGAATCTCGGTTGAACAGGTGTTCAAAGGCTAATCTTCAAAAGCAAGAACAATGGCACAGATTAAAATCAAACAGATAAAGAGCCGCATCAACTGCCCCGCAGTTCAGAAGCGCACACTCGACGCGCTCGGCCTCAAAAAAATGAACCACACGGTAGTGAAAGAAAACACACCCTCCGTGATGGGAATGGTAACCAAAGTCCGTCACCTCGTAGAAGTGACTAACGCATAATAACTACTACAATGGACCTCAGTAATTTACAACCCGCACCCGGCTCAGTAAAACGCGAGACACGCATCGGTCGCGGTCCCGGCTCGGGCAAAGGCGGAACATCGACCCGCGGCCACAAAGGCGCCAAGTCGCGTTCAGGCTACAAGCGTAAGATCGGTTTTGAGGGCGGTCAGATGCCCCTCCAGCGCCGTCTTCCCAAGTTCGGTTTCAAGAATATCAACCGTGTAGAATATAAAGCAATAAACCTCACTCTCATCGCTCAGCTTGCTGAAGCACGCCAGCTTCAGACCGTTGGCCTTGACGACCTCCGCCAGGCGGGTTACCTCCGCCAGGGCCAGCTTGCAAAAGTGCTTGCCAACGGCACACTCTCGCAGGCTCTCACCGTAGAAGCCAACGCATTCTCAGCAGCAGCAAAGGCAGCGATCGAAGCAGCCGGTGGCTCTGTTAAAACCGTCTGATTATGAGATTTATTGAAACACTTAAAAACATCTGGACAATCGAGGAGCTGAGGAAGCGCCTTCTCATAACAGTCCTGCTGGTATTCATCTACCGCGTAGGCTGCTATGTGGTGCTCCCCGGTATCTCTCCCAGCGACATCGACGCTCTTGCAAACTTCACGAACAAGAGCGGTCTGATGCAGCTTCTCGATATGTTCTCGGGTGGCGCCTTCTCGCAGGCTTCCATCTTCGCCCTCGGTATCATGCCCTACATCACAGCGTCGATTGTTATCCAGCTGTGCGGCATGATTCTCCCGTCGTTCCAGAAGATGCAGCGCGAGGGTGAAAGCGGTCGCCAGAAACTGAACCAGTACACCAGGTATCTCACCGTGCTGATTCTGTTCCTTCAGGCTCCCGCCTACCTTGTCAACCTGCAGGTACAGGTCAACTCCGCCGCCAACGGCACAGCTCTCTCGTTCGGCTTCTGGACAACGGTGTATCTCACCATTATCCTTGCCGCAGGCTCCATGTTCATCATGTGGCTCGGTGAGCGTATCACCGACCGTGGCATTGGCAACGGTATCTCCTTCATCATCCTTGTAGGTATCATAGCCCGCCTCCCGGGAGCACTCTTCTATGAATTTACAAGCCGTCTTCCCGGAGCAACCGGCAGCCAGGGCGGTCTGGTAATGTTCATTGTAGAGGTCGTTCTTCTCTTTGCTGTCACTGTCGGTGCAGTGCTGCTCGTGCAGGGAACACGTAAAGTGCCTGTACAGTATGCCAAGCGTATCGTCGGCAACCGCCAGTATGGAGGCGCACGTCAGTACATCCCTCTGAAGGTGAACGCAGCAGGCGTCATGCCTATCATCTTCGCTCAGGCGATCATGTTCATCCCCGCTGCTTTCGGCGGTTTCAGAGGCGCTGAATCCGGTTTCCTCGGAGCTTTCACAGACATCAACGGCTTCTGGTATAACTTCGTTTTCTTTATCCTCATTGTAGCCTTCACATACTTCTACACCGCCATCACCGTGCGTCCTACACAGATGGCAGAAGACATGAAGCGCAACAACGGATTCATCCCCGGCGTCAAGCCCGGCAAGAAGACGGCTGAGTATCTCGATGCTATCATGTCGCGCATCACCCTCCCCGGATCTATCTTCCTCGGAATCGTAGCCATTCTTCCCGCGTTCGCGCGTTTCTTCGGCATCAGCCAGAACTTCGCGCAGTTCTTCGGAGGAACATCGCTTCTGATTATGGTGGGTGTCGTTCTCGACACACTCCAGCAGATAGAGTCGCACCTGATGATGCACCACTACGACGGTCTGATGAAGGAAGGCAAGATCAAGGGACGTACCACCGGTCAGGCTTATTGATTATAGAACGTCGTTTTAGACATCAGCAATTAAATGATTTATCTGAAGACACCGGAAGAAATCGAGACAATGCGCTCGTCGTCGGAACTGCTTAGCAGGACACTCGGCGAGTTGGCGCGCTGGATTGAGCCCGGAGTTAGCACACGCAAGCTCGACACCATTGCCAGGGAGTATATCCTTGACAATGGCGGCAAGCCTGCCTGTCTCGGCTATGAAGGTTTTCCCGGCACTCTGTGCATCGAAGTGAACGATACTGTAGTGCACGGCTTCCCCTCCGACCGCCTGCTTCAGGACGGCGATATCGTCGGCATCGACACCGTAGTCGAGAAAGACGGTTTTATGGGCGACGCCTGCTATACATTCGCCGTCGGCGAAATATCCGAAGCCAAGATGAACCTTCTGCGCACGACAAAGGAGGCGCTCTACGTAGGCATAGAAGCCGCAAAGATAGGAGCGCGCATAGGCGATGTCGCCAATGCTATCCAGACCTATTGCGAGAAGCGGAACTATTCGCTTGTCCGCGAGATGACAGGTCATGGCATAGGACGCCACATGCACGAGGCACCCGAGGTGCCCAACTATGGACGCCGCGGCATCGGTCCGCGCATCCAGAACGGCATGTGCTTCTGCATCGAGCCCATGGTGAACATGGGAAGCCGCAATATTGTCATCGGCAGCGACGGCTGGGAATGCCGCACGCGCGACGGCAAGCCGTCGGCCCACTATGAGCACACGCTGGCAATGGTCAACGATAAAATCCAAATACTCACCACCTTCGATTATATCCAACAAGCTATACCGGATAAATTTATTTAACATATGGCAAAACAATCAGCAATCGAACAGGACGGCACCATCGTCGAGGCACTCTCCAACGCAATGTTCCGCGTCGAGCTTGAGAACGGTCACGAAATCACCGCTCACATCTCCGGAAAAATGAGGATGCACTATATCAAGATTCTTCCCGGAGACAAGGTGCGTGTCGAGATGTCGCCCTACGACCTTTCCAAGGGCAGGATTGCTTTCCGCTATAAATAAAAATCAAACTAAAAGATATGAAAGTTAGAGCATCTGTGAAGAAACGCACGCCGGACAGCAAGATCGTGCGCCGCAAAGGACGTCTTTACGTCATCAACAAGAAAAACCCTAAATTTAAACAACGTCAAGGATAAAATATATGGCAGTACGTATAGTGGGAGTTGACCTCCCTCAGAACAAAAGAGGTGATATCGCCTTGACCTATATCTACGGCATCGGCCGCAGCGCAGCCAGCAAGATCCTCGCAAAAGCAGAAATCGACCCCGCCAAGAAGGTCCAGGACTGGAGCGACGTGGAGGCAGCCAAGGTCCGCGAAATCATCGGCACCGACTACAAAGTGGAAGGTGACCTCCGCAGTGAAATCCAACTCAACATCAAACGTCTGATGGATATCGGCTGCTATCGCGGCATCCGTCATCGCAACGGTCTGCCCGTCCGCGGTCAGAGCACAAAGAACAATGCGCGTACCCGCAAAGGTCGTAAGAAAACCGTTGCCAACAAGAAGAAAGCAACTAAATAACACACAGACATGGCAAAGAAAACAGTCGCAGCAAAGAAACGTAACGTCAAAGTCGGCGCAGAAGGTCAGCTTCACGTTCATTCCTCTTTCAACAATATCATTGTCTGCTTAGCTAACAGCGAAGGACAGGTCATCAGCTGGTCGTCTGCCGGCAAGATGGGTTTCCGCGGTTCGAAGAAAAACACACCGTACGCTGCTCAGATGGCAGCTCAGGACTGCGCCAAGGTTGCTTATGACCTCGGTCTCCGTAAAGTGAAAGCATATCTCAAGGGTCCGGGCAACGGACGCGAATCGGCAGTCCGCACAATCGACGGTGCAGGCATCAAGGTGACAGAAATCATCGACGTCACTCCGCTGCCGCACAATGGTTGCCGTCCTCCCAAGAGAAGAAGAGTGTAATCATTTTTCGAATAAGGCGCGGCTCCGCACAGCCGCTGTCGCGCTCAACTTTCGCTTTTAGTATAAATCAACCAACATCAACACACGGAGCTTAGTCGTGTGATTCCCGGCGAAAGACCATAATTTATATCACCTCTCTATGGTCGCGGCTGCGCCCGGCATCCGCAAAGGACAAATGCTCCGCAAAACTGATTATTAAAAACAATGGCAAGATATACAGGTCCGAAGACCAAAATAGCCCGCAAATTCGGCGAACCCATTTTCGGCGAAGACAAAGTTCTGGCACGTCGCAATTTCCCGCCGGGTCAGCATGGCGCCAACAAACGCCGCAAAACATCGGAATACGGTGTCCAGCTCCGCGAGAAGCAGAAAGCCAAATACACCTATGGCGTTCTTGAACGTCAGTTCCGCAATCTCTTCAAGAAAGCATCGAGCCTCAAGGGTATCACCGGCGCCATCCTTCTCCAGCTTCTCGAAAGCCGTCTGGACAACGTCGTATACCGTCTTGGCATCGCTCCCACACGCGCAGCAGCCCGTCAGCTCGTTCTTCACCGTCACATCGTTGTCAACGGTGCTGTAGTAGGCATTGCCTCCTATCAGGTCAAGCCCGGCGATGTTGTAGGTGTGCGCGAGCGCAGCAAGTCGCTTGAGGTAGTTGCCGACGCTCTCGCAGGATTCAATCACAGCAAGTACCCCTGGATCGAATGGGACGAAGCCACCAAGAGCGGCAAGTTCCTCCATGTACCTGCACGTGAAGATATCCCCGAGAACATCAAGGAGCAGCTTATTGTCGAGCTCTACTCCAAGAACTAACCCGTTTAATTAAAGATCCATGGCTATATTAGCATTCCAAAAACCTGAAGAGGTCATAATGGTAGAAGCGAGCAACTTCTACGGCAAGTTCGAATTCAAGCCTTTGGAACCAGGCTATGGCATCACTGTCGGAAACGCCCTTCGTCGCGTTCTTCTTTCTTCTCTTGAAGGTTACGCGATATCGTCGATAAAAATCGACGGGGTGAAAAGCGAATTTGATGCCGTGCCCGGCGTAAAGGAGGATGTCGAAAACATCATCTTGAACCTCAAGCAGGTTGACCTGAAGCAGAAAGTGGAAGACGCCGATTCAGAGCGCGTCACCATCAATGTTTCAGGCAAAGAAGTGTTCACAGCCGGCGACATCTCCGCAGCCCTCAACGGCTTCGAGGTCATGAACCCCGAACTGGTGATTTGTCATTTGGATCCCGACGCAAGTTTCACTATCGTATTGACTATCAACAAAGGTCGCGGCTGGGTTCCCGCCGAGGAGAATGTCACTCCGCAGGATGACATCAACACCATCGCAATCGACTCCATCTACACGCCTATCAAGAACGTCAAATACACCGTCGAAAACTACCGCGTAGACCAGAAAACCGACTACGATAAACTCACTCTCGAAATCACCACCAACGGCTCTATTCTGCCGAAAGAGGCCGTGAAAGAGGCAGCTAAGATTCTTATCTACCATTTCATGCTTTTCTCTGACGAGAAAATCACTCTTGAGACTACCGAGACCGATCCGGGTGAGGAATTCGATGAAGAAGTGCTCCACATGCGTCAGCTTCTCAAATCGAAGCTTGTCGACATGCAGCTCTCTGTTCGCGCACTCAACTGCCTTAAAAGCGCAGAGGTCGAAACTCTTGCCGAACTGGTTGTGTTCAACAAGACCGATCTTCTCAAGTTCCGCAATTTCGGCAAGAAGTCGCTTGTCGAACTCGAGAGCCTCCTTACCAGCCTGAACCTTTCCTTCGGCATGGACATTTCCAAGTACAAACTCGATAAAGAATAACTTCGATGCGACACAATAAAAACTTCAATCACCTTAGCCGACAGAAGGCTCATCGCAGCGCCCTTCTGGCTAACATGACAATATCGCTCATCCTGCACAAGCGCATCTTCACCACTCTGGCAAAGGCAAAGGCTCTCCGCGTATACGCTGAACCTCTGATCAACCGCGCCAAGGAAGACAGCACTGCAAACCGTCGTCTTGTGTTCAGCTATCTGCAGAACAAAGAAGCCGTGACGGTTCTCTTCCAGGAAGTTGCCGAAAAGATTGCCAACCGTCCCGGCGGTTATACCCGTATTCTCAAGACCGGCAACCGTCTCGGCGACAATGCCCAGACATGCTTCATCGAGCTCGTTGACTACAACGAAGCAATGCTCAAGGAAGCAGCTCCCAAGACCAAGACACGCCGCAGCCGCCGCAAAGCCGCCGCTCCCGCCGCTGAGGCACCTGCCGCAGAGGCTCCCGCAGCAGAGGCTCAGGCAGCTGAATAATTCAGGCTCTCATAAACTAAAGAAGCTGTGTCGTATGACACGGCTTCTTTTTTGTTTCTGTCTTATATCCGCACATTCCTTTTGACAGATAGGGTAGATTTCATATTTTATCGTAACTTTGCCAAGCAAAGCGCACATTGCTGTCTTTGCATTATTAACAACATTGTCATGAAATATTTCCGCCTGCTTCTAATCCATTCGCTAATACCTGCTTTGTCTCTGAATGCCGCATCAAATAAGATGCATGTCTGGCAACATCCTACGGTCGAACAGAACGACAAATGCCACGGCGGATATTTTCTTCCCCTTCTCGAAGTGACGCGCGTCGAACTGACTCCAGACGAAACGATATTGCATTTCCACGCCGCTTTTCGCCCGGAATTCGATTTCAACTTTACCCGTGACTCGTATCTGCTCGCCGACAGCGTGAGGTACGATGTCATCAATCCGCGCATCATCAATACCATCCATGAAGGCACCGACTTCTGTCTGCACTTTCCCTCCCTTCCGGAAGGCACGGAGAGCTTTGATTTTATCAACAGTTCCGACTTCCGGCTACGCGGCATAACAGACGGCTCTGCGCGCCGCGCCGGGCTCATCCCCTCAAACTGGCGTGACGACAAGACCGGCGACTGGCTGATAGGACTCCTTGACGACTGCGTCATCTACGATGCCCGATTCTGGAATTATGTCGGACAGCGGCCCGATCATAGGGCAAAATCGTTTGAAATCACCGACGGACCGCAGACCCTGAAAATCTCGGTTGGAAAGTCAAAAGACGGACGCCGCAAATTCAAAATCGGGAATAAATCATTCGATTGCTCTGCTGTCACAGACCGCACCCTGCCTCCCTATCCCGTCAAAGACAGCCGCAAACTCCGCGACACCGGTTATGTTCCCGGCGACTCTGTCGAATTCATCGGCTGGCTGAAGGATATGCCCGACTGGCTGCGCGAGCGTTCAAAAGACTATGTGATTACGGTCTATGGTGTGACAGGCGGTAGTGAGAACTATTCAGCGGCTCTCGACTCCCTCGGGCGCTTTTCAATTAAATTTCCAATGGACAACACAGGACTGATATATGCCGACTGGGGCAGATCGTTCCTTCGCAATGTCCTCGAACCCGGGCAAAGATACTTTCTTCTCTACGACTACAAACTCGGTCAGACCCTCTTCATGGGTACTGACAGCCGCCTTCAGAACGAGTTGATGATCTACACCCCGCAATGGCGCGCTGCAAGCATATATGATTATAACGGAAAGCCGTTCAGCCAATTCTTCCACGATGCCGACAGCATCAACACTGTTCTTAGCCAAGAACTCGACAGCGTCTGCTCGCGTTACCCGACCCTTTCCGACCGTTTCCGTGACGTCCATCTGACAAACGAACGGATCAGCTCTCTCGGCTTCAATATCGGCGCGGCCGGGATGCCCGACAGTGTCGTGCCTTATGTTATGGAAAAATGCATGCACTACGCCGGAGCACCGTATTCCCTCGTAAGAGAATTTCCGGACTTCATAACCTATCTGATGGATAATCTCAATAGCGACTGGGCAAAGACTTTCGACGAAAGCAGTTACGAGCGGGAGATAGAATATACGCCCGAGGAGCGGACCATTATCGAACGGATAGATTCGCTCAACAGAGCGTTTACGCACGTCTACGACTCAATTCCTGACAATGACGAAAAAGAAGCATACCGTCAGTCTCATTTTAAACGTAATGAGTCGCTGATCATGAAATATATTCAGGTTCTGAATGGCGAAAGCCGGAACCGCACGATTTATCCCAAACGCTTCATCCACGAAATTCCCCATGGTGTTGCTGTCCTTGACTCTATGGGCTTCGATCCGACAGTTAAGGACATCTGGATTATCTGCAAAGCCTTCGAAATACTCGACAACACTCATAGCTCGCTCTCTGCCGAAGTCATGGATATGACGACAAAATATGTCACAAACAGTCATATCCTCGACAAACTGATCGCAGAGAACGAAAAATATATCAGAATCGAACGGAAAGCATCGCAGCAATCGTCGATGGTCGACACGTCGTCTCTTAGAGGTCTGACCGAGGGCGACCTGATAGAAAACATCATCGCGCCCCACCGCGGCAAATTCATTCTTATGGACATCTGGGGCACATGGTGTGCACCGTGCCGTCAGGCTCTCTCTCGCTCAGCCGAACTCTACGAGCGGCTAAAGGATTTTGACATAGTTTACATCTATCTCGCCAGCAACAGTGCCGAGAACACATGGCGCAACATAATCGAGGAATATAACGTAAAAGGCAGCAACGTTTTCCACTATAATCTTCCGGCTGATCAGCAGGCAGAGATAGAAAAAGCACTTAAAGTCAACTGCTATCCCTCTTATCGCCTCGTCGACAGAGACGGAGCCATACTTGATATCGACATTGATCCCTCTACATACGGATCCCTCGAATCGCTCCTGAACCGATTCTCAGGCAAATAACAGATATCACTCTATTATATAACAAAAGACTGTGCCGCAAAACTTAATTTCGACACAGTCTTTTCGTTATGTATTTTAGTTCAGTTGTGTGAAGAGGCGGCGCAGGGAGTCTTCGAGTAGGTCGAGGACGAGCTCGAATCCTTCGGGTCCCTCATAGTACGGGTCCGGGACAGAGTCGGCAGCCGCGTCCGGACCGAAAAATGCCGACATCGGTATTATCTTGCGCTTTGCTTCTTCGTTGGAGGCAAGCGCGCGGAGATCGGCGCAGTTCTGTGCGTCCATTCCGATGATGAGGTCGAATCTTCCGAAATCGGATGTATTCACCTGACGGGCGTGGTGCGTAAGTTCGTAGCCGCGTCTGCGTGCGTGCTCGCGCATTCTGCGGTCGGGCAGCTGCCCTATGTGCCAGTCGCCTATTCCGGCGGAGTCGATGACGAAACGTCCGTCGGCTCCTTCGTTGTCTACAATGCTTCTGAACACGCCTTCCGCAGCCGGAGAACGGCATATATTGCCCAGACAGACGAATAATACTCTGACGGTTTTCTTCGCTCTCAGTGAGGCTGCGATTTCGTTGGCGGCTGCTGTCATGCTTCGATTTTTTTAATCCATGCGCGGCGACGGCGGTGTTGCCGGCGCTCGAAATATTCCCATTGCTTCTGAACGTTGTCGTTGTCTTCCAGCTCTACATTGCTTTCGGCGTATTTATATCCGTTCTTTATATAGCAGGGAATGAGATCACTGAAGATAAGAGCGTTGACACCTTTGCCCTGGAATTCCGGCTTCACTGCCACAAGCAGCAGGTCGACAACGTCGGTGTGTCCCTTAATAGCTTTGAGAAGATGATACCATCCGAAGGGGAACAGCTTTCCGCCGCTTTTGCGGAGTGCTTTGCTGAGCGACGGCATCGAGATTCCGAGCCCTACGAGTCTGTCGTCGCTGTCGACGACAAGCGCAACGTCTTCGAGCCGCAGCACGCCGAGATAGATGTTGATGTAATGCTGTATCTGTCGTTCGGTGAGCGGTACAAAACCGTAAAGGTTGCTGTATGCTTCGTTGACGAGTTCGAAGATGGCCCTGCCGTAGTCGGCGGCAATTTTCTTACGTGAGGTGTATTTGACAGTACGCAGACCGTATTTGCGGGCGACTATCTCCGAGATTCGTGCGTGCTTTTCTGGCACTGAATCAGGAATTTTGATGCGGAACTCTATCCAGTCGGTTTCTTTCTCGAATCCGAGGCGTTCCATGTGCTCCATATAGTATGGATGGTTATATATCGTTGCCTGTGTTCCCATTTCGTCGAATCCCTCGATGAGCATTCCTTCGGGGTCGAGATCGGTGAAACCAAGGGGACCTACCATTTCGTCGAGACCTCTCTGCCTTCCCCATTCGGCAACGGCGTCGAACAGTCCGTCGACAACTTCAGGGTCGTCGATGAAATCCATGTAGCCGAAGCGTACCTGTTTCTTGCCGGTGCGTTTGTTGGCGGCTTTATTTTCGATAGCGGTGATACATCCTACCGGCTCGCCGTTACGGAATGCCATGAACGACTGCGCCTCGCAGAAGTCGAAAGCCGGATTCTTGTCGGGCTGGAGAGTCTCCATCTGGTCGATGAACAGCGGCGGCACGTAGCAGGGGTTGCCTTTGTAGATGCTGTTCTGAAAATTGATATATTGCCGGATATCGTCCGAATCGTTTGATATTGGATGAACGTTGACTGTCATATTTATATTTTTATATTCCTGTGCCTAATTGCGACGGTGCCGGAGCCCAGGGCGATTTGAGCCACAGAATAATGAGAATCATAAGCGCGAGGAATGCGATGATGAGAATGTAGACGGTGCTGTTCCGGCGGTTTTCAAGAGCCAGATGCACCTGCTGCATGTCGTGAAAGCGTTTCTTGGTGTCGGTGTCGGTGCATCGGCGGACGACGTGCTGCAATGTCGGGTCGGTATTACCGGCAGCTTTCATCGCTTCTTCAAGCACTTTGCCGTAGTTGTATATGTCGTCGGCTGTCGACTGGTGCGACAGGGTAGGGCGCTGCTCAAAACCGACGTCGATGAGCTTGAGATTGCCTATATTCTCTGTGAATATGATATTCTCAGGCCGTAGCGGCGGATGGACGATGTGCTTGCCCTGAATATATTCCATTGCGCTGACGAGCTGGTGACGCAGCTGCTCTATGTGTTCGGGGCGCACCCTGTGTTCATCTATGAGCTTGCGCAGGCTGTCGCCGTAGACATCGTCGGTCACGATACATCTTCCGATTCCGGGTATTTCCTCGAAATCGTTTATCATTATGATGTTGGGATGCGCCAGACTGTAGCGCACGTCGAATTCCTGTTCTATCATGTGCTGATAGCGCGGGTCGTCGGCGAGCTCGGGCCGCAGTGTCTTTATCATCACCCATTTGCCGAATTTCTTGGCGGTGTAGATATGATAGAATTCCTCGTCCCATTCGGGGAGATGTTCTATTTCTGTCCATCTCGGCTCCTGATGTGTCATGCTCAGAGTGTTGTGTAGGTGAATAGAATATATTTTCCGGGTTCTAACACAGCCGGAAGTGTTGTCACTTGTGCGCCGGTGAATACGTCGGTGCAGTCGGCGAGACCGTCAAGGCAGCTGCATGGCGCGAAACTTTGTGCCGTCGTTCCGAAGTTGGCGGCGAAGAAAATACCTTCTCCGTCGAGTTCGCGCCTGAACGCCAGAATATCCGGCGATGAAGCTCCGACGCTTACTGTCCGTATGTTGCCGCCTTCGGCGCCTGCCGCAAGTTCGCGGCGGCTGTGCTTGAGGCTGTTCAGCTTCTGATAGAAGGAGAAGAAATCGTTGCGCGGCTCCCATTGCGGCGGAAGGTCTTTGTTGAAGAACTCAAACGCACGGTCGAGACCGGTTTCCTGACCTGTATATATCAGCGGCATTCCGGGAAGAACGTATGTGAGAATGGCAAAAGGCGCGGCGAATTTGCCGAGACGCCTGAACTCCGTGCCTTCCCATGAGTTGAGATCGTGGTTCGACGTCATGTTCATCAGATAGCTGTCGACAGGAAATTCCTTGTTCTGCTCCTTGACGAGTGCTATGATGTCGCGCGCTGTGGCAGGCTCGAATGTGCGTGTGTCGCCGACAGTGTACTGCGATGCGCTGTTTGCGATGGCGCTGAAAAGGTCTTTCATAGGCCAGTTATAGTCGGCGTCGAAAGCGTGCAGCGTCAGCTCAGGCTCCGACGATTCGGCAAGCATGAAAATCGGGCGCCCTGCCGCTTTGTCGAGCTTCTGACGTGCTTCGTTCCAGAAGTCTACCGGAACCTCGCCTGCCACATCGCATCTGAAACCGTCCACGTCGCAGTATTTGAGCCAGAAAGCCATGGCGTCGAGCATAGCGGCGCGGGTAGATTGGCTGCTGTAGTCGAGCTTATAGACGTCGGTCCAGTCGTAAGGTCCGTACATCTGTCCTTCGCTGTCGCGCGCATATCGTTCGGGGTGTGACTTCACCCACGGATGGTCGCACCCGGTATGGTTAGGAACCCAGTCGAGAATCACTTTCATTCCCAGTGCGTGAGCTTCCTCGACAAGAGTTATGAAGTCGCTGAGGGAACCGAATTCTGGGTTTACGGCTTTGTAGTCTGCGACTGCATAGTAACTTCCGAGCGAGCCTTTTCGATTTTCTTTCGAAATGGGATGTACAGGCATGAGCCACAGAATGTCGGCACCGAGTTCCGAGAGCCTCGGAAGGTGCTCGCGGAGGGAGTTGAAGGTGCCGTCGGTAGTGAACTGCCGGACGTTCACCTCATAGAGCACAGCATTCCTTGTCCATTCGGGATGATGGACGGTAGTGTGCTGGTGCACCTGCGCCAGCGTGAAGAAAGCTGTTATGGCAGCTGTCGCTGACGACAGGAAGCGGCGGAAAACAGACGGTCCGGACACGGCTGACCTTTAGTCGTTGTCGGTGATGTTGATCGGAATCTCGCGGGCTATCGACTGATCGAGCGAGATGAGTGTCTCTGTGCCTGTGACGCCGGGAATCATCTGTATCTTTTTGTTCAGGAGCTCCATGAGGTGCTCGTTGTCGCGGGCGTAGAGCTTTATGAGCATGGTGTACGGACCTGTGGTGAAGTGACACTCGATGATTTCAGGAATTTTTTCGAGTTCCGGCACGACGTCGCGATACATCGCTCCGCGTTCGAGATTTACGCCTATATATGTGCATGTGGCATATCCGAGTATCTTGGGATTGACATGATAGCCTGAACCTGTGATGACGTTGAGTTCTATGAGGCGCTGAAGACGCTGGTGAATGGCTGCACGCGACACTCCGCATTCGAGCGCTATGTCTTTTGAAGGTATGCGGGCATTGCGTATTGCGATCTGAAGGATTCTTCTGTCAAGATTATCTATCTTTTCCATAGTATTTATGGGCATTGTGTTTTTTCAATGTGCAAAGATACTGGAAATTTACAAAATGCGCAATTTTTTATCCGAAAAATGAAAATTGAATTGCAAAAAGTTCTTGATATAAGTCAAAAACCGACATTATGCCATAAAAATATACGTTTTAATTATGTACCGGATGTGAGGGCTCTTTAGCAACGGATTCTATTGCCGGACCGTTGGCGAATGTCGTGGTAAGTACAGTGCCGGCGACAATTGCTGTGCTGTCGGTGACGGCATGTCCGCCGGCGCGCGTTATCGAGTAGCCGCGGCGCAGAGTCGCCTGAGGTGATATCGCCTCAAGCAGTTCGCCGAGCGATGCAATCCGTTGCAACGACTGTCTGATGATGCTGCGCACCGACGACGCCAGCAGTTCCGAAGTGTGGATGCCTACGGCATGACGGTTGCGTTCGACGACGCTCATGGCGAGAGATGGCAGAAGCCCCTGGCAGTAGGCGAGCTGCTGGCGTTGTCCGGCAATGGCGGAGCGAACTGTTGTCAGAATGGCATTGCCTGTGCCGAGCACTTCTGCATATGCATCCGCCATTGCTCCGACAAGCAGCTCTGCTGCTGCCGTAGGCGTTTTGACGTGGCGCCATGCCACATAGTCGAGCACTGTGACGTCGCGGTCGTGTCCTATGCCGACGATTATAGGCAGGGGAAATTGCGCCACGTTGAAGGCGAGGTCGTAGTTGTCGAACGACGCCAGATCGGCGACAGCGCCGCCGCCGCGGATAATGACAACGCAGTCGAAATCGTCGATGCGCTCCATGATGCGGTCGAGTGCGGCGATGATGCTCGGTGCTGTCCGTTCGCCCTGCATGACGGCTTCGAACAGTGTGGAGGTGAAACGCAGGCGCATCGGATTGTTGTGCAGCTGGCGGATGAAGTCGCCGTAGCCTGCTGCGCCTGCTGCGGATACTATGGCTATCCGCGATGGCAGCTGCGGTAAGTCGAGCTCGTGGTTGAGATCCAGGACACCTTCTTCTTTAAGGCGGTTGATTATCTCCATTCTCCGGCGCGCAAGGTCGCCGAGGGTATACTCGGGATTTATATCGTTGACAACGAGGCTGAGACCGTAGACAGGGTGGAAGCTGACATTGGCGAGCACCATCACTTTCATATCGCTTGTCAGGCGCGAGCCTGTTGCTTCGGCGAACTTCGCGGCGAGTCTGCTGTAGGCGGAAGCCCAGATGACGGCGCGGCATCTGGCAAGCGGTGTGCCGCTGTCGCTTTTCTGGATAAGCTCCATGTAGCAGTGACCTCCGCTGACGCGCACGTCGGATGTCTCTGCTGTGACCCAGATGTTGCATAGTCCCGGAGCGAGATTCAGGGCTGTTCCTATGCGCCTGTTGAGTTCAAGGAGGGTAATAGTCGGACAATTCATCTGAATATTATTCTGTCATGTGCGAAGGTGTCGAATATGTTCCACGATTTTTTGTCTTTTAATGCTATGCGTGGCTTGAGTTCTATCTCGGAGAGGAAGTACGCAAGAATTTCGGGAGTATCGCCCTTGTAATAGCCTTCTTTGGAGCGGTCGCGGAAGGTGAATGTCTTCTTCTCCGGGTCGAATCGTATTTCGGTGAATGTCAGCGGCGGTTCGTCCATCGTCTTCGTCAGTTTTCTCTTGTCTTTGGGAATGAATGAAGTATAGTCCGGCAGTTCGACGGGCATTTCGTTCCAGTCTGTGTCGAATGCACGGATGCTGCTGTCCGGTACGGGAGTGCTCACTGTTTCTACCACCATTATATAGTAGTCCGGGAGAAAGCGCGACGGCTCTACCAGGACAAACTGCAGGGCAGTGCTGTCGGAAATCTGGACATCGATGCTATGCGGCGACATGCCGGTTATGCGTGACCGCCCTTTGAGCTCGTTGACCGTCGGTGTGCTGAGCCCGTTGCGGTAGTAGTCGAGCATGTCGAGCCGTGCGTTTTTCGACAGGAGCGGCATTGCCTCCGACGGCGCGTTGGTGAAGAACTTCTCTGTGATTTCAGCCGTCTGTGCATCCGTCATCCGTCCCTGAGCAAGAACAGAGACTAATGCGATAACGGCGAAGACTGATATTCTGATATATTGTCTCATGTCTCAATATTTCTTAGGTCGTCCGGGGCGGCGTTTGCTGTCCTTGTTCTGCCGTTCGCCTTTGCCTTTCCGTGCCGAGAGGTGCGAATAGTCGCGTTCGGCATCGGCGATTTCGCTGAATATGCGCTTGCCGAAGAAGTCGAGACCCTTGAGGGCTCCCACTACCCGTGCCGCATCCTTTTTCTTGACGTCGAAGAGCGAATACGACGGCAACAGGTCGATACGTCCTACATCGACGCGCGGTCCGTCGACGTTCTTGTTGAGCATTTCAATGAGGTTGCCGGCGTAGAATCCGTCGCCTTTCCCTACGTTTATATATATGCGTTCGTATCCGCGTTCGGCTGTGCGGCGGTCTTTGTCCTTGTCGGTGCGTTCCTTGCCGTTCTTCTTTCCTTTGTCCTTTGAGGGTTTCTCGTCGATGAAGTCGATTTCGGGCGCGTCCTTGTAGTAGTCGAGGAGGCGGTTGAACTCCAGAGAGAGAATGCGTTTGAGCAGGTCTTCCGTCGAGAGCCACGATAGTTTGCGGAGCACGCCGGGCAGGTAGCCTGCAATTTCATCTTCGTTGACGCTGACGCGTTCGAGGCGGTCGGCGAGGTTGTAGAGCTGCTTTTCGATGATGTGCTGCGGTGTGGGCACTTCCTTGCGTTCGAATTTCTTTCCGATGATTTTTTCTATTTCGCGAAGCTTGCCTTTCTCGCGCGAGTGAATTATTGCTATGGAGACGCCTGTCTTTCCTGCACGTCCGGTACGTCCGGAACGGTGAGTATAGACTGCGGTGTCGTCGGGAAGTCCGTAGTTTATCACGTGTGTGAGGTCGTCGACGTCGAGTCCGCGGGCGGCTACGTCAGTCGCTACGAGAATCGGGAGAACGCGGTCGCGGAATTTTTTCATCACCATGTCGCGCTGCTGCTGCGACAGGTCGCCGTGGAGCGCGTCGGCGTTGTATCCGTCGGCAATGAGCTGGTCGGCGATCTCCTGTGTGTCGCGGCGCGTGCGGCAGAAGATAATGGCGTAGATATTGGGCGTGTCGTCTGCTATGCGTTTGAGCGCAAGATATTTGTCGCGTGCGTTCACCATATAGTAGATATGGCGGACATTCTCGGCGCCCGTATTGCGTGTGCCGATGACGATTTCTTTCGGCTCGTGCATGAAACGCTTGGCTATTTTTGCGACTTCCGCAGGCATTGTGGCGGAGAACATGAGCATGGCTCTGTCGTCGGGCACATGTGTGAGAACTTCTGTGATGGAATCGACGAAGCCCATGTTGAGCATTTCGTCAGCTTCGTCGAGCACGACGGTATGCACTCCCGAGAGGTCGACGACGCCGCGGTTTATCAGGTCGATGAGTCGTCCCGGTGTCGCGACGACAATCTGTACGCCATTCTTCAGCGCGCGTATCTGGCTTTCGATACTGCTGCCGCCGTAGACGGGCAGCACGACAACGTCAGGCATATATTTCGAGAAGTCGGCAAGGTCGCCTGCTATCTGGAGGCAGAGCTCACGTGTCGGCGCAAGAATGAGGGCCTGGGGGCTGTGCTCGTCGGGATTGATGCGCTGAAGAACAGGAAGACCGAAAGCTGCCGTCTTGCCTGTGCCTGTCTGGGCGAGGGCAACAAGGTCGTGGACACCGCTGAGCAGTTCGGGTATGACCTTCTCCTGCACGGGCATGGGCGATTCGAAGCCCATATCTTTGATGGCGTGGAGTAAATCGGGACGCACGCCTAATTCTTCAAATGTCATATATATTATAGTGTGTTCTATGTTCTGGACTATTAATCTACAAAGATACAACAATAGTTGGAAATCATTGTTGCGCAAGGTGTCAATTTTAGAAGACGGACATAAAATAAAAAGGAGCTTCATCACGAAGTTCCTTTTTATGGGTTTCCAATAGGTACAATTTCTAAGGTAAAAAAGATTGTTTTAGGTTTGCGCTACAAAGTTCGGGGTAATTGTCACTTTGTACAAATTATTTTATATGTTTTGGAACATACTTTTTTAGCAATTTATCGCACAAATCAGATTGGCTACCTTGGCAATTTGTTGACCTATTGTATGATATGCTCTTGTTATAGTGCTTGTCCATGATGGTTCAAGCAATGTTAAACAAAGTTAAATCAAGTAATCCGGCTGTCAAATGTCTAATATTCGTCCCAACTTTTGATTTCAATCTCGTCGAGCGGCAGGCTTGTGAAGGCGCGGATGAATGCCGATGCTAAGCGCGAATTTGTCAGCAGTGGGATGTTGAGGTCGACGGCGGCACGGCGGATCCGGCGTCCGTTGCTCAGCTCTGTTCCGGTGAAATTCTTTGGCATGTTCACAACGAGGTCTACTTTCCGTTCGTGCAGCAGGTCGATAGCCTGCGGATGCTGGTCGGGAGTTGACGGCCAGTAGACGCGGACGGCGGGAATTCCGTTTTCGTTGAGGAACTGGCAAGTTCCGCCTGTAGCGTAGATGGTGATTCCGGCGTTGTGAAGCATGTGTGCGGCCTCGAGCATGTCGGCTTTCTGCTTTGCTGAGCCGGTGCTCATGAGCACAGCCTTCTTGGGCACGCGCAGACCTACGGCGAGGAGCGATTTCAGCACTGCTTCGTTCGTGTCGTCGCCGATGCAGCCGACTTCGCCCGTAGATGCCATGTCGACGCCGAGGACAGGGTCGGCTCCGCCGAGGCGCGAGAAGGAGAACTGCGATGCCTTGACGCCGACATAGTCGAGGTCGAAGGCGCTCTTGTTAGGCTTCTCGACGTCGTGTCCGAGCATGATGCGCGTGGCGAGGTCGATAAAGTTTATTTTCAGCACTTTCGACACGAAGGGGAAGCTTCGCGACGCGCGCAGGTTGCACTCGATCACCTTGATGTCGTTGTTTTTGGCGAGGAACTGGATGTTGAACGGTCCTGAAATGTTGAGGGCGGCGGCAATTTTTGCCGATACCTTCTTTATCCGGCGCATGGTTTCGACATAGAGCTTCTGGGGCGGGAACTGGATGGTAGCGTCGCCGCTGTGCACGCCGGCGAACTCTATGTGTTCCGATATGGCGTAGGCTTTGATCTGTCCGTTCTGCGCCACGGCGTCCATCTCGATTTCCTTGGCGTACTGTATGAATTCGCTCACAACGACGGGATGTTTCTTCGAGACGTTAGCCGCAAGCTTGAGGAAGCGGCGCAGTTCGTCGGGATTCGAGCATACGTTCATGGCAGCACCGGAAAGCACGTAGCTGGGACGCACCAGAACAGGGAAGCCTACTTCCTCGACAAATTTCTCGATGTCGGCGAAGTCGGTGAGCTCGCGCCAGCGCGGCTGGTCTACGCCGAGTTCATCGAGCATGGCGGAGAATTTATGCCGGTCTTCGGCGCGGTCGATGCTCGAAGCGGCTGTGCCGAGGATGTTGACGTGTGCCGCGTCGAGACGTGTGGCGAGGTTGTTGGGAATCTGACCGCCTACCGACAGGATGACGCCGTGCGGGTTCTCCAGTTCGAGGATGTCCATCACACGCTCGTAGGTGAGTTCATCGAAATAGAGCCTGTCGCAGATGTCGTAGTCGGTGGAGACGGTTTCGGGGTTGTAGTTTATCATCACCGAGCGCCAGCCTTCCTTGCGCGCCGTCAGAAGCGCGTTTACCGAACACCAGTCGAATTCCACAGATGAGCCGATGCGGTAGGCTCCGGAGCCGAGGACGACGACGGATCGGTTGTCGCCCGTATATTCCACATCGTTTTCCGTGCCGTTGTATGTGAGGTAGAGATAGTTTGTCGCTGCCGGATATTCCGCCGCGAGAGTGTCGATCTGCTTGACGCACGGCACAATGCCGAGGTCTTTGCGCTGCTGGCGCACAAGAGCCATGTAGCGGTCGGTGTCTTCGCCGAAGGCTTCTTTGAAGAGCGAGCGGGCAATCTGGAAGTCGCTGAAGCCGAGTTGCTTGGCGCGGCGCAGCAGATCGGCTGGCAATTCCTGTACCGTCGAGTATTTTTCGAGTTCGCGACCGGTGAGGAAGATGTTCTGGAGCTTGTAGAGGAACCAGCGGTCGATTTTGGTGAGTTCGTGTATGCGGTCGACGGAATATCCTTCGTTGAACGCCTTGGCGATGACGAATATGCGCCTGTCGGTAGGTTCTTTCAGGGCTGCCTCAACGTCGGGAATGGATATTTCGCGGTTTTCGACGAAACCGTGCATGCCCTGACCTATCATGCGCAGACCTTTCTGGATAGCCTCCTCGAACGAGCGTCCTATCGCCATCACTTCGCCGACCGACTTCATCGACGAGCCGATATGACGGTCGACGCCATGGAATTTGCCGAGGTCCCAGCGGGGTATCTTGACAACGACATAGTCGAGTGCCGGCTCGAAGAATGCCGACGTGCATTGTGTGACGCTGTTTTTGAGGTCGAACAGACCGTAGCCCAACGCGAGTTTGGCGGCGACGAAGGCGAGGGGATAGCCAGTCGCTTTCGAGGCGAGCGCCGACGAACGGCTCAGACGGGCATTGACCTCGATGACGCGGTAGTCCATCGAGGTGGGGTCGTAGGCGTACTGTACGTTGCATTCGCCCACGATGCCGACGTGGCGTATGATTTTTATGGCAAGGCTGCGGAGGTAGTGGTAGTCGTCGTTGGAAAGTGTCTGCGATGGAGCGACGACGATGCTTTCGCCGGTGTGGATGCCGAGCGGGTCGAAGTTTTCCATGTTGCAGACAGTGATGCAGTTGTCGAAGCGGTCGCGCACGACTTCATATTCCACTTCCTTCCATCCTTTGAGCGATTTCTCCACGAGCACCTGAGGCGAGAACGAGAGTGCTTTCTCCACGAGCGAGCGCAGTTCGTCGTCGTTGTCGCAGAATCCGCTGCCGAGTCCGCCGAGGGCATAGGCGGCGCGTACGATAACGGGGTAGCCGAGTCTGTTGGCGACGCGCAGTGCATCGTCGACGGTCTCCACGGCCTCGCTCTTGATGGTCTTGACATCTATCTGGTTGAGTCTCTCGACGAAAAGCTCGCGGTCCTCGGTGTCCATTATCGCCTGGACGGGAGTACCGAGTACGCGCACATTATATTTGTCGAGCACACCGGAGCGCCATAGTTCGACGCCGCAGTTCAGGGCTGTCTGACCGCCGAAAGCGAGCAGGATGCCGTCGGGACGCTCTTTTTCGATGACGCGCTCGACGAAATAGGGAGTCACAGGCAGGAAGTATATCTTGTCTGCCATGCCTTCCGAGGTCTGTACGGTGGCGATGTTGGGGTTTACGAGAACTGTGGTGATGCCTTCTTCGCGCAGTGCCTTGAGCGCCTGTGCGCCGGAGTAGTCGAACTCGCCGGCTTCGCCGATTTTGAGGGCGCCGCTGCCCAGAAGCAATACTTTGTTTGGTTTTATGTCGTTCATTGTCATTTGAGCAGAGCTATAAAGTCGTCGAAAAGGAATTCGGTGTCGCGCGGACCGCTGGAGGCCTCGGGGTGGAACTGTGCCGAGAAGAACGGTTTCGATTTGTGCCGTATGCCCTCGTTGGTGTTGTCGTTCATGTTTACGAAGAGTGCTTCCCAGTCGGACGGCAGAGTGTCGGTGTCGACGGCGAAGCCGTGGTTCTGCGAGGTGACGAAGCAGCGGTCGGTGCCGAGCTGGCGGACGGGCTGGTTATGGCTGCGGTGTCCGTATTTGAGCTTGTATGTCGTCGCGCCGGCAGCTTTTGCGAGGAGCTGGTTGCCCATGCAGATGCCGCAGATGGGTTTGCCGGGTTCCATGGCTTTGCGTATGTTGTCGACAGTCGCGGTGGCGAAGTCGGGGTTGCCGGGACCGTTGCTGATGAATAGTCCGTCCCATTCGAGGCGGTTGAAATCATAGTCCCAGGGCACGCGCACCACACGCACGCCGCGCCGCAGGAGACAGCGGATGATGTTGTGTTTTATGCCGCAGTCGACGAGCACGACGGTTTTGCGTCCGTCGGCTGTCGGAGCAAGTTCTGTGCCCGTGAGGACATACGGCTCGGCGTTCTCGTTCTCGTAGACTTCCGGTTCTTTTACCGATGTCAGGGCGATGAGGTTCTCTGCGTTGGGGTCGTAGAAGCCGCATTCGCCCGCTCCTTCGACGACGATACGTCCGAGCATGGAGCCGTGGCTGCGCAGATGTTTGGTGAGCGCGCGGGTGTCGATGTCGTACAGTCCGGGTATTTTCTCCGATATTAGCCATTCGGCGAGCGAACGTGCTGCCAGCCAGTGACTGTGCCGGAAGGCATAGTCCTGTGTGACGATGGCGCGGCAGTGGATGCGGCTGCCTTCGAAATGACCTTCCATAATGGCGTTTCCGTCTTTTGCCGGAACACCATAGTTGCCTAACAGAGGGAATGTTGTAACGAGAATCTGTCCCTCATACGAGGGGTCGGTAAGGCTTTCCGGGTAGCCGGTCATGGCGGTGTTGAAAACAACTTCGCCGGCTGCCGGACCGTCGTAGCCGAAGCTGCGTCCGTGGAAAGTAGTACCGTCTTCAAGGATAAGAACGGCTTTTTTGCTCGCCTGCATAGTTTTGTGCTTTGTAAGTGACAATTTGGTTGCGGTCGCAAGGGTGAGACCATGCAAAATTAGCAATTATTTCCCACATTAACAAAAGCTTTTTGACGCTACGAACTTTTTAGACCCGCGTCATGTTTATTTTGTGCTGAACCCTATTGATATGAATCCACAGAAGACAATTGTCATAATAGGAGGCGGCTTCGGCGGTCTCAACCTCGCGCACAGGCTCGACAAGAGCATCTGGCATGTCGTTATTATCGACAGAAACAACTACCATAGCTTCCCGCCGCTGTTCTATCAGGTGGCGTCATCGGGACTGGAGCCCGCGAGCATTTCCTTTCCGTTCCGCCGCGAGATTCTCGGCAGGAAATACCGCGGATGCAGCTTCCATATAGGCACTGTCGAGAGCATAGACACCTCGCGGCGCACCGTTACGACTAAATACGAGACCGTGCATTATGATGTCCTCGTCATAGCAGCCGGTACTACGAACAATTTTTTCGGAATCGACGATCTGCAGAAGCATGTCTACACTCTCAAGAGCACCACGGAGGCTATCCGCACACGCAACGAAGTGCTCGATCGCCTCGAACGCGCCTCGCTATGCCGCGATGCCGCCGAGCGTAGCCGGCTGCTTACTTTTGTTGTTGTCGGAGGCGGTCCGGCGGGAGTAGAGATCGCCGGAGCGCTCGGCGAGCTCAAACGTTTTGTCATCCGGCGCGAATATCCTAAGATCAGTCCCGACGAGATGCGTGTCATTCTTGTCGAAGGCAACGATGCACTGTTGCGCGCCATGGGGCCGCGCTCGTCCGAGGATGCTCTCAGGGGGCTTACACAGCTGATGGTGGAAGTGAGGCTCGGCACGGTGGTGAAAAGCTACGACGGACGCACGCTGGCATTTGCCGACGGAACGTCGTTGGAGACTCTTAATGTCATCTGGACCGCCGGCGTCACCGGTGTGCCTTTCAGAATAGCTGATAATGCGATAGTCCCCGGCAGGGGAGCGCGCTTCGAAGTGGACGAGTACTGCCGCGTCAAGGGTATGGACAATGTGTATGCCATCGGCGACATCGCGCTGATGACGAACGGACAATACCCACACGGACATCCGCAGGTGGCGCAGGTGGCGATACAGATGGGGCGTATGCTCGCCCGCAACCTCAGCAACCCCTCCGAGCCTCGGCCTTTCGTATACCGCGACAAAGGCTCAATGGCGACAATAGGGCGCAACAGAGCCGTTGTCGACATGGGTAAGCTCCATCTGAACGGACGCTTGGCGTGGCTGGCATGGCTGGGAGTGCATCTTATGTCTCTCCTCGGTATGCGCAACCGCACAGTGGTGCTTGTCAACTGGATATGGAATTATTGTACCTATTCCGGCGGACTACGGCTGTTTTTCCGTCCGGACCGTTACCCCCTCAGAACTTACTGGGATGAATAATAAGGAATTTCAGGATATATATAAATGTGTGTTCGGCGACAGTGAGGAATGGCGCCGGTGGTTTTTCGACGAAGTTGTCGACAGCAGCTGCTGCATCAGCATCAGCCGCGACGGCGCCGGCAAAGCGACAGGATGCCTGATGATGCAGCCTTTCGGTTTTCTGTTCCACAATGCGCTCGTGCGGTCGGAGTATATGAGTTGTGTGGCAACGCGTCCCGAAGCCCGGCAACATGGTGTCGCCGGAAAGCTCATCGCCGACGCCCTGCGGCAGGCACGCGGACGCGGCTCGGCGCTGTGCTGCCTCATACCTGCTGAAGACAGGCTTTATTTTTTCTACGACCGCTTCGGCTTCGCCACAACGTTCTACATCGACCGCGAGCGCTATACGTCGCTGCATACATTCCCCGGCGGCAGTGTCGCTGAGGTCGAACCGACATTCGAACTCTTCAGTCGTCTTGAAAAATCATTCGGCTGCGGCGTCGTGCACGACAGAACCTGTTTCTGCCATGCCGTCGCCGACAACCGCCTCGAAGGAGGGCATATCGTCGCAGTGCGCGATCCTCACGACGGCGCCGAGGCAATGCTTTTCGCCGTCGTCGGAGAACGGGCTGCAAAGGTGAAGTGTCTGCTTGCCGACAATGCGGCTGTCGCCGACGGTGCACTTGCCGTTCTGCGGAGCAGGATAGGCGAGAAGTCGGTCACCGTCGAGCGTCCGCCTCTGTCCGGTGAGAAATGTTTTCTGCGCTCCTTCGGCATGTCGCGTGTGCTCAATCCCGAGCCTTTACTGTCCGCCATAGCTTCCGCGCACCCTGGTCTGAACTACTCCCTGCGGCTTACCGACCCTCTCATGCCGGAAAACAGCGGTATATATACTATCCGCGACGGTGAGTGCCGCCGACCATGCGCCTACGGCGGGCATATCGACCTCGAGTGCAGCATCGATACCTTCGCCGCCGCAATATTCAGCAGCGAAGGCATCGGAAATGTTCTCGATCTTCCGTCCCGTCGCCCCTATATGGCGCTGATGCTGGATTAACGCCGCATATCAAAACCGAAAATAGCACCCACAACACCGAAGCATTCTCCGAAGGCAACGAGAACGCTCGAATCTATCTGCCCTTCCGGGTTGACGGCGAAGCCTGCGATGAGAAGTCCCGCACCCACAATGGAGAGCATGATGCTGATGAAATTCTTGAGCCGTCTGTCTGTTTTTTCCATGCAAAAATAAGTTTTATGCGAAAATATACTCCCGGATGCGCGGGCTGTCGCCGTTTTTGTCGCGCTACGGATTTTTTTACTACTTTTGCGGAACAAACACAGATTGTCATGCCATGAAGAATAAATCATCCCTTGTCGACAGGCTTTTTGCCGCCCTTGCGAAACTGACAGTTGCATGTCTTGCTCTTTGCTGCGTATGCTCATGCGGCAGCAGGGACACATTATATATATACGGAGGTTCCGACAACGACCTGTCCGCTCTTCTTGCTGCCGAAGGTTTCAGCATAGCCACTGCCGCCGATGTGCCGTCGCTGCTCGACGAAGCGCCGGAAGGCGCCGCCGTGCTCCTCCTCTCCGAAGGCTATCCCGAAACGCCGCTGCATCTCAGCAAGAGCCAGCTCAGCCTGATAAAAGACAAGAAACTGCGCGTGTTCGCCGACTATGCCACCCTCGCCGACACGCTTCCCGTGCCGCGGACAATAGAATTCGAGCGTGTGGTTGTCGTCGACAGTCTGAGTCCCGAGCTGCGCCCGATGGATATCCTTTCGGTCAACCGCGCCGGATATATAGCCGAAAATGCCGCTGACCCGCTGATGGTGATTGCCAAGGTTGCCGGTTTTAACAGCGCATATTACGGTCTGGAAGGAACCGAAGTGCATCCGCTCGTATATAAACCTTCCGAAAACCTGTGGGTGAGCACTTCGCGTCTGAGCAATTTCGCCCGGCAGCGTTTCGTCCCCGAGCGCCGTTGGAAATCGTTCTGGGAAACTGTCATCGGCGATCTTTTGGGTCATCCTGTGGCATTTTCGGCATGGACGTCCGACGTCCGTCCTTCCTATGGTAAAGACGAGCCGCTCCCCGAAGCAGCCCGCCGCGCTTCTGTCGAAAAAGGCGTGCAATGGTTTTTCAACGGACATTTCCTCGTCGACCCGTCGTGGAAAGCCGGTTGGCTCGATAAATATCAGGGCGACGGGCTTATGCCTGTCGGTCCCTCGCTGCCCGACGACGCCACCGACGGCGACGGCACACTCGGCATACTCGAAGGACACACTTCGGGCATCGGCGCCGACGGACGACAGGGCTACCGCTACTGGATGCGCGACGACGTGCAGGGCGAAGCTTCCATGACATTCGCTGTCGCCGGCGAGCTGCTCGGGAACGACAGATATAAGGAAATATCCGCAAATCTTGTCGACTATTCCTTCGACGAGTTCCGCGACGGTCCGCGCAACGACCCCTCGAGTCCCACATACGGGCTGCTCGGCTGGGCGCAGACGCACAAACATGTCTACTACGGCGACGACAACGCCCGTTCTATCCTCGGAATGATAATGGCTGCGGATATCCTCGGCAGTGACAGGTGGAATCAGAAGCTTGTCGAGGCTATCATGGCGAACTACCGCACGACGGGACGTTTCGGCTTCCGGTCGGAGCGCCTCGAGGACCAGGATATTCAGAAAAACGGACTCGCCTTCTATCAGAACCGCGAGCTTGTCAATCCCCATCCCCATTTTGAGTCGTGGATGTGGGCATGCTACCTCTGGCTCTACCGCCAGACAGGCGATGAGTCCTTGCTGAAGATGTCCGAAGAAGGCATCCGGCGCACCATGGAGGCATATCCCGACGGCTGGGGATGGACAAACGGCATACAGCAGGAGAAGGCACGCATGATTCTTCCGCTGGCATGGCTCTTCCGCGTCGCTCCCACCGGCGAGCATCGCGCTTGGCTCGACAGGATGGTTTCGGAATTCCTCAGGAATCAGGTTGAATGCGGCGCTGTCCGCGAAGAGCTCGGCGATCCGGCGAAGGGAATGTTCGGTCGTGTGCGCTCCAACGAGGCTTACGGCACAGAAGAATCGCCGCTGATTTTTGAAAACGGCGACCCTGTCGCCGACATGCTCTATACGTGCAACTTCGCCTTCTTCGGGCTCAATGAGGCCGCTCACGCCACCGGCGACGCACAGATGGCGGCAGCAGCGGAGAAACTGTCCGGTTTCCTTACACGCATTCAGGTAAGCAGCGACAAGGTGCGCAATGTCGACGGCGCCTGGTTCCGCGCTTTCAACTACGACAACTGGGACTTCTGGGCCTCCGACGCCGATGCCGGCTGGGGCGCGCAGTGTACCCTGACAGGATGGATTCAGAGCTGGATTGTCACCACGCAGGCACTCATGGAGATGAACACCTCCTACTGGGACAAAACCGCCGGCTCAACTGTCGGCAAAGAGCGGAAGTGCCTTTGAAAATGACAACTTAGGTGATGAGTAATCCGGAGACGGATGGATGCTTTTGCTTGCGTTTTTTTAGCGCAATTTGTTAAAACATGACTTTTTTCTTTCCAAATGCACGCTTTTACCAAATATTTGTAGTAACTTTGCGCAATCTACCGACAAGGCGGATGCTTTCGTGTACTTCATCATGAGCACAACAATCATTTATACAGACAATTCGATAACAATTTATGTCTAATTTTTTCTAAGTATGAAAAAGCTGTTTCTATTACTTCTGACAGTTATGACACTGAGCTTGTGTGCGTCGGCCCAGACGCGTACGGTTCAAGGAACTGTCGTGGATGCCGAAAACGACGAGCCGCTCATCGGCGTGTCTGTCTCGGCAGGAGCGGGCGTCGGTGTCGCTACCGATGTCGACGGCCATTTTTCCTTAAAAATTCCTGAATCGGTGACACACCTGAAGATCTCCTATGTGGGATTTAAAACTCAGGAAGTGAAGGTTTCCACAGGCGACATGCTGATTCGTCTGCACACCGAATCGAACCTCCTCAACGAGGTCATTACCGTTGCTTACGGTAAGTCTACCCGCGCAGCCTTCACCGGCTCGGCTGCCGTCGTATCATCAGCAGAGATCGAAAATTCACAGGTTTCCAACCCTCTTAATGCCATCAAGGGTAAAGTTGCCGGCGTTCAGATGGCAAACTCGTCGGGTGCTCCCGGTTCCGACGACCCCAGCATCAACGTCCGCGGTATCACATCGCTCTCCGCCGGAACGTCACCGCTCATCATTCTCGACGGTACGCCATTCTCCGGCGCGATGCAGACTATCAATACCAACGATATCGAGTCTATGACAGTCCTCAAGGACGCTGCTTCGGCAGCCCTCTACGGTGCCCGTGGTGCTAACGGTGTCATCCTTATCACGACCAAGCGTGCCAAGGCCGGCGAAGCTACCATCAGCCTCGACATCAAGCTCGGCTCCAACAGCCGCGCACAGCAGGACTACGACTACATCAAGAACCCCGCCATGTACTATGAGACATACTATAAGAGTCTCTACAACTACGCCAAGGACAGCGGCATGAACCATGCTTCTTCGAGCGCCTGGGCGAACAACAACCTCTTCGACGGCGAGTATGGTCTGGGCTACAATGTCTACACCGTACCCAATGGTCAGACCCTTATCGGTCTTAACGGCAAGCTCAACCCTAACGCAACTCTCGGTCGCAAGGTGAGCTACAACGGCGCCGAGTACTGGCTCCAGCCCGACAAATGGGTAGATGCCGCATACCACAATTCGCTCCGTCAGGAGTATAACCTCTCCATAAGCAAAGGTACCGACCAGAACCAGTTCTACTTCTCTCTCGGCTATCTCGACAACGACGGTATCACACCACAGTCGGGCTTCAAGCGTATCAACGCCAATCTGCGCGCCACAACAGAAGCTAAGTCATGGCTCAAGATAAGCGCCGGCGCACGCTACAGCCATTACGATATCGAATCGTACGGCGACGAGGAAGGTGAAAGTGGTTCTACCGCTAACCCATTCGCTGCTGTTGTGGGTATCGCTCCTATCTATCCTCTCTACATCCGCGACGGACAGGGAAACATTATGAAGGATAGCAACGGTATCACGATGTATGACTTCGGCGGCGGTCTCAACGCAGGTCTCAGCCGTCCCATATTCGGTCTTTCGAACGCTATCGCCACCGGTGAGCTCGACTGGGCGAAGACAGCAGGTGACTCTTTCACAGGCGACGCCAGCATAGACATAAAGCTCCCCTACAACTTCACTTTCACGACCAACAACGTTGTCGAAGTGTTCACACGTACGGGCACAGCTTACAGCAACCCGTATTACGGCGGACAGGCGTCGGTGGACGGCTCTCTCACTAAGTCCGGATATCGTGCGGTTTCCTATACTCTCCAGCAGATTGTCAACTGGAGCCACGACTACGGAGATCACAGCGTGTCAGCTCTCGCAGCACATGAATACTACAAGCGCACCACCAATAATGTCAGCGGTACAAAACAGGGTCTCTTCCTTCCCGATGCCAGCGAACTTGGCGGATATATCAATGTGTACAGCACCGGTTCCGCTTATTCGCACTACAACAATGAAGGCTGGATCTTCCGTGGTCTCTACGACTACTCCGACCGCTACTTCGCAAATCTTTCCTATCGTCGCGACGCTTCCAGCCGCTTCCATCCCAAGCACCGCTGGGGCAGCTTCTGGTCGGCTTCCGCTGCATGGCTCATCAGCGACGAATCTTTTATGGAGACGACGACATGGATCGACATGCTCAAGCTCAAGCTTTCTTACGGCTCGCAGGGTAACGACAATCTTCCGTCAAGCTATCTCTATATGAACACTTACGGCATAGCAAACAACAACGGTGTCGCTTCGCTCGTTCCCAACCTTATGGGTAATGAGAACATCACCTGGGAAACCAACGACAACTTCAACGCCGGTTTCGAATTCGGTGTTCTCGACAACCGCCTCTCCGGTAGTGTCGAAGGTTTCGTCCGCAAGACGTCCGACATGCTCTTCTACTTCCCCCTCCCGCCGTCGATGGGCTGGAGCGGCTACTATGCCAACGTCGGTGACATGGAGAACAAAGGCATTGAGGTTGAGCTCCATGGAACAGTGTTCAAGAACCGCGACTTCGAATGGAACGTCGACGCCAACTTTACCTGGTATAAGAATAAGATTACCAAGCTCCCCGAAGAACGCAAGACCACAAAAATCCCCACAGGTGAGCGCGGTTATTCAAGCGGCACCTACTTCTACACCGAAGGACAGTCGGCATTTACTTTCTATCTGCCCAAATATGCCGGCGTAGACCCCGAGGACGGTCAGTCGATGTGGTATTGGGAAAAACCCATATACGAGAATCCGGATGATCCTAATTCCAAGATCGTCGATTATGAGCATACCACGACAAAGAAATACTCTAACGCGACGCAGTACCTCTGCGGTTCCGCACTTCCCCCGGTCTACGGCGGTTTCGGAACATCGCTCCGCTACAAGATGTTCGACTTCTCCATCAACTTCAACTATGCTATCGGCGGTAAGACTCTTGACAGCGGTTATGCAAATCTTATGGGATCACCTGTTTCTAACGGTCGAGGCGGCAACTATCATGCCGACATCCTCAATTCGTGGACTCCCGAAAACCCGAATACAAACATCCCCCGCTTCCAGTACGGCGACACTTATACTTCCGCTTCTTCCGACCGTTTCCTTGTGGATGCCTCATACCTGAGCCTTTCGAATATCGTTTTCGGATTTAATGTCCCCGACAACTGGTGCCACAAGCTCTATCTCAAGAGCGCACGCCTCTACTTCAACGCCGACAATATCTGGTACTGGACTAAGCGTCAGGGTCTCGACACCCGCCAGTCGTTTACAGGTGCCAGCTCCAATTCGATGTACTCACCAATCCGCACCTTGTCCGGCGGTCTTTCTGTAACATTCTAAAATTAGCATATACAACAATGAACAAGATATATAAATCCCTTCTTGCCGCTGCCGTTGTCCTTCCTTCGGTTGCGCTTACCGGGTGTATCGAGGAAACCGTTCCGACGGGATCTGTTGTGTCGACCGATCAGATTATGACGGTGCCCGGCAATGCCGACGCATTCGCGCAAGGTATGCCGGCGTATATGAATACTATTTTCGTTATTCCAGGCGAATGGCATTTTGATTTCGGTTATCCGTCGATGATGATGATTCGCGATGTCCTCACCGGTGATAAACCCGTTGTCTCCAGCGGTTACAACCACTTTGCCAACTGGTATGAGAACACCCGTCTGGGTGAGGAATATGTATTTTCACAGGTTGTCTGGTGGTACTACTACAAGCTTATTCAGACAGCAAACGAGACTCTCGGCGTTATCAACAAGGATACCGAGTCGGCACATGAGAAAATGCTCCTCGGCGAGGCTTACGGTTTCCGCGCTCTGGCATATCTCGATCTTGCCCGTATGTACGAGTATCTGCCCACCGACGGAACTTCCGCAGTCAACAAAGACGGCAACGATGTTACCGGTCTTACAGTGCCTATCGTAAAAGAAGGTATCGACGAAGCACAGGCGCGCAACAACCCGCGTGCAACGCATGATGAAATGTTCGAGTTCATTCTCAGCGATCTCGATGAAGCCGAAAAATACATCGGCGCCGAGGCACGCGCCAGCAAGGTCATGCCCGACCTCGCATGTATCTACGGTCTGAAGGCGCGTCTGTATATGTGGAATGAGGACTACACTAAGGCACGCGAATATGCCCGTAAGGCTATCGACACATCGGGTTGCACGCCTCTCACGCCCGACGAATGGACCGACCCTGTCAAAGGTTTCAACGACCTGAGCTCGCATTCATGGATGTGGGGTCAGCAGTATGTGCAGGAGGATGGCGCCGTTCTTACCGGTATCGTCAACTGGACATCTTGGGCTTCCAACGAATTCGTTGCAGGCTACTCCGCAGCTGGTTCTTATCAGATGATCGACAAAAACCTTTATGACGCCATCGACAACAATGACTGCCGCAAGCTCTGCTTCGTGGCTCCCGAAGGTCATCCGCTGGCCGGAAAGGAGAAATGGCTCAATAAGTCCGGCATGGTATCCGACAACGGTCCTATCACCCTGCCTCCGTATGCTTCGCTCAAGATCCGTCCCGGTCAGGGCGAAATGCAGGATCCTACAGTCGGCTGCGCTGTCGGTGTTCCGACAATGCGTGTCGAGGAAATGTATTTCATCGAAGCCGAGTGTGCCGCGCATGCCAATCCTGCCGAAGGCAAGAGCCTCATCGAAAGCTTCATGAAGCGTTACCGCAACCCCAACTATTCTGTCACGGCATCCGACAAAGATCAGGTCGTAGCTGAAATCATTCTTCAGAAGCGGGTTGAGTTCTTCCTCGAAGGTCAGTCTTTCTTCGACATCAAGCGTCTCAACTATCCCGTTACCCGTCGCTACGAAGGCACTAACTTCTACAACGAATGCGCCTTCAACTCAACTGTCCGCCCGGCATGGATGAACCTGTGCATCGTCCGTCAGGAGGCTGACGGCAACCCCGCTCTTCAGGGTAAGAACAATCCTGACCCGTCGGAATGCTATGCCAGCCAGATCAGCGCCGGCAGCGGCAGCAACTAAGGCATGATTATCAATCATCAGAAAGTAAACAGATAAAATTATGAAATTCACAAATATATTTAATCTGCTTCTTGCCGGAGCATTCGTTGCCGGAGCTTCTTCCTGCGTCGACGAGATAGAATACACTCCGGCAGAAAAAGTGGATCTGGCAGATTACTATTTCTCGACAGGCAATGTCACACAGAATGATCTTGATGAAGGTCAGACATCGTTCTCCGTTCTTCTCGGTCGTCTTAACACGGAAGGCGAGCAGACTGTGCCTGTGAAAACTGTCGTAACAGCCGAAGGCGCCGATCCCACGGGTATCTTCACGATTCCCGAGACTGTGACTTTTGCCGACGGTGAAGGCACGGCTTTACTCACCGTAACATACGATGAAGCTAAACTTACGCGTAAAGTCAACTATGACTTCAATTTTAGCCTCGACGGTATTCAGGACACTCCCTACTATCTCGGCAATCTTAATGTGACCTGCATGTACAATCCGTGGATCACACTCGGTAAGGGTGTTTATACCGACGTTATCATCGGTACGTTCTTCAACATCGACGGCTGGCCTTTCACTTACGGCGTAAAAGTTCAGGAACATCCCGACACCAAGGGCTTCTACCGCCTCGTCAACCCCTATGCCCCCGGCACATATCCTATCGAGGGTGTCAACTACGGCACAAGCAACTACTACCTACTTATCCATGCAGAAGATCCTACTGCCGTCTACCTTGAAACTTCCAACATCGGTTTCTGCGGCAATCCCACTTATGGTCGCTTCCTCGTTTCATCGACAGCATATCTCAATATGACTGAAGAAGACAGCACGCTTGAAGATGAGAAGAAGGCAGGCAACTGCGGCGATCTCGAACAGGGCAACATCTTTATTCCTGCCGACAAAGTTCAGATTGGCATGGAGTTATATCAGGACGGAGCATGGGCTCGCCAGAACACTGAAGAGTTCCACCTCATTCTTCCCGGATATAGCAATCTCGACCGCAACTGGGAGACTCTCGGTATGTGCGATTTCACCGACGGCTTCTGCGGTCCTTTCCTTACCGACCCGCAGGACAATCACACTTACAAAGTGCGCGTGGATATAAACAAGAAGTCGCCTAATGTTATCCGCATAGTCGACCCTTACGGAGCAGAAGCAGGATATCCCAAGTCGCTCCGCGACCCGTCGAAGTACATCACCTTCGATGTGGCGAACCCCAACTGCATTATGCTCAGCGACACGATTACGACAGTGGCGCACAACCGCAGGACTTTCGGTGTCGTTCTTGCTACGACTCAGGCCAACTCACTCTTCCAGAAAGGTCTGTCGGTAGAGGAGATCGTTTCGGAAGGAATCGGCGGCACATTCGCCGACAGCGTCATCACCATCCCTGCCGAAGAGATTATCGGCATCTGGTCGAACACCAAGAAAGAAGTTTATCAGGAGACCACCGATGTTGTTCTCGACCTTAGAGCCAAGAACCGTATCCCCTGGGAACCGGCATCGGCTGAGGCTTCTGTAGTCAGCAAGCAGATGGTTCTCGAGCTTCGCAAATAAGATTTATAACACTATGTAGTTCCCGGTCCGGTGATTTTTCACCGGACCGGATTTTTTGCGCCGCACCCAGTTGGTATGAAATTCGGTTAAAAAATGGCAAATGTGACGTTAATATGAGGTAATATGAGAATTAATGCTTAACTTAGCACATTCTTTTGACAAAGTGCAATATTTTGTTCTTTACCTCGTATATAACAGTATTAAACCAGACATATATCAAGTTATGAAAATAGTTTACCTTCTTGGAGCCGCCGTACTTCTGGGCGCTGGCAGCATGTCGGCGCAAAGCAAGTTCGACGCACGCGGAAAGCAGCTTCTCGATCTTTATAAAAGCGGTGAACTCACTATCCGCGACAGTCAGTCCTTCCTCGCAGTTCCTTCCGGACGAGGCGGTGAGGATCTTGTCGATGTCATGGTGGAAACAACCGACGAGGCTGTTCTCGACTCTCTCGACGCCTGCGGATATACAGTGGAATATATCTCTCCGAGTTTCTCGCTCGTGACGATGCCCGCCGCCGGCATAGAGACTCTTGCCGAAAGTCCTTCGGTTCTCACTCTCTCTTTCGGTCATTCCGCCGAGCCTGCCATGGACAAGGCACGCGGTGCTTCGAATGTCAACACCTGCCACACCGGTCTGAGACTTCCGCAGAAATACCGCGGCGAAGGCGTCATTGTGGGTATGTTCGATACCGGCTTCGACCCTTCGCACATCAACTGGCTCAGCCAGGACGGTAAGACAGTGCGTCTGAAATTCTTTGCCCGTTTTCAGGGTTCGAGCACTACTCCCACAATCTATCAGGGCGCAGACATACGCAACGCTCCTACCGACGGCGCCGATCAGACTCACGGCACGCACGTAGCCGGCATCATGGGTGGCGCTTACAACGGCGCCGGCAGATATCCCGGCGGTTCAAACGCCTCGACTGTAAATCTCTACGGTGTAGCTCCCGACGCCGATATGGCGATAGCCGCAGGTGAGCTCTACAACAACAGCATCCTCGCCGGCATACGCCGGCTCATCAACTATGCCAACAGCCAGCAGAAACCGCTTGTCGTCAACCTCTCGCTCGGCGGCAGCAGCGGTCCGCACGACGGTACCGACGCTTTCTCGCGACAGCTCGACGAGCTCGGTCGCGAAGCTATCATCTGTGTCGCTGCCGGTAACGAAGGCGATGCAAGAATACATGCCGGCAAAACATTCACCGCGTCCGACAAGGAACTCAAGGTGCTTCTCGACCGCAACAAGATGAATGCCGGATCTATCGACGTATGGGGCTCGACAAACGCCGAAATCAAGGTGAGCGTCGTACTCGTGAGGTCTAATACCGGCGAGATTGTCGCCAAGATCTCCAGCGAGAACGGCAAGACGGTGACATGCGGCAGCGGAGAAGGCAACGACCACTCTATTTTCCGCAACGCTTTCGACGGCAACATTGTCCTTACCGGACTCGTGAGCAGCAACAACCGCTACAATGTTTCTGTCAGCGCAAATGGCGACGTCACGCCCAAAAACGGCACCACGGAAGTGCTCGGTCTTATGTTCGAGGGTCCGGAAGGTGTGCGCGTGGATGCTTACGGCAACGACCGCCGCGACATCCGTTTTGCCGCTGCCGTTCCGACAGGATTCGAACGCGGCGACAACAACGGTTCTATCAGCAGCATGGCATGCGGATTCAATATCATCGCCGTAGGTTCATACGGCACCCGTTCGCAGTGGAACGACCTCAGCGGCGGTTCACATGGCACCGGAAGCGGTGAAGGCACTCTCTCGAGCTTCTCTTCATGGGGCGAGCTCGTCGACGGCCGCAAGCTCCCGCACGTCTGCGCCCCCGGCGGAGGTATCAACTCATCTGTCAGCGGTCCGTATATCGCAAATCACATGTCGGAGGAAGCCATCACGGCTACCGCAACAGAAGGCGGCACAACTCACTACTGGGCAAACATGAACGGTACGTCCATGGCTACCCCGTACGTCACAGGTGCTGTCGCACTCTGGCTGCAGGCCGATCCGACGCTTAAGGTTGACAAGGTACGCCGTATTATGATAGACACCGCGAAGAAAGATACCTATGTCACCGACGATATAGCATGGGGCGCCGGTAAGCTCCAGGCTGTCGAAGGTCTCAGGGCTGTAATCAGCGAGGCTGGTGCTGTCAATGATGTCAGCGTTGCCGGCGATGATATTATGATAGACACAAACGGACTGTCGGTCAAAGTTTTCGCAGCTGCTGCCGCCGGAATATCGGCACAGCTCTACACAATGTCGGGCGTCCTTGCGGCATCGGCAAACGCCGACGGTGAGACTCTCGATATCGAAGCTCCCGCCCCCGGACTTTACGTCCTCAGCGTCAAGTCGGGCGCTACAGTAAAATCAGTAAAGATTGCCCTGAACTGACGCACATTATTTGAAAAGGTTAATTGAAAAGTTTATTTAAGCGAGAACCCCCGGCTTCGCAATCGATAGCCGGGGGTTCTTGTTGTTTAACGGTAGCGATACGTCAGAGATTCTGCTCTATCGCCTGTGCTAACTGGTCGGGGCAGGATGTGCTCTTGGAGCCGCATGGTATACCGCGCAGGCGTTCGGCAAGCTCGCGTGCGTCCATGCCTTCGGCAAGGCTGGATATGCCGGCGGTGTTTCCTGCGCATCCGCCGAGGAAACAGACGTTGTGCAGGCGTCCTGATTCATCAAGGTCGAAATCTATGCGGCGTGAGCACGTGCCGCGCGTGTTATAGGTGCAATGTTTCATCTTGTGTCTGCTGTTTGTTTATATCAGTTGCAAAAATAGCACTTAATCCGCGTTTGCGCAAATGAACAGTTTTTGATATACATTTGTGGTATTGACATAAATTAATTACATTTGCATTTCAAAAACCATTCGTTTATCAAAAGTATAATTTTTACAGCAAAATGAAATCTTTTATCCGTTCTTTGACGGTCCTGGCGATAAGCGCTCTTGCTGTCGCCGGCGTTAGCGCCGATATGCCGTCGCGTCTGAAGGTCAGGCCTCAGACAGTCGTAAGCCAGAAGCTCACGGCGTCGCCTGAGCATGTTCTTGAGAGGAAAATTGCTAAGAAAAGCAATTTTGCAAATCAGGACCGGTTGCAAAATGACGTGAATGCGCCTGTACGCATGAAGTCGGCGCCGCGGCACGCCGCAGCAGCCGCCACCGACATGCCCGAAATCTACGGATGCGTGTTCTATTCCAATAAAAGCGGTCTCGACCAGACACTTTGTCGCATTCCTACAAACAGCAGCGAAGCTTTCGAAGTGAAGTTCAGCGGCGTAAACGCTATCGACGGCGGTACGGCGGTCGGTAACACATACTTTGCCGCATATCACACGGAATATTATGGCGAATATAAGCTATACGTCACCGGCTACGACATCGAAACCGGCAGCAAGACCATAGAACGTATCGGCGACGCCAGTGCAGAAGCTACTGACGTGGCATACAACCCTGTCGACGGCAAGGTGTATGGCTGTTTCTGCGATCCCGACAGCCCCGACTATTCCGATTACTATTTCGGCACAATCGACTACACCACCGGCGTGGCTACACGTATCGCCGACCTCCCGCGCCAGCTTGCCGCCATCGCCATCGATGCTGCCGGCAAAATCTACGTCATCGACAAGCAGCAGGAGAAGGTGGGATATTCCCTCACTACTGTCGGCGCCGACCTCTACACCATCGACGCTGCCACCGGTGAGATGACACTCATCGGAAAGACCGGGCTGAAACCGAAATACCGCTCTTCGGCATGTATCGACCCTGCCACCGGACGTATGTTCTGGGTCGTGAATCCCACCGACGAGTGCGGTTACCTCTACGAGGTCGATACTAAGACAGGTTTTACTACTCTCGTCTACCAGTTCCCTGACGACGAGGAAGTCGTTGGCATGTATATCGCCGGCAGCAACGCTACCGTAGGATTACCCGCCGCTGTCAGCGATCTTACTGTCAGCTTCCCCGGAGGAGCAATGCAGGGCAAGGCATCCTTCACGATGCCGTCTGCCGACGAGCTCGGAAATCCTGTCTCAGGGCTTATGTCGTGGAAACTGTCGACAAACGGCACTGTCCGCGCACAGGGCACGGCGGCAGCAGGAGAAAAAATCGAGGCTACCGTTACGCTGCCCGTTGAAGGACTCTACGAATTCTCGCTTACCGTAAGCAACGACAGCGGTATCTCGGCACCGGCGAAACTCACCGTTTACGTCGGACACGACACACCGTCGACGCCAGCTGTCAGCGTTTCTGCCGACGGCAACAATGTCACTGTCAGCTGGGAGCCTGTCACAACCACTGTCAACGGCGGATATATCGACCCGGCTTCGGTGACATACAAAGTGACACGTATGCCGGATATTATTGTCGTTGCCGAAGGAATCAGGGAAACGGCGGCTACCGACGTCGTGCCCGCCTTCGAAGGTGTGGCCGCATATACATACGAAGTCACAGCGACGTGCGGCGAGCGCACTTCCGATAAAGGTGTATCTCCCAAACTCATTCTCGGCCACGAGACAGCACCGTTCACCGACGATTTCAGCAATTCCGCCGACATGGAGAAATATACTGTCGTCGACGTCAATGGCGACGGAATATCCTGGGGACCCTATATCGGCAATGTCCAGGTTGTCTATAACTCGGCAATGGCGATGGACGACTGGTTCATCACTCCTCCCGTAATGCTTGAAAAAGGAAAGGCTTACCGATTCTCTGTCGACGTGCTCACAGGCAGCGCCACTGCTCCTGAGAAATTTGAAATAAAATATGGCAGCAGCAACACTGTCGAGGCTATGACGGAGACCGTCGTTCCGCTCCAGAGCGTGTCGCATACCGAATACCGCACCTACGGCGACTACATCAGCCCCGCCGAGACAGGACTTTACTACATCGGTATCCACGGATGCAGCGACGCCGATATGTACACCATATCCATCGACAATCTCACTGTTTCGGAAGGTATTCAGGGCGGAGCTCCTGCCGCTCCTTCGGCTCTTGAGGTAACGAGCCGCACAAACGGCGAGCTTCGTGCCGATATCAGCGTCACAGCTCCTGCCGTCGACATTATCGGCAACGGATTAAAAGAGCTCGAGAAGCTTGTCGTCCTTCGCGACGGCACTGAGATAAAGACATTCAGCAACCCGACTCCCGGCGAAACCCTTACTTTCACCGATGATGTCACCGCCTGCGAATTCTATACCTACTCCGCTTATGCCGTCAATGCCGACGGCGAAGGCTCTGCTGTTGAAAGCCGTGTTTATGTCGGTGTTCTTGAACCCGAGAATCCTGCCGGCGTGGAGATGACGGAAATCGAGCCGGGTGTTGTGCGTGTGTCGTGGACTGCTCCCGCTGCCGATATCAATGGCAACGCGCTCGATCCTCAGTATGTCACCTACCGCATATATGTGCGCGGCAGCTCGCAGTACGACCTTTTGGCAAAGGATATCAAGGAGACCCATACTGAAATAGTCGTGCTCGACGACCCCTCCACACAGGTGTTCGCACAGTTCCTTGTAGTCGCCGAAACCCTCGGAGGCATCAGCGACGGTATTCCCACTCCCATGTCGCCCGTCGGCAAAGCGTATGCCGCTCCCTACCGCGAGTCGTTCGCCAATGCCGTTCCCGGCAGCATCCTCGGCAGTAATACCGGAGGCGGAGCATCGTGGGGATTGTTCAACGATACCGAAAACATCGTTTCTTCCGATGGCGACAACGGTTTCATAGGCTGCGTAGCGCAGCATCTCGACGACTACGCCACTCTTCTGCTCGGTAAGATCGACCTTGCCGGACTTGAAACACCGGCGCTGTCGTTCTTTACATATAACATCACTTCCGGCAGCGATGTCGACGAGAACGAACTTGAAATCAATATCGTCTGCGAAGGCAAGACCGAGAACGTCGAAAACATACGCATCGCCGATCTCGGCACAGAAGAAGGCTGGTATCGCGTAATCGTGCCGCTCGATGCTTTCAAGGGCAAGACAATCCAGCCGCTCATCACAGCCTACGGACGCATCTTCTCATATACCCTCATCGACGCAATCCGTGTGGATAATATCATCGACCACAATCTCACCGTCGTCGAAGTGAAAGCTCCCGCCACAGTGAAGGCGGGCACAGGCTATACTGTCGCTGCTGTCGTTGAGAATAACGGTACGGAAGATGCCGAAGGATTCACTGTCGAGCTCTATTGCGACGACAGCAAAGTCGCTGAGCAGGACGGAGGAATACTCCGCACATTCTCCAAGAAGAGCTATGAGTTTGTTCTCGATATGCCTGTCATAGCCGTTGATGCCGTGAGCCTGTCAGCAAAGGTAGTTTACAGCAAGGACAAGAACCCCGCAGATAACACTTGCGGCGGAAGCACTGTCACACCTGTGCCTTCCACTCTGCCATATGTTACCGATCTCTCGGCAGCTGTCACCGGCGACGGTGTCGTTCTGAGCTGGAGCACTCCCGATTTCTCCACTTATATCCCTGATGCAAAAACCGAGGATTTTGAGAACATGACATCGTGGAGCAGCACTGAAACAGGCGACTGGACTTTCGTCGACCGCGACGGCGCCGGAATCGGCGGATTCAGCGACGGCACAGCTTTCCCCGGCATAGCAGCCAACTCAGTGCAGTCGTTCTGGGTATTCGACAATACCACAGAAGGCTACAATGATATTTTCTTCACATCGCACTCCGGTCATAAATACGCCGGTCAGATGTACTCCTTCAAGGCAGGCGCCGCAGCACAGTGCGACGACTGGATGATTTCGCCGGAACTCCTCGGTGCAGAGCAGACTGTCAGCTTCTTCGCACGTGCATTCGAGAGCTCATATAGCGAAAGTTTCGAAGTGCTTGCAAGCACAGGAAGCACCGATCCCGCCGACTTTACGCTTGTCGCTGCAGCTACCGCCGAAACGGACGAATGGACGCTATACACGTTCACACTGCCCGAAGGTTCGCGCCGATTTGCAATACGCTGCGTCTCGTACGACAGATATATGTTCCTTGTCGACGACATCACATTCATTCCCGCTGCCGATTCTTCCGACCTTGAGCTGACCGGCTATAACATCTATCGCGACAACGCTCTGATCGGCTCTGCCGACGGTACTTCATTCACCGATACAACGGTTGAAGCCGACAAAGACTACAGCTATAAAGTTACTGCCGTCTTCACCAAAGGAGAGTCCCGTCCGTCCGAAGCCGTTAATATCGTCACATCAGGTGTCGAAGGCGTCAGAGCCGGCATTTCTGTCAGCACCGGACGCGGCACTGTCACTGTCTGCGGCGCTGAAGGCATGAGAATCGCCCTCACTGCTGTCGACGGTCGCACTGTCGCAGTCGCCGGCAATGCATCGTCAACCGAAACCTTCAATGTCGCTGCTGGCGTATACATCGTTCAGCTGCCGGAGACAGCCGTGAAAGTCGTTGTTAAGTAAACTTTTCCCTTCTTACGCTACATCATCCCGGGGCGCCGTCCGCGTCCCGGGATTTTTGATATACGATGAAAAAGATGTAACTTTGCGATATATAACTAATCTAATATCATTATCAGATGAATAAAACAACACTTGCATGCGCTCTGGCGCTATGTGCCTTAGAGGCATCGGCAGTCGTGAAACTGCCCGGATATATCACCGACAATATGGTCGTTCAGCGAAACAATGTCCTCACCGTCAACGGAACAGCTGCGCCCGGCAGCAAGGTGACGGCTACGCCGGAATGGTCGGGCAAAGCCGTGACAGCAAAGGCAGAAAAAGACGGCAGATTCACTCTTCAGATTTCCACACCCGACGCCGGCGGTCCGTGGAGCATGGATTTCACCGATAAAGACGGCACGGTCACTGTAGGAAATGTTCTTTCCGGCGAGGTATGGATATGCTCGGGTCAGTCAAATATGGAGTTCCCTATAAATGGCTGGGGTAAGGTCATGGGCTACGACGAGGTCATCCCTCAGGCTGTTCATCCCGATCTGCGTCTGCTGCAGATAGCGCGTCACGAATCCTTCGGTCCCGAGAGCGATACGCCTGTCAGCTTCGGTGGATGGGTCGAGTGCGATCCCGACAATGTACAGAAGTTCTCCGCAATAGGCTATTTCTACGGTCTCCGTCTTCTTGAGGAGCTCGGAGTGCCCGTAGGTATGATAGATTCGTCGTGGGGCGGCACGCCTGCCGAGGCATGGACGTCGCTCGGATACCTCAAGGGTATTCCCGGTTTCGAGACGCACACTGCATATCTCGAGAAAATGATGAAAGAAAACACCGACGTCAACGCCGCCGTCGATGCGGATGTGAAGCAGTACGAAAAGAATATTGCCGAACAGTCGAAGAAAATGGAGGAAGAAGCTCTTGCCAATGGTTTCAAGCCGGGTATGTCGTCATCACAGCCGTGGGAACGCACCATACTCCCCGGCTACGACGGCGCTGTGTGGGTGCGTAAGTTTTTCGATGTACCGGCTGAACTTGCCGGAAAGCCGCTGACCCTCAGTCTCGGCATTATCGACGACGAGGATATTACTTATCTCAACGGCAAAGAAGTCGGCCGCACATCAGGCTGGAATAAAGTGCGTACCTATAAAGTGCCCGGTGGCGTTCTCAAGGCTGGACGCAACGAAGTGCGTATCCGTATCAACGATCTGAACGGCGACGGCGGCTTTGCAGGCGGAAAGCTTTATGCCGAAGTCGATAAAAACATTTTCCCCATAGACGGAGACTGGGACTATGTCACAGCCATCGATCTGAAAAAGTTCCCGGTGCACCCTATGGGCGGCAAACGCAAATATCTCCCGACGGCGTTGTTCAATGCTATGATAAATCCTATCACGGCAATGCCCGTCCGTGGCGTCATCTGGTATCAGGGATGTGCTAATGTAGGACGTGCGGAGCAATATGAACCGCTGTTCCAGAATCTTATCAAAAACTGGCGCGAGGCATGGGGCAACCCCGATATGCCGTTCTATTTCGTGCAGCTTGCCGGTTTCCGTAAACCGTCGTTCTGCCAGCCCGGCTCCGAATGGGCTGCGTTGCGGAATGCTCAGGCTAAGGCTCTCGCACTGCCGAATACTGGAATGGCAGTCGCCATAGACCTCGGACAACCCTACGACATTCACCCGCGCAACAAGCAGGATGTGGCGCGTCGCCTGTCGAACATTGCTTTGGCGCGCGACTATGGAAAGACCGTCGACTACAAAGGGCCGGCGCCTGTTGCTTCTGAAGTAAAAGATGGAAAGATTGTTATTACGTTCGACAGCGACGTACGCCCCGTGGCGGCAGTCACCGGATTCATCATCGGAGATAAAGATGGAAAATTTGCCCAGGCACATGCCCGTCTCACCTCGCCGCGCACTGTCGAACTGAGTTCTTCAAGAATCAAGAATCCTGTCGAGGTCCGCTACGACTGGGCGGACTACCCCGACGGCAATCTGTACGGCGCCAACGGACTCCCTGTTGCGCCTTTCTCAACCGCACGATGATATTTTTACGGCTTCATCCTGATGCCGGGGTGGAGCTAAATGAAAGAAAGAGGACGATTCCGCCGGAATCGTCCTCTTTCTTTAGCAGTGCCCGAAGCGGGACTCGAACCCGCACAACCGCAATGGTCAAGGGATTTTAAGTCCCTCGTGTCTACCATTCCACCATTCGGGCGCGGCATGCTTCTGCAAAATTACACATTTTTGTCGGAATGGCAAAAAATCATTACTTTTGCATTCATCATAAGTGATAATTCAGGAAATGTCATCGAAAAATACTAATACGCCGCCTTTGCGCAAGACTTGGGTACGCCGGACGATACTTTGGCTCTGGCTGGGCTTTGTGCTCCTTGCTGCGCTTGGCTTCACTTTTTTTATTCTGATATATAATGGCGTCATCGGATACATGCCGCCTGTCGAAGAGCTTAAAAATCCGCAGGATAAGTTCGCGTCCATCATATACAGTGCCGACGGTAAGGAACTCGGACGCTATTTCCGCAATACCGGCAATCGTGTATATGCCGATTTCGACGAAATTTCGCCGGCGGTGGTCGACGCACTCATTGCTACGGAAGATGCTCGTTTCGAGGATCATTCCGGCATCGACCTGCGTGCTGTCATGCGTGCTGTGGTGAAAACCGTGATTCTCGGACAGAAGAATGCCGGAGGCGGCTCGACGCTCACCCAGCAGCTTGCCAAGCAGCTGTATACTCCCCCAAGCGACGGATTCCTTTCGCGAGCCGTGCAGAAGCCTATAGAGTGGATGATAGCCATCAAGCTTGAACGTTTCTACTCCAAGGAAGAAATCATCAAGATGTACCTCAATCAGTTCGACTTCCTCTACAATGCCGTGGGCATAAAATCGGCGGCGAAAGTATATTTCAACAAATCTGCCGCCGACCTCAACGAGCTTGAGGCAGCCACGCTTGTCGGAATGGTGAAAAATCCGTCGTACTATAACCCTGTGCGGCATCCCGAGCGCACACGCGAACGCCGCAATACCGTGCTGGAGCAGATGTACAAGGCAGATATGATTTCGGAAGCTCAGCTCGACGACCTGAAGGCGCAGCCGCTGACTCTCGATTTTCAGCGCGTCGACCACAAGGATGGCCCCGCACCGTATTTCCGTGAGGAGCTGCGGCGGATGATGACGGCTAAAAAGCCGGATATCAAGAATTATCCGTCGTGGGACCGGCAGAAATATATCGACGATTCGATCGCATGGGCGACCGATCCGCTTTTCGGTTGGATTGAGAAAACCCGCAAACCGGACGGAACGAAATATGACCTGTACAACGACGGTCTGAAAATATACACTACGATTGACTCGCGTATGCAGCATTATGCCGAAGAAGCTGTGCGTGAGCACATGAGCGATCTGCAGAAGGCTTTCTTCAGAGAGAAGAAAGGACAGTCTACGGCACCTTACTCGTCGAACCGCGCGGAGCTTTCCGATAATTTGCGCCAGACGCTTATCCGCAATGCCATGAAACAGAGCGAACGCGGTACTGTAGCCCGGCGCAACGGACTCAGCGACAGCGAGCTCCTGAAACAGTTCAACACACCGAGGGAAATGACTGTCTTTTCCTACAACGGACCTGTCGACACGGTGATGACGCCGATGGACTCCCTTCTATATACAAAATCGTTCCTGCGCACGGGATTTATGTCGATGGATCCGGCTACGGGCTTTGTGAAGGCTTATGTCGGAGGTCCCGATTTCAATTTCTTCCAGTACGACATGGTGTCGACCGGACGTCGGCAGATAGGTTCGACTGTTAAGCCATTCCTGTACACCTATGCTTTCGAAACCGACGACTTCAGCCCGTGCACGCGCATGCTCAACGAGCAGCCGTCGATCTACGATGAGAACGGACGGCTATGGGAACCGCGAAATTCCGGTCATGCCCGCCGCGGCGAGATGGTAGACCTGCGCTGGGCGCTCACAAATTCGAACAACTGGATTTCGGCGCGCATCATGGAGCGTCTCAGTCCGGCGGAGCTTGTCAAGCGCATGCAAAGTTACGGCATCACGAGTGAGCTGCCGCCTGTTATCTCGCTGTGTCTCGGTCCGGCAGAGGTGTCTGTCAGGGAGATGGTGACGGCGTATTCAGCGTTTGCAAACGCCGGTATGCGTTCCGACCCGATTTTTGTAACAGCCATTACCGATGCCAACGGAAATGTGATTACCGATTTCGCTCCTCGCCAGACCGAGGTCATCACACAGCGCGGATACTACCGCATCCTGTCTGTGCTTCTCAATGTGGTCGACAGCGGTACCGGCAATCGTCTGCGTCGTGCTCCCTACAATATCACCGCGCAGATGGGCGGCAAGACCGGTACGACAAACGACAATGCCGACGGCTGGTTCATGGCATTCACACCCGATCTTGTCTCCGGTACATGGGTGGGCGGCGATGAGCGCTATATCCACTTCAACAGCATGGCTCAGGGTCAGGGCGCATCGATGGCGCTCCCTATTTATGGAAAATATATAAAGAAGGTATACGAAGACCCGACTCTGCCATATTCGCAGGAAGCGAAATTTGAATTCCCGGCAGGTTTCAACCCTTGCGACAACGATTATGTCCACGAGACGGAAGAGCCGGAAGTGGTTGAGGAAACTATCTCAGGCGCGTTTGATTAAACTCGCCCCGGCGCTGAAAGGATGTGATAGATGAGCTGCTGGAAAAGCTGATGTTCGTTCTGGCGCGATTCCACGCCTTTGCTTTGGGTGTCGAACTCGCGGATGGCGCCTATTATCTCCACGACCTGCACTGCTTTATAGTTCGCCATGCCGCGGCGGATACGTTTGAGCGCAAATGAGTTCCGCAGGTTCAGAGCTTTCGATATTTCCATGTCGGAGCCACCGGGAACGTAATATGCCGTGAGAAGATCTGCGAAAAAGTTGAATATCGAGGCAACTACCATAACAAGCGGAGCCGCTTTGGGATTGCTGCGGAAGTAGGCGGCGATGCGGAAGCACTTATCGGCATTGCGCTCGGCGAGTGCGTCGACGAGTTCGAAACCGTTGTACTCGCGGCTCACTCCGATGTTGCGTTCTATCACCTCCGGAGTGATGGCGGCGCCGGGAGGCAGCAGCGTGGCAAGCTTTCCTACTTCGTTGTGTATCCTGCTGAGGTCAGCACCGACAAATTCCAGCAGCATGGCAATAGATTTTGTATCGGCGCTCAGCCCTTTTTCCTTGATGATACCGGCGATGTACGGACCGATGTTGTAGTCAGGAATCTTTTTGGATTCAAAAACGACAGCACCCCCTTTTTTCAGTGCGGCGAGCAGGTCTTTGCCTTTGATTACCGCGCCGCGCGAGCAGATGACAAGCACGGTGCTTCCTACTGGCGCCGTGAGGTAAGGCATCAGTTTGTCGAGCCAGCCCGAGCGCTGTGTCTGTACCTCCTTGACGATCACAACCTGCTTTTTTGCTATTGCCGGCACTCCCTTGCAGATGCTCAGCAGGGAGCTGATGTTGGTGTCGGGAGCGTAGAGCACATATTGGTCGAACACTTTTTCGTCTTCGCTGAGAATGTTTTCAAACTCGGCTGTCAGAGTGTCGATGTGGTATGTCTCTTCACCGTGAATGACATATACAGGTGCAAGATCGCCGCTTTTTATTGATTTTCTGATACTTTCGGCTGTGGGCTGGGGTAGTGGTGCCATGTCGGTTTTGCTGGTGTGATTTTATTTCGTAAATTTACGCATAATTTTCCAAGTAGCGCAGTTTACGCAATGAATATTCCGCCTTTATTGAATTTGCCGCCGTGCGAGCTGCAGATACGCCCCGACTCTGACTCGCGCCGAGCCGGAATGGAAGTCTACGACTGTCTCCGCCGCAGGTGGGTTGCTCTGACGCCCGAAGAGTGGGTCAGGCAGAATTTCGTGCGTTTTCTTATTCAGTATAAAGGTTTCCCGCCGGCGCTGATGGCTAATGAAGTGGCGCTGAAACTCAACGGCACAGGTCGCCGTGCCGACACGATGGTCTATACCCGCGCTCTCAGACCGCTTGCCGTTGTTGAATATAAGGCTCCGGAGGTGCCGGTCACGCAGAAGGTGTTCGACCAGATTGCAAGGTATAATCTTGTTCTGGGAGCGGCGTTTCTTGTCGTCAGTAACGGACTGAGACATTTCTGCTGCCGCTATAGGGGCGGTAGCTATGAGTTTCTGCCGGATATTCCGGCATACGGCGAAATGACGGATTATTTGATGAAGTAGGTCACGCGGAACAGCCATTGGCGGTTGCGCGCTGCCAGATTATCGAGCTTGCGGGTCTTCGTGAGATAGCCCATTCCCCATGTGTACTGAACCCCTACCTGCCAGCGGCGGAAAAGCTCGAAACCTCCGCCGACGGAAAGACCAAGATCACCGTGAGAGTAGACAAATGGATTCTCTATACCGGGATTGCCTTTGATATTGCTGTGTCCTACGAGGATGCCGAAGTCGGGACCGCCGGATACGAATGGGGCTATGTAGTCCTCGATACCTCCCATGCGCGTCCATTTGAAGCGAAGGTGAAACGGTATCTGAAGCATGTGGATGGCATTGGTGTTCTTGCCGAAGCCGTCCGACGACCATATCTTATGTGTTCCAAGGTCGGTTTTCGCACCCATCATATTATAAAGGAGCCCGAAGTCGATGCCGAATCCGATGCCCGGAAACATCATTTCGCCCATGACGCCTGCCTGAAAACCTGTCATTTTGTCGACTGGAAATAAGTCCTGGCTGAATTTGAGGTTGTCGATGGCGATGCCCGCCACAGCAGCATAGCGGAACTGTGCTTTGACGGGAGTCGCACACGCTATTAATATGACAAGGAGCAGAAGACGGCTATATATTTTTTTCATAAAGATTTTTCACATGCTGATTATTTGGCAAAGGTAAGGTAAAAAATCGACATTTGCCGATAATTAACGCATTTTATAGAACAGTATATAATTGCGCGCCAAATGAAATATTTATTGTTCTGGCAGAAGCCGCTTCAAATCAGGTGAAAATCAGGCAGAAATCGAGCCATGCAAGAAAATTCTTCAAAAAAATCGCAAATAAATTTTGGAGATTGGGAAATTGTGATTAACTTTGCAACCGCAAACGGGAAAAGATTCTTTATCGCCCCGCAAGCAGAGAAAATTGAAATTGCCTCTTTAGCTCAGTTGGCCAGAGCACGTGATTTGTAATCTCGGGGTCGTT
>USMC01000011.1 GCA_900555715.1 uncultured Porphyromonadaceae bacterium | reverse complement strand
TTTCTAAAAAAATATTTTTCACTACCGCAGCCACATCCATACACCTGGCGGCATCGTGCCACGAGAGATGGAATTAGAACTCGCGTTAACATATATTCAGACATTTAACAACCGAATTATCAACATTGTTTATAATATTCCAACATTTATCATTAATTTTGCGCAATTGTCAGGTTGACACATACAAACCTGCTGTCAGTATAGATACCAAACCTTACCAATCAATGAAATTAACCAGACTGATATCACCGGTACTTCTGTTAGTATGCTCCGTCGGCGCGCAGGCACAGACATCTGCGTCGGCATCTGCCTCAGCATCCTCCTGCAGCAATGAACCTGCCCGGATGTCGCCTTTTAAACGCTATGGGATATTAAACAAACTTGAAACAGGCATCACCGTCGGCACCACTGGCATCGGCATAGAGCTTGCCAGCCCCGTCACGGAATGGGCTAAAGTACGCATAGGCGCAAGCTTCATGCCGGAGATCAGAGTGCCGCTGCATTTCGGCATCACCACGTACACCGACGGCACAAGCGTCAACGCCGGAAACTTCCCCAAGATTCAGGAACTGATGAAGTCGCTCTCCGGATATGAGATGGACGACCGCATCGACATCGACGGAATACCCAAGATGTATAACTTCAAATTCCTTGTCGACATATACCCGTTCAAGGAAAACCGCCACTGGCACGCCACAGTGGGTTTCTACGCCGGTCCGCGGCGCATAGCCAAGGCTATAAACACCATGGAAGAAATGCCCTCTCTTCTTGCCATAGGAATGTATAACCGCCTCTACGACGTCACACAGGCACCTGATTTCATCGACAAAGTGATCGACACCCCGATATACAATGACGTATATCTCGACCCCGAACTTGCCATGATGCTTCAGGAAAAGATTGCAGAATACGGACGCATCGGCGTACACATCGGTGATTTCAAGGACGGCAAACCCTACTATATGGAACCAGGAAAGGACGGAACCGTGCGCGCCAACGCATACGTCAACAGCATACGCTGGTACACCGGACTCGGCTACAACACGACAGTCAGCAAAGACAAGCGCTGGAACATCGCCGTCGATCTCGGCGTGATGTACTGGGGCGGAGCGCCTAAAGTCATCACCCACGAAGGCATCGACATGACAAACGAGCTCGTCAACATCCGCGGCAAAGTGGGCGAATACATGGACCTGATGCGTGCCATGAAGGTTTTCCCCACTCTCGAGTTCAAACTCTCCTACACTTTCTTCTAAAGTTTTTCTCAACTCATAAAAAAAGCCCCTTCCGGGGCTTTTCTGTTATCTGCGGCTTTCAAGAAGCAAGTCGCCGAAGACGGCTATGTTCTCTGCCGTTATAGGCGGATTGGGGTCATTGCCGAGCGCCGTTTCGAGCGTCGTTTCGCCCGAGAGAACAAGTACACCGAGAGCACCGGCATTCTGTGCCGTCTTGACGTCGGTGTATATGCGGTCGCCGCACATCGCTATTTCTTCCGGCTTGAGACCGTGGCGGTAGCATATTCCCGAAAGCATGTCGGGATTGGGCTTGCCTATGACAAGATCGGGCTGCCGGCCTGTGGCATGTTCGATGCAGGTAGTGAGCGAGCCGCAGTCGACAAGCACCGTCGGCTGGTCGGTAGGGCACACGCGGTCGGGATTTGTGGCAATATACGGGATGCCCTGCGAGGCAAGATAAGCCGCGCGGCACAGCTTGGGATATGTCAGGGTGGTGTCGAAAGCGACAACAAGCGCATCGGGATTCTCCTTGGCGTCAGGTTCAGTCAGCTCAAAGCCGGCGGCGCGGAACTCAGCCTCCATGCTCGGGGTGCCGACAACGTAGAGCGTGCGCACATCCGGCATTTTTTCTTTCAGATAGTCGATGGTAGCCACTGCGGTGGTGTACATCTGGTCTTCTGTCGCCTCGATGCCGAGCCGGGCAAGCTTGGCGAGGTAGTCAGCGATGCTGCGGGTGGGATTGTTGGTAAGGAAGGAGTATCCGATGCCGTTAGCGGTGAGCATGGCAAGAAAATCCTTCGTAAAGGGGAACAGCGTCGAACCCATATAGATGGTGCCGTCCATATCCAGAGCCACATGGCGGATTTTACGGCAAGCCGCCATGAGCTCTTCATGGCTCATGGGGCTGGTGTATTTGTCAAATTTCATGTTCATTGTCGTTAAAGATCCGTGTCGTTGAGGTCTTCTGCCTTTGCGAGGGCTTCTTCCTTCTCAAGGGTTGAGTAGAACTTGTTCGAGCGCTCGTAGCCGTCGCGCGGTGCCATCCACATGGTGACGAAAGTGATAGCGCCGAGGATACCCACAGCGATGATGAGCAGGAACACGGTGTTCCATCCGTAGTGGTCGGAGATAATGCCGATGCCGATAGCGGAAAGGAAGGAACCTACATAGCCGAAGATACCGGCAAGACCGTTGGCTGTCGCCGAAGCGTCCTTGGTTGCCTGGTTGGCGGAAGCGATGCCGATGAGTGCCTGCGGACCGTAGATGAAGAATCCGGCGGCTGCAAGAAGAGCGATGGAAACGGCTGTCGGTATTGCGGTGATGAAGATGAAGAGCGACATGAAGACGACGGCGCCTACCATACAGACGAGGCACATGCGGTGTGCCTTGCCCTTGAAGATATGATCGGTAGCCCAGCCGGCGGCTATGGTGCCGACAATGGCGCACATTTCAAAGATGGCGACTGTCGCCGCTGCCATTTCGATTGACATGCCACGCTCCTCTGTGAGGAATTTGGGACCCCAGTCGAGAATACCCATGCGCATGACATAGACAAACACATTGGCGATGCAGAGAGTCCATATCCAGCGGTTTGTCCAGACCATTGCCTTGAGGAACTTCGACTGCGAAGTCGATTTCTTTCCGGCAGCCTTGCCGGTCTTTGTTCCGGGAAGCTCCTGAAGACCTACCGAGCGAGGGTCGTCGCGCAGACCTATATACAGCCACAGCGCGCCTGCCACAGCTATGATTGCCGGAATCCAGAAGCACCAGCGCCATGCATCCCAGTGGGAAGCGTAGCTCAGAATCTGCTTCATGTTCTCGGCATTGGAGGGGTCGAGGTTAAGATTGTTTGCTATAGTGCTGATAATGGCGGGATCGGAACTCATGTCGCGTCCCATGTGACCCATTATGACGCCGCAGAACAGCACTGCCGCGCCGGCACCGATGGAGTGCGACGTATTCCAGATCGACATCTTTGTAGCCAGTTCCGACGGATGAATCCACGACGGAAGAATGCGTGCGCACGGAGGATAGCCGATGCCCTGGAAATACTGGTTGAGGATGATGGTAACCGCCATCACGAGGATGAGCATATTGAGGAAGTCGGGACCGGCGTCGACACCCGTTATCCACGAGGTGATGTTTACACCGAAGCCGAAGGCGAAGTTACATGCCGCGCACAGCAGAAGTCCGACAGCCATGACAAGGCGCGAACTTATCTTGTCGACGACAAAACCGTTGATGAAACGTGATAATCCGTACACGAGCGAACCGATACCGATGATGATACCGAAACTTGTGTTGGAAATGCCATACTGCGCGGTAAGACCGGGCATGGCGATGGAGAAATTCTTGCGGACGAAGTAATAGATGGCGTAGCCTATCATCGACACAAGAATGGTGCGGAACTGCCAGCTCTTGTATTTCTTTATTGTCTCCGGCTTCCAGTCGCCAAAAATATTTTCTTTTGCCATTGGAATGTGATGGTGTTAGACAGGTTTATTTAATAATTGGTGTGATTGTCATTGCAAAACCGCCTCCGGCAGCTTCATATATGCGGAGCTTTGTCTTCTCGGTGATGTTTTTCTCTTCTACGACATAGCTCTGCGGGTTGTTGCGGTAGTGGGCATCCTTGCCGTCGCGGTAGATCTGAACTTTATACTTGCCTTTGGGCAGGAAGGAGAAATCGACAGTCGCCTGCCGCGGCTCCTCGCCGTTTGTGCCGCCGACGAACCAGCGGTCGGCGCCTTTTTCCTTGCGGGCGACGGTGACATACTCCATCGGCTCTGCCTCAAGATACCAGCTGCGGTCCCAGTCGAGAGCGACATCCTTGATGAACCGGAATGCATCGGGGAACATGTCGTAGTGCTCGGGGAAGTCAGCAGCCATCTGCAGGGGGCTGTACATTGTCACATACAGCGACAGCTGATTGGCAAGAGTGGTGTTCACCCACGACTTGTTATTTGAGAACGTGCTGAGGTCGTTCACGAATATGCCCGGAGTATAGTCCATCGGACCGCCTATCTGACGGGTGAAGGGAAGAATTGTGGTATGCGACGGTTTGTTGCCGCCGAAAGCCTGATATTCGGTGCCGCGCGCGCTCTCATTGCCTATGAGGTTGGGATATGTGCGTGCAAGCCCCGTCGGGCGGACAGCCTCGTGGGCATTTACCATAATCTTATAGTCAGCCGCCTTCCTGACAGCGTGCAGATAGTGGTTCACGAGCCACTGGTTGTAGTGCCCGTTGCCGTGCGGAAGCGCCTGACGTCCTACATAGCCGCTCTTGACAGCGTTATATCCGTTGTCTTTCATGAACTTATATGCTTCGTCCATGCGGCGCTCGTAGTTGCGTACTGAGCTCGACGTCTCGTGGTGCATTATCAGCTCGACGCCTTTCTCCTTCGCATAATCGCGGACGGCGGGAAGGTCGAAGTCGGGATAGGGAGTGACAAAGTCGAACACCTCATCCTTGTAGTTGCCTACCCAGTCTTCCCAGCCTATGTTCCAGCCTTCGACAAGCACGGCATCGAAACCATGCTTGGCGGCAAAGTCGATGTAGCGCTTCACATTCTCCGTTGTGGCGCCGTGCCGACCGTGAGGCTTTGCGTTCTTATAGTCTTCCGGACGGTCGATATGGATGTTGGGAAGATCGTAGGTATAACTCCAGTCGCTCTTGCCTGTAATCATCTCCCACCACACACCTATATATTTAATAGGTCTTATCCACGATGTATCCTCGATCTTGCAAGGCTCGTTGAGATTGTATGTGATGCGCGAGGCAAGGATATCCCCGGCGTCGTGAGAGGCTATGACCGTACGCCACGGCGTGTTGAACTCGGTCTGTATGTCAGCCATATAGCCGTCGGCGTTCGGACACAGAAAAGCCTTGAACGTCATTGTAGTGTCGTTGAGTTCAAGATGCATGGCGGGATAGTCCACCAGCGCCGCTTCATGAAGGTTCATATACAGACCATCGTCGCCGCGAAGCATCAGAGCTGTCTGTACGCCGGTCGGCGATACTGATTCTGCCCATTTCTTCTTCCCTGTGGCGGGGTCGATCATCTCACGGCGGATTTCGGACAGGCGGCAGCGGGTATAGTCGTACTCCTGCGAATCCCAGTCGGCGGGAATCCAGTAAGCCTCCATATCGCCCGGCATGGCGAATTCGGTGAGCTCGTCGGCTATCTCAAAATGCGCAAGCGCTTTCTGGCGAGGGAACTCGTAGCGGAATCCCATGCCGTCGTCGAACACACGGAAGCGGATATTCATCCGGCGTCCGGATGCAGGCTGTTCAAGCCTGACAAGCATCTCCTTATAGTTGTTGCGTATCTCTGACTCCTCACCCCAGACAGGCTTCCACGTCTGGTCGAACGACGTCGTGTCGACACCTGCAAGGGTGAATCCCGACACAAGATCGTCAGCCCCCCTGAGCCTGAAGCCGAGTTTGCCGGGTCTGACTATTTCCTTGCCCTCAAGGTTCAGGGAATAGACAGGCTGTCCGTTGCCGTCGAGGTCGAAGCTGAGCGCGAACCTGCCGTCGGGCGACGTGACAGTCTCGGCAGCAAAAGCTCCGGCAAGCGACAGAAGAAGACATGAGGAAATGATTGGTTTTCTCATACCTCAATGTCTGTTTAATCTCTTCGTCGCCTCCACATCGAGCGCATCGGCAATGATGCTGATAGGATTGTCGACGGTCAGACCGGTACCGGTCTCAATCTGCCACTTGCATGTCTCGCAGTCGGTGGCGACACTGTCCACTTTCTCTTCCTTTATCATGTCGAAGAGCGTCTTGCCTATCGCCATAGAGGAAGAGTACATCTCTTTCTTGAAGCCGTACGTTCCGGCGATTCCGCAGCACTGCTGTTCGAGCTTGACAAGATCGAGACCGGGAATCATACGGAGCAACTCAACACTGTAGACAGCCCAGCCGAGCTTCTGCATGTGGCAGGGTGTATGATATGCGATGCGCTTCCTGAAATCGGGACGGAAGGCGAGTTTCACCCTTCCTTCTTCTATCAGACGATAGAGAAAGACTGTGGCAAGCATCATGCTGTCGCGTACATCGGCGTTGTCGATGCCGAGAAGATGCGGATACTCGTCGCGCATGGTGAACATGCAGGTGGAGCTTGTTCCGAGCAAGGGCAGTTTTTTATCGACGACAGCATGACGGATGCTGGTGATATTGAGCTCGGCATCCTTTTTAGCCTTGTCAATGAGCCGGTTGGCGATTTTAGCTACACCGCAGCATTTTTCTTTCTCAAGCAGCTGCACGCCATAGCCTATGGCATTCATCACCTTGACAAAGTCCTGACCAAGCTTGGGGTAGTTGTAGTTGGCATAGCAGCCATGGAAATAAGCGACCTGCTTCGGATATGCTTTCTGCTCATTCTCAACGCCTTTGAACCACGTCACGAACTTCGTTCCCGAATATTTGGGGAAAGTGCGGTGTTTGTCGACGCCTATGGTGGCGTCCATCACCGCCTTCACAGGCTTCAAGCCGAGGGTGAAGTTAGTTATGGGCGCGAAAGCCGACGCCATCGTACCGACAAAGTCGGTAGATGCAAGAAGGCGGTCGCGGAGCTTTACGGGCTTCTTGTCGTAGGTGAGACGCGCACGCTGGATGATGTCGCCGATCTTGACATTCGACGGACAAGCAACCTCGCAGCGCTTGCAGTTGAGGCAATATTTGAGCGCATAGTCGTAGAACTCGGGATTTTTCAACCTGTAACGTTCGCCGTCGGGACCTGCCTGCTTCGGTCCGGGATAGTCGGGATTGACAGCGAGAACAGGGCAATAGACCGTGCAGACAGTACACTTGATGCACTGCTCGAAATTATCGCGGCTCTTATTATGTATCTGATACTCTTCCATCGCTTACTTGTTTTTCTGGATGATATCGGCAACGTGCATTGCGGTTAGGATTGATGTAGCGGCACCCGAACCCTCCTTGAGCGCGTTGTGACCGCCGATGACAGCACCGACGGCATATAGGTTTTTAACAGTGCGTCCGCCCTTTCGGGGGTGGAAGTCTTTGTCGACAGCGACGCCGAACTTCATATATGGCTGTTCGTTGAAGATGTTACGTTCGAACCATTTGTCCCTGTCACCGTCCACATCGACGTCAAGGTCGAAAACGGGGTCGTAGATGCGGTGTGGCTCCGCAACGACGCCACGGCTGAAGAAGCTGCCGGTGGCAAGAATATAGTTATCTGCAACAAGCTTTTCTTCGCCGAAATTCACTGTGCGCACATATTCCAGCTCTCCGGCATCGCTTATGCGACCTTCGCTGACTGTGTCGCCGAGCATGTATGTGCCTCCGAGACGTTCGAAACGGCGGCGCAGCTGTGTCTGCATACGCTGTCCGACGACACTCATAGGCGTCGTAGCCACACAGTAGAGCGGTTTGCCGACCTTCTCGCGCAGCTGGCGCAGAGGTTCGTCAGTGTCCATGCCGACGACGGCGGGTATGAGAATAGCATCGGCATCGCCTGCCGCTTTGGCGACAGCAGCAGCGAAGTCGTCGAGGGCACGACCGTGGAGCTGACGTCCGAGCGACGTGGCACGCATCTCCGCCACACTCTTGCGCAGACGGTCGATTTCGGCTGTCGTAACGTATGATACCGACGACTCGATACCGATTTTTTTAAGACCGGCAGCGATGAAATCGGGATAAAAATCGAGATAGGAAAGCACGCTGACTATCGCCACATTCTTATATTTGCCAAGGTCGTCGCGCGTAGGGAAGTCGTCGAGGGTGAGCCAGCAGCGTCTGAAATCGCCTGTGGGCGTCAGCCGCTCGCTGTTGCGGTGGTTTTCGCCGCGCAGGCTGATTCCTGCCTCGGCGAAGAAGTCTTTTACAGTCGACGCCAGTTCTTTCACGCGGTCGGCGCCGAGCATGGCATAAGGATGCGACGCCGGAAGAGCGGCGAGGGCGGAGAAAGGATCTTCAACGGCTTTTCCGTCGGCATCAGTTCCGAAGAGTCCGAAAGAGCCCGAACTGAAATGAAGAGCGCTCTGTCCGAGCGACACTATGGCGACACGCTTATTCTGCTTTGCAAGCGCGATTCCGGCAACAAGACCGCTCAATCCGCCACCTATTATAATAGTATCGTATTTCATTTGTTGTCGCAGATTGTTTGTTTGTTGATATTGCCGAGTCCGCAGAGGTCCTCATATATCCAGGACATGAAGTTCGCCTCGGCGAGTGTCTGCCCCCAGGCTACAGGACGCATGCCTTTCCAGCGTTCGTTCACGAAGTTCTCGAGGTCGGAAAGAGCCGTTACCTGACCGAAGCGTTTCGACATGATTGCCGAGGCACGGCAGGCGCAGATGTTTGCCTGACATGTTCCCATTCCGAGGCGCGTGCGGCGGCGGAGATTGACAAGATTGTCGACATGGAGCTTGTCGATGGCATATTTTATCTCACCTACCGACACATTCTCGCATTCGCACACAAGCGCATCGTCGTTGATATCGGTCGGTATCTGGTCGGACAGAGTGCCGTGACGTCCTTCGATAGCAAGCTGTTCGGTACTCAGAGCGATGGTATGAGGTTTTTCCCTGTGCTGAACGCTGCTCTCGGGTTCTGAACCGGGAAGATACTTCTCAGCAGTCTCGCATGGTGCATTCACACCAAGCTTCTCGCATGCCATGTTTGTCGCCCATTCCGCCATAAGACGGTATGTCATAAGCTTGCCGCCTGTTATGGTGATGAAGCCCTCGACACCGTCGCGCTTGGCATGATCGAGGCATACAATGCCACGGCTTATGCTGCGCCCCGACGGGTCGTTGTCGGCAGCCACAAGCGGACGCACACCGGCATAGGCACGCAGGATTCGCGTATAGGCGAGCGAGGGAGCTATCTGCATTCCTTCACGGAGGAGTATGTCGACTTCTTCCTGCGTCACCTCCATGTTGTCGACGCTGTCGTAGGGCACACGGCTTGAGGTTGTGCCGATGAGCGAAATAGTGTCGCCCGGCACAAGAATATCGGCATCCGCCGGCTTGCGGCAGCGGTTGATGACAATGTTATTGACGCGGTGTCCGAAAATGAGAAGAGCTCCTTTGGCAGGGAACATATTTATCTTGATGCCAACCTTCGCAGCTATCTCGTGTCCCCAGATGCCGCCGGCATTGATAACCAGACGCGCCTCGATATCCTTGAGTTCACCCGTGCGCGCGTCGCGCACTTTGACACCATGGACGCGCCCTGCCGTACAGAGAAGATCCTCGACTTTATGATATGTCATCACATCGGCGCCGTGACGTTTGGCATCGATGACGTTCGCTGTTGTCAGACGGAAGGGGTCTACTGCGCCGTCCGGTACCTTCACAGCGCCTATGATATCCTTGTTGATGGCAGGCTCCATGGCAATTGCCTGTTTGGGGTCAACCACCTCGGCGCTGATGCCCGCTTTAAGGCACGATTCGACAAAAAGCTTCTGATAGTCGAGGTCGTCCTCCGGCAGGGTGACAAAGAAACCGCCGGTATCCTCCACGCAGTTTCTCGCTATACGCCGCAGAATCATGTTCTCTTTGATACATTCTGTCGCCGACTCGCTGTCGGTGACGGCATAGCGGGCTCCACTATGAAGCAGTCCGTGATTACGACCCGTCGCACCCGCCGTAAAGTCGAGACGCTCCACCAGGAGTGTCGACAATCCGCGCATGGCGCAGTCGCGTGCAGTGCCTGCGCCTGTCGCACCAGCTCCTATGATGATGACATCATAGATTTTTGAGATCTGCTGCTTGTTCATTGTATTCTCCTAAGGCTATAGTTTTAGGTTGGTTTTATGTTCCGATAGATTTCTATCTATTACGCTACAAAAGTATGAATTTTTTTTCAAAAACAAAACCTATTTCATTTTTAAATTTTAAAATTATCACACATTATCGCTGACAGAAACAGATCGAAATCACATCATGAGTACATAACAACCAACTAAACAGCATTTTATTTCAAGCAACAGATACCTGACACGATTAGTTCGCTTTCGTTTCAAAACCACATAACACTTCATCAAATTTCGTTACGAAACCAATAATATAAAATTTCGGTACAAAAACTTGTTTTTATGCAAAGAAAGCTCTACCTTTGCAGCGTTTTCGGATTTCGTATCCGAAAAATTCTCACCATAACCTATCTTTTTTCGCCTTAATCAACCACGCGAACGCACAACTCTTCCGCTCAGGCGGCAGAGAGAAAGAAGAACCAAGATGTTGCAGGGTCGGCGCCGATGCCGAGCCTGCAATTGTTTTATGCCCCTAAGACCGGATAAGCATTCTGCTAAATTGACAAATTATTGTCATATATCGGAACATATAGCGCTTATTCGGACGAATTTCCGTAATTTTGCATCCGAATAATAAAGACACAGGAATGAAAATAGGCACTGTAGAGCTTGGCAATCAGCCGGTTATGTTAGCACCAATGGAAGATGTGACTGACGCATCGTTCCGCCTCATCTGCAAAGAGCAGGGCGCCGACATGACCTATACCGAGTTCGTATCTGCCGACGCACTCATCAGGAACATCGCCGCCACCACACGTAAGCTCCTGATAAATGATGCTGAGCGCCCCACTGCCATCCAGATCTACGGTCGCGAGGTCGACCCTATGGTAGAAGCCGCACGCATAGTGGAGCAGGCACATCCCGACATTCTCGATATCAACTTCGGATGCCCGGTGAAAAAAGTCGCCGGAAAAGGAGCCGGAGCCGGAATGCTCCGCGACATCCCCAAAATGCTGGAAATTACACGTGCCGTAGTCAAAGCGGTGGGCATACCCGTCACCGTGAAGACACGGCTGGGATGGGACTGCAACAACAAGATAATAGCAGAACTCGCCGAACAGCTGCAGGACTGCGGAATACAGGCACTGACAATTCACGGACGCACGCGCTCACAGATGTACACCGGCGAGGCTGACTGGACAGAAATTGCCCGCGTAAAAGACAATCCGAGGCTGAATATACCGATAATAGGAAACGGCGATATCACGACCCCCGCCAAACTTATTGAAGCCTTCAGACGTTATGGAGTTGACGGTGTCATGGTAGGACGCGCATCAATAGGAGCACCATGGATATTCCGAGAAATGACTTCGCTCCTCCGCACAGGCGAGACGGCTGTCATCTCCGATGCCGAGAAATTCGCACTTCTGCGCCGGCAGATTCGCGAAAGTATCGAACGCATCGACGAATACCGCGGTATACTCCACATACGCCGGCATCTGGCAGCCTCACCGCTGTTCAAGAACATACCCGGATTCAGAGCCACAAGAATCGAGATGCTCAAAGCATCGACATTCGACGAACTCGAAGCCATACTCTCACGTATAGAAAACGACATCCTGCCGTCAGCAGTCCGAAATCCGGACATCGATTGTGAAATGAAGTAATAATACGACCTATGAGAAAAATTTCACTCATCGCCATATTCATCGCGGCTGTCGCAGCTGCCCTCGCCTCAGAGCCCGCCGAATACAAGCTTCAGGTGCAGGATTTCGGCGAACTCGTCGTTGTCGACGGTGTCCCGGTAGACTATTCTTCCAAGCCCGACTCAGCAGGATGGGCAGTGTTCAGCTGCGTTCCGGAAATAGCAGCCGAAATAATCTTCAGCAACGAAAACAGCCGCCTCACCATACGCACAAGCGCCGAAGAAGACCCTATTATCGGCGTTCCGCGTGTCAAAGTATACTCCTCAGCCCTGCATAAAGTTGAAAACAGCGGCGATTCGCTCCTGCGCGTCTTCATGAGCGTGCCGACACCGCAGTTCAAAGCGCGGCAAATCGACAACGGAACGATCGAAGTACACTCGCTCGACACCAAAGAGCTCGACGCCGCCGTGACCGCCGGAAAAGGAAGCATCCTCATCGACGGAAAGGCAACAAACGCAAAAATTAACAATGTCAGCAGCGGACTCGTACAGACGTCAGACCTTACCGCCACAAACATGAGCTGCTATATCTTCGGCTCGGGAAACATCGAATGCAGCCCGACGGAAGCACTCCGCGTATACGGCGCCGGTCACGGAAGCGTGATATACCACGGCAATCCCAAGGTGACAAAGCGCGGAATCGGAATAAAAGTCATCCATGCCGACAGTCACGACACGGCAAGCATCAGATAAAAACCAGTCATCAAAAAAATAACGATAGAGCATCACGCAAAGCACCAGCCTTAAAACACGCACAGCCCACTCGCTGAAGTGGAACCTTGTCGACCGCCTGTCCACACAGATATTATATGCGGTCACAGGCATTGTGCTCGCCCGCGTTCTCAGCCAGGAAGAATTCGGACTTGTAGGCGCCCTGCTCGTATTCCAGGCATTCGCCTCAATTCTTGTCAACAGCGGTTTTTCCTTTGCCCTGCTCCAGCGCAAGAGCCCCACAAGGCTCGACTACTCAACAGTGCTGTGGTTCAACATCACGATAGCACTGCTCGCTTACGCAATCCTCTACGTCTGCGCTCCACTGATAGCACATCTTTTCCAGGACGACATGCGCCTTGTGCCGCTGTCGCGCGTCATGTTTCTGTGTCTGGTATTCGACGCCTCCGCCATCGTGCAGACAAACAGGCTCATCAAAGCCATGGATGTCCGCATGGTCGCCGCATCCAACGCTCTCGGGCTTTTCATAGGCGCAGTTGCCGGAATAGTCCTGGCGCTCACTGGATTCGGCGCATGGGCGCTGGTATGGCAGAGCGTCATCATCTCTGTCATGAAATCGCTCATTCTATGGACGTCGAGCCGCTGGCGCCCCATGATGCGCTTCTCGTTCAAGGCATTAAAGTCGTATTTCAGTCTCGGCTCAAAAATGATGCTTCAGGCCTTCCTGAATACGCTTTTCCAGAAAATCTACGCCTTCATAATCGGAAACCGCGTCAGCATGACAAGCTTAGGCTACTATTCGCAGAGCGACAAATGGAGCACAATGGGCGTCGCTTCGATAAGCCAGATATTCAGTTCGTCGTTCGTTCCACCGCTGTCCGCCGCCCAGGACGACAGGGAGCGTTTCTCCGCCATGATATCGAAGATAAACCGATTCACCTCCTACGTCGTTTTTCCCGCCATGCTCGGTCTTGCGGCACTTGCCACGCCTGTCTTCCACGCCCTTTTCGGTGCAAAATGGGATCCGTCGATAGTGCTCTTTCAGATTCTCCTGCTGCGCGGCATCTTCACCATCCTCTGCTCACTTTACAACAATTATCTTCTCGCCCTCGGCAAAGGCACCGCCATTGTAAAGCTCGAAGTGGTGCGCGACACCGTATGCATCATTGCTCTTGCCGCATCGTTTCCGTTTATCGGTCTCGAAACGTCCGAGCGACCTGTCCTCGGAATCGAAATACTCCTTTGGGGACAGCTGGTGGCAACTGTCGTCACATGGGCGGCATCGCTTGCAGTCACCTCACGGCTTACTGGCGTCGGAATCCTCCGGTTCTTCACCGACATGCTGCCTTATATCGCCCAGACCCTCCTCATAATCCCCGTGGTTCTCTATGCCGGCAGCTCCTTCACCTCACCATGGCTGCAGATTCTCGTCGAGGCGTCGGCGGCGCTCGGCATATATATCGGCGGAAACTATCTGATGCGTTCTAAAGTACAGAAAGACGTCATCGGTTATTTCCGCGGTCGCCAGGTGCTCTGACAGGCGAAAAATCTTTTTTTATAAAATTTATCAGAAAAAAATTTTGCGGGATAATTGTTTTGAATTAAATTTGCACGACTTGAAGAGAATTTATTATATCATACTTTTATCAACACTATAATTTAACTACATGAAAAAATTTTACACACTCGCAGCAGCTGCGGTTGTCGCACTCGGCGCAAACGCTCAGCTCTACTTCGTAGGCAATGGTGAAGGTCTCGCATGGGAACCAGGCTCGCCTATGGTCGTTAACCTTGAAAACGGCAAATACACCGTCACAATCAAAAACCTCTCAGAGTTCAAGATGTCCAGCGCTATGGGCACTTGGGACGAATTCAACGCCGCAGCGCTCTACGCTGCAGGTCTTCTCGATGAGGCAAACCTCGGAAAACCCGTATCGCTTGAGATCAACGGAGGGAAAAACAACGCAGTGCCCTGGAAGGGCGACTACACTCTTGTAATCAGTGAAGACCTTACCTCAATAACAGCTACCACTACGACTCTCAAACCGGTCGGTTTCACACCGATATACCTCCGCGGCGATATGAACGACTGGCTGGACGGCGCAGACAAAGACAAAAAAGCTTTATGGCAGATGGAAACAAGCGACGGTATCACATACTGGTTCGACTGCAAGGACGCAACAAAGATTGCCGCCGGCACAGCATTTAAGATTGCCGATGCTGACTGGTCTGCATACAACTACAGCGCAGCCGACGTGATATATCCAATCGACGAACCTGTTGAATGGAAGTACGACAACCAGGAGAACGGCGTAATGTATGACGACTACACCGGCACCATCAAAATTGAGATTCCCGCACCGCGCCAGAATGCACAGTGCACTGTTTACAGCACAATCGTTGAACACGGCTCAAGCGCTGTCGAGAACATCGCAGTCGATGCCAATGCTCCCAAGGAATACTTCAACCTCCAGGGTGTACGTGTAGCAAACCCCGAGAACGGTCTCTTCATCGTCCGTCAGGGCAAGAAGGTCAGCAAAGTCCTCGTAAAATAAAAAAATCCAGTATCTGCATAATCAGCGGCGCGCCCGGAAAGGACGCGCCGCTTTCTTTTTAAATGTCTTATATCGGTATTACCTCGCGAGAGACAGATTGAGCGAGATGCCATACGACGAGTTCGTCGTCGGATAGGCGCTTGTGGTGACGAGCGGGGTGTTCACCTGATGGTCGAAGTAAGCAGCCAGAGTGAGTCGTTTGCTCAGGACGTAGCTGGCGGTGAAATTGATGTTTACCGTGCGCGTGCCGCTTGTCGGCTGCGTGTAGTTGCCTTCGATGCGGCGGATAAGCGCCTGATTGTTCTGGAACGATATATCGGCGTTGAGAGTAAGGTCGTTGCTTACATTCGCCTGCTTCTTCATTTTCAGGATTGTGTTGAAGTTGACAATCTTATAGCCCGCACCGATAGTAATTCCCTTTGTAGTAGCTTCCACAAGCTGCCCTGCGTCGGAGTTCAGCGTCAGAGTACGCTGGTCGCGGTATTCGATGTTGAACTGTATTTCGTTCTTGAACGTGCAGTTAAGACCGATCAGAGGAGCGAAGCGTTCAGTGATGGCGACAGATGTGATATTATACGGCGACGAAGGTATAGGCTGCCCTGACAACTCATCGAGCGTGAAGCCGAGATCGCCGTTGGCGCTCACCCAGTTGAGATAGGAAGAGAACGAACCGACGGAATATGTGCACTGATAGGCATGGGAGAGCGTGAACGTCTTGAAGATATTGCGCATGTTGCCCATATTGATCAGCCCGTCGTATGTTATGCGCCAGTTCGGGAGAACGGAAGAGAAATCCGGGAACGGCGACAGATTCTGTTTAGCGGCAGGACGCTTAGTATATGCCGCCACAAAGGCGGGGATGAGAACGTCGGATGACGTTTCACTGATAGTCCCTACAGCAGGGTTGAACACATTGCCGGCGTTCGCTGTCCCGCGCAGAAAACCGGCATCGGGATAGCGCAGCTGTGCATACTGCCCTTCCACGCGGTTCCGCACTTCGGGAATATTATCGAGGAACTGCTGGAATGCCGCCGAATAGTAGCCGTTGTCAGCCTTGGAGGAACGCAGGGCCGTAAGGATAGCGCAATGCGTCTTGGTATACGAGCCCGACAGAGATGTCGGCATATCGGCATACATGAACTGCACCTGTGAGTTTCTGTTGTCTGTCCTGTTGAAGGTCAGCTGTACCTTGAAGCCCTTGAAGAGCTCAAGATTTGCCTCGATGTTGAGTTCGTTCGTCTTGCTCCACAGAGCAGGCGAAGTCTGTCCGTCGTTTGTCTCAAGCCATCCACGGTCGAGCGCTTTCTGGATATAGCTCTCGTCGGTAAAGCCGAAAGCGAAGTCAAGACCCGGCGCCATAGGTCCGTAGTCGTTGCTCTGTCCGAATATGTCGCCGATATTGGGGTTGAAGAGCGGCAGCGACAGCGAGCGGGTGTTGCGGTAGCGTACCGACACGCTTCGCGGCGACAAGGCAAAACGCAAAGCATATTCCCCTACATTGCGCCAGAGGCTCTTTTCTTCTTTCATAATCTCAGTGACGACGAACTTGATGTTCTCCTTGCCGCGGGTAAGAACCTCGAAACTCGTGTTGTCTATCGGTTTTGTCTTCACCGGGAAAGGCTTTCCTTCCTGTGTCAGGGCGGTAATCTTGACATTCTTCACGCGCAGATTGTGCTTGACAACTATCGACGTGTCCGGCTTGAGTTCGTAGGTACGCTCAAACTTGCGGGGCTTGCGCTCTCGGGCAGCGGACTTCCTGGTATTGGCGAAACGTTTGTTGATTTCCTTAAAAAGATTGACCTTATTGTACAACGTCTCGAAATTGATACGCCCGTCAGCTGTCCACGATGCCTGATTGGCAATGGTGTTCCCGAGTTTCTCGCCGTCGATAGTAGCGCCGCGGTCCCAGCGGTATGTGGCGTTATAGCTCACGTTACCGGTGAGATAATCGAGGAAGGCAATCTTATTGAACGGAGCCTTATACTGCCCAGTGAAGGTCTGGTTATATGCCCACGGCGTGCCGAACGACTTGATGCTCTGCCATACCGTATCTTTCCACTCGCGGTATTTGTCGGGGAAAAGCTTGCGGTTGACAGCGCCGACGGTTTCTTCGATGCGCGCCGACGTATTCGAAGAGAACGACAGCGACAGCGATTTGGTGAGATTCCATGTCACCTGCAGCTGGCGGTCCCACAGCCAGTTTTTGCTCACCGACACAGGCAGCTGGAACATCTGGTCGGTTTCCGAGCGCGTCTGCTGCTCGTAATAGCTGCGGTTCATCGTCGTTAGGAATGAGATGTTGTTAGGCAGCCACTGCAGCTCCCAGTCGCGGAGGAATTTGACATTCTTACTCTTGCCTTTGAGACCCTTGAAAGGCTTGTAGGGCTTGATGAACGGCGAATAACTGTATGCGAGCGAACCGCGGTAGTCGTTGGTGTACTCGTATTCTGTCGTCGGGTCGGACTGCGACTGCTTGGTGAAGGAGAAATTGACAGTGAAGTTCGCCGGGTCCCAGGGCATAGGAGTTTTGCTCTGCACGTCGAACTTAAAGCCCGACAGAGAGAAATTCTGAACCGTAGAGCGCTCTATGGCGTATGCCGTTATAGAGTCGCGCTCCTGGTTCGTTTCGCAATCGTCAAGAGCATCCTTCATCAGCACATCCTGATCGAGAGGGTTATACTTAGGCGTTGTCTTTTCCTTTGTCATCGAATAGTAGATCGGAGCACGGAGTTTCACTTTCTCCGGCAGGAATCGTCCGAGATCTGCCTGAACTGCGACATTGTACTGCTCATAGTCGTCGAGCCGGCGCTCGTTCAGACTCTGGTCCACACTGCCGAAACCGGCGCTCTCCACATGTGCGCCGAGATTGAGTGTAGCGATATCGCTCATGTTGAGTGTGGCGTTCACCTTTGTAGCCCAGCCTCCCGACTCGTTGAAATCGGTCACTTTAAGTTCGTTGACCCATACCGTACCTGCCTTGGTAGTGGCGGAGTTGTTGCGTATACCTATCAGGATAACACGGACATCGCTAAGCGAAGGATTGCCGAGCACCGCGATACGGTTGCGGTTGTTGTCAGGGTCACGTCCGGTATAGAGAGTGCCGAAACCGACGCCCGACTCCTGATTGCGCTTGGCGCGGTTGCGTTCCTTCTTCAGCTCCACAAGAGTCTGAAGATTGAAATCGAGGAAGTTGGAGCGCGGCCAGACAATCCATCTGTCAGCGTCGCTGTAGCGGTCGTATTCATCAGGAGGAGTAAGTTCCAGCGGAATCTCGTATTCGTAGTAATTATTCTTTACATCGGAACCCAGACGGATGAACACCGAAAAATCGCCGGAACGCAGCTCGGTACTGTTATCAATATCCGCCTCGGCATGAACCCACATCTGCAGTCTCTTATAGTTGCGCAGATCCTGCTGAGTGTTGCGGTATACGGCACGGGCGTCGCCGGCGCCGAGATTCGACACTTTGAGCGACATCGACTGCTCGTTGAGCTGCACGATCTGGCTCTGACCTGGGTCGGTGATACGCGTCACACCCGGAGGCAGCACATAATTGACCGGCTCGCGCTGCGCATTTTCCTCGATATTGACAACCGACATGTCGAGCTCGCCCTCAGCAGGAGCGTCACCGCGCGTATTGAGATTAAAATCGTAGCTGCGCCACTCGCCGCGCACAAGTTCGAAAGTTGCGAAACGCAAATGCGTAGGCTTCTTGAAGCCCGTCATGAACATTCTGGCGAAACGTATGGTCGTAAAGTCGTTGATTGAACCGACAACCTTCTCAAAATCGCGCAGAGGCACCTTGAACTGATACCACTCTACCGTAGGATTGGTGCCGTCGCGCGTCGACACTACCGACACCTGCTTGTCGGTGATGAAATTTTTGCCCACCTCCAGATCCTCGGGACGGATGGAGATGCGGTACTGGAAATAGCGCTCATATTCGTTGAGCGTGTTGTCCTGGTTGATATCCTCGACATCGGGCACGGCGCGTGCCGACTGATAGAGCGGGTCGGGAGCGTCCTCGGGCGAGAGTGAGTTGCCTTCGACACCGTTGTAGCGCTTGTAGCGTTCGAGAATACCGAGCCGCTGCTCGTCGTAGTCGTAGCCGCGGTAGAAGTGGTAGTTATCGCCGGCGGGGTCGTTGACAAAAGAGAACTTGTCCTGCTGCAGGCTGTCGAGAGCTGCCGGCGATACGCGGCGGCTGATATTGTCTACGTATGTCCTGTAGGTCGGGAATTCAAATTCCTGGTCGGTGTGAAGACCGTCGAGACCGACATCCTGAGCCAGACGGGAACCGGAATTGTTGTCGAACGAATATGTGAGCGAATTCTGCGACGACACTCTACCCCAGACTGTCTCTTTGAGATACTCGTCGTTGCCGTCGTAAGGGATACCGTTCTCATAGCTCTTCAGACCATCTTTGAGAATATCTTCCGAAATCTCTCCGAAGTTCAGATACAGATCGCCGCCTTCAAGATTGTCGTTTTCAGGGTCGAGGAAAGGATTAAGCAGCCAGAACTGGACATATTCGATGTTGCTCTGCTCAAAGTTAGGATTGTCCATCTTGCGCATTATGCCGCCCCAGCGCTTCTCTGGATTGAGAAGACGACCGTTGCTGCTTATGTTGGCGTCGTCGAGGTTGTAGGGACCGCGCTCGTCGGGATAGTACGACAGATTGAGAGTCTGAACGGTATTCGACTCGCCGTTTGTCGTTTCGCGTCCGGGGAAAATCTCGCGGACAGTAACCTCGCGGACATACGGATTCGAGAGCTGCTTTAGGTCGCTCTTTATATATCCGGGACACATCGACGAGTTGCGTTGCGTGAACAGACGGTCGATATAGTACCAGTTGAGCAAGGCTCGGTTCTTGCCGTAGTCCGCATTGTTCGACAGCGATGCTTCGGGAAAGAGCGCATCGGGGGAAGGGTCGTAGGGCGTCGAAGCGAGGAACCATGAATAGGGCGAACGGAGGTCGATGCCTGTCTGGGTGCTTTCGAAATCGTCGATGTACGACGAACCTTTGTTCGAGCCCGACTTCTGGCTGTGCGGCTGTATGCGTGCATATTCCGCCAGCAGATTGAGGCGTGACGGCTGAGTGGCATTGACTGTCGGAATCTTGTTGAGAAGATTGGTGAGCCACATAAATTCGCCGTTATAGGAAAGATTGAGACCCATCATGGAGTTGTTGACAGTCTCGTCGCCGATGTTTACTTTCTCCAGCAGCGCTTTTTCCGAAAAATGCAGCAGCGTGCCGCCGATATTGAGGTTCTTGTTGACCTGATACTGCAGGTCGAGTCCAAGAAGCGTCTTGCGCTGCATGGAGAACATCGACTGGTTCTCAAGCGTGACACTGATGTTCTGACCCGAGTCGATGATGCTCTGGTTGGTGATGGTGACGATACCCATGGCATAGTCAACGGTATAGTCGGAGTTCTCGGTCAGACGCATGCCGCCAGCCATAACCACAACCGAACCGCGGGGAACGTTCAGTGCATTGAGTCTTATCTGAGAGCCCGACGACGCCATATACTCGCCTTCGAGGACAAATTTGTTTTTGTCGGCGAACTGTCGTGCCACAACAATAGTGGAGTCGTACAGCTCCTGATAGACATAACGCTCGGCGATGGCAGGGTCACCTATCTTCTCGGCGAGGTGGCTGCCGAAAGGTTCAGCGACAGGGAAAATAATCTTGCCGGTCGACGCCAGGATGGTATAGCCTTCGATATAGTCGAAGAAGCCGTCGGGATTGCTCTGCTCATTGCTGTCGATACGGTCGAGATTCATCACCTGAAGAAGGCTCTGGTTGTTCAGCCCGGGCACGGGCAGATAGTTGATCTTAGTGCCAGTAGTGTCGGAAAGATACTTGATGTTGAGCCGGAATTTATTGCGCTGCAGCTGGTATCCGCCCACAGAATAGACGTTTTTCATCATCAGATCCCACATGGGCAGCTTCGGCGATGTTGTCGTAGCCTTCAGCATTTTCAGATAGAGCGCCTGATCGGTCGACGTGATGTCGGCAGAGAACTCGCCTACCTTGAACACCTGACCGTTGTAGGTATATTCGTATGCCACAGCAAGAACCTCGTCGGCGTTTATGCTGCTTTTCACAGAGATATAGCCGAGAGTACTGTTGAGAGTATACTCCGACGGGCTGAGCAGCCGGGCACTCTCCACTTTTTCATAGTCCTTGCCGCCCTCGATGCCGTAGGCAGAAAGCGGTTCGAGCACCTGCGTGACACGGTTGATGTCGCGGGCGCCGGGGAAGTCGTTCTTGATGATGGAAAGAAGGTCGTTGGAGTTGTTCGACGGGTTAGGCAGAGCCGGATCCGGAGTCCAGTAGTTGCTGGCAAGATGACTGCTCTCGCCAAGGTCCATGAAGCCGACAAAGTTGCGTGCCTGTTCGAAGCGTCCGCTTTTGTTCGTCACCCACACCTCTATACGTGTGATTTTTACGCCGGAAGCGACATAGGGCAGACGCGCGCAAAAACGGTCGTAGTTGTCGCGGAAGAAATGACCGAGAAAGAAGTGACGGTTCTGCTCATACTGGTCGGCGTTGACAGTGAACTTGGTAGTCTGTGCGCCGCCCTTGCTGCTCACCGACTTCGATTCCGACTGCTGCTGCGAGATAAGCGCCGTCGCCGTGAGCTTGCCGAACTGCAGCTTTGTCTTCAGACCGAACAGCGCCGTGCTTCCGCGGATGAGCGACGACCCTGTTGTCATCGACACGTTACCGGCTTCTATGCTTTTTACAATGTCGTCCTCCTTGCCCTCGTATGCCAGTTTCAGGTTCTTGCTGTCGAAGTCGAAAGTAGCATCCGTGTTATACGTCATGTTGAATTTCAGACGGTCGCCGACACCCGCCGCTATAGTAGCTTGAATCTTCTGCTCGAAATCGAAATAAGTGTGCCTGCGCGCCGACAGCGAGAGCGAGGGATTATCGGTCTTGTTGCTCTTGATACCCGTCTTGATCTGCACGGAGCCCTGCGTTTTCAGCGAAACGCCGCCGGGACCGAAAATCTTTTCCAGCGGACCGAGAGCGAAGTTCATGTCTAAGATATTGAACGGCTGCTTTTCTTTGTCGGTAATGAGCTGCATGTTGCGCTCCTTGTAGTACTGCTGCATGGAGCGGCGCAGCTGCCAGTTGGAATACTGCCCCGGGGTGAGCATAAAAGGAGTGGCGATGTCGAACTCACCCACGCGGGTATGTACTACATAGCACCCTGTCGCAGGGTCGTATTCGGCTGTTGTCTTGATATTCGACGGCGAAGCGAGGTCGTATGCCATTTCGTCGCGCATAAGGTCTTCGTAGCTGCGCGGCACTGTAGGACCAACGGGCAACGGCAGGCGCGAACTATCGCATGGAGACTTTGGGGGCATGGAAGCCGGCGGAGGAGCGGGAATGCTTTCCGTGCGCGACTGAGCAAGACCGGCGCTCACCGCCACGAGGATGGCAGCAAGAGCTAAAAACGCCTTGGTGAAGCTTTTATGTCCTTTTTCGCTCTTTTCCATTACAAGACACAGCATCACCTCCCGCACTGCAGGGAGAAACGACTGCTCTTATTTAACGCCCCCGCCCCTTATTTATTTTGCCCTAACAGAAAAAACAACAGACAAATGTCATATAAAAAGGCGCCTCTGCGGTGTGCGGAGGCGCCTTGAATTATATGAAAGAAGGTTTAGCGGACTACTATCTTGAGAGTCTTGACATTGCCGTCGAATTCAGCGCTGACTACATATACGCCTGCGGAGAGTTCTGCTGTCGAGAGTTCGCCGAAGCCTGCGGCTACCTGACGACCTGCTACATCGGCAATGACGATATTAGCTTCAGGAGCGCTTACAACGCCGTTAGCATAGGTGATTACGTTGCTTACGCTTACATTTGCCACGCCTGTCGACTCGGTGACAGTAACTGTTGCCGTGCCGCGGACGTCGCCTGCTGCTATATGGAGCTCGGTGGTTCCCTCTTTATAGAGGTCAACCATGAGATATATCATGGTTTCCGTTTCCATATCCATCCAGCCGTTGAAGTTTGCTACTTCTTCGTTGGAAGAGCCCATTTCCATCAGACCCGAGCCGAAGAGCTCGATGAAGTTTACGCCCTGGAAGTCGCAGTAGACCTTGATGGTCTCGCCCACTTCGCCGGTATATGTATCGGGAATGAAGGTGATGGTCGGCTTTTCTTCTCCGCCGGTGACGGTGACAGTAGCAGTAGCGCGGACAGCGCCGCTTCCGATGTAGAGTTCTGTTGTACCGTTGGCGATAAGATCAACCTGCATCGAAATGGTTGATTCGTTGACAAGATCCATATAGCCGTTGAAGTAGGCTACTGATTCGTCTGTAGAACCTAATTCAACCAGACCTGAGCCGAAGCCTTCGACCAGGTCGATGCCGGAAAATTCAACGAGAACGTTGATGGTCTCGCCGGCTTTGCCTTCATAGGCTTCCTGAGTGAACGAGATAGACTGACCGATGGTGTTTTCGAAGTAGAGAGCGGGGATGCGGTTCATCCATGTGGGAGCAAGCCAGGGAGCGTCAGTGCTGTTGCCGAAGCGGAAACCGAGGTCCTGAAGGAATGCCTGGTCGACATCGCCGAAATCGGTTGTCGTGCCTTCTGTGGCAAGACCTTCTGTTGCCTCTACGGGTGCGATGCCGCTTATGACGTGGTTGACACCGATCTTGGTCTCAGGCTCAGCCGGCACTTCTTTATATTCACCGGCGGAAGAGTTGGGATCGTTCTCGTCATAATCGGGGTTGGGAACCCACTTATACTGGTCGCCGTCGTCGATAGTGGTGTAGCCGACGATGCGGTGAGCCTGCGAGGGAGTCTCGCCGACGTTAAATTCGTCGACAGCCACAATGTTGCCTTCGATGATGTTTTCAGCTTCAACTTCTTCAGGTGCTGCAAGACTTCCTACAAGGGCACCGACACTGCTGTCGGCGGTAATAGAGCCTTCAACAATACAGTTGCGGACAGTAGAACGTGAGTTGTTGGCTGCGACAATGCCGCCGAGAGTGGTGACAGTGGCTTCAAGTGTCGCATTGACATGGCAGTTTTCAAAAGCGGTAGAATAGGAATTTGCGGCACCGGCAATACCGGCGACATTCATACGGCCCTTGAAAGAACCGGTGACGGCGCAGTTCGAAATCTGCGACTGACGGACGTCGTATACCAGACCGGCTACGCCATTTCCGCGCTCGATATTTACGTTCGCATCTTTGACGGCACAATCTATAAACTTAACATTGTCGGCGATGTTTGCGATGACGCCGAAAGTGGTGTTGATGCCGCTGATTTCAACATTTGCATTGAGAACGTTCACCTTGTTGAATTCGGCGTAGCGAGCGTCGTAAGCTATGAGAGCGTAGGGTTTTGTGCCGTACTGAGTTCCGGAGCGGCTGATGGTGATGCCGTCGAATATGATGTTCTTCATTGCGGCAAGTTCAGCGTTTTCTTCTTCCGGGCGCTGACCGAACTGCATGAACATTGCACCACGGTCGCCGACGGTGAGAGTGACGTTGCTGATTTTCTTATTTCTGCCGTCGATAGTTCCGAGGAATGTACCGTCGACCGGACGGAGCGCACGGTTCTGGAAATCTATGTCGTTTGCGAGGGCGAAATGCGATGTGAGGTTGTTGCGGATCTGGTCGAAATCGCCGTAAGTACGGATGAGATACGGGTCAGCGGCAGTTCCGGCGCCTTCGAAGTTGTTCAGAGGAAGACCTATGAGCTCAAGGAGATCGGGGTTGTCACGTTTGGAGGCGTCGCGCCATGTCAGGACAATGAACTTCTTGTCGGGGCAGTTCGAAACGTATGCCGTTTCTTCGGAGTGTCCTTCGGGAAGATCGCGGCGTGCGATGATAGTGCCTTCGTTATCTACGACGCAGAGCGACAGATCGGTGCCCACCTTGTTGCCGTCCTTCCAAGAATAGAGCCAGATGAGGTATTCGTTTTTGGAGTCGGTATTGAAGAGATACGGGTCCATGACTTCAGGCACGACGTAAGCATACGCTTTCGCGGTGTTTTCCGGAAGGTTGAGGATGTCCATGTGATGCAGGTCGCCGTTAGCGCGGAAGTATGCGATATAGCAGAATGCGCTCTCACCGTCGCCCATCGAAGGAACGGCATTTGCGGCGTAGAGAGTCTCGCCTTCACCAAGCACGCGGGAAGGAACGGAAGACTGTGTGTAGATATTGCCGTCGTATTCGAACAGCGTGGGAATCTCACCTTTGACTTCGAGCGAAGGCCAGTCGACGAGCTGTGTGACAGTGCTGCCGTCTTCGTTGAGAACTTCGAAACCGATCTGCTTGCTCATGCCGTCGGCTGCCGGGAACACAATGTAGGAATTGCTGGCTGTTCCGAACTCTTTCACCTTGTTGCCGTTGATGTCGAACACCTGATAGAAGCATGTCGATTCTTCCTGCACGTTGGAATCGAGGATGGTCATGATGAAGCAGGGATCGCCGTTGGGGTCGGAGAAATCCCATGTGACGTCGCTCTCGCCGAGGAAGTTGCCGAGGGCATAGCTGCGCCAGGTGTACTTGCCGTCGGAGGTCTTGCTATCCATCGGAATGGAGACAGTCTTGTAAGGAACAGGCTTATTGTCGGGATCGTCGGAAACGATAGGATTGCTTGCCGTGGGTTTGTAGAGCTCGATGATGAAATGGTTGTCAGGAGTCATCACTGCTTCATCTCCTGAGTAATCGAACAGAGGCTTCTCATAATATGTGCTCACGGAGTATATGGTTCCGTTATGAGCGACGATGAAGAAGGGGTTCGGTTCGTTCATACCGTCGCCGGGGGTGACACTCGACGTCTGCTTGGCTATCAGTTCGGGCTCACTTTTACCCCAGCTCACAGGCTTGTAGACATAGAGTGTGCTCTTGTCATTCATGGCAGGCTCATTATCCCAGGTTGTTGTGTATGTGAACGACAGGACATAGCTTTCCGAGGTAGAACTGCTGTTGCTGATAACACCTGAGGGCGAGCCGGGCGTACGGAATAAATATGCCTGCGGTTCTTCGGGCATAGCGGTCTGCAGGGTATATGCCTGCGAATACTGCTTGGCACCGTAATGGTATTTTGTTTCATCGGGGTTGAAGTTGAAAGTCATAATCACTTCGTAGTCCGACGAATTGACGTTGAAGAAAGTGCTTGTCACCTGCGTGTCGACATAAATGACATTGCAGCGGTAGGCATTCTCGGGAAATTCAATATTGCCGTGAACATAGCCCACGATGTTGAATTTTCCGTCATATACAGTGAGCTTGAAGGTCTTGAAGTTCCACTTGGTATAGTAGATGCTCGAACCTGGCATTTTATCACCGTCGCATTCGAGGGTATAGAACCAGTTTTCACCGGTCGGGCTCAGAAGACTTCCGGTACCAGAGAACTCACTGATATGAGTTGCTTCAAGGACATGATCCGGTGTCATGACACCGTTGGCGTCGACGGCTTTCTGGAGGAACTCGCCGGGCGCCTTCTGCTTCTTGCTGAAAGTGCTCTGCGTTGCAGTGCCGCCAGGATAGAAGAATCCTGCCGACGCATCAGTTGTTCCCGCCATGAGCATAAGAGCCAGAGAAGCGGTAGCAAAGATAGATTTACGCATTGTGATTTGTAATAGAATATGAATAAAAAGATTAATTGATTGCTATTTTCTCAGAGTAGATCGAATTGCCGATCTCCAGCGTTAGCACATATATGCCTTTGCCGAACTGCGCGGCATCTATGACGAGCTGCTGACCGTCGGCAAAATAGCTTCCGGCACGCGCGCCGCTGAGGTTGAAGAGCTCCGCTTTGACAGACGACGCTGCCGGAGCCTTGACAGTGACCACACCGCCGTTGCACACAATACTGTAGGGAACATCTGTGTCGGCGACGACATTATTGACTCCGGAAACATGCAGAATCTTGCACAGACCTTCAAAGGCATCGACAAAGTAGCCGGTGCCGTCGTTGTCGCTTGTCTTCACCGGACGGGTGGCTGTTTCCTGAGCTATGCTCAGAATGTCGGCAGTCGACAGAGTGGGATCGGCGGAGAGCCATGCAGCCACGATACCTGCCATGTAGGGCGACGCCATCGACGTGCCGCTCATAACTGTCCAATAGTGTTCCTTACCTTTGTCGTCGGTGTGGCGGTAGTAGACAACGCGTTCATCTTTTTTATCTTCGTCGCCGAGAAGGTTGTAGTAATACGAGGACATCGACGAGACAATGAAATTGCCGGGAGCGGAAATCAGAGGGTGCACGCGTCCGTCGGGTGTATGACCCCACGAAGAGAAGGTCGATGTTGTGCCGGGGGTGAACTGTGTGGAAATCTCAGGATTGAAATTGTGCGTGACGTACGATCCTACTGTTATCACATCCTTGGCGCCTGCCATAGCATTGATGGAGCCGTCGGCATAGGAGCCGGTGAAACCGAGCGCTTCAAAGCCGCCGGAAAGAAGGCTGAATCCGAAATATCCGGACATGGGAAGTCCATAGACATATATCTTCTGACCGGGCTTAGAGGGGACCACGCGGATACCCATTATGCCGCCCTGATATGTGTTGGCGTCGGGGCATTCGAGCTGATAGTTCAGCTCGGCGTAGAAGCGGTTGTTCGCCGGATAGATTGCGCTGTTGCCGCCTACAAAGCTGTCTCTGTAGTTGGCGTTGAAACTGGCGTTCTCAAACTCCGTGACATCCGCTCCGCTAACCGGCGAGCGACCCGTGGATGACATATATGCCGTCTTGAAGGGTTCGAGTTCGAACGACGAAAGACGTTTCGGGAAACGTCCGGTAATGTCATAAACGTCGTAGTAAACGGTAAACGGAGCGTCATCATCCGACCATATCTCAAGCTGACCGATAGCCTGCGGATACATAGGCATCATCGTCACCTGGCTGTAGAGGTAGTCGGTGTAGGCGCTCGGTGCGATGAATGTCTTCATTTCTGTTTCATTCTCACCGAATTCATGGTAGATGAAGGCCTGGTCGGCGCCTTCGTTACCCGCCGAGACACAGATGGTGACACCTTCCATCGACGCATACTCCTGCAGCGCGGCGGGGAATTCGTCGGTTCCGTCGTGCGGTCCTTTGTTGCTTCCGAGCGAGATATTGATGACACAGGGCTTGCCCTCCGACTTGGCATAATCGGTGATATATTTCAGACCCTGGATGAGACGCGCATTGTCGGTCACACCGCACTTGACGGCTATATCAGCCTTAGGAGCGGCAGATGTGAAATCCGGACCGTCCTCACCCGCGCTGAACGAACCGGCGAGAAGTCCCATCACATGCGTGCCGTGAGTGTTGCCGTCGGCATCGGTCTTGAAGCTTCTGATACGCTCAGGAGCCTCAAGTTTCTGTGTCAGACGGTTGCCGTTTATTTCAACGTGGTTTATAATCCGCTTCACACGCGGGTTGCCGTCTTCGTCGTCGAACATGATATGATTGGGGTCTATGCCTCCGTCGAGAACGCCTACTATGACGCCTTCGCCGGCGTATGCTCCCGGAAGGGGGCTGGCGCCAGTGCGCATCTTCTCAAGTCCGAGCCACTGACGACTGAGATCGACGCCGACATTGCTGGTGAACTCATTCATCCGCAATTCTTCGGTCAGTGACACCGTGACGACACCTTCGGTGGAAGCGAGACGTTCTACATCTCCGAGCGTAGTTTCGACAATGACGATATTGCCGGCGCGCAGACTGATGTCAGCGCCCGCCTTGACAAGACGTTCTTCTGTGGCATCATCGCTGATGCGCATAAAGACTGTAAGAGGCTTGCCTGCAACCTCATTTTCAATAGATACCAGAGGAGAACGGGACGGCGCTTTTGCAATACGTTCCGTTTCCGCTGCTTTCATTTTACCTAATTCAATCGAGTCGAAATGACTGAAATGTGCCTGCGCGAAACCCACACAGGGAATCAGCATGACGAGAGGTAATAACTGTTTCATTCAGATTGGTTTGTGTTATGCACTTTGTATGATACTATGGTACCGGAGGTCTGCCTATAACCGCAAACGACCTATTGTGCTTGCAAATATACCAACAATAATCCAACCAGCCAATTGTTTACGTATAATCTTAACAATATTACACAGTTTTCCTTACAAACTTATAATTTTTCCTGCATTTTATGCACATTTTTCCACGACAATCATTTTTCCGGACTCTCATGACTCTGCCGGAATTATTTTGCGTAATTTTGCAGCGAAAACCGCAAATACAATGACACTGTCAATTCTATTCCTGCTCATTTCGCTTGCCGTGATTCTTTTCGGCGCGAACATGCTTGTCGACGGTTCGTCGGCTCTCGCCCGCCGTTTCGGCATGAGCGACGTCACCGTAGGTCTCACTGTCGTCGCCTTCGGCACGTCGACACCGGAACTTGCCATATCCATAGTCTCCGCTTTGGACGGCGCCACATCCCTGACCGTCGGCAATGTGGTCGGCTCGAATATCTTCAACATCCTCGCAATCATAGGACTTACCGCCGTCGTACGCCCGCTCACTGTCGAAAAGACAGTCATGTCGCAGCAGATGCCTCTCATGTTTCTCTCCGCCGTAGTGCTCCTTATGCTCGGAAACTCCAGACTTCTCGACGGCACTCCGACAGATTTAATCACCCGGACATCCGGACTGTTCCTGCTTCTTCTTTTTGCATTATTCATGGTATTCACAGTCAGAACGGCAAAAGCCGACCGGCAGGAAGACCGCAATCTGACCGCCGGCACACATGCGCCCATGCGCGCCGACACCACCATAAAGCCTCTTCCGGTATGGAAACAGATAGTATGGATCGTCGCCGGACTCGCCGGTCTCGTATGGGGCGGCGACAAGTTTGTCGAATCCTCCTCTGCCCTTGCCTCACAGCTCGGCATGAGCGAGGCACTCATAGGGCTTACTATCGTCGCCATGGGTACAAGCCTTCCTGAACTGGCGGCAAGCATCGTGGCGGCTGTCAAAGGCAACCCAGGGCTCGCCGTAGGAAACGTAATAGGCTCGAACATCTTCAACGCCACTCTCGTCCTCGGCGCCGGCGCCGTATGCTCACCCCTCTCGCCGGGTACCATCGGCAACGTCGACCTGTTAGTGCTCACTGCGGCTTCGCTCATTTTCTGGCTTGAAGGAAGAGTATGGGGAACGCGCATAATCAACCGATACGAAGGCGCCATATTACTCGCCGGCTACATCGCATACACCGCATGGCTCATAGCTTCTATATGATTTACGCTTTTTAACATTACGTCTGAGCGAAAATACATACCTTTGCACCGGAACATATCAAAAACACTATATCAATGAGAAAAATCTTCACACTTGCATTCGCTGCACTCGCTTTCCTTGCAGCCAACGCGCAATACGTCTGCCTTGAAAAAGGCACCGTTCTCACATACAACCGCACCCTTACCGACGAGAACGGCAAAACCGACACTTCCGAGCTGACAAGCACAGTCATCGAAGCGGAAAAAGCAGCCGACGGCGTCGTCAACGTCCGCATCGAAACAGTCGCCCCTATTCCCGGAACAGTGATGGGAAAGACAACAGAATATTCCGAAGCGTCATTTAATCCCAACGACTCCACTACGGCGATCATTGTCGCCGGAGAAGAGGACTCGAAGCAGTCGATTGTCGACATGATAAAAGCTCAGGTAGAAGGTGCCGGACAGGTAATCACCGACGATCAGCTCAACGAAATCAAAAACCACATCACCGTAAAAGGCGAGCTCATCCTCGTACTCAGTCCGTGGATGACACCCGAAACAAAATTCAAAAACCAGACCCTCACCCTAACGATGAAGTCGCCCGAAGGCTCCAGCATCATCAAAATCAACCTGTGGGAGATCAAGGTTCTCGGACGCGAAACCATCACCGTTCCCGCCGGTACATTCGACTGTCTCAAAGTGAGCTATCTCCAGCGCACGAGCGCAGGGGGCAACATTATGAAGATGTACTGCACCGAATGGTATGCAGATGGCATCGGAGAAGTAAAATCGGAAATGTCCGACAGCAAAGGCGGCAAACCCGTCGGTGTTTCTGAACTCAAATCCATCACACGTCTCTGACCGAGAACAACAGAACGCACTGTCATACCACCGCGCCGCTACCACGGCGCGGTCTTTTTTTGCAGGTTTGCTTAATTGATGGAATTTGATTAATTTTGCAATTCAAATAAAACAAGAATTTAACTCAGATGAGCGAAAATACACAAAATACTCCAAAAGGAGCGGGACGCAGACAGTCAAACAGGCAAAAACTAATTATAGCAGGTACCGTCATCGGCGCTATTCTTGTCGGATGGCTTGTGTTCACGACCGTCAAGGCTGTGAGAAAGGCACAGGCTCTGGAAGTTGAGAAAGAACAGCTTGAAATAGCACAGGCACAGGAAAATCTTGAACGCGACTACGACGACCTCAACGCGGAATTTCAGCAGTTCGAAAACTCTCGCCAGTATATCAAGGACGACTCTGTAAAACGCGAGCTCAACAACAAATACGAGGCGGCACGCCTGCAGGTTGAGAAACTCCAGCAGGAACTCACAAACCAGAAACGCAAGAGTGCGGCAGAAATCGCCAAACTGCGCGACGAAATCAGCACCCTGCGCAATCTGCTGAGGCATTATGTCGAAGAAATCGACCGGCTCAACAAAGAGAACGCACAGCTGCGCTCCGAAAACAAAGAAATAAAAGAGCAGAACCGCAGCCTCAGCAACCGCGTCAGCGAGACCGAGAACAAGAACAAAGAACTCAGCGAGCGCATGACGCTTGCCGAACGCCTCAATATCAGCGGCATGTCGCTCCAGCCGCTCAACAAGAAAGGGAAAAAGGAGAAGAAGGTGGCAAAAGCCGTTCAGATGATGGTACGGTTCAACATCCCGCAGAACAACTCCACCCCCGTAGGTGAGAAAACGATATATATGCGTCTCATTTCTCCGTCGGGGCAGCTCCTCGGAGGCGCCGGCACATTCAGCTTTGAGGGCGGCAAGGTTGAATACACCGCCAAACTCGGAATAGAATATGAAGGCGAAGAAATGCTCGGAGTCACAATCTACTGGGACGTCAACGCGCCGCTCATCGCGGGCGATTACACCGTAGAGCTGTTCGCCGATAATTTCCGACTCATTTCAAGTCATTTCAATCTTCAATGACAGAATTTTTCCAGCAGCTATATACCGACATCAACTCTGTTGAGGTAAATACGGTAGGCTCTATCTACAAATTGATTCTCAGCATGTTGCTGGGCGCTGTCGTAGGCTATGAGCGCAAGCTGAAAGGACAGCAGGCGGGAGTACGCACATTCTCGCTCATCGCGATGGGCGCGACCCTTGCCATGCTCCTGTCGATATATGTTCCTCAGGTGTATCTCGGGCTCAAGAACGGTGACCCCGGGCGCATAGCGGCACAGGTCATCACCGGCATAGGCTTCCTCGGCGCCGGAGCCATAATACAGATGAAAGGCTCCGTCCGCGGACTCACCACTGCCGCCGGCATCTGGATGGTAGCCATAATCGGCATGGCTGTCGGGCTGGGAATGTACTGGCTGTCGATCGTAGCCAGCGCTCTGATACTTTTCATTCTCGTGCAGCTCGAAGCCATTGAGAAGCGCATAAGCCGAGGCTCGGAATCGCGCATCATACGCATACGCATCGGAGTCATTCTCAACGACATCGCCGACTACCGCAAAATACTCGCCGAGAACAACATCCACCTGAGCAACTTCTTTGTCGACTACGACTACGAGAACCAGGAAACACGTCTGAACCTTGTAGTGCTGATACGCGACAACACCGACTATATCAGGCTTTTCTCGCAGCTCGAAAAGCTGCGTCCTACTAAAGCCATATCGCTCGCCAACCAACTAAGCATCTGACCGATGGAAATAGAAGGACTCATTCGCGATCTTGCCTTTATTCTCCTCTTAGGAGCTATCGTCACGGTACTCTTCAAGTGGATAAAGCAGCCCGTCGTACTCGGATATATAGTAGCCGGATTTCTTGCAAGCCCCAATTTTACCTACCTTCCCTCCGTCACCACCGAGGCAAATATTGATTTCTGGGCCCAGATAGGCATCGTCGTGCTGCTTTTCTCCTTAGGTCTTGAATTCAGTTTCCGTAAACTTCTCAATTCCGGAGGATCCGCCATAATAACAGCCTTCACAATAGTCACAGGCATGATGTGCGCTGGATTCGCCGTAGGGCGCATACTGCATTTCAACAACATCAACTGTCTCTTCCTCGGCGGAATGCTTTCAATGTCGTCCACGACCATCATAATCAAAGCGTTCACCGACATGGGGCTGCGTCAGAAAAAATTTGCCTCACTCGTCCTGGCGGTGCTCATTGTCGAAGACCTGTTTGCCGTCCTGATGATGGTGCTCCTGTCGTCGATAGCCGTCGACAAGGGCGTGGAAGGCTCTGAACTGCTGTTCAGCGTCGGCAAGCTGGTATTCTTCCTCGTCATCTGGTTTCTTGTGGGCGTCTACATTCTTCCGTCGTCGCTCAACAGGATACGCAAGTATCTCAACAGCGAGACACTCCTTGTTGTCTCCATGGGTCTGTGCTTAGGAATGGCAGTGTTCTCGGTCTACTGCGGCTTCTCTCTCGCCCTCGGAGCCTTCGTAATGGGCTCTATCCTTGCCGGAACAAGCTATGCAGAACGCATCGAAACTGTCGTCACGCCTGTCAAGGACCTTTTCGGCGCCGTATTCTTCATTTCAGTAGGCATGATGGTGCAGCCTGCCATACTGGCGGAATACTGGGCTCCTATAATAATCCTGTCGCTCGTTGTCATCGTCGGAATGATAATCTTCGGCACCGCCGGTATGCTGCTCACAGGTCAGAGCCTCCGCATAGCCATTCAGTCGGGCTTCTCGCTCACACAGATAGGCGAATTCGCATTCATCATCGCATCGCTGGGCATGTCGCTCGGCGTGCTCAACGGAAACCTCTACCCGATAGTGGTGGCAGTGTCGGTAATCACGACTTTCACCACTCCATATTTCATCAAAATGTCGGTTCCTGCGGCAGATTTTGTCGAACGCCATCTTCCAGCTCGCCTGCATTTTCTCATCGACCGCTACCAACGCGAAGCAGAAAACAGCGAGGCGGCAGGACGTCCGTGGGGACGGGTTTTCAAACGCTACACCTGGCGCATACTGCTCTACTCCACTGTTCTTCTCGCCATCCAGATTATCATGCACCAGGCAGGCACGCCGTATCTTATGCGTCTGATGGGTCAATGGGGAGCGCCGTCGTCGGTAGCCGTCACGCTGGTACTGATGTCGCCCTTCCTGATAGCCATGATAGTGCCTGTGTCGATCGACAAGACAGGCATCTCCGATTCCCACACCGCACGCATACCGCTGCTTGTCATGAGCATAATCAGCTTCCTCATAGCACTGTCGTTCGTCGTGCACACTTTCACGGAAGTATACTCCATGCACGTCGGACTCTGGGTGCTCCTCTCTGTTGTGCTCCTCCTCGTTCTTGTCTTCTCACAACGCCTGCGGAAGAGCATGAACAGAATTGAAAACACATTCATGGACAATCTCAACGAGCGGGAACTCAGACGCAGCGGCAAGAAAAACGCAGTCGTCAACGATCTTCACCAGGCCTACATGACCGTCGGCACAGCCTGCGCTTTCCTCGGACAGCGATTGATGGACAGCGACATACGAAGCAAATACGGCGTCAACCTCGTCGGTATCCAGCGCGGTGCGAAGTATCTGCCTATACCCAACGGTCGCACACGCATCTACCCCGGCGACGTCCTGTCGGTGATAGGCACCGACGAACAGATCGAACGCCTTCTGCCGCAGGTGGAAGCAGAGCTACCGCCGGACGACGGCGACACCGATATTTCAAGAATACGACTCACAAGCATACTCCTGTCGCAAAGCTCGCCGCTGATTGCGAAGACACCGCGGTCGTCGTCGCTGCGCGACACATACGACGTCCTTGTCGTGGCTGTCGACCGCGGCAGCGAACACATCGACTCCCAGCCCGACCTTGTCTTCCAGGAGGGCGACATACTATGGCTTGTGGGCGATCCAATGAAAATTGCAAAACTAAAATAAAGAATATGAGCGGACGTTACGACCTCAGAGGCGTTTCGGCATCGAAAGAAGATGTCCACGCAGCTATCAAGAACATAGACAAAGGCATTTTTCCGGGAGCATTCTGCAAAATAGTACCGGACTATCTCGGCGGCGACCCCGAATGGTGCGACATAATGCACGCCGACGGTGCGGGCACAAAATCGTCGCTCGCCTACGCCTACTGGCGCGAGACAGGCGATCTTTCTGTGTGGAAAGGTATAGCGCAGGACGCACTGATAATGAACATCGACGACCTTCTCTGCGTCGGCGCAACCGACAACATTCTCCTTTCGTCAACCATAGGGCGCAACAAACGTCTCGTCCCGGGAGAAGTGATTTCCGCCATCATCAACGGCACCGAAGAATTACTTGAAGATCTCCGCGCCAACGGCGTCACCATCTACTCCACCGGCGGCGAGACCGCCGACGTCGGCGATCTCGTGCGCACGATAATAGTCGACAGTACCGTCACCTGCCGTATGCGCCGCGCCGACGTCATCGACAACAGCAACATCCGTCCCGGCGACGTCATCGTCGGTCTCGCCAGCTACGGACAGGCGGCATACGAAAAAGAATACAACGGCGGCATGGGCAGCAACGGACTCACATCGGCACGCCACGACGTCTTCAACAAGACAGTCGCCGGACGCTACCCTGAGACATACGACAACGGTCTCCCCGAAGAACTTGTCTATTGCGGTTCTGTCGGGCTCACTGACAAAGTGGAAGGCGCGCCCGTCTGTGCCGGCAAGCTCGTTCTGTCGCCCACACGCACCTATGCACCTATAATAAAAGACATTCTCACCGACATGCGCCATCTCATTCACGGAATGGTGCATTGCTCGGGCGGAGCGCAGACAAAAGTGATGAACTTTGTCGGAACAGTCCATGTTATTAAAGATAACATGTTCGAAATTCCGCCGCTGTTCGAACTCATACGCCGCGAATCGGGTACAGATCCACGCGAGATGTATCGTGTTTTCAACATGGGACACCGCATGGAGATTTACTGCCCCGCATCCGCCGCCGAAGAAGTGATTGCGCGCTCGCGCCGCTTCGGAGTCGACGCAAAAGTGATCGGGCGCATCGAAGAGAGCGACAGCAAACGACTGACGATAGTCTCGCCGCTTGGAACATTCGAATATTAGCCGGTTGCCTCTGGCAGCCCGACATAACTAACATAAACAGCTCATGCGTCGACCTGCCCTCCTTATAGCCATCGTAGCTCTTGTCGTTCTTGCCGCAGCCTGCGGCAGAAACGGCAAAGCGACCGATAATGCAAGCTCACAGCCATTGCCCGACACTCTCCGCGTGGCAACATTGTACAGCCCGCTGTCGTATTTCATCTACCGCGGCGAACCGATGGGCATCGACTATACCCTTGTCGACAGCATGGCGGCAGACAACGGCATGGTGCTCGACCTGACAGTGGCGAGGACACTTTCCGAGGCAGTCGGAATGCTCGATTCGGGAAAAGTCGATCTCATAGCATATCCCGTTCCCATAACGGAGCACTACAAGAAATATGCCATGCCATGCGGACCCGAAAACCTCACGACTCAGGTGCTCGTGCAGCCAAAAGTGCAGGGACTCGCGCCGATAACCGACATAACGGAACTTGTCGGAAAGGACGTCTACGTTGAAAAAGACAGCAAGTACCTCCGGCGTATGCAGAACCTCAACGACGAGCTCGGTGGCGGCATTAACATTATCGAGGTCGATGCCGACTCTATCATCACGGAAGATCTTCTGGAGATGGTGTCGGAGGGCAAAATACCGCTTACGGTGGTCGACAGCGACATAGCGCGGCTGAACATGACCTACTATCCCGACCTCGACATAAGCCTTCCGGTAAGTTTCGAACAACGCTCGGCATGGGCTGTCGCGCCAGGCAACGACAAACTCGCCGAAAGCGTCGACAAATGGTTCGGAGAGGCACAGGCGAGAGTCATCGACGAAGAGTTGCTGAAACGGTTCTTCGAACAGATGAAAAACGGAAGTACCATCAGCTTCGACTTCTCCAAGGGCTACATTTCAAAATATGACAATATCTTCAAGAAATATGCCCCGCGTATAGGCTGGGACTGGCGGCTTATGGCAGCTCAGGCATACGTGGAAAGCAGATTCAGACCAAACGCGCGTTCATGGGCCGGCGCCCGCGGACTTATGCAGGTAATGCCCAGCACCGCACGGGGGTACCGCACGCCTGTGTCGAAACTCAGCAATCCGGAGACCTGCGTCGATGTCGCCACCCGTCTCATCACCGACCTCGACAGCTACCTCATGAAATACGTGCCCAACGACAAGGAGCGGCTCAAGTTCGTCATCGCCGCATACAACGTCGGCATTGCCCATGTCTACGATGCCATAGCACTGGCGAAAAAATACGGCTACGATCCGACGGTGTGGAGCGGGAACGTTGAGAAGGCACTCCTGATGAAGATGAATCCCAAGTACTACAACGACCCAGTCGTAAAATACGGCTATTGCCGGGGCACGGAAACCGTGGCGTACGTCAAAGGAATCACAAATTTCTACGAACACGCCCGGCGCGAAATCAATGCCTGACATATCTGACATAAACCCCTAAACAATAAAAACTATCAACTATGAAAAAAACATCAAAAAGTCTTTTGGTCGCCGCAATGTGCGCCGCCATGCTGACAATGAACTCCTGCATCGGCAGTTTCACGCTTTCCAACCGCCTTCTGTCGTGGAACAACCACGTGGGCAACAAGTTTGTCAACGAACTCGTGTTCTTCGGTTTCTGGATTCTTCCTGTCTACGAAGTAAGCATCCTCGCCGACGTCCTTGTGCTCAACAGCATCGAATTCTGGAGCGGAGAAAACCCGATGGCACAGGGAGAGAAAATCATCGAAGGCAACGATGGCAAATATCTCGTCAAGTGTGACGGAAAAGGCTATGACGTCGTAAGCCTCAATGACAACAGCAGTGTGCGTCTCGACTTCGACACCGACACACAGACATGGAGCTACACCACCGCCGAAACATCGGGGGTCCTCTTCACTTTCGTTGACGACACACACATCAAAGTGCCTGTCGGAGCTAACGACTGGAAAGTATTTGAAACCTCGCAGGCAGGCGTGCTCGCCTATCAGAAGATGTTCATGCCTTCCCTGGCAGCGAAATAATCTATAAGCCGGGCACACGCCCCGCCGCCACGAAAGTGCGCACATAATATTTCTCGTCGAGCGAGCTGGTGATTACACCCTTGCTCGACGAGGCATGTATGAACTTCCCTCTTCCTATATAAACTCCTACATGCGTCACACGTCCACGGCTCGACTTGGATGAAAAAAACACAAGATCGGCAGGCTGCAGCTCGCCGATTCTTATTTTACGGCAGTAGTCGCACTGCTTGGCGGAATTGCGCGGAAGTCTGATTCCGGCAGCGTCCTCGAACACCCGCATCACCATACCGGAGCAATCAGTGCCCGAGCGTTCCTCGCCGCCATAGCGATATTTGGCGCCGAGCCATTTATACGCCTCATTGACAATGGCATCGCGACGCCAGCTGTTCTTTTTTTTATCGTTCTTTCTATTGTCAGGCGCCGTCTGTGCATACTCATCGGCTTTCGAAGGGATATTCTTCGAATGCCCGCAACTGCTCGCGACAGCAGCCAGACCGACACAGATGACAATGACATAACGGTTCATAGCACAAAGTTAGTAATTTTTTCCAGATTCCACGAAAATACGGCTCACCACACATTTTATACAAATTTCTTGAAAATATAAATTTTTATATCTATATTTGCGCACTCATCCGAATTTATATAGCAAAAAGAAACATCAATTCAAAAATCAGTCATAAAATGAAAAAACATCTGTTCATCGCAGCAATGCTCGCTCTGGCATCTCCGGCAATTTTTGCCTCTCTGCCGCAGCGGTCGACCTCTTCGGAAATGAAGACTCTTGTTCCGGCAATCGAACGTGCCATGGCACAGCAAAGTACTTCTCCTGTGCTCCGCAAGGCGGCAGCCGAAGCCGTCACTGTTCCGTTCACGCACTCGCTCGGTAGAAATACCGAAGTCGCCGACTACACCGTTGTCGACGCCAATGGCGACGGACGCACATGGAAACCCGGAGGCTTTGCGTCGCATAGCGTCTGCATGACGCCTAACGCCGACGGCGTCGAAGCCTGCGACGACTGGCTCATCTCCGTACCAGTGAAGCTCGAGGCGGGCAAGTACTACAAGCTGTCGTTTGAAACAGACATGACTCTCAAAAAAACAGAAGACCTGCTTGAAGTATGCATGGGCACCGATGCCACCGCAGAAGCAATGACAACGACACTGGTACCGGTCTTCTCGATAAAATACAACGACAAGGTATTTGTCAAAAAAGAGAAGGACTTCACCGTGCCTGCCGACGGCGAATATTTCTTCGGCTTCCATGCGCTCAGCAAGAAAGACGATTCGGGAACAATCAAGCTGTGCAACTTCTCCATCGAAGAAACCGCCGCTCCCGTTGTCGCGCCTGAGAACGCTGTCGAAGTGCCTTTCATGCATACTCTCGGAAAAACTGCCGGTGAGGTTCTGAAATACACCGTCATCGATGCCAACGAAGACACGAAGACATGGAAACCGGGCGGCTTCTCCACATACAGCGTCTGCATGAAACCGACCGAACTCGACAACTCCGACGACTGGCTCATCAGCGTGCCCGTGCACCTGAAATGCGGCACTGACTACAGCCTGTCCATCAAGGAAGGACGCACGCTGTCCGCCGGCAGCGAAGAAATCTATGGCGTATACGTCGGCAAAGAGCCCACGGCAGAAGCCATGACAGTGACAGCCATAGAGCCGCACGCCGTAACTGTAAAGGACTTCAATGAAAAGACGGGTAAATTCACTGTCGACGCCGAAGGCTACTACTACATCGGCATCCACTGCACATCCGACCGCACCAAATCGGGCAATCTGAAAGTATGCGACCTATCCGTCGTCGAAAGTTCGACGATCGTTGAACCGGCGGCTGCAGGAACGATGAGCGTGCAGACAGCACCCAAAGGAGAGCTCGCCGCAACTGTAACATACACTGCGCCGACTCTCACCACCTCAGGCAATCCGCTCGCAGAAATCAGCAAGGTCGTTCTCACAACCAACTGGGCGTTCAAGCAGGAAGTTACGGACGTAAAACCTGGCGAGACTATTACATTCACTACAACCGACATTTACAACAACGGCAACAACCGCTTTGAAGCCGTGGCATACGTCGGCGAAACAGCCGGCGACCCCGTCCTTGTCAAAGATATTTACGCCGGACCCGACAATCCTCTGCCGCCGACAGGACTCAAAGTCGTTCTCTCGGAAGACTACAAACACGTCACCCTGAGCTGGGACGCCGTCGGAGAAACAGGCGAGAACGGCGGATATGTAGACCCGTCGAAAGTCACATACTATATCTTCGACGCCTTCGGCTCATTCTATGACCCCGCCATCGCCGAAACCACAGAGACAAGCTACACCTTCGACTATAGCGACGCCACCGCGCAGGACTTCGTCGCATATCAGGTTACAGCCGACATCGACAACTACTATACCTCTCTCGCTGCGACGTCCGACATAGTGATTATCGGCGAGCCCGAGAAAACGCCTTTCGTCGACAGCTTCACCGACGGCTACTACCAGCAGGCATGGGCAGTGTTCCCCGACAGCCAAGGTCAGATGATGAACGGCACAATACTGGACAACGAGCTGCAGACCAACGCCGACGCAGAGGAAGGCACAGCTCCCGAATTCCTTAACTCCCAGGACGCCGACAACGGATTCTTCCTCTTCATGCCCATCGAAAAAGACGCCTCTTACGGCTTCTTCTCAACGAAAATCGACATCAGCAAAGCTGCCAACCCTGTCTTTGAATTCTACTATCAGGGCAAGGGCAGTGTCATCGACGCCCGGATCGCCGTCGACGGAAAACCGTTCGAAACAGTACGCAGCATCGACCTCAAGGAGAATTCCACCGACGGCTGGACTCTCTGCCGCATCGACCTGTCGGAATATAAATCGGCACGCTACATTCAGGTCGGCGTGATGGTACGCGCCATCCACAACACCGACGATACTACATGGAGCGTTCCCATGGACAACATACGTGTCATCGACCTCAAACCCACCGACATGCGCGTGAGCTACCTCACAGGTCCGGCATCTGTCCAGGCCGGCGAAAGCGCTGAAGTATCCGTCACATTCGAGAATATAGGCACACAACCCATAAGCGGAGCGTCCGTAGCATTCAGTGTCGACGGAGTCGAAACATCAGCGGCCGTCCTCCCCGACTTCGCTCCCGGCAAAGTGTCCACGGCAAGCTTCAGCGCACCAAGTTCACTGCTCTCCGCCGACAAACTCACAGTGAGATTCGCAGCAAGCGCTGCCGGACTCGAACAGGATGTCACCGCACAGGGAACCATCAATGTCAAGTTCCCGACGTATCCTTCGCCTGCCGGTCTGGAAGCCACTGCCGACGGCAGCGACGTAACGCTCAGATGGGATGCCATCGACATGGATGCGCTCACCGGCGTTTCTGTCCGCACCGAGGACTTCGAAAGTGAAGAGTATGAGCACTTCACCATCAGCGACTTCGGAGGTTTCCACTTTGTCGACGGCGACAAACGAATGACCTACCGTTTCCTCGACGACAGCCTCAATCCCTACCGCACGCTGCCGCAGGCCTTCCAGCTCTTCACACCCTCCGAAAGCGGCATGCCTGAAGAACAGCAGCGCCTCGATGCGCCCACACACAGCGGAAAGAGCATGCTCACCGCATGGAGCTGCGACGGATACAACGACAACTGGCTCATCTTCCCGCAACTGAGCGGCAATGCACAGACGGTGTCGTTCTGGGCAAGAAGCTTCACCATAGGCTATGCAGAAAGCTTCGAGGTGCTTGTATCATATACCGATGCAGAAACCGCAAGCTTTGAGCAGATCGCATATGTCGAGAGAGTGCCCGAAGACTGGACCGAATATTCCTACGCAGTACCCGAGGGTGCCACATATTTTGCAATACGCCATTGTTCGTACGACACCTACGCTCTATTCCTCGATGACTTCACCTTCGAAACGGGCGGTATTCTTCCCGCCGGCACGACACTCGACGGCTATAATGTATACTGCGACGGCGTAAAAGTCAATGAAGCGCCTCTCACCGAAGCAGCATACCGTCATCAGGCAGACACCGCTCAGCCTTCCTACCGCGTATCGGCTGTTTACAGCTGCGGTGAATCGCGCCCGTGCGACGCTGTGACTGTCAGCATCACCACCGGTATCGGCAGCGTTGAGGCAGCACAGACTCCCGCCGAGTACTACAACCTCCAGGGTATACGTGTCGATCGTCCCGCCGACGGAATCTTCATCCGCCGTCAGGGTGGCAAGGCAAGCAAAGTACTCGTAAAATAAGCTTTCACATACTTATCTGATAAGCATCAACCTGTAGACGTGTGTCGGGAATCGGATTCCGGCACACGTTTTGTTTTGACATAGAAATATTATCTTTCAAAAGATTTATATTTAAAAATCTTTTAAATCGTGCTTTAAATGGGAAAATTATAGCTAAATTTGCATACTCTAACGCACATAAACCAACCACTCCCTTTATGCTATGACCAAGGAAGAACGCCATAATCTCATCCTCGAAACGCTTATCAAGCACGAATCAATAACCGTCGCCAATCTATCGCTCCTTCTCGACGTTTCGGCAGTGACAATACGCAAAGACCTCAACGAGCTTGAGCAGAATCACCGGCTCTACCGCAGCCATGGGCGCGCTATCCTCATCGACCCGTACACCACCAACCGTTCCATCATAGAAAAAGAGAATCTCGCCCGTCAGGAAAAAGCGCTCATCGGGCAGTATGCCAACAGTCTCATCACCAAGGATGACTCTATCATCATCGCCTCGGGCACTACCGTCCTTGCCTTCGCGCGCTGCATACGTCCGATCCACCGTCTGACCGTCATATCGGCATCGCTTAAAGTGTCGGAACTCCTCGGCGCCGACGAATCGATCGACCTCATACAGCTCGGAGGCACTATGCGGCAGAGCAGCCTGTCGGTAGTGGGCAAATTTGCAGAAGCACCGCTGAAGGAGTTCTCATGCAGCAAGCTGTTCATCGGCGTGGACGGCATAGACCTCGACTTCGGAATCACCACCACCGACATGCGCGAGAGCGACCTCAACCGTGCCATGATGGCAACGGCGCAGAAAACCATCGTACTTGCCGACTCCAGCAAGTTCCGCCGCCGCGGATTCAGCAAAATCGCCGACCTCGACGAAATAGACATGATTATCACCGACTCAAACATACCGGACAAAATGGCTTATGCCATCGAGGACCGCGGCGTGGAACTGCATATCGTCGATCTCGACAAACCACGCCCCATCCCTGTGAGCCAGCCTTTCGAAAACGGAAAGAAAAACGCTCTGTAACAGACAGTAAGATATGAAAAGAATCAGTTTTGCGCTATTTGCGCTATTAGTCTCCGCGACAGTATGGGCTGCGACAAAAGTCACCGGCAAAGTAACTGTCGACGGCAAAGCACGTCAGGGCATCGTCGTCAGCGACGGGCGCGATGTCACTGTCACTGACAGCAAAGGCAAATATACCCTCGACTCCGACAGCAGCCGCTTTGTGTTCGTAAGCATTCCGTCCGATGTAGAGCTGCCGCTGAAAGGTGTACGCCCGGCATTCTACCGACAAATCGACACAAAGAAAAAGAAGCAGAGCGCCGATTTCGCCCTTCACAGCGGCGACGGAAATGCTGACTGGACTCTTCTCGCTCTCGCCGACGTACAGATAGGCTATCAGAAAGACTACGACGACCTCCGCAATACTGTCATGCCGGTTTTCGTCGACTCGATGAAAACATATACCGGCAAAACATACGGCATCAGCCTCGGCGACATCGTTTGGAACAATCCTAAATTCTACGGAAAATACAACGAACAGATCGACCGACTCGGCATTCCGGTGCTGGCTGTAGCCGGCAATCACGACCACAACGAACTCACAAAGGGCAATTACGAATCGCTCCGCGAATTTCAGGACGCGATGGGACCCGCCGACTACTCGCTGAACATCGGCGGATGCCACATCATCGTGCTCGACAACATTATCTACAGCGGTGTAAAAAACCGCAACGACTACCGCTGCGGTCTGACAGCAGCACAGCTCGAATGGCTCAGGAAAGACCTGGAGCACGTCGGCAAGGACAAGACAATCATCGTCGGAATGCACGCACCGTCCGTACGTCGCAACCGCCCCGGCTACACGATGGTAAACGGCGATAAATTCTTCGAGCTTCTGCGACCCTTCGGCGACGTCCAGATTCTGACAGGGCACACGCACAATAACTTCACGACAATAGTCGCCGACAACATCGCCGACAACACTCTCGGCGCCGTTCAGGGCGCATTCTGGTATCCGATATGCAACGACGGCTCACCGCAAGGGTACGGCGTGTTCTGCTTTTCGGACGGAAAACTCGTCGACAAATACTACAAAGGTTTCCGCGAACCGCGCAGCTATCAGATGCGCATCTACGCACCGGAAGAAGCCGTCCTCTGGCAACCGAAAGCAAAAGCCGGCACCCCCTACAACAAGATCGCAATCAACATATGGTCGTGGGACGAACGGTGGAAAGTGGAGGTCGATGAAGACGGTCAGAAAACAATGCTCGACCCGGCTAAAGACCGTGCGCCACTACCGGCACGCGACCCGGGGCTGCTCCGCCATGTCACAGGGCAGAAAGGCACATTCCCCTCCAACCACAAGGGGTCGCGCCCCTGGGAACGCAACGACCATATCTTCCTGTACAAACCTGAAAAAAACTGGAAGAAAGTGACAGTACGCGCTACCGACAACTTCGGCAACGTCTATACCTCCGAAATAGAAAACAAGAATCATCATTAAATTCTAACTGAATGAATATCACAAAAACCTTAACAGTCGCCGCCGCACTCGCCGCCGGCGCCTGCATGATGCACGCTGAACAGCCGAAAGTTGTCGCTCACCGCGGCTACTGGGACACTCCCGGATCGGCACAGAATTCAATCCGTTCGCTCGTCAAAGCCGACTCAATCGGCTGCTATGCTTCCGAATTCGATGTATGGCGCACTAAAGACGGAGTACTCGTAGTGAACCACGACCCGACAATCAACGGCGTCGACATCGAATCGTCGACAGCCGACAAAGTGCTGTGCCAGAAACTTGCCAACGGCGAGACGATACCGACGCTTGAGCAATACCTCGCCGCAGCACAACCGCTCAGCACACGCCTGGTGCTCGAACTGAAATCGCACAACAGCAACTCCAACGAAAAAGCCGCCATCACGCAGATTCTCGCATTAGTGAAGAAATACGGTCTCGAAGACCGCACGGAATACATCACATTCTCCAAAAACGGCTTCTGCTGTCTTATCGGGGCAGCCCCCAAAGGCTGCGGCGTGCAGTATCTCTCCGGCGACTATATCCCCGCTCAGATAAAGCAACACAGCGGCAAGGGTATCGACTACAAAATCACGGTTCTCCGCAAGCATCCTGAATGGATCAAGGAATGTCACGACCTCGGTCTGACGGTAAATGTATGGACGGTAAACAAGCCGGAAGACATGCAGTGGTGCATCGACAACGGCGTGGACTACATCACCACCAACGACCCCGAAGGACTGCAGAAACTGCTTAAAAAATAAAGCCGATGACGTTTACGAAGACGCTCATAGCAGCAGCCGTCGCCATGGCGGTGACAACGCAGGCAGCAGCCATGACTGTGGTGGCACACCGCGGGCTGTGGCAGGCGCCGGGCTCAGCGCAGAATTCCATCCGTTCGCTCCTGCTTGCCGACTCCATCGGCAGCGACGCATCGGAGTTTGACGTATGGAGAACAAAAGACGGTCTGCTGATCGTGAATCACGACAAGACTATCAACGGCATAGACATCGAAAACTGCACGTCCGACGTTGTCCTTGCTCAGACACTGGAAAACGGCGAGACCGTGCCCACTCTCGAGCAATACCTCGCCGCCGCCAAACCTCTGAAAACGAAACTCATCATCGAGGTAAAGCCTCACAACAGCTATGAGAACGACCGGGCGGCGATACGCAACACCATTGCGCTTGTCAAAAAATACGGGCTCGAAGACCGTGCTGAATACGTGACCTTCTCGAAGAACGGTATTCTCGCCATGCGCAATACTCTGCCGGAAGGAACACCCATCCACTACCCCGGCGGCGACTACCTGCCCGGGCAGCTCAAAAGCATGGGCGGAACAGGACTTTACTATAGTCTTAAAGTGCTCAAAGCGCACCCGCAGTGGATCAAAGAAGCTCACGACCTCGGTCTTACTGTCGGCGCGTGGACTATCAATACCCCTGAAGAAATGCAATGGTGCATCGACAACGGCGTCGACTTCGTCACATCCAATATCCCCGAAACTTCACTCAAAATGACAAAAACACAGACAAAATGAAATACACCAGATTTATCCTTGCAGCAGCTCTCGCTGCCGCTGCCGGCATGATGTACGCCGAACAGCCTAAAGTTGTAGCACATCGCGGCTACTGGACCGCTCCCGGTTCGGCACAGAACTCTATCCGCTCGCTCGTCAAAGCCGACTCCATCGGTTGCTATGGTTCCGAACTCGACGTATGGATCACTTACGACAGCGTGCTTGTCGTCGACCATGACGGATGGATCAACCATCTCAACGTCCAGGGCACACACTCGTCGGTATATACCAAGCAGAAGCTTGCAAATGGCGAAACCGTACCAACACTCGAAGAATATCTCCAGGCAGCAGTGCCTCTCAAGACAAAACTTGTCCTTGAAGTAAAACCGCAGGACGACAACCGCCTCGAAGCTGCCGGAATCAAGAAAATCGTCGCAATGGTCGACAAATACGGACTCAACGACCGCGTAGACTACATCACATTCTCCAAAAACGGCTTCAAAAACATCATCAAGGCAGCCCCCAAAGGCACAAGCGTGCAATATCTCACCGGCGACTACACCCCTGAGGAAATCAAGTTCCTCAAAGGCACCGGTGTCGACTACCATATCAACGTTCTCCGCACACAGCATCCCGACTGGATCAAAAAATGCCACGACCTCGGACTGACTGTGAACATCTGGACTGTCGACAGCCCCGAAGACCTCCAGTGGTGCATCGACAACGGAGCAGATTTCATCACCACAAACTATCCCGAACGTCTGCAGGAACTCCTCAAAGCTTCCGAACAAGCTAAAGCGACAAAGGTAAAAGGCAAGAAAGCCAAGAAAAACAAAAAGAAATAACCGGCAATAACAACTTGAATCCGCCCGGCGATACACTGCTCGCCGGGCGGATTTTCTATATTCCGGAAAGAGCACGCCTATTATCTGCCGGTTGCCGGCATTTCAGCCGAGTATGGGAGAAACGAAGAAATCGAAAAGGCTGAAAAATCGGTATTTTTAGATAAAAAAATTCAACCTTGCCTGTCAAAAATATGCCGTGTCGAAAAATATTCGTAACTTTGGGCTGGAAAAAGAATTATGGTTTCAGCACTGCCCAAAGATACCGATGAGCTGGTTGCGCGTCTGCGTCAGCCCGCCACCGTGCGCTCCGCCTTCAGTGATGTCATCCGCCTATATTCAGAACCTCTCTACTGGCAGATCCGCCGTATCGTGCACAATCACGACGACGCTAACGATCTTCTGCAAAACACGTTCCTGAAAGCATGGAGCAATCTTGAAAACTTCCGCGGCGAGGCGAAGCTGTCGACGTGGCTGTATAAAATCGCCATCAACGAAAGTCTCGGCTTTCTCGAACGCGAACGCAAGCGTCTGAGCATCTCTCTCGACGACCAGGAGGCGCAGATGGTACATAGCATCGCCGCCGACACCGAATTCGACGGAGAAGAACTGGCGCGAAAGCTTCAGCAGGCAATAGCGACGCTGCCGGAAAAGCAGCGGCTGGTGTTCAATATGAAATACTTCGACGACATGAAATATGAAGAAATGTCAGAAATACTCGGAACCTCCGTAGGCGCGCTTAAAGCATCATATCACATCGCTACAAAAAAAATAGAACAATATTTCTCGGAGCACGATTAAACCTTGACAACCTTCGTCTGTCATAAAAAAAGAGAAACTGAAAACAATGGCACATCAGAACGACAACATACTCGAAAACGCCCGACTCAGAGAGCTCGGTCCGTCGGCAGGCATGAAAACTCCCGACGGATACTTTGAGTCCTTTGCCGGACGCATGTCCGAGTTGCTGCCCGAGCGCCCCGAGCTCGAATCTGCCGCTATACCAGCAGAAAATCGCACTCTGTGGCAAAAAGTAAGACCATACGTCTACCTTGCGGCGATGTTCGCCGGAATATGGCTGATGCTCCAGATGTTCGCAATGCTCAGCGGAAAGGTCACACTCGAACCGATGGAAAACAACGCCGTCATTTCCACGGCGCTGAAGTCGGACGATTTCGTCAACGACTATATCTACCGCGAGCTTAGTTCGCACGAGCTTCTCGACTACATGCTTGACGAGGGAGAGGTAGATGAAGATTCCGAATTCTTTAATATTCAGGAAGAACAAGTTCCTTGCGACAGCACGTACATTTTACCATGAGCATCAGAAGAATACTCACATCGGCGCTCCTGACCATAGTATTGGTCGCCGGCGCATCATCAGCGGCGGCACAACAGCAGCCCGAAAATCTCGACGTTGAAAAAGTACTTGCGGAAATACGTCCTTACAAGCACGATTTCTTCATCAAAAAATTAAAACTCACCAAAGAACAAGCCAGCGAATACCTGCCGCTCTACGACCAGATGGAAGACGAGCTCATGAGCATCAATCAGGAAATACGCGAGCTTGAACGCACTGTGCTGGAAAATCCATCGGCTACCGACGAAGAAATTGAAGCTGCCGCACGCGCTACATTCGAGCAGAAGCAGCGCGAGGCACAGACAGAAATGGCATACTTCGAGAAGTTCAGCAACATCCTCACACCACGGCAGCTTCTGCAAATAAAGTCGGTAGAAAAACAATTCACGCAGCGCCTCGCCCGCACACACCGCAAGATGCGCCGCAACCGCGATTAACACCAGTCAGCCATGCCAGTCCGCACACCATCGCAAATCCTTGAGGCGGCATCCGCCGCCGGACAAAACAAAGCCGCAGCCACATCACGCCGCGGTTTTTCCCGTTTAATGACAGGCAGCATTCTCGCCGGAGCATACATCGCTTTGGGCGGAGCACTATCCATAGCCGTCGGCTACGGCTTCCCCGAAGCTGCTTCAGCCAATCCAGGACTACAACGCTTTATGAGCGGTCTGGTGTTCCCAATCGGGCTCATGCTTGTCGTTATTCTCGGAGCAGACCTCTTCACCGGCAACAATGCTCTGCTGGTTCCCCCTATGATGGAGAAAAAACTCGGAGCAGGACGCGTCCTCGCCAACTGGACGCTCGTATGGCTCGGCAACTTCATCGGATGTCTCGCCGTGGCATACTTCCTTATCTCGCTGCCCGGAACACTGTCGTCAGGACCATACCCGGATGCCATAGCAGCCATTGCAAAGGCAAAGACATCGGCATCGCCGACAGCTGTCTTTTTCAAAGGCATAGGTGCCAACTGGTGCGTGTGTCTTGCCGTGTGGCTGGCTCTGGCAGGACGACGCCTCGGCGAAAAGCTCATCGCCTGTGAGATTCCCGTACTCGCATTCGTGGCACTCGGCTTCGAGCACTGCGTGGCAAACATGTTCTTCCTCCCGCTTGCCGCGATGGAAGGGGCTGACATCACAGCAAGCATGATTTTCGCCAACATACTTCCCGCCACTCTCGGCAACATTGTCGGCGGAGCACTTTTCGTGGGACTGTCGCAGTACTACCTTCACCGTCCTAAGAACTGAAAAATGGCAAACATCATCAATATCGAGGCCCTCACAAAGAGCTACGGTATCCGTATGCTCTTCTCCGATGTGACATTCGGGCTCGAACAGGGCGACAAAGTGGGCATTGTGGCACGTAACGGCACCGGAAAAACCACTCTCCTGCGGATAATCGCCGGCGAGGAAGCGCCCGACAGCGGGAAAGTGACCGTCCGAAACGACCTGCGCATAGCATATCTGCCGCAGGAGCCCCGTTTTCGCCCGGGGCAGACTGTTATGGAAGCAGCATTGGACAACGGCGACGACCCGGCGGCTACTGCAGTGTCGGCATATCGCGCAGCTCTCGCAGCGGGCGACGAAGACATCATTCACGAGACCTATCATCTGGTAGAGCAACTCAATGCCTGGGACTATGAAGACCGTCTGAAGCAACTCATCACTCGTCTTGGTCTGGACGCGGACGCTACTGTCGACCACCTGTCGGGCGGACAGCGCAAAAGGCTTGCGCTGGTGCGCCTTGTCATGTCCGAACCTGAGCTGATAATTCTCGACGAGCCCACCAACCACCTCGACATCGCCACAATAGAATGGCTTGAGAATTATCTGAAACGTTCGCGCGCCACTCTGATGATGGTGACGCACGACCGCTATTTCCTCGACCGCGTATGCACCAAAATTCTTGAGCTCGACCACGAGCAGGTTTTTATGGTCGAAGGCAACTACGACATGTACCTGCGCCGCCGCGCCGAACGCATCGAAGCCATGGATGCCGAGCTTGCACGCGTGCGCAATACCCTGCGCCGGGAGCAGGAATGGATGAGCCGTCAGCCGCAGGCACGCGCCGGAAAAGCGAAATTCCGTATCGATGCTTTCTACGACCTTCGCGAACGGTCGAAAAAAACGTGGGAAGAGAAAAACATAAAGCTCGAAAACACATCGTCGCGCATAGGCTCGAAAATATTCGAGGCGAAGGACGTATGCAAACGCTTCGGCGACAAAGTGATACTCGACAATTTCACATATACTTTCGCCCGCGGAGAGAAACTCGGCATCGTCGGACCTAACGGCGTAGGCAAATCCACCTTCATCAAACTGCTGCAGGGGCTCGTTCCGCTCGATTCGGGCAAATGGGAACTCGGCGAGACTCTCCGCTTCGGATATTACAGCCAGGACGGTATCAGCTTCGACGAGAACAAACGTGTGATCGATGCCGTTACAGAATTTGCAGAAGACGTAGAACTCAAGGAAGGCATACACCTCTCGCCGATGCAGTATCTCCAGCGCTTCCTCTTTCCGCCCGCCGACCAGCAGAAATATATACACACCCTCAGCGGCGGTGAGCGCTGCCGGCTCTATCTGGCGACGGTACTTATGCGCCAACCCAACTTCCTGATCCTCGACGAACCCACCAACGACCTCGACATCATCACACTCGGCATTCTCGAAGAATATCTCGCCGAATTCAAAGGCTGTGTCATCGTCATCAGCCACGACCGATTCTTCCTCGACAACATCGTCGACCATCTCTTCGTCATGCAGGGCAACGGCGTCATCAAGGATTTCCCCGGCAACTACAGCGATTACCGCGCCTATGAGGATGCTCTCCGCGCCGAACAGGAAAAGGCTCTGAAAGCGACACGACCGGAGCCTAAAGAAAAGCCGGCAGTGTCGTCCAGCCAGTCGAAACGCCTTACATTCAAGGAAAAACGCGAATTAGAAGCGCTGGATGCCGAAATTGCCGCACTGACGGATGAAAAGAAGGCACTCGAAGAGTTTTTCGCCTCCGGCAGCCCGGCGTCGCCCGACGACTTCAAGACAAAAAACCTGAGATACAACGAAATATCAGCCTTGCTCGACGAAAAAGAAATGCGCTGGTTCGAACTTTCCGAAAAAGAAGCATGAAAAGACTCGCCGTCATCATCGCCGCCATTCTCACCTCTGCCGCAGCCTTTGCCGCCGGCACCGACAGCCTGCGCAACCACCGGCTGCGCCCCATCGAAGTGCTCGGACTGAAACAGACACCAGGCTCGGGTCTGGTGTCGGAGGCTGTCACCGAAATCTCCGGTGCGCAAGCGAGGCGTCTCGGCATCGATGCCGCCAAGGGAGTGAGCATAGTGGCGCCGAACTTCTACATGCCCGAATATGGTTCGCGGATGACTTCCTCCATCTACGTCCGCGGTCTCGGAGCGCGCATCGACCAGCCCGTTGTCGGGCTCACCGTCGACAACATCCCGTATCTCAACAAGGATAACTATGATTTCGACCTCGCCGACATCGAAAGCATAGAGGTGCTCCGCGGAGCGCAGGCCGTTCTCAACGGACGCAACACCATGGGCGGTCAGATCAACATCCGCACGCTTTCGCCGCTCCGCACCGAGGGACTGCGCGCCATGCTCGAATACGGGCGCGCAAACACCGTCAAAGCCTCCGCCGCCTATTACGCAACTCTGAACCCCAGGCTCGGAATGAGCCTCAGCGGTCTGTTCAGGCACACCGACGGATATTTCCGCAACGCATACAACGGAAAACTCCTCGACCATGAAAACTCCGGCTCTCTGCGATGGAAAACCGTATGGCGCCCTACCGCCGCACTTTCGCTAAGCAACACAGCCACAGCCAATATCGCCCGACAGGGTGGATATCCCTATGCCCTCGCCGCCACAGGCGAAATAAGCTATAACGACACGTGCTCGTACAGGCGTAATTCGTTTGCCGACGCTCTCACAGTGGCATGGGCGGGCAAACGCGTACTGGTGACGTCCATCACTTCCGCGCAATACCTCGACGACCGCATGGATCTCGACCAGGACTTCACTCCCGCCGACTACTTCACCCTCACACAGGACCGTCGGGAATGGGCATTCACTGAAGACCTCTTCACACGCGGGACACGTGGAAAGTACAACTGGCTCGGCGGCGTCTACTTCTTCTATAAGGACGGTACGATGGACGCTCCGGTATATTTTATGGATACAGGTCTCGAAAAGCTCATAGAAGACCGCGTCAACAGCATGAACCCCAACTACCCTATCCGCTGGGATGAGCGGCATTTCCTGCTCGGCAGCACCTTCAAACAGCGCAACATCGGCTTCGCCGTCTACCACGAGAGCACCGTAGCACTCGGCAGATGGTACTTTGAAGGCGGTCTGCGCCTCGACATAGAACGTCCGTCGCTCGACTACCACAGCTATGCATCCAGCGGCTACACCACCTGGCATAAGCTCCCCGACGGCAGCGAGGAAGTGTTCAGCCACACACCGGTCGACATCGACGACCACGGGACACTGCACACCACCTATGTCGAGTTTCTTCCCAAAGTGACAATATCTTACAAAGGCGAATTAGAGCCATACATCACTTTCTCGCGTGCCTACAAGGCAGGAGGCTACAACACACAGATGTTCAGCGAAGTGCTCCAGCAGCGCGTCATGTCGCTCATGGGTCTGGCGAGCAACATCAGCCTCGAAAAGACGGTGTCGTACAAACCCGAGTCGAGCTACAACTACGAAGCCGGCGTGCACTGGCGCCCGTCGTCGGTTCCGCTCAGAGCCGACGCGGCACTTTTCTATATCGACTGCCGCGACCAGCAGCTCACCGTCTTTCCGCCCGGAACAGTGACCGGACGCATGATGACAAACGCCGGACGCACACGAAGCTTCGGTGCTGAACTCAGCGCCGTATGGCGCCCTACCGACGACGTCACATTAACGGCATCATACGGCTACACCAATGCCACCTTCATCCGCTATAACGACGGGCGCAACGACTACCGCGGCAAGCATCTGCCCTACGCACCGTCGAACACACTCTTCGGCGAGCTGACATGGCGCGCCACACCGCTTTTCTTTTCCGGCGTGACGCCGTCGCTGACTGCCACAGCGCGATGCGTCGGCGATATATGGTGGAACGACGCCAACACGCAACGTCAGAAATTCTACTGCCTGCCGGGACTGTCGCTCGATTTAAGAGCCGAGCACTGGAACCTGCGCGTCTGGGCTAACAACCTCACCGGAACGCGACACGATGTTTTCTACTTCGTCAGCATGGGCAACGCCTTCGTGCAGCGCGGTCTGCCTCTCACATGCGGAGCGACACTCCGCCTTACAATCTGATTTTCATCCCCAACCTCGGAATAAAATAAACTGCCGGACAGCAGAGCGCTGTCCGGCAGTTATGCTTGTTGAGCTAATGTTATTTCAGGTTGAATTTCAGAGTTGAGGCAATCTTATCGGAAGCGGTGCCCACATGAGCCGTGAACTGACCCGGCTCGGCAATCCATTCATGTTTGCCGGCATCGAAGAACGACAGAGCGTCCTTGCCGATGGTGAAGGTGACAGTCTTTGTCTCTCCGGGCTGGAGCATCACTTTCTCGAAGCCTTTGAGCTCCTTGACAGGACGGAGAACAGATGCCTTGTTGTCGGCGATATAGAGCTGTACAACCTCTGCGCCGGGGACAGACCCGGTATTTGTGACATCGACAGAGAATGTGATGTTTCCGTCGGCAGTCATCTCGCTCTTGTCGGCGGTGAGCTTTCCGAGATCAAAAGTTGTGTAGCTCAGACCGTGACCGAAAGCGAAGAGCGGTTTGATTTTCTTGTTTTCGAGCCAGCGGTAGCCGACGAGGATACCTTCTTTATAATCCATCTCCCAGATATCGCCATTCTTAATGCCGGGATATGCTGCCTCTCCGAAGGTGTGTGCGCCGATATCGTCCAGCTTGACGGGGAAAGAGAACGGCAGCTTGCCGGAAGGATTGACTTTGCCGAAAAGGACGTCGGCAATGGCATTTCCCGCCTCAGAGCCGATATACCATGCCTGCAGGATTGCAGGAACGTCCTTTGCCCACGGCATAGCCACGGCAGTGCCGCTGATGTTGACTACGACGGTATTCTTATTCGCTTTCACGAGAGCCTCTATGAGTTCGTCCTGTCCGTAAGGCAGACCGTACTGCTCGCGGTCGCAGCCTTCGGCGTCGTTATGATCCGCCTTGTTCAGACCGCCGACATAAACGACATAATCGGCTTCCTTAGCCTTGGCGACAGCCTCATTGAAAAGTTCTTCGGCAGAACGGCTTTCGGCGATATCCGACTTGGCGACAACGCGGTTGTATTCATTATTGAGATCGCCTACATAACCGCGGGCATAGTCGACCGTAGCGAAATCTTTTGCAGCCTCACGTATGCCTTCGAGGGGAGTGACCTCATTCTGCGCTTTCAGCGACGACGAACCGCCGCCGACAGTCATCCACTTGATGCCGTTTTCGCCGACGACAAGAATACGGAGAGGCTTGCCGGCAGCTTTTAGCGGGAGTATGTTCCTGTCATTCTTCAGAAGCACAATGCCCTCGCCGGCTATCCGGCGTGCGGCGGCATAGTGTGCGGGGCTGCACATCTCGCCGGTGCCTTTGGATGTGTTCATGGACGTGCGCATCATCAGACGCAGCACACGGCGCGCCTTGTCGTCGAGTTCGGCAGTGCCTACCTCGCCTTTGCGGATAAGGTCCAGATAGGGACGGGCAAGATAATAATTGTCGTAGGCGTTGGAAGTGCCCTCGGTAAGACCGTTTGTCCAAGTGCCGAATTCCAGATCCATGCCGTTCATAATCGCCTCCCGTGTGTCGTGTACGCCGCCCCAGTCGCTTATGACAGCGCCGTCGAAGCCCCATTCGTCTTTCAGTATTTTATTGAGGAGGCGGTCGTTATGGCAGAGATGCTGACCGTTGTAGAGATTATACGCAGCCATGACAGACCATGCGCCGCCTTCCTGCACAGCAGCTTTGTAGGCAGGCAGATAGATTTCGTAGAGCGTGCGGTCGTCGACGGTTACATCGGTGTTATGGCGGTAATGTTCGTTATTGTTGAGGCAATAGTGCTTGACGCATGTCGCCACGCCGTTTTTCTGAACGCCTTTGATATACGGCACCACCATCACCGAAGCGAGATACGGGTCTTCGCCCATATACTCGAAATTACGGCCGTTGAGCGGCGTGCGGTATATGTTGCAGCCCGGACCCAGAAGAACGTCCTTGCCGCGGAAAAGAGCCTCTTCGCCTATCGACTTGCCATACAGAGCCGACATGTCAGGATTCCATGTCGCCGCGAGACACGTAAGCGCCGGAAAGGCGACGCATGAGTCGTTGCTCCATCCCGCCTGATCCCATTCATCCCATTTCACTTCGGCGCGTATTCCATGAGGACCGTCGGTACACCACAGCTCGGGAATGCCGAGGCTGGCGACACCTGCTGAACAGAATTTCGACTGAGCGTGAATGATAGCTATTTTATCGGCGGTAGTCATCCGCGACAATGCATCCTCCACCCTTTCTTCGAGAGGGCGGGATTCATCCTTATAGACCGGAAGAACATCGCCGGAGGCATACGAGCCTAACGAGAAACCGGCGAGCAAACAAAGAGCAACTGATTTTTTCATTGCATGGTTATTGGTTAAAAAACAGACGTCATCCGGTGTGAAGCCGACTGACGCCTGCTAAATTAGTTCAAAAATTCAACAGAAACAAAAAAACTTGGCGGCACATATATATTTTAGCGGAAAATCACTAACTTTGCAGAAAATCGACGAAGCTATCCGAGCATAGCTCCTACCATCGAACACATTTTTTATTTACACCAAAATATCAGCAAAACGATGAAAAGAGTTTATACATTCGGCGACGGCAAAGCCGAGGGTAATGCAGAAATGCGTAACCTTCTCGGCGGCAAAGGTGCCAACCTTGCCGAAATGAACCTTCTTGGAATGCCCGTACCTCCGGGCTTCACTATCACAACAGAAGTCTGCAACGAATACACCCAGTACGGTCGCGATGAAGTTGTAAAGCGCATCAAAGAAGACGTACAGAAGGCTATCGCACACGTTGAAAGCCTTACAGGCAAAAAATTCAACGACCCCGCAAATCCCCTCCTCGTATCCGTACGCTCCGGCGCCCGCGCTTCCATGCCCGGCATGATGGACACCGTCCTCAACCTCGGCATGAACGACGCTACCGTCGCTTCCCTCGCTGAAAAGAGCGGCAATCCCCGCTTCGCATGGGACAGCTACCGCCGCTTCGTCCAGATGTACGGCGACGTCGTTCTCGGCATGAAGCCCAAGAAGAAAACCGACATCGATCCATTCGAGGAAATCATGGACAAGGTGAAAGAAGAGAAAGGCTATAAACTCGACACCGAACTCCAGGTTGAAGACCTCCAGAACCTCGTCAAGCTCTTCAAAGCCCGTGTGCTCGAATACACAGGCAAAGACTTCCCCGAAGACGCATGGGAACAGCTCTGGGGCGGCATCTGCGCCGTCTTCGACAGCTGGATGAACGAACGCGCCATCATCTACCGCCGCATGAACCAGATTCCCGAAGAATGGGGCACCGCCGTCAACGTACAGGCAATGGTTTACGGCAATATGGGCAACAACTCCGCAACAGGTGTGGCATTCAGCCGCGACGCCGCAACAGGCGAAAACATCTTCAACGGTGAATACCTCATCAACGCACAGGGCGAAGACGTCGTTGCCGGCATCCGCACACCCCAGCAGATCACAATCGAAGGCTCGAAGCGTTGGGCTGCCCTTCAGGGCATCAGCGAAGAAGTCCGCGCAAGCAAATATCCCTCCCTCGAAGAATCCATGCCCGTATGCGCCAACGAGCTCTTCGCTATCGCTGCCAAGCTCGAAGCATACTACAAGGACATGCAGGACATGGAATTCACCATCCAGGACGGCAAGCTCTGGATGCTCCAGACACGTAACGGCAAGCGCACAGGCGCCGCTATGGTGAAAATCGCCATGGATCTCCTCCGGGCCGGCGTCATCGACGAAAAGACCGTCCTCAAACGCATGGAGCCCCAGAAACTCGACGAACTCCTGCACCCCGTATTCGACAAGACAGCCCTCAAGCGCGCCAAAGTAGCAGCAAAAGGTCTTCCCGCATCGCCCGGCGCTGCCTCCGGTCAGATTGTCTTCTCTGCAGAAGACGCTGAAGCTTGGGCAGAGAAAAAACGCAAAGTCGTTCTCGTCCGCATCGAGACTTCTCCCGAAGACCTCCGCGGCATGGCTGTTGCACAGGGTATCCTCACAATGCGCGGCGGTATGACGTCGCACGCTGCTGTCGTTGCACGCGGCATGGGCAAATGCTGCGTTTCCGGCGCCGGTGAAATCAAGGTCGACTACGTTGCAAAGACCGTCGAAATGGGCGGCAAGACATATAACGAAGGCGACTGGATTTCGCTCAACGGCTCCACCGGTGAAGTATACGACGGACAGGTGCCCACCACCGAACCCGCACTCGACGGCGACTTCGCTGCCATCATGAACCTCGCCGACAAATACACAAAGACATACGTCCGCACAAACGCCGACACTCCGCGCGACGCCAAGCAGGCACGCAAATTCGGTGCTCAGGGTATCGGTCTCTGCCGCACAGAGCACATGTTCTTTGAAGGCGACCGCATCAAGGCCGTACGCGAAATGATTCTCGCATCCGACCTCGAAGGACGCAAGGCAGCACTCGCCAAGCTGCTCCCCATGCAGCGCGGCGACTTCGAAGGCATATTCGAAGCTATGGACGGATTCGGCGTCACAGTTCGTCTCCTCGATCCCCCTCTGCACGAGTTCGTACCTCACCAGACAGCTACTCAGAAAGAGCTCGCCGACGAAATGGGTATCACACTTGCCGAAGTCAAGGCAAAAGTCGACTCACTCGAAGAGTTCAATCCCATGCTCGGTCACCGCGGCTGCCGTCTCGGCATCACATACCCCGAAATCACCGAGATGCAGACACGCGCCATCATCGAAGCCGCACTCGCCTGCAAAGCCCGCGGCATCGACGTTCATCCTGAAATCATGGTGCCCCTCGTAGGCTCGCTCAAAGAGCTCCAGCACCAGGCAAACGTCATCAACGAGACCGCTGTCAAGGTGTTCGAAGAAAAAGGCGACTCTATCCCCTACCTCGTAGGCACAATGATCGAAGTACCCCGCGCAGCCCTCACTGCCAACGAGATTGCACAGGTTGCCGACTTCTTCTCATTCGGTACCAATGACCTTACCCAGATGACCTTCGGCTTCTCGCGCGACGACGCTCCCAAGTTCCTCAAATACTATAAGGAGCACGGCGTCATCAAAGTCGACCCGTTCGAAGTTCTGGACCAGGTCGGTGTAGGACAGCTCGTACGTATGGGCGTAGAGAAAGGTCGCAGCGTCAAGCCCGAACTCAAAGTCGGTATCTGCGGCGAACACGGTGGCGAACCCTCCAGCGTAATCTTCTGCGCTAAGCTCGGCATGAACTATGTCAGCTGCTCGCCCTTCCGCGTGCCCATCGCCCGCGTAGCCGCCGCCCAGGCTGCCACCGAAGACTAATTCTTAGTAACTGAAACAGATAATTAGGTCGTAATACCTTGCCCGGCAAGGGTTACGACCTAATTTACTCTTAGACTGCATCTAACATTTGATAAGGGCAATATCATTCCTGACCTTTGCGGTGGTTTCGGAGGTTCAATATTGCAGCCCCGAAGCCGTCAAATTTGCAGTCAGTCGTTTTTACTCCGAATGGAAGATTATGCATGCAATTTTTTTTGCACCCCGGACAAAATTTATTGTTTTAATGGTAAACTTGAGGTAGAAAAGTAGGAATTTTCCTCAAAATATCATAGTCTGATTTCAAGGGAATTAGGATTTTAGGATTTGTGACGATATTCCGTGATT
>USMC01000010.1 GCA_900555715.1 uncultured Porphyromonadaceae bacterium | reverse complement strand
TGAACCGGGTAAGGGTAGTTATGTCTATATTTTTGTTTTAAATGAAAGAGCCGTGTTCCTGCGCCCGTTTCTTTCCTATAAATTTCACAGCTGACTAAACTTTTCTTTACATTAATTGTCATATTTATACAATATATCAAAACTTATACGTAACTTTGCAGCTGAATCAGCTGCCATAATCATATGAACACCGACAAAGCACAAACTCCCGAAGACAAGGTCTGCGCGACAACGTCCGCAGCCACGGCGGCGCACCGCTCGCCCGCCCTTGCGTGGCTTGCTATGCTGATGTCGCTGGCGGCATGGGCGTCGCTGATCTGGACAAACGGCTATATTTCACTCTTCATTGCCTCGCTTGCTGCAGTCGCAGGATTCTTCGGCACCATAAAAGTGAGTACTTCTGTGCGACGCTTAGCAGTTACCGCCATTATCGCCGCCCTGGTACTGATAGCGGTCGTTTCAGCTTTCCTGATTGTCATAAAAATCGGACTTTCATAGTAGCTTCCTAATTTTTTTGAGAGTCGATGTAACGTTTGGAGATGTTGGCGTGTCATATATATGACGTCGTCAAAAAACAATCAACTTAATAATTCCAAATGAAGACATCTCTCAGAACATTCATCCTTTTGATAATGGCATTCGCGGGCACCGCCGGCGCTCTCGCAGCAACTGTCCGTCCGAGCGACAAATATGTTACCCGCGAAGTAAAGACTGGCGATTTCGACGCTTTGCGTACGAGCACATCGCTCGACATTGTTTACACCGTCGGTCCGCGCAAGGTCGAAATCTATGCACCGGACAATCTCATCGAATACATCCAGGTGAAAGTCGAAGGCAAAGAACTACACGTGAACTACAAAGAAAACATGAACATACAGGGCAAGCACAAGTCGTGTGTGATTGTCTCGGCGCCGGCAGTCAGGGACTTCATGGCAACCTCGTCGGGCGACATCATAATAAAAAGCCCTATATCGCTAAAAAACAGCAATGTCGCGATGAACACCACAAGTGCCGGCGATATCAAGGCACTCTCCATCAACGCGAAAAGTGTAGCGCTGGGCATCTCTTCTGCGGGCGATATCGTCGCGCAGGATATACTTGCCGACGCTGTATACATATCAATAATTTCCTCCGGCGACATCGAGATCAAAGAAGTAGTGGCCGGCACAGAAGTGAATGCTCATACAAACTCCTCTGGCGACATCCGCATCGGCGAAATATCAGCTCCGACTGTATCGTTAGGTTCCAGCTCGTCAGGCGACATCCGCACAGTCGTAAAAGCCGGCAACGCCGACATATCGGCAAACTCATCCGGCAACGTCTCCGTATCCGGAATATGCTCTGTAGCAAAACTCATTTCAGCAAGCAGCGGCAGTGTCGACGCCCGCAATCTCAAAGCTGCTGTGGTGAGCGCCAATGTATCGAGCTCCGGCGACATCTACTGCTGGGCGCTGAAACAGCTCACCGGCCGCTGCCTCGGCAGTGGTTCCATACGCTACAAGAAAACATCGGCAGCCATCGATATCACTCCAGACCGCAACTGCGGATCGCTTTAAACAGGCATTATACATGACGTCGGAAATGACCCGCAACAGATTCGAAGACGAGGCACGCCGCCTGCGTCCGACTCTGCTGCGGGTTGCGACATCGATCACCGGCAACGCCGACGATGCCGCCGACGTGGCGCAGGAAACGCTGCTGAAACTATGGTACATGCGCGAACGACTTCTTGCCTACTCAAGCACCGACGCCATTGCTCGCGTCATAGCACGCAACCTGAGCATAAATGTTCTGCGCAGCAAGCATCCGGCAGAGTCCGCCGGGCTGCGCCTTGCCGAGAGCATCACCGATGGCAGCACAGACGAAGAACTTTCCGAAGAGCTTTCCGAAGCTCTCGCCGGACTCCCGGACACAGAACAGATTGTCCTGCGCATGAAACACCTCGACGGCATGGAAGTGGAAGAAATAGCCGCCGTCATCCAATCGACACCAGGCGCCGTCCGCACAGCCCTCTGCCGTGCGCGCCGCCGTATCCGCCAACTATATATCAGCAAACTATGAATACTGTAAAATACGACAACATCCACGAACTGCTCGACCGATTCTTCGACGGCAACACAACATGCGCCGAAGAAAAGGCTCTTGAGGAATACTTCACCTCTGGAGCGCCTGTTCCGCCCGACTGCGAACAATACCGGGCGATGTTCGGATGGTATGCGTCGGGAATGGACAAATCACTTCTGCCAGACAAATCCAAGCCTAAGCGACGGAAAATGAAAGTAATGGCATGGATTGCTTCGTCAGCCGCGGCGGCCGCACTTGTAATAGGTATCGGATGGGCATACCGGACCGGAATCGCTGCGGACAGTGAACCCATCGCGGAAAGTTACATCGTGCGCGACGGCAGGACAATTACCGGCGACGATGAAATTGGCGGCGACCTGGCGGCTGCATTACTTGACGGGCTGCATCTCGACGACGAGATAGACCGCAAGATTGCAATGATAGAAAAAGAAAAGAACGATATACTGAAATAAAATGAAGAGGTTACTTACTATACTGCTGAGCCTTATGGCGCTTACCTGCATGGCCCAGAAACAGAACTGGCTCGAAAATCTTGTGAACAACCTGAGCGCGCACAACGACATCGACTGCACTGTCGCCGTAAACCGCGATCCCTCGACACGTGAGATTACAAAAGCCACCTATGATTTCCGCTTCAGCTCCTCGAATCTCTACAAAAGTATTGCTAACGACCTGAAGAGTCATAGCGATGAAGTCGATTTTTATCTGGAAGAGACTGTCCAGAACAAGGATAAGCAGAAAAGAATCCTTATGCGTTTCACCGACAATAAAAATCGCTGGAGCTGTCGCCTGCAGCCATTAAGCAGCAAGAGCAGACAGTTTATCGTCAGCGTTACCTCCGTAGACCAAAGCTATCCGGACGACAACACAGACGACGAACGCTCCAATGGCAAGCAAAGCCACAAAAAGAGCCGCAGGAACGAATCAGGCTCCTCCGCATCGCCCGACAATTCTTCATCTTCCGATCTCGACGAACTCAACAGAGAACTCGACAAAGCAAAACAAGAGCGCAAACGCAAACTCAACCGCTAAATAATATTATTTATTCTCCTAATATAATTGTAGCTTGCTTATATTCTGGAAACACTGTAAATTTACAGTAAATTCGGAATAAGCAATGAGCAAGACATGTTACATACAACGAAATAATAATCATTTAAAATGAAAAATCAACAATAGCGCTTTATATTTTTGCACAAATGAAAAATAATGCATAACTTTGCAGCGCAAAACCACAGGGTACCATGGCCGAGTGGTGAGGCATCGGTCTGCAAAACCGAGCACAGCAGTTCGATTCTGCTTGGTACCTCAAAAAAAATCTATGTCAATTATGACATAGATTTTTTGTTTACCTACCGGTCACTTTGACAGTGCGCCGGGCTTTCGCAGGATCCGTTGCAAATGCATTTTCCGGATTTGTGAATTCGCACGATATCGGACTACTCATCTCAAGAATATGTATGATCTGGCTGAGGTTTTCGCCACGGAATTTAGCATTATAGTTACCTTTTGCGATGTCTGGATCATCGATAATGAACTTCACATTATAAATCTGTTCAAGCCGCATGAATATCGCACTGAGCGGCTGGTCACGAAAAATGAGCTCACCCTGTCGCCATGCACATATATTATATGTGTTCACATATGCAAGTGCGACAGAATCGGAAGGCACCATACACATAAGCTGCTGACCCACCGAGAGGCTGTAAGTCCTCTGATGCTTCCTTTCATCACCCGGAGCGGGAACACTGACTTCTGCCGAACCCTTTACCAAAGTGAATTGCGCGTAAGGCATCTCTGGATAAGCATTGATATTGAACTTAGTACCAGTAGCAGTGAGGCGTCCGTCAGCGGTATTGACAACGAAAGGATGCCGATGGTCGGCAGACACTTCGAAGAATGCCTCGCCTGACAGATCGACTACGCGATTAGCTGTGAAGTCAGAACAGAACGAAATCGAGCTGTTTGCATTGAGCCATACTTTAGAACCATCTGGGAGCTGGCTTTCGAGGACAGAACCGTACAGGCTTCTTATGCACTGCACTGCCATAGGTGGATGAATCAACCGATATCCGAGGAAAATTCCGGCTGCCATGACGACAGCCACAATGATTACTGCCGCGGCAATCCTTATCACCGAATATCGTAACCGTCTGGTACGTTTCGGTTTCTGAGCTTCACTTATGGCGTCCATCATCTTGAACTCTTCCTCGTCGAGGTTTATATCCTCCGGTGTGAAAAGGACAAGCGATGCATCCCATATGCTTTTGCGAGCCATATAAGTCCGTAGATTGTCATCCGACTGATCGAGCCACGACTTGAGCGTGACCAATTCCTGCGGGTCAGCTTGATTTTCAAAAGATTTAGTAATGATTATGTCTATCTCATCGGATACCATATTTGAAACCTTATGTGATTTAGAAATTGTCATTATTACATTCAAGTAACACCTGCAACCGCTTGAGCGCACGGCTCATCCGGCTTTCCACCCCGCGGACAGAGATGTTATAGAGACGGGCGATATCGGCGTATTTCATTCCTTGATGGCGACTTAGAATCACTACGTTCCGCTCTTCAGGGGTAAGCTGCTTGAGAGCCGCCCGATACCGCCGGAGCAAATCAGAATAGAGGATATAGTGCTCAGTGCCTTTTTCCCAGAGATCCTCATTGAATTCTGCCATGTATTGATTAAGGACTTTGCGGTGGCGTAGCTCATCGATGCACTGGTTCCGGACACTCTGGATAAGATAACGCCTGATAGACGTGCCATTGAAGTCTAAATAACGTGACTCCCAGAGCTTGAGGAAAACATTCTGTACGATGTCTTCACACATCTGCCTGTCCCGGATTATAGTAGATGCAAATACCACCAGGTCGGCAAAATACCGACGGAATATCCGTATAAAAGCCTCCTGCCTGTCATGACGGAGAGCTTCTATAAGCAACGAATCCATGTCTTCGGATTTTGCGGCCACTATCAGGGATTTTATAGTGAGGAATTGTTTTTCGCAGCGAAATTATGTATAAATATACTTGTTACCAAACATTTTCAAGTATATTTTCACAACCGCAAAAAACATGTGTCAGCGATTGTGGATTCGGCGTTTTGAAACGTCTCATATATTTAAGGTCACCTTTACGTGATGGATAAAAAGTTAAATTTACTCTTACCTATGTGGGTGAAAACCCGTCAAACGTAATTATTATAAACAATTAATCCTTAAATCTAATCATCATGTTAAACACAAGTTTCCCATTTACGGGCACGCCCAATCAAGACGGTCGACCTGGCCCAAGGTCTTGCCGCAGACTATGCATGCTGTTTATGGCATTGCTGCTGAGTGCAGTATGTCTGACAGTCCAGGCGCAAGATGTCCATGTGACATTAAGCGCAGACAAAGCTACCATCGAAGAAGTGCTGACGCAGATTGAGCAAAAGACGCATTATTGTTTCGTCTATGACAAAGACAAGATAAACGTAAATAAACGCGTCAGTCTGAAGGTAAGAAATCAAAACATACAAAAAGTACTCGATGAGCTACTGACGCCAAACGGGATAGCTTACAAAATCGACAACAAGAATATCGTCCTCACTGCATTGAAAGCAGGTAGTGCAAGCCAGACAGAAAGACTCATGGTGGAAGGTAACGTGACCGACGAGGAAGGGGAGCCTCTGGCGGGCGCGTCTGTCGTTTCATCCAGCGGAACAGGCGTGACGACCGACGTGAACGGCAACTTCACGCTGTGGCTCCCCAAAGGTTCGGAAATCACCGTATCCTTTATCGGCTACAGACCTTTCAAAAAAACAATACTGAAGAATGAAAGTCTCAGGATTTCACTTAACGAAGACAATAATCTACTAAGCGATGTTGTTGTCGTCGGTTACGGTACACAGAAGAAAGTGAACCTTACCGGTTCTGTAGCTGTGGTTGATGGCGACGAGCTGTCAGGCCGAACAGCCAACAATATGACACAGCTCCTCCAGGGCGCCGTTCCCAATATGAACATCCGCATGACAAATGGACGCCCAGGCGAAGGCGGTTCCATCAATATACGTGGAGTCCAGACCGTGTCGGGCTCTACCAGCGGGCTGCAGCCGCTCGTCCTGATTGACGGCGTAGAAGGCGACATCAATACAGTCAACCCAAACGATGTCGAGTCGATTTCGGTATTGAAGGACGCATCGTCAGCAGCCATCTACGGCGCCCGCGCAGCATTTGGCGTTGTCCTTGTAACCACCAAGAGCGGCGAACACAACCAGACCAAAGTCAGCTACAGCGGCTCTTACAGCTTCAGCGCTCCTACCGTCTGCACCGACTTCGAGACACGCGGCTACTACTCGGCAGCCATCAACGACATGTTCTTCACTCCATATCAAGGCAAGCCTTATACCACATACAATGACGAAGATTACTATGAACTATGGATACGCCGAAACGACAAGACGGAACACCCCGACCGCCCTTGGGTGATGATCAAAGATGGCGAGTATAAGTACTATGCAAACTTCGACTGGTACAAACACCTCTATAACAACAAGCGCCCCACATGGAACCACAACGTAACTGTCAATGGCGGCACAGACAAAGTGCGTTATTGGATTTCCGGCGGTTTCCACAGCCAGGAAGGTATCGACAATCTGGCAGACGACAAATTCACCAAATACAACTTCAGGTCAAAACTTGAGGTACAGACAACCAAATGGCTGAAATTCAGCAATAACACATCGTACTACCACCAGGTATACGATTACAAAGGCTTAGCCGGAATCGCCTCACGCTTTGGAGATTACGCCAGTCACTGTCTGGCGTCTGACGTTCCACGCAACCCAGACGGAACGCTTATCATCTATCCATCCTCACACCCGTCCTACTCGTCCGGAACCGGCAAAATCGCCGTCGGCGAGAATGGCAAGAACATAAACAAGGATCAGACCAAGACATTCCAAACCACATTCGAAGCAATCATAACACCTTTCAGGCAATTGCAGATTGTCGGCAACTACACTTATCAGGATTATACCCTGCGATACATGAACCGTGCATCTTCACTTGAATATTCCAATGTACCCGGAGAGATTGTCGTATGGGATACCGGCTCGGCACAAAGCAAGCTGACACAGAGAGACACATTCCACCGCTATTATGGCTACAACATATATGCCACATTCGAAGACACTTATGCAGGCGCGCACAATGTAAAGGCCACAATCGGTGCCAACTACGAGACCAAACGATATGAAGATCTGACAGTAAGCCGTACAGACCTACTTTCGGAAGACCTGATCGACTTCAACCTCGCCACCGGGGAGACCATCACTCTCACTGGCGGCAAGAACATCTACAAGCTCTTCGGTCTATTCTACCGCGTCAACTACGACTACAAAGGCAAATACCTCTTTGAGACCAGCGGTCGCTATGACGGTTCGTCGCGTTTCCAGAGAGGTCACCGCTACGGCTTCTTCCCCTCGTTCTCGGCAGGTTGGCGGATCAGTGAGGAAAATTTCTTCGCTGACGCACACAAAACAATAAACAATCTCAAGCTACGCTTATCGTACGGTCAGCTCGGCAACCAGCAGAGCGTAGGCTACTACGACTATATCCAGACCATAAGCACCTCCGGCACGGAAGGCTATCTCATAAATGGCGAAAAAATCGGTCATGCCTCCGTCTCGTCGCCTAACGCCGCCGACCTCACGTGGGAAAAGGTAATCACCACAAATATCGGTGTCGATCTCGGGATGTTCAACAACCGTCTGTCATTCAGCGGCGACATCTATCAGCGGGATACCAAAGATATCCTTACCAACGGCATGGACCTTCCCAGCTTATACGGCGCTTCTATTCCAAAAATGAATGCTGCGGACATCCGGACAAAAGGCTGGGAAATCACACTCGGCTGGATGGATCAATTTCAGCTGGCATCACGCCCGTTCAGGTATTCGGCTACCTTCGGACTTGCAGACAACACCGCCAAGGTACGTCACTTCAACAATCCGGAGAAACTCCTCGGCACACCGTATGACGGTCAGAATCTCGGCGACATCTGGGGCTATGAAGTAGACGGGTACTTCAAGACAGATGAAGAAGCCGCGGCCTACGAAACAGACCAGACCTACGTCAACTCATTTATCAACACAATAGCAGTAGACGCCGGTCTACATGCCGGAGACCTCAAATTTGTCGACCTCGACGGTGACAATGTAATCCAGCCTACCCTCAGCGCCAATAAGCCGCGCGATCAGAAGGTAATCGGCAATTCCATGCCGCGCTACACTTATTCCGCTCGCCTTACCGCCGAGTATGCAGGCTTCGACCTCGCAGTATTATTCCAAGGCGTCGGCAAACAGGACTGGTATCCCGGCGAAGAAACATTCCTCTATTGGGGACCGTACAGCCGCCCTTACCAGACGTTTATACCTACTAACTTCATGCAGGATGTCTGGAGCGAGGACAACCCCGAGGCCAAATTTCCACGCCCGATAGGTTATGTCGGCATCGGAGGCGGTCGCCGTGAGCTTAGCGCAGTCAATACCAAATACCTGGAGAATGTAGCATATTGCCGTCTGAAAAATCTCACACTCGGATATACCCTACCGCGCAAACTGCTCAGACGAGCCGGTATCGACAGACTCCGCGTATACTTCAGCGGTGAGAATCTGCTCACCTTCACTCCGCTTTCCACCAAGTATATCGACCCTGAAATTGCCGGAGCGCAGAACACATGGGCTGCTGGCAAGACCAATGTCAGCAGCACATACCCCACCAACAAGCAATTCACCTTCGGTCTGAATATCACTTTCTAATTACTCACCATTGAAGAAGAACATTATGAATCTCACACAAATATATAAGGCACTCTGGCTTTCGCTCCTCGTGCCATTTATGTCTTCATGCGACGACATGCTCGATGTAACGCCTCAGGACAAGCTCACACCGGAAACATTCTTCCGCTCAGAATCGGAGCTGGAACTATACACAAACAAGTTCTACGCCGCCAATCTTCCGGGGGCATCCATATTCACTGACAAAGGCGACATCGTGATTCCTCTGGAACTTGACAAAGCTATAAGCTGCCAACGCACCATCACCGAGACCAGCAGCCAATGGAGCTGGACAGCCCTCCGTGACATAAATTTTTATCTTGAACATTCTGCCAACTGCAGCGACGCCTCTGCCCGAACCCACTATGACGGCATAGCACGCTTTTTCCGTACCATGTTCTACTTCGCCAAAGTAAAAAACTTCGGGGATGTTCCATGGTGTACTGTCGCACTGGGCTCTGATGACGCTGCCCTTTATGGTCCAAGGACTCCGCGAGAGACCGTGGTCCAGAACATGCTGGAAGACCTGGATTATGCCATCAGCGCACTTCCATCCTCGCACGACGTCTACAGGATCACCAAATGGACGGCGCTGGCGCTAAAATCGCGTATATGCCTTTTCGAAGGCACATTCCGCAAGTATCATGGATTGGGCGACTATGCGAAATACCTCGAATTATGTGTTGAAGCATCCGATGAGATAATCAAAAACGGGGGGTATTCAATTTACAAAAAAGGTACGCTTCCTTATCGTGACCTTTTCCGTATGATCGATGCTAACCCTGACGAAATGATACTCGCCCGCCAGTATCTCGGATCTCAGAACATCCGTCACAACGCCCAGTCAGTCGTTTATAGTGCCGGTCAGGCTCAATTTGGCGCGACACAACGCCTGTTCAAGATCTATCTGATGAAAGATGGCAGCCGCTTCAGCGACAAGGACGGCTGGGAAACCATGGAATTCAAGGATGAAACCAAAAACCGCGACCCACGCATGGAGCAAACATTCTGTACTCCTGGATTCATACACAATGGCGTTAAAGAACTCCCAAACCTCCGTCAGACCCGTCTGGGCTACCAACGAGGCAAATACGTCTATGACGACCCCATGTACAACTCAAACGGATCTGACGTCGACCTGCCAATATTCCGTTATGCCGAAGTGCTCCTGAACTATGCCGAGGCCAAGGCCGAACTGGGAACGATCTCCCAGAGCGACATCGACCGTACAATCAAACTGCTGCGCGACCGCGTAGACATGCCAACACTTGATATGGCTAACGCAAATGCCCATCCTGATGCCATCCTCGAGTCGGCAGTGTACGGCTATCCCAATGTCGACAAGGGTCCCAACAAGGGCGTTATTCTGGAAATCCGCCGTGAACGCACCGTCGAACTTGCTTTCGAAGGCTTCCGCTTTGACGACATCCTGCGCTGGAAAGAAGGTGCTGCATACAATCAGCCAATGTTAGGCATGTACTTCCCCGGATTAGGCGAATATGACCTCGACGGCGACGGCACAATGGATGTGTTCGTCCATGACGGCAGTGGCTCTTCAAATTGCGAAGTCAAACTCCATATAGGCGAAAACATAACCCTCACCCACGGCACGTACGGCAACATCCTGGTACACGACCAGATTGTCCGCAAATGGAATGAGACCCGCGACTATTTCTATTTTATCCCCTCAAAAGAACGCGTACTCAATCCGTCTCTCACCCAAAACCCGGGATGGAACGATGGCCTTGGTCTTTAACAAATTATAACCAACACAGACAACAAAAATGAAAAATATACCAGTCATTTTATTGACCGTCGCAGTTTCGGCATGTATGCTGAGCTGCTCCAAAGACCTGAACAACGATGCTTTCAGCGAAATGTTAGGCGAACAGTTCAACCAGAAACTGAAATGGAACCCGGACTCCCTTTCGTTCGTCCGTGCCTCTTGGGAGAAAACATCAATTGCCGGCGGCGGAACAATTGACAAAACAGTTGTAAAAATGTGGGAAGGAATGCAATCCGTCACCAGAGTTCAATACACTCCAGCCATGTACACAACCCGCATCGCCAACAATCCTTCCGGCATATCGGTAGGAGACGCAGCCATCGCCGATGGCAAAGCTGAAGAACTTGTACCGATTTTTGCAATAGACGGGTGCACCCCCGCACTATTGGTCGTCGACAATGAGGTCGTAATTGAAAAAACAACAGGTTCTGATTATATAGGTGTGCTCGTGATTACCGAAAACGAAGGATCTTCCGAGGCAGATATTATCGAATGTACTCCCAATGAATTTCCGATTCTCAAGAGCCAGTACAACCACGTACTCGCCGGAGGCACAATGCTGGTAAACAATGGTGAAGCTCTCGACCAACCTGCGACAGAACGCAGCCGTCGCACTATCATCGGAGTCAATGATAAAGGGAATATAACCATGATGGCAGTCAATGCCGATAATTCCGGCAACGCCGATGGTGTCACTCTGGCAGAAGCAGCTTTCATTGCCCGCGTGTCAGGTATGGTAAACGCCATGTGCATCGGCGACAGCGCCACATCTTTAATGTGGACTTCAGAAGGAGGCAATGTCGGTTCAACGACAGCATCCGCGAATCCGGGCACTGTCATTTATGCTGTACGTAACCAACCATTTGAAGATGGCAATGGTTCAGCCGATTCTCCATACCAGATTGCCACAAAGAGACAGATGGACAACATGCACAACGTTCTTGAGCATGGCAAGTCCGTTTATTTCGAACTCGTCAAGGATATCGACATGAGCGGCGTAGACTGGATTCCGCTCAACTATGCCTCACCATACGACTATCGTATTGTATTCGACGGCAAAGGTCATACCATTTCCAATTTCACTTGCGACTACGCCTCCTATGCAAGCTTCTTCGGCGTGCTATACGGGGAATGCCGCAATGTATTCTTCAAAGACGTCAGCATCACCGCTGTAGGCGGCTCATGTACCGGTACCATCGGCGGATACGTAGGCACCGGCAATCTTCCCGGATTGGTAGAGCAAGTCAAAGTAACGGGGACACTCAGATCCCTTACAAACAACCACACCCAGCTCGGCGGCATTGCCGGCCAAACACGCGAAGGTACCATCCGCAACTGTTATGTCGACGTCACCATGGTACGTGACACCTATAAGGCGAACCAAGGATGCGGCGGCATCGTCGGACAGGTCCGTACCTTGAGCAGCATCGAGAACTGCTATGCCATGGGCTCCATTGACGTTATCCGCTATGATAATGCCGGAGCTGTCTGGGGCCGCACAGAATCAAAAGACATCACCTTCAGTATCACAGGTAATATAGGCGCCATGAGCAAGATTATCGGGAACTGGTCCAGCGGTCGCGTCGGCGGACGTACCGACCGCCGAAAAGTCACAGGAACTGCCGTACTCAGCGACAACTACGGCTGGACCGGTACCGTCATGGAACTTTACAAAGACAACGAGACCAACACATCGCCTGCATACAAAGACGGATATGGAGGAAGTTCTGAACTCGATTGTGTCTTCGACGGAGCCGATACAGGCAGCGTTTGCGAAGCAGCCAAGAAAATCGGCTGGGATGAATCAATATGGGACCTCTCCGGCGAATATCCTCGATTTGTGTGGGAATGAAGCATATGCTTGAGTCAAAACAGACAACAGAACTTTAAAAATTGAAATCAATGAATCCCATGAGATATTTCTCAGTTATATCGGGCATCGTCTTACTGATTTGTGCCCCGACTTTGGCAGCAGCTCGGCCAGACGCATTGACAACAGAGGACGACCCATATAAGCTGTCCGGCAACCTTCGTGCCTACCCTTATGTGGAGGTCGCCCCGCCGCCACAGACACCGGCGCCCCAAGGATACGTGCCTTTCCATATGGAGCACTACGGACGTCACGGCAGCCGCTGGCTCATCGGCAAAAACGATTACATCACACCCATGCTCAATCTTGAAAAGGCAGAAAAGCATGGATTACTGACCACTTTGGGCAAGAAAACACTCGAAGCCGTACGCAACATCCAGAAAGCCTCAGTAGGACGTCTCGGTGAGCTATCCGAAAAGGGTGCTATACAACATCAGGCAATAGGCCGGCGGATGGCACAGAACTTCCCTGAGATATTCAATGCCGATGCCGACATCGATGCGAAGTCGACTGTTGTAATACGCTGCATACTTTCCATGCTCAATTCGTTGACGGGTATAAAAGAAGTGGTGCCCGATGTTCATTACACCACCGATGCCAGTTCAGCTGACATGTGGTTCATGAACTACAACGATAAAGATGCCTATGAGATAAAGGTAGAAGCGAAGAAAACCGCACTGAAGCAGTTTAACGACAACATAGACTGGAGCGACAGCTACCTCGACAGATTAGTGACCGACAGCAAATTTGCACGCGACAGCGTCAAACCAGACCTTATGCCCCGGTTTTTCTGGATTCTTGCCAACACCCAGAGCCATACAGACCAGCCGTGGTTGCTCGACCAGATTTTCACTACAGAGGAAATGCAGCAATGGTGGGCCAGCGACAACGCCGACTGGTTCATCAACGGAGGCAACACTGATGTCACTGGCGGCAGAATACCATATGTGCAGCGAAATCTGCTTGGCATGATAATAGCCCAGACCGATTCCGCCATCCAAAGTCCGAAACCCAGCGCACGTCTGCGTTACGGTCACGACTCTATAGTACTGCCTCTGGTATCCCTGCTCGAACTTGGTGACTACGGCAAGTGCCTGAAGTCTCTCGATGACATCGCACCAAGCAATTGGCGTAACTATGACATAGTTCCGATGGGAGCCAATATCCAGCTGATTTTCTACCGCAAGCCCGGCGACACTGCAGGAAAAGATATCTTGGTCAAGGCGATGCTCAACGAGCAAGAAATCGCCTTGCCCGGAACACCGGTGACAGGTCCTTACTACGACTGGAACCAGATCCGCAAATACTATGAGACAAAACTTGCAGACTTCAATAAAAAGTATGCACACGTAACCGTGCAGTAATCCTGAACCGACAATAAAATACATTCTTATATGAAATCAATACAGCTTTCAGTAATTGCAGCCGCAATCTTATGCGGAATAGTGTCATGCGGGAACGACAATCCCGGTGACGAGCCAAAAGTCCCCGGACAGGAACCCCCCGATAAAAAGCCGGACTCGCCGGACACACTTGAAATCAAGAAAACCCCGACCCTGCTCATTACAGAAGGATGGGTATCTGACACTATCTCCGAAGGTCTGGTCTACCATAACTTCGAGAAATTTGACGATGTATCAAATGCCATGCAAATAGTAAACGTGCTGGAACTCGACTTGACAAATACTGATTATACATTGAACTTGCGTTATATTTCGGGAGGTTCGACCTGTTCGGATGCAGTGAAAGGCTCTAAAGGTATAGCTGGAACAAATGGCGGATACGAGATTGAAGCCATATATGTAAAGACCAATAATGTAAAAGTGAGCGAAGTGACTCTTGCTCCGGACCATCTTCGTTTCTGGAAACACGAAGGGGCTATCTATTGGTCGACACTGAAAGACATTGGTATAACCTTTGCAGGCAAAGACGGGGCAGATGCGATAGCTGCTTATAAAGCCGACAAACACCGCAACCTGATTGCCAGTTCACCAATGCTCATCGAAAACTTTGATCCGTGCGGAACACGATTTGTAGACCCCACTCTTACCCAAGCCCAACTTGGAAAATTGAATTACGAGAATCCACAGAGGCATCAGGGCGTACGCCATCCCCGCACGGCGGTGGCACTCACCGAAGACCGCGACTTACTTCTTATTACGGTCGATGGCCGTTGGTCCGGTAAAAGCGAAGGTATGAATGCACGCGAGCTCACCAATTTCATCGTCAAATACTTCAATCCAAAGGACGCACTCAATATGGATGGAGGAGGTTCGACGACAATGGTGGTCAAAGGTCATGGCGATGCTACTACTAATGTGGTCAATTATCCTACCGACAATAAAGTATTCGACCATACAGGAGAACGCAAGGTCAGCACTCATTTTGTTATCACTAAAAAATAATAATTGAATACAGACGAGGGTGTATCAAAATGCATATTTTTGATACACCCTCATTATATCACATTACCATTAGCTCCGACCGATCAAATCAGCTGATTTGATGCACTTTTTTACGGTAACATTCTTTAACCATTTCTGATGCAATATTCGGGCAGTCGGTGGATTTAAAGAATAGAAACCAATACAATCGCAAATATGAACAAACTCATCTCCATTCTCCTCTCAGGCGCCGCACTCGCCGGCGCCATATCCCTGACGTCCTGCGACGACAACAACGAACGCATTGTAGGCGTCTATGCCAATGCTATCGTAACAGTAAAGACCGCCGAAGACCATCCCTGCATTCTTCAGCTCGACGACGAGGTACGCCTCATTCCCGTGAACATCTCGAAGCATCCTTACGGCGGCAAGCAGGTGCGCGCGCTCACAAGTTTCGATTACGTCGATGAGAATCAGCCGCTCGATGGAACTACAGAACGCGAGGTAAAAGTATTCTGGCTCGACAGCATCCTCACAAAGGAGGCCGTCGTTCTGAGCAAAATGGAGAATCCTGACAAATTGGGCAACGACCCTGTCGAGATCGTCAATGACTGGGTAACCGTCGCCGAGGACGGCTATCTCACGCTCCGCTTCCGCACGGTATGGGGCAACGGCACGAAACACTCCGTCAATCTCATCGCCAGCGAGGAAGAGCCGGACGTTTTCGAACTGCGGCACAATGCTTTCGGCGACACATACGGATACGAAGCCGACGGACTCGTCGCCTTCCACATTGCTCCGTACACCGGTCAGGATTCAGAAAGTATAACGCTTAAATGGAAGTCTTTCACCGGCGAGAAATCGGTTAAATTCAAGCTTCACACCGCTCCTGCCGATAATAAAAATATCGGCAGCGTCGACCGCGCGAGCCTGCGGAGAGTGATGTAAACGAAACATAAGCGCAGACATTTGAAATAAACTTTTTGCAATGGAGAGCAGCGAACAAACGCTGGCGGCACATGCCTGCCGTGGCGACCGCAGCGCTGTCAGAGCTGTCTACGACAGATACGCTCCTCTGCTCGCCGCCGTCTGCGCAAGATACATAAACGACACCGACGACGCGAAGGACGTGCTTCAGGAAAGTTTCATCAGAATTTTCGGGAGCATGTCCTCCTTCGTCTATCGCGGCGAAGGCTCGCTCAGGGCCTGGATGACACGCATTGTGGTGAACGAATCGCTGAAATTCCTCCGCAAGTCCGACAGCCTTGTGTTTCTGACCGCCGACGGCGAACTGCCCGAGACTGCAGACGAACCGGAGCCAGACGTCGGCGACATTCCGCCCGACAGAATTTTCCAGCTCATCCGGCAGCTTCCGCCGGGATTCAGGACGGTGTTCAACCTCTATGTATTCGAACACAAAACCCACGCCGAGATAGCTTCGGCACTCGGCATCAGCGAATCGACTTCCGCATCGCAGCTGCACCGTGCTAAAAAATATCTTGCAAACGCAATCAACCGACTACGGCAATGAAAGAACAATGGTTAGACGACATAAACAGTAAACTCTCCGACTTCCGGCAGCCTGTTCCGGACGAGCTGTGGCGCGGTATTGAATCCGGACTTGTCCGCAGGCGACGCGCCGTATTCGCTCTTAGAGCGGCAGCCTGCCTGATTGCAGCCGTACTGGTATGTGCGATTCTATTCATAATGTCCGGCAGCGACGACTCTCCGCTGCAGTCCACGCTCACAGCGGACATAACGCCCCAGAAGCCTTCTGTAATAACGGACAATACACCTGAGGCACCGCTGCACGTCGGTGCCCGCGAGGCGAAAAAAACATTGGAGAAGCCTTCGGTACGCCGTGTACCAGAAGAAAAGCCTGAAGCCGTAGCTCACGAAGCATATAAGGTTGTCTGTCCGGATTCCGCATCATCTCCCTCGCCAGACACTGCGAGCGTCCGGAAAGAAAAATATGTTCTGCCACCGGACAGAAAGCAGGGCAGATACGCCAGCGTGGCGCCGCAGAAACGCAAATCGGAACGTTTCGCGATATCCGTTTCAGCAAGCAATGTAGGAGCGAAAACGGGCGGCGGAAATCCTGGAAATATGCCGATGTCGGGCGCGCTGTCGGCAGGAGCCCCGTCTATCAAACCTCTGACACAAATCATCCTGCGCAACGAAGGCAACGAAATCATATCGAAAAGCAAACATCACCAGCCGCTCAGCGCCGGCGTGAACGTCAGCTTCAGCCTCAACGACAGAATGAGCATCACAACCGGTATGCTGTACAGCCGTCTATACTCCGAATTCCGAACCGGCACCGACGACAACCGCAGTCAGACCGACCAGACGATGCACTACCTCGGCATCCCCGTGCGCCTGACATACGACCTGTGGAGCAACGACCGCTTCCGGTTCTACGGCAACGGAGGCGCCACCGTCGAAAAGGCAGTCAAGGGTCGCGCGGTGACAAAATACTTTATAGACAACAGTCTTATTTCCGGCGAGACAACCTCAGTGAGCGAACGCCGACCGCAGTTCTCTGTCACAGCCGGTGCCGGCGGAGAAATGACAGTCATATCCCCTCTTGCAATCTATGCCGAGCCCGGACTGACCTACTACATCGACAACGGCTCGTCCGTGCAGAACTTCTACAAAGACAAAAAACTCAATTTCACTTTTCAGTTCGGTCTGCGCCTGAAGTTCTAACCGATGTCTTCAGTCGCCGAGCCAGCGGAGAGCCGACATAGCAGACAGGATGTCGGCGAAGATGTCGAGCGCAAGGTGCGGGACAATTTCGCTGCCGTTGAAGGTAACCGGTTCAGGATGTACCTGACTGAGCTGACGCTCTATCAACGCATTGCGCTCGGCGAGCCCGTTCCGGAGGGTGAACCGGCGGCAATAGTCGTTGTGCGTAGCCACTGCGAGCTGCGCCAGATGCCAGTAGCCGTCGGCGAGTTCTGCAGCATGCAGTTCCTCCACTATGTCGCCGAGCAATCCCACAGCAAGCTGCAGCCAGCCGACATATTCGTCGGCAATGCTTTCGGGGTTGACTTTCATCATTATGAGCGTCGCCGGCGACATGACAGCCAGCGCCGCGACGTCGCGTGCCATGCCCGCCTGCCCCAGATCGCAGATGTGGATATATGCCGCCTCAAGGAAAGCGCGTGCGGCGTCTGCCTTGGCGGGACCGTCGGAGTGTGTGCTTACAGTACGCAACGACGCTTCGGCTTCGGCGAGATGTTCTCCGCTCATACGCAGCGCCTCGTCGGGTTTTCCCTGACGAAGCAGCTCCGAGTGTCCGCTGAGAAAGTCGTTCATTCCACCTTGTCGAGCTTATGCCCCATACGCGCCTTCTTGGTGTGCATATAGCGCATGTTATAGGGATTCGGCTCCACTTCGATAGGCACGTTCTCCACTACTTCGAGTCCGTAGCCTTCGAGCCCTACGCGCTTGACAGGATTGTTTGTCATCAGGCGCATCTTCCGTATTCCGAGAAGGTTGAGAATCTGCGCACCGACACCGTAGTCGCGTTCGTCGGCGTCGTGCCCGAGGTGTATATTGGCTTCGACGGTGTCGAGACCCTCCTCCTGGAGCTTATATGCGCGTATCTTGTCCATAAGACCTATTCCTCTGCCTTCCTGACTGAGATATACCAGCGCGCCGCGTCCTTCTTTTTCTATCATCTGCATCGCCTTGTGGAGCTGCTCGCCGCAGTCGCAGCGGCGCGATGCGAAAATGTCGCCTGTGGCGCACGACGAATGCACCCTGACAAGTACAGGCTCTCCGTCGGCGACATTGCCTTTGATAAGTGCGATATGTTCGAGTCCGTTGCTTTTCTGGCGGAAAGGAATCAGCCGGAAATGCCCGTAAGCCGTCGGCATATCTACTTCAACGCCGACTTCGACGAGCTTCTCCGTGGCAAGACGGTAGGCTATGAGATCGCGGATGGAGACAAGTTTAAGCCCCCATTCGTCGGCATGGCGGCGCAGCTCGGGCAGGCGGGCCATTGTGCCGTCATCGCTCATTATTTCCATCAGCGCTGCCGCGGGCTGCAGTCCGGCAAGACGTGCGAGGTCGACGGCTGCCTCTGTGTGTCCGCTGCGGCGCAGTACACCCTGGTCCTGGGCATAGAGCGGGTTTATATGTCCGGGTCGGCCGAATGTCTCGGGCTTCGACGCCGGGTCGGCGAGCGCGCGGATGGTGGCGCAGCGGTCGTCGGCGCTCACGCCTGTTGTGCAGCCTTCGAGCTTGTCGACAGTGATGGTGAACGGAGTGCCGAGCATGGAAGTATTGTCCTCTACCTGATGCGGCAGCTGAAGCTCATGGCATCTCGATATGGTGATTGGCGCGCAGAGGACACCGCGCGCGTTCTTGAGCATGAAGTTCACCTGCTCGGGTGTGATTTTCTCTGCGGCGACGATAAGGTCGCCTTCGTTCTCGCGGTCTTCGTCGTCGACGACTATCACCATCTTACCCTGGCGGAAATCTTCTATTGCTTCCGCGATGCTGTCGAGTTTTATTTCCTTGTCCATATTCATATATCTTTTTCTTCTCCCTGCGAGAAACGCGTCATCAATGCCTTTGTAGTCTCAATGATTCCGGGCAGATCGCGGTTCAGGGGATTGAACGGATATTTGTTTAGCAGATTTATTACGTATATGTCCGGACTGTTGGAGAGGTATTCCACCAGTCCGTTGAGGCGTCCTGTAAGGATTTTAGCCTTGTTGGAGAGGAGCCGCAGCGGCGCTGGCGTCTTCGCCACCTGCGCCGATATAGCCTGTGCTTCGTCCAGCAGCGCGTTCAGCATGGCGAGCGCCTCGTCGCGGTCGACCTCCGTCATGCGCACTTCCTTGACCGTCAGGGAACGCCCGACAGTCTTTCCGATAAGCCGCATGAAGAAATTACGGTAGGCATCGAAGTTGAACACAGCCGAATCTCCCACTGCCTTATAAGTGAAGAAAATGCCGAGCGGCAGAAGCACCGCGCTGCTCAGCCATATTCCTTCCCATACCTCCACTTTGCCGTCGCGTGCCATCTTATAGCCGGCATTGTCGATGATATAGTAGAAGATGAAGAGCAGAACGGAAATGATGAGCGGCGTTCCCAGACCACCTTTCTTGATGATTGCGCCGAGAGGGGCGCCTATGAAAAAGAAGATGATACATGCGAACGAGAGCGTGAACTTCCTCTGCATCTCTATGTCGTGGCGCCGCATGTTCTTGGACTGCTCGGTCAGTGTCATGCCTTTATATAGATACTCCTGTTTCTGACGCTTTGCCTTCGAGAGGGCGAGATTGATATAATTCTTCGCCTGCCCGGGGCTGTCGCCGGCAAAGAGCGAGTCGAGATCCAGCGGTCTGGACATCGCTATCTCCGGCACTGGCTCTTCTACGAACTCTCCGTTCTTCGCAACCGTCCTGGTGGAGCGCACGCCGAAATATGGCTGTCCCACTATCTCGCGCGAGTACACGCGGCTTATGGAATCTACCTCGTGTCCGATCGAGTCGATGGAGTGCCGCAGCTGCGCTATGTTCTGACCGACCCACAGCGCGCGCACGCCGCCTTCGTCCATACGGTTGAAATTAACGTCGAAAGGAAAGTAAATGTCTTTCTCGGTGAACTGTTCACGCCTGAAAGGCATATAGCGCGATGTACTTGTACCGAGCGAATTGTCACGCATGTTCTCGAACATCTCGCCCGAATGCAGCTGGAGATAGAGCTTGGTCTTGTCCTCGGTGAAATTGAACATTCCGGAGTCCGCGAGAATGACGCGCGTATTGTCGAGACCTCGCGAGAGATCGTAGATAATCATGCCGTAGAGCATACCCGTCTCGGTGTTCTTGCTGTCGACATATAGGTTCATGTTCGGAATCTGGTCGTAGAAGGAACGCTCGGGAATTTCGACCTCCGGAGTTTTCTGACGGACGGAGAACATCAGGGTCCACATCTTTGTCTGCGCCACAGGCAGGACATTGTTCTGAAAGAAAAAAGCGCCGATAGCGACAAATACCATGAAAATGGTGAGCGGCTTCATTATCCGAAAAAGGGAGATGCCGGCTGCCTTCATGGCGGTAAGCTCGAAATTCTCGCCGAGATTGCCGAAAGTCATTAGCGACGCCAGAAGGACTGCTAAAGGCAGAGCCGTCGGCACCATCGACAGAGCAGCGTAGAAAAACAGTTCAGCTATCACATTAACGGACAAGCCTTTACCAACAAGCTCATCGACAAACTTCCACAAAAACTGCATCAGGACGATGAACAGACAGATGAAAAACGTCATCATAAACAGCGGCAGAAACCGCTGCAACATATATCCATATAGACGTTTTATTCTCATATCCATCGCACTTTCAAACCGCAAAGTTATTGAAAAAATCTGACTTATGCTAATGCGGAATCACAGCCCGGCGCACATGGAGAGATTCATTCGGCAATATAGGGAGCTATCCGTCTGTAGCCTTCTTCTATCGGGTGTATACCGTCGCGGAAAAGCGACTCGTCGATCTTGCCGTCGGGCAGAGTGAGGAAAGCACCGACATCGACGTAGCGGCAGCGCGCTTCCGCAGTCATAGCCTCGATGCTGCTGTTGATGGAACGCACCCACTCCTCGCCTCCGCGGCGGGGAAGTATTCCCACAACTTTGATATCTGCCGCAGGCTGGTGCAGCCTTATGGCACCGATGAGAAAACGGAGTCCCTCGACAATGTCGTCGTCGGAGCAGAGACCCATGTTGTTCGTTCCTGCAAGAAGTACTATCCGCTCAGGAGCTATGCCGTCGAGCTCGCCGTTCTCGACGCGCCACAGCATGTTCTCGATACGGTCCCAGCCTATGCCCATGTTGAAGAACCCGGCAGGCTCCATCACCTGCTGCCAGCTTTCGCCTCCGCTCACCCACTTGCTGCCGGGCACACCGCCCCAGAAGTGAGTGATGGAATTGCCTATTATCACCGCCTTGGGCTGAACCTCGCGCGCACGACTGATGATATAGTTATGCCGTTCGCGCCACTCATAGTTGTCGGGCTCACGCCGCTGAGTGACCGGACGCATCGTCGGTCTGTCGCCGGAAATCATGTAAGGCTGCTCGTTGACAATATCAAAAAAAACAAGTTCGGCTCCATCCGGAACGCTGACTTTAACATCGGCGCTGTCGGAAGGTACAGTCAGACGGCATTCAGAGCCATGACGGTGGAATTTCGATTCAGGAATGCCCGTAAAACGCCATTCCGACGCTTTTCCGGTGCTTTCGGGCTTAAGCTCGGAAATTGCGCCGCAGCAGTCGATACATTTCATGGCGGGCACGCCGTCGCCGGAATAGCTGACGGACACCCGGTCGGAGTTGGTGTAGAAAGCTACTGTTTTCGCTCCCGCCGTGAAAGACAGAAGAAGAAGAAATAAGGGAAATAATTGTTTCATAGTTTTGCGTAAAAAATGGTGTCGACAGTGATGCTGACATCGTACGGCGTCGCCTGCGCCGCACGTTCGGGCACTGCCGAACGATGATAGTAGAACGTGTTCTGAACATCCCACGAGCGGACGCTCAGCTGGCGTGTCTCAGCTGGCGGAATTGCCGCCGGCAGATTGTGCGACACGCTGTGCAGCAGGCGGTTCGACGTATCGTAATATTTAATTGTGAAAGCTATCGCTCCAATGTGCCGCTTGCCGTTGTTGGTGGCGAAAAATGTCTCGCGCCGGGAACGCAGCGGCTTGTCGTAGCCGTTGACATTGACGAGATGCGGCTCCGCCGGCACGACGGTATCGAAAACCGCGGCGGCAGCGGCAGGTTCGGCAGCTTCCTGCGCGTGGAGGTTCCTGCGTGTCGTGCGCTGCGCCGCTAATGGAAGAACGGCTGCAGCAATGAGGAGAAAGATGATTTTTTTCATAGTACTGTTGTTTCGCTATAAGATTCAGGTGCAATGCGCACAGCACCGTCAAGCCCTTCAGGACGCGTATCTTCATATTTTACCGAAAAGCGGAAAAGATATGGAAACAGCCTCCACAGACTGACAGTGAAGCGGCTTTTATATTCCTTGAAATGCATACGCGCTGCGTGAAGGTCGACAGATATCGTGAAACGTCTCTTTTTCCGGTTGTTCCGCTGAGTTCCCGCGTTCTTCGGGTCAAGGAACAGCTCAGCGTCGTAGATTCCCGGCTCGGCGGTCGCGCGCATAGTGCCGAAGTGCGTTCCGGGAAGGATGGTGAGATCGTCGGACGTAAGCAGCGACATAGTGTATTCGCCCTGACGCCCGGCGATGGGTGCTACTTCAAAAATAGCGCCTGCAGGCATCTGACGCCAAACTCCCGCCGGCATTTCGGCGGCTGTCAGGGTGTCGAGTCTGACCCAGCGCATCTGCGCCGCGGCGGTAAAGGCTGCGGCAAGCAGAAGTATTGCTGTCAGACACCGGTGCATCAGATACTGCTGAACTTATATGTAAGACCGAAAGAAAGGATTTCCTTGATCTGCAGTTTCTTCCAGCTGGAGTCCTGTACTTTTGGCGTCTTCGTGTCGAAACGCGCGTGAACATAGATCTGCGTGCTCAGATAGCGGTTGACATCGAAGTTGACAGTATTTTCCCAGTCGGCCTGAAGGCTCTCGTAGTCGGTGAAGGTGAAGAAATGCGAAGACAGGGAGATATTGTAGTATATCTTCCAACTCAATTTCAGGTCGGCACTCGAACCGAACTTGCTCTTGGTCTTGTGGTCTTTTTCGACATTGTAGCGCGTTGGATCGATGCGGTCGTTGATACATGTGCGCAGAGAGTATGACAGCGGCGCTACCGACGCGTCGAAAGTGATTGTTTTCGGCTTGTTGGTAGTGTTGTAGGTCATACCGATACCGGCTGTAAGGTCGCCGGGCGACATGAACGACGAACGTATGTCGCGCGAGTTGGCGGGATATGAGTTGAAGAGCTGCGTCTTGAACTGTCCGGTGAATGAATAGTACCATTTCTTTATAGCCTTGATACCCAGCGTGGTGTTGATCTGAAAAAGGTCGTCTGATATATTGAAATCGCGCACCTTGTCGTCGGGGGTGCTGTTGAAACCAAGCTTATACTGCGCCGTGGTTTCGAAAAGGAGATTCGGGTGATACTTCGGGTTAAGCTTCACGTTATAATATATGTTCCCGAGCATATTGAGGTTATTGTTGCCGCCCTGGTACCAGTTGGGCGACACGTAGGCCTGCGAGAAATGCAGCGAGGCATTAAAGACCTTCATCCAGTGCTTTTTCTGCACTTCTGCCGCGGCGATTGTCGTTGCCGGCTTGACAGGCTTTGATTCCTCGATTGCGATAGTATGCTTCTGCGGATCGACGACAGCGTGATAGCGCTTCGGTGCCTCGGGCAGAAGGTTGACGTTATATCTGACGACCTCCGGGTGTGAAAAGAAGAGATATTGCTGCATACGCTCCAGACGTTTGGCGAGGGCATTTTCCTCTTCGATCCAACGCATCTCGGGTGCTCCAGAGAACAGCGGCGTCTCGAAGGTAGTAGTATCTGCGTAGATAAAATCCTGATAGACGGCCGGACCGAAAGAATAGCGGGGAAGAGCGAGGAAACGCCACTGACTGTCGTATTGACTCATATCGACAGTGTCGAGATACTCATACAGATCTTCCAGCGGACGCGGGGCAAGAAACGCGCTGTCGGGCATCATATATATGCTGTCGAGCACGACAGAGTCGGCAGGTGCCGGGATACTGTCGACTACAGAAATTTCCTGAATCTGCGATACGACCGGGTCGTCAGCAAGAGCTGCGCCGGATATGATGGAAGCGGAAAGAAAGAGGCAAGTTATTCTTTTCATTTCGGAAACGTGTTATTTTGTTGCAGTATATAAAGTGCATACTCCGAAGGAAAGTCTTCGGAAGGATGCATTTGCAAATCCGGCAGAACGCATGATGTCGGTCATCCGCACGCCTGCCGGTGCTGCTGCGATGCTTTGCGGTAGATAGGTGTATGCCCGCCTGTCGCCGGAGACAAGTCTGCCTGCCAGCGGGATAAGACAGCGGGTATAGAACGCGTAGAAAGGTTTCACGACAGGATTGACAGGACGCGAGAGCTCAAGAACGACGAGCGAGCCTCCTTTGCGGAGAATACGGTGCATCTCCCTGTAACCGCCTTCGATGTCGGCGAAATTGCGGATGCCGTAGGCTATGGTGACAAGGTCGGCGCAGGCGTCGGGAAGCCCGGTGGCTGTTCCGTCGGCGCAGCAGAAGCTCAGTCGTTCGCCAAGACCGGAAGAAGCGGCGCGCCGGCGTGCCTTGTCGAGCATTCCTTCGGAGATGTCTATGCCTTCTATGCTTGCGTCGGGGAGTGCCGACGCCATGGCGAACGCCACGTCGCCGGTGCCTGTGGCGAGGTCGACAATTCGCAATGGAGCTGCACGACGCACTTCTTTAAGCAGCGCGCGCAGCCAGAGCCTGTCGAGCCCGAACGACATGGCGCGGTTCATAAAGTCGTAGGCGGGGGCGATGGCATCGAACATCGCCGCCACCTGCTCTTTTTTGCTGCGGCTGTCGTTTTCGTAGGGGGCGATTGTCTCTACGTCGTTGTTCATCACTTGGCGAGCCTGTCGAGGAAGTCGAGAACATTCGTCTCGATGCGCTTGTCAGCGTCTTTCTCGGAAGCCGGGCTGAATTTCAGACCTGTAAGATGCTCGTAGAGTTCTATGTAGCGTTCGGAAATGCTGCGGCATACTTCCGGTGTCATTTCGGGCACCTGTTCGCCGGGACGACCCATGAAGCCGTTGGCGATGAGCCACTGGCGCACGAATTCCTTGCTGAGCTGGCGCTGCGGCTTGCCTGCCTCGAAAAGCTCCTGATAAGTGTCGGCATAGAAGTAGCGCGACGAGTCGGGAGTGTGCACCTCATCGATGAGAATCACTTTCCCGTCGTATTTTCCGAACTCATATTTGGTGTCGACAAGGATAAGTCCCTTATCAGCTGCCATCTGTGTGCCGATTTCGAAAAGCGTGCGTGTGTAGGTCTCCATCTGTTCATAGTCGGCGGCGCTGACTATGCCCTGCTCGATGATTTCTTCTTTCGAGATGTTCTGGTCGTGTCCGGCGTCGGCTTTTGTCGTAGGGGTGATTATAGGCTGCGGCAGACGCTCGTTCTCGTGCAGACCTTCGGGAAGAGTGATGCCGCAGATGGTGCGGTTGCCGGCGGCATAGTCGCGCCAGGCGCTGCCTGCGAGGTAGCCGCGGATAATCATCTCAACACGGAAACCTTCGGCACGCACTCCGGCAGTCACCTGAGGGTCTACCTCGGCAAGTTTCCAGTTAGGCACCTTGTCGGCGGTGGCGTCGAGGAAGTAGTTGGCTATCTGATTGAGCACCTGTCCTTTATAGGGAATGCCTTCAGGCAGGACGACGTCGAACGCCGAAATACGGTCGGTAGCGACCATCACAAGGAGATTGTTGTCGATGGAATATACGTCGCGCACCTTGCCATGATAGACGGGCGCTGTCTGGTTGGGAAATTTGAAGTTTGTGATAGTGAGTGGCATAACCTATATGTTTTATGATTTATTCTTTTTTACTTTTTTTCGTTATCGACGATGTTTGCTGCCTCTCTGGCAATGCGGCTTTCCTCCGCCTCGTGCCGCTCGTATGCCTCGACGATTTTCTGAACAAGCGAGTGGCGCACGATGTCCTTTTTTCCGAACTCCACCTTCCCGACGCCCGGAACGTCCGACAGCACACGCAACGCCTGCACGAGCCCCGACTGTGTGCTCCTCGGGAGATCTATCTGGGTGACGTCGCCCGTGATTATCATCTTGGCGTTCATGCCCAGACGGGTGAGGAACATCTTTATCTGGTGCGTTGTGGTGTTCTGTGCCTCGTCGAGCACGATGATGGCGTCGTTGAGTGTGCGTCCGCGCATAAAGGCAAGCGGAGCTATCTGGATGACCTTCGACTCCATATATTCACGCAGCTTGATAGCCGGAATCATGTCTTCGAGGGCGTCGTAGAGCGGCTGGAGATACGGGTCTATCTTATCTTTCATGTCGCCGGGAAGGAATCCGAGCTTTTCTCCCGCCTCAACGGCAGGACGCGACAGGATGAGCTTGCGCACCTCGCGGTTTTTCAGAGCTCTCACGGCGAGAGCGATGGCGATGTATGTCTTTCCCGTTCCGGCAGGACCGAGGGCAAAAGTGAGGTCATTGCTGTTGAACGCGTCGACAAGCTTCTGCTGGTTCGGCGTGCGCGCGCTGATGGGCTTGCCGTTGATGCCGTAGATGATAGCGCCGTCGTTTGGTTTCTCCCGGGCAGCCTCGCCCTTGACAGTGGCGATGATTACGTCTTCCGGAAGAGAATTGTAGCGCTCTGCATAGACAGAAAGTTCCTTCACCTTGGCTTCAAAATCTGTCGTCTCGCTGTCTTCGCCGACAACGCGGATCACCGAGCCGCGCGCTGAGATGCGCAGCTTGGGATATAGATTTTTGATAAGCTGCATGTTGGCGTTGTTGACGCCGTAGAAAATGATGGGGTCGACATTGTCGACAATAACAATCCTTTCAATCATAAATGCGATGTTCCAGCCCGGAAGCCTTTACGTGTGCAAAGTTACGAAAAAACTTGCGTGCGGAAGGCTTGGCGTTAAACTTTTTAAAGAAAAAACAATTATTTCGCCACTTACGTTCAAAACCGTGCTATAATAGCACTTTTTTTACTACCTTTGCGTTTATCAATTGCAATACAAACTAACGCTATACAAAAAAAACACTATGGAATTTCTTACAAATGACAAACTCCTGATTGTCGGCGCCGCCGGCATGATCGGCTCCAACATGGCACAGACAGCCTGCATGCTGGGTCTCACACCCAATATCTGCCTCTACGACGTTTTCAGCGCCGAGGGCGTAGCTAAGGAAATGCGCCAGTGCGGTTTCGACAACATCAACATCACCAGCACCACCGACCCCGCAGAAGCTTTCAAGGATGCTAAATACATCATCTCTTCGGGCGGCGCTCCCCGCAAGGAAGGCATGACACGCGAAGATCTCCTCGCAGGCAACTCCAAGGCTGCCGAAGAACTCGGCGAAAATATCAAGAAATACTGCCCGGACGCCAAGTTCCTCGTTGTCATCTTCAATCCCGCCGACATCACCGGTCTCGTATCGCTCATCCACAGCGGTCTGAAGCCCAACCAGGTGGCTACTCTCGCAGCTCTTGACTCCACACGTCTCAAAGAAGCTCTCGCACTCCACTTCGGCGTAAGCCAGGAAGTTGTCAAGAACGCCTACACTTACGGCGGTCACGGTGAAAAGATGGCAGTATTCGCTACTCCCACAACCATCGACGGTGTCAAGCTCACCGACATCATCGCTGCCAAGGAGAAAGTCAACGGCAAAGGTCTTTCCGAAATCGAATGGGAACAGATGCAGAAAGAAGTCACCCAGGGTGGCGCCAAGATCATCGAACTCCGTCGCCGCAGCTCCTTCCAGAGCCCGGCATACCTCTCCGTCAAAATGATCGAGGCAGCTATGGGCGGCGAAGAATTCGAATATCCCGTAGGATGCTATGCCGACACAGCCCGCTTCAACCACGTGATGATGGCAATGCCTTCAATCGTTACAAAGGACGGCGTCTACACCAAGCCTATCGTCGGAACAGCTTCCGAAATGGCAGCTCTTCAGGCAAGCTACGAGCACCTCTGCAAGATGCGCGACGAAGTCATCGGCATGGGCGTTGTTCCTCCCGTTGAAAAATGGTCGGAACTCAATCCCAACCTCTGATTCTTACAAACCCTTTAGAAAGGCTGTGGCAACACAGCCTTTTTTTATGTCCTTGCTGGCGGAAAGGAAGTCAGTCGGTTTCAGAGAAGGAGTGAACGGAGGGGATGAGAGGGGTGTCTTTGGCGAGACTTATCTCGATGCCTGCGGCGGCGAGCTGACGGGCAAGCTCGGGCTTTCCGCGGAAACCGTGCACAATCCATCTCTGCGAGGGACGGATCTCGCGACGAAGCTCCATCAGACGTCCGTAGCGGCGCACGCAATGTATGATCATAAATTTTCCGACGCGTTCCGCCAGTTCGACGTGGCGGCGGAAGATCGCCTCCTGCATTTCCCTGCTGCCGCCGCGGAGTGCATCAAGCCCGCATTCGCCTATCGCCGCCACGCGCGGGTCGGAGGCAAGTTCTTCGAGGCGCCCCCAGCATTCAGACGTCGGCTCCGCGACAGTGTCCCAAGGATGGATGCCGACGCTATACCATGCCTCGCCGGGCTGTGTGGCAATGTCGGCGTCCGGACTTACAGAAGTAAGCATCCGAGGACCCGTGGCGCCGTGGATGTGTATGTCGTGAAAATATTCCGGAGCGGGAGTCATGGCACAGGATCGTAGCCGCTGCCTCCCCACGGATGACAGCGGAGAATGCGCCGCACGGCGAGCCACAGTCCTCTGAACGGTCCGTGCTTGCGGATGGCTTCAAGAGCATACTGGCTGCACGTGGGAGTGTAGCGGCAGGCGGGCGGGAAATGCGGAGAAATACATGCCCGATAGAAGACTATCGGCAGACACAGAAGCCACACGGCTGCAGCCCGCAGACTACTGAGCAGGAATTTCATCTGAGGCAGGAGAGAAGTGTGCGGAAAGAGCTGCGAGGATACGGCTGACTGCACTGTCGACAGCCGCATAGGGCATTGTCCTGTTTGCTACGTAGACAAACGCGAGGTCGATGCGTGCACCTTCGGGCAAGCGGCACTGGCGGCGGCTCAGCCGGTAAGCCTCGCGGATACGGCGACGCATGAGCACACGCTCGACGGCATGATGCAGACGTTTTTTAGGAACACTAATAAGGAACGCAACCGGAGCATCGGAGCGCCGGTGCGGGTTCTCACGCGCCACGGCACGCAGAGGATAGCACAGGCGGGCGAAGGATGCCCCCCCGGCGCCGAACAGTTCGTCGATAGCCGCCGGGGAACAAAGTTTCTCTTTCTTATATAACCCGAATTCTTTCACGGGGCTGCACGATCACTTTTTACCTTTTGCTTTGGCAAGGAAATGATCTATGGCTGTAGTCATCGAAGGTGCCTCAGGCGTGGGAGCCTCGATGTCGAGGCGGAATCCGGCGTCACGCACCGACTGTGCCGTGGCGGGACCGAAGGCGCCGATTGCAACGTCGCCCTGCTTGAAATCGGGGAAGTTCTTTGTCAGCGACTCGATGCCCTGAGGGCTGAAAAAGACAAGCATGTCGTAGTCGACCTTCTCGTCGGGTGTAAAATCGTTGCTCACGGTACGGTACATCACCGCCGAAGTAACATTGAGCTTGTTTTCGGCAAGGAGTGCGGCATCGGAACCGTTGTTCACGTCGCTCACTACGAGAAGGAACTTCTCGCTCTTGTGCTTGAGCATCGAAGGAATGAGGTCGACGAGCTTACCGGTATTGGTAGTGAATATCTTGCGTTTGCGGTATACGATATATTTCTGAAGATAGTTTGCAATGGTTTCGGACGTGCAGAAATATTTCAGTGTCACAGGAATATTGATGCGCATCTCTTCGCAGAGACGGAAGAAATGGTCGATAGCACCGCGGGCAGTGAAAACGACAGCGGTAAAATCGGAAATATTTACTTTCTGCTGACGGAAATCTTTTGCTGAAAGACCTTCAACCTTGATAAAAGGACGGAAAACTATCTCTACTCCATATTTTTGTGCAATATCGAAGTAAGGCGACTTCTCGGAAGTAGGCTTAGGCTGGGAAACGAGTATCTTCTTAAATTCCACTGTGGTTATTTTTACGCCTCACAAGAGGCTGTTCCAACTCAAAAAAAATGCTTTATATCACATCTGAAATATACAGCGCAAGTCTGTAGATGGCTATCTGCGGCAGGATTTCAAGTGTGCAAAGGTACAAAATAAAATAAAGCAACGAGCCAATTGTTCTATAAAAAATTTTAAACCCTTTCAGAATAAAGATCAGATGAAGCGCCTCATAAATTGACAATGAAACGATTGACAAAATTTTATTCCACTCTGGGCAGCACACCGTCAGAACAGCCGGCAGAGCGAGCGCAATCCCAAGATAAGCCTGCGTGGCGCAGAAACCGTCTATCCACTGCCGGCTTTCGTCAGCGGTGGCGAAGGTATTCCCGACGGCACCGTAGGCGCAGAGCTGAAAAACATAGTATGCCGCCGTAAGAGCCATCATGGCACAGGCTCCGGCAAATGACGGATGCACCGGACTACACATACCGTAGAGCGCGAGACCGCCGGAAACGACGAAGACGATTCCGAGCAGCACTGCCGTAGGGATGCGGACGCCGACATCGCCGTCGAACATGTTGCCGCGGCTGCGTACTTTCCATAGTTCTGTGCCGTAAGTGACAAGAGCGCGCCGGAGCGACGATGCGTTGACAGCCGCGAGGATAAACACCGCCGTCAGCAGAAAACTCATGGGAGTGGAGCACAGCGCCAGCGGCTCGCGTGGCGACGGTTCGACGCCTTCTGCAGTCCCCGACGGTATGGCATTTATAGGAATAGGGGGAAAATGCGCGGCAATCTCTTCGGCACGCAGTGAGTCGGCACGGGCTACGGGCACGAAATGCGGCACGCGTCCGCCGACAGTGTCGGCGGCTATAGAGTCGATAATCAGCGTACTGACACCGGTATGCTCAACAAACCCGACCGGGGCGTTGTAGCTGCGCGGCGACGGCGGGGCTACATAGACAAAAGCGTATTGTTGCGTGGAGAGGCTGTCGGGCATCGCGGTCAGAACTTAGGAGTATATGAAACTTCCTTATGGTCGGCAAGTGCGGCGGCTACGGCTGCGCGCGCGGTATACACGACCGAGAATGCCGAAAGATGGTCGGTTTTCATAAAACCTTCCACCACAGCACGGTCGAGCATCGCAAGCAGAGGATCATAGAAGCCACCGATATTGAGAATGACGACATTGCCGCTGAAAAGACCCAGCTGACGCCAGGTGATGATCTCGCACAGTTCCTCGAAGGTTCCTATGCCTCCGGGGAGGGCTATGCATCCCCACGACTGCGCCATGAGCGCCTTTCGACGGTGCATGTCCGGTGCGACGACGAGCTCGCCTATACGGTCGTTGTGCCATCCGCGGTCGCGCATGAACTGCGGAATGATTCCCACCGTCTCTCCGCCGGCTTCGAGCGCTCCTTCGACAGAAGCACCCATCATGCCCGTGCGCCCGGCGCCGTTGACAAGGACAGCGCCGGCCATCGCTATCTCGCGTCCTACCTCACGGGCAGCATCGGTATATACCGCACTGATATTCGACGACGACCCTCCATATACTGTTATTCTTTTTTTCATAACTGTCAGAAGCTGTTTCAACCGGCAAAGGTACAAAAATATGTTCATACTCTCCTTCGGTTTCAAGCATATTGACTAATTTTGCAGCACAAACACAAATGATAATGAAAAACGCGATAATCACGATAATCCTGCTCATCATATCGAACATATTCATGACCTTCGCCTGGTACGGGCATCTGAAGCTCCAGCAGATGAAGGTCTTATCATCCAATACGCCTCTATTCGCCGTCATTCTGCTCTCGTGGGGAATAGCTCTGGCAGAGTACAGCTTTCAGGTGCCGGCAAACCGCATAGGATTCGCCGGCAACGGAGGTTCTTTCTCGCTCATGCAGCTAAAAATCATACAGGAGGTGATCACTCTCACCATCTTCACCATCTTCACCGTGGTGTTTTTCCGCGGAGAATCGCTGCAGTGGAACCATTTCGCCGCCTTCCTTTGTCTTATAGCGGCGGTCTACTTCGTATTTATGAAATGAATTTTTCGAGCTTGAGACCGTTCTTTGTGTGCGACTCGATGGCAGGCACGAGGCGGCGGAAATGCTCGCTTTCGGAATGTTCCCTGAGGCATTCCTCACATGCCCATGTCTCGCAGAACATCATCACGTCGGGACGCGTGGCGCTGACAAAAAGATCGTAGCCCTTGCATCCTTTGTCGTTGAGCGATGCAGCTACAAGTTCCTTGGCAAGTTTCAGCACTTCGTCGGCATGACCGGGAAGGACTTCGAAAAAGCAGTTAAGACGTATCATGGGGAATTTTTAAGTTTTGGGTTGTGAGATGTTAGTTTTAAGTTATGTCTTTCACAATGGGTGAAGTGACTGTTGCAAAGTTAAGTAAAAAATATATCATATACTGTTTTTGGCGGGACAAATTGCCGTGTCGGATGATTTTTTTGACGCACGTTTGACTATCTGCCAAAAAAACCGTATCTTTGTGCGCTTTTTATACGAAAAAATAATAAAACCTCATATCATACAATGGCAACATTAGAAAAGATCCGCAACAAGTCAGTGCTTTTGTTCATAATCATTATTGTGGCATTGCTTGCATTTATTCTGGGCGACTTCCTCACATCGGGTCGCTCGTTCTTCGGTAATCAGACCACCGTGGCTCAGGCCGGCGACGTGAAAGTCGAATACCAGGAGTACCAGAACCGCATCTCGCAGACAAGCGATGAGATGCGCAACCAGCGCAACCAGCGCGAATATACAAACGACGAAATTTCATCGTACGTGCTCCAGGGTCTCATTTCCGAGAAACTCCTCAATAAAGAATATGCCGACCTCGGCATCAACGTTTCCGACGAAGAGCTCACCGAAGCCCTCACCGGCGCTTATCCCCATCAGGCTGCCATGCAGACAATCTACCAGCTCTCGCAGCAGCTCGGTCTGCCGGAAGCATCCGGTCGGGTTGTCTTCGACGCCGTACAGAACCCCGCAAAATACAATCTGCCTGCAGAAGCCGGTCAGAGCCTTCAGGCTGTATGGGCAAACCTCGAAAACGAGACAGCAAACGCCATGATGCAGCAGAAATTTGCAAGCCTCCTTTCGGGTCTGTACACATACAATAAGCTCGACGCCAAAGCAATGTACGACGACATCAACACCGTCCACAACATCGCATACGTCAGCAAAGACATCGCCAGCGTAGCCGACGCCGACGTTGAAGTTGCCGATGCCGACGTTGAAGCCCTCTGGAAGTCAGAGAAAGAAAGCTACCGTCTCGACGAACCCACTACCGAAATCGACTACATCTACGTTGCCATCGAGCCTTCGCAGGCCGACCGTCTTGCAGCACAGCAGGCTGTCGAGACAGCGCTTGCCGGTCTTAACGCCACAGAAGGCACCGAAGCCGTAGCTTCCGACGTCAAGTTCGTCACATCTACCTACACACTCCCCGCTTCCGCCTTCGTAAGCAACGAGAACCTCGCTTCCATCAGCGGTCGTCTCCGCAAGTTCGTCGAAGAAAACGAAGTAGGCACAGCAACACTCCTCAACACCGCCAGCAACGTCAACAACAACACATATAAACTTGCCAAACTCATCGGCAAGACAATGGAAGCTGACTCTGTCAACTTCTCGATTGTCAACGCCGCTCCCGGTGTCGATTTCGACAGCATCGCCACCCTCATCAACGCAGGCACATCATTCTCCGCCCTCACCGGCGACGACATAGCAGCCCGCGACAGCATCCGTGCCGTCCTCTACGCCCCCAACCTCGACGCCAAGATGCACGAAGCACTTGCAACGAGCCCTGTCGGCAAAGCCGTCGTGCTCACCGACACCATTCAGGGTCAGGCATACAGCGCAGTGCTCCGCGTCAACAAACGCAACGCCGCTGTTCCTTACTATAACCTCGCAGTGGTAGAGTACACCGTCGATCCTTCTCAGGAAACCCTGACCGACCTTTCCTCCAACCTCCGCACATTCATCAGCAGCAACTCCAGCGCCGACGAGTTCAGCAAAAACGCCGAGCAGGCAGGCTATCCGCTGCGCCACGCTCAGGTTGGTCCCTCTTCTGTCGGTCTGCCCGACGCCCGTGAGTCACGCCGCTTCGTCAAGTGGGCAATCGAGAACAAAGCCGGTAAAGTTTCGCCCGTTCTTCAGGACGACCGCCAGACCTACCTTCTCGCCATCGCCGTCAAAGACGTATACGACGAATACCTCCCCTGGACAAGCCCCGCTATCAACACCGCTCTTGTCAACCGCGCCCGCGACAACAAGAAAGCCGCAAAACTCATGGAGCAGTATTCAGGCAAGGCAAACGACCTGAAAGGATATGCCGAAGTGCTCGGTGATTCAATATCACGCGGTAGCGTGAACATCACCAACCCCATCCTTCTCTCTGTAGGCTACGGCGAAGACGCCCTCAAAGGCAAGATTGCAGCAACAGAGAAAGGTCAGTTCGCAGGTCCTGTACAGGGTAACCACGGCATACTTGTCTATGAGGTTGAAGAAGTAAGCACCGAAGGACGTCCGTTCAACGAGCCTGAATCCGGCGCAAGCTTCAACCAGTCGTTCGGCATCTTCCGCCAGGGTCCCCTGCCCCTCCTTCTTGGCAGCACCAAGGTTGAAAATCACTCACTCAATTTCGTAAGCACCGTCGGCGAAGAATAATCTTCCGCCACGAAAGATATCAAAAAGCTGCGCCGCATACCACGGCGCAGCTTTTTTGTATCGTATTCAGAAAGCAGGAGGCTCCGGCGCAATAGAGAGCCAATATTTTACCAGAGTTCAGATTTGACGGCGTAGCGGGGTCTGTGCTTCACTTCAATGAAGATCTTGCCGATGTATTCGCCCACGATACCGATCGACATCATAAGAACGCTTCCGATGCCCCATACCGACAGCATCAGTGATGTCCAGCCAGGATTGGTAGACGCACCGTAGAAATATGATATGAGCACATAGAGACTGACGAGAAGCGTCACGATAAGCCCGACAAGTCCGATGAAAAATATCCACCGCATCGGACGGGCTGAAAATGAAGTGATTCCGTTGATAGAAAGCGCGAGCATCTTCGACAGCGGATATTTCGACTCGCCGGCGACACGTGCCGTACGGTCGTAGCGGACAACGGACGTATCAAGCCCGAGCTGAGGCACGATACCACGCAGGAACATGTTGCTTTCGCCGTAGTCGGAGAGCAGTCTCAAGGCGCGGTCGCTCATAAGCCGGAAATCGGCATGGTCGTAAACCGTTTCGAGCCCCATAGCCTTTTGGAAAGAGTAAAAAGCATGTGCTGTTCCACGTTTGAAAGCCGTATCGGTCTTCCGCGAAGCACGCACGCCGAAGACAATTTCCTTACCTGCGTTGAAATCGCGCACCATGGCGATTATCGCCTCCGGATCATCCTGAAGGTCGGCGTCGATAGATACGGATGCATCGCATCGCCCCATGACAGTCATCAGTCCGGAGAGAAGGGCGTACTGGTGTCCGCGGTTGTGCGCGAGCGTGATGCCCTTGAGACGCCTGTCTGATGCGTGAAGTTCATTTATTATGCTCCATGTGGCATCTTTGCTGCCGTCGTCGACACAAAGGATATAGCTCTCGGCGGATGCTATTCCTTCGGCTGCCATGCGGTCGAGAATGCCAAGAAGCACAGGCGCAGAAAGAGGCAGAGCCTGCTCCTCATTATAGCAAGGGACTACGACTGCAATGACAGGCAAGCGACCGGAGGGAGAGTTCATTGCGGAAATATCGTTTTTACATGTGAAATTCTTCTTCCCCACACCTCTTTTGGATTTGCAAGGAGCACAGCGCCCACCGACATCGACAGAATCAGAAGTCCGGAGGGATAGATAAGACTGCCGAAGCCGCCGAAGCCCATAATAACGTTGGCGAAAATGACACTGAGAACGTATGTGGAATACTTCAGTTTTCTCAACAGGAGATATAGGAAGATGAAGAAGAGACAGTGCAGTATCAGACCTACATAGCCAATGGTTACATAAACCTGTGCGGCAATGATTTCGATACCTGTCGCCACTTCTTCATTCTGAGAGACGTCGGTATAATATTGATTTATGATGACATACCGGTTTATTCTGGTCTTATCCGGATGCAGGAAACCGAGCCCGAATGCCTGACGGTTCTCATGTGCCACAAGTTCAAATTTGGGAAGTGCCTGTGCCATTCGTCCAGAGGCAAAGCGTGCTATATCCTCATCGTCGACAGCATTACGCAGTTCTATAAACTGATCGACCGACGATTTGATTCGCAGCGTTGACTCATCATATAATTCCTTCTTTATCGTCGGCAACATACCGTCAATAAAGTAGAGCGAAACACATCCGACGACAAAGATGAGAGAATATTTTAATATTTTGGATGGCTTTACAATCAGAAAAACATAGACAATGGCAGCCGAGGAGATAAATGTAAAGGTAAAAGTGGAGAAGAATCCCGCCGCTATAATCAGCCATTGCCACCATCTGAGCCTGTAGACACGTGCTATCGGATATAAGGCAAGCATCATAAAGTAGAGCCCCTGCGGATATTTGCGTAACAGATGCATCGAGAGCGGCTGCCAGTAGGGAGAGTAAAATTTCGATGTCAGTCCGGAATGCAGGTGCGTGTTCGGTACGAGAATATTACCGGAGAAAATGGCGCAGTCGATGGCATAGAACACGCATATTATGAGCGTGAATATTATCGCTTTACGGAAGAACTGCGTGATGTCGAAATCCATGCTTCCGAATACAACCACAGGTACTATGATATAGAGAATAGAGATGTAGTTTCGGATGGTAAGAAACTGTATCGACATCGACTCCAGCGACTGTGTTGCAATCGCGAATAGTCCGGCTATGTAGATGAGCATGAGCAAAAGAAGCTTGTTCATCAACGGCGGCCGTCGGTATAAAATCCATAGAATGACACTTACGATAAACGCTATGTCGGAGGTGGCAATATATGTCTGAACTTTAGAGACAAATGCATATCCACCGAAGAAGAACGTCAGCATGAAGATGAAGTCATAGCGGTCGTTCTTCCATCGGTTGAGCAATATTATGAATATCAGGATAAGTGCCGGATAGAAAGAGAGTCCCAGCAACGACATACTCAGCAGGAAGAAAAGCGGATACTTGCATTCGCTCCACGATGTGCTGAACAGCTCTTTATCCGGAGAGCCGCCAAGTTTCCTGCCCACGGCACTGAAAGCCCGGCGGGCACGCGATGCATCCGCCGGACGTATGGTTTGTGTCAGTGTTGTGGAAGCCACGGCAACGCCTCCTTAGTCCTTGCTGGATTTCTTGTTACCGTAGCCGTAGCTCTTCTTGGCATGAGTGCCGTTAACCACGAGAGATAGTTTCTTCAGGCGGTTGTTCTCGAAGATATCGTTGACCAGATCGAGGTCTTTGAGCGAAGTGTAGTTTGCGCGGCAGACGTAGATGGATGCATCGGCGACGCGGTCGAGAGTGAACGTATCGCTGACGATGCCGATAGGCGCCGTGTCGACGATAATATAGTCGTACTTCTCGCGAAGCTCTTCGAACATGCGGTCGACCTTCTTGGAAATGAGGAGTTCGCCGGGATTCGGCGGCACAGGACCGGCACAGATGACGTCCAGACCGGGTATGGAAGGCGCAGGATTTATGATCTGCGACAGATTAATATCCGCCGACGACAGGTACTGCGTCAGACCGAAGCGCGGCGACATGCCGAGATACTCGGCAAGGCGCGGTTTTCTGATATCCATGCCAACAACTATAACCTTCTTGCCCATGAGGACAAGCGAACCGGCAAGGTTTATTGAGATGAACGATTTGCCTTCGCCCGACGATGTAGAGGTGACAAGGACAACCTTGTCGTTTACGTCGTTGAGGACAAACAGCAGATTGACACGCATCAGGCGGAAGAGCTCCGATGCCGACGAAGTATCGTTGGCGGACACCACTATGCTGCGACCGGAGTGGTCGGTGCACATCTCGCCGAGGATAGGCACTTCGGTGACGCGTTCAACTTCCTGACGTGTCTCGAAACGGTTGTGGATAATACGACGGATATAGAGATAGATCGGCGGCAGGATTAGTCCGAAGAACACACCGAGCAGCAGAATCATCTTCTTACTCATGCCCAGAGGCTCGCTCATGGTATATGCTTCGTCGATGATCTGTCCCTTGGGCTGCGCGTTGGCAAGCATAAGCTGGTTTTCCTCGCGCTTCTGCAGGAGAAACATATAGAGCTGACCCTTTACAGAATTCTGACGTGCGATGCCCTTGAACTGGCGTTCCTTTTCGGGGGTGGTCGAAATGATTCCTTCTGTAGAGTCAAGTTCGCGCTGGAGATCCTTGACGACGACCTTCTGCGAATTAAGCATCCTTGCAATCGACTGCGCTATGTTCTTCCGCATTGCGTTGATACGGTCTTCTATCTGTCTTACGGTAGCATTGTCCGGGCGCGCGCTTTCGAGAATGCGTTTGCGTTCAAGTATGACCTCGTTGTAGGAGTTGAACATCGTGGCGATGTTCTGCGAGTCTATCATCAACGGTACAAGGTCGTAGGCATTGTCGGGATTACTGATAAATTCGTTGATGAGCTGAAGAACCTCAAGCTGTGTGCGCGATTCAATAAACCGCTTCTCAACTTCTGCTTTCTTCTCAGTCTGGTATTTAAGCTCCGAATACGGGTCCATGATACCATACTGCTCGCGGTATGAGTTCAGTTCGTCTTCTGTCTGTGCAAGCTCGTCGGTGAGAATAGCCAATCTGTCTTCGATGAAATTGGCGGACCTTTCTGTCGAATTGCGTTTTTCGACGATTCCTTTCTTATTATACAGTGCAAGAATCTCGTTAAGAACCGCTTTGCCAAATTCAGGCGAGGTTGTTTCGATGGATAGCGAGATAACATTGCTTCGCTTGGAGGCAATTTCAGAATGGACGTCTTCGTCGAGCTGTTCTGCGGCAGCATCATAACCCGTGAGGGTTATTCTGGTGGAAAGCGATTCGCCTGCGACATAATTCTTTGTCGTTGCCACAACGAAACTGCCAAGCGGCGTCTTCACCGTATAGGGCAGTTTGACGTCTTCTTCCTTGCTGACTGTCTTTTTTCTGACCTTGACCTTAATGTCTGCAAGTCCCTCGCGGTTTATATCCACCTTGAACAGAAGCGAATGACTCAGCGTATCGAGCAGCGCCTCAGGCGCCTGCACCTCAACGGGATAGTCCTTAAAGACGAATTCATTATCCATAAATCCTTTATGGATAATGTGTTTCTGGTTGATTCCAAGACTGCGTGCCACATCGCGATAGAGCGAATGCGACGACACCATGAAAATTTCATCCTCGACATTGCTGTCGCTGCCGAAAAGTGAACCGAGGGCACCTCCCACCATGTCATCTACCGACGGACCGGAATCTTCAGTCTTGATAAGAAGGTTGGCATTGACAGAATATTCCGGTTTCTTTACCTTAGTGACAAAAAAAGCGAGTCCGCCGCAAAGAAGTACCGATATGACAAAGAGATACCATTTCGATATATATTGTTTCAGCAACGCTATGACGTCGATGAAGTCGTTTGAATTTCTTCTTGCCATGATGATTCTTATTTAACTGTCAGTGCAATGATGAGCGATGCTATGACAGAGCATCCGCTGACGATTGTGGACACAACCTGCAGCTTGAATGAGTTGTTGGTGTTGTATTTGGAGTTCTCCTGACGCACTTTATTCGGCGAAACGTAAACGTAGTCGTTAGGTCGGAGATAGTAGTATGGCGATGTAAGTGTCTCCGAGCTGTTGAGGTTGAGACGCTCGAAAACACGCTTGCCGTTCTCCTCACGGATAACAAGCACATTGTCGCGTTCGGCATATTCAGTGAGGTCTCCCGCTGCCGAAAGTGCTTCGAGCACAGTTATACGGTTGCCTTTGACATCGACAGGCATAGGAGTGCGCACCTCTCCGCCGACATATACTTTGAAATTCGCCATTGTCACATTGACAACGGGGTCGGTGACGTCCTTTGATATCTCCTGCATCAGCTTATCCCTCAGCTGCTCGACGGTAAGACCGGCAGCATGAACTTTCCCGAGAACAGGCAAGGTGATGTTACCATCGGTATCGACGCGGTATGTCTGTGTCTGCGGCGTGGAATTCATTCCCAGCTTCTGCGACACTGCCGGATTATTGAGCGGCATGTTGTATGCGGCGGTTGCTTCCGGCTGCACTGAATTGACGGTAATGATGAGCTCATCGTCAGGAACGATTTCGCTGATATAAGGCATTGCGGGCAGCTCTGCCGTTGTCGACTGTATGTCCTGGAAATATGGAAGCACCGTCTTGTTCGACGAACACGAAGCAAGACAGGCAGTTGCGATCATTGCAAGAGCTAAGGTTTTGAATTTCATCTGGTCTAATGATGTATTTATTATCTAAACGTGCTAATTTAATATTTATTATATCTCTCTTGCCGCTACAGTCATTTTTCTCCAAATTCTTCATTCATAATCCTGAAGCGCTTAAGAACATCCGGTCCGAACTTAGCCATCGACGCCTCTACCCTTCCGAGTGGCTTCCGCTCTCCGTCGCCACCTTTGCTGTAGAAGCAGTCGGCATAGCATATCAGCCGTTCGAGCTGCGTCTGAGGCATATAGCACCTTCCCGGAGGAAAAGGAAGACCGGAGGCGGCAATTTCGTCCGTCGTCAGCCCCGCGCCGGTATGCCGTTCCGCCACCCGCGCATAAACTTCGTCCGCTCCGTCGGCGCGCAGCATGTCGGCACCGATAGCCCCATGAATAAGATACGGCTCTGTGCCGTGGCAATCTATGCCCGGAGCATCAGTAGCAATGATGCCAATGTCGTGGAGCATCGCCGCCGCCTCGATTTCATCAGGCGGTATGGCAAGATGCAGACGCGCTGCTATAGCGAGCGCCTCGTCAGCCACAGACCGGCTGTGAGACAACAAAATCCCGCGCACCTTGCGGTCTGCGGGATAATGTCTGTCGATAATTTCTTCCCAGAATGTCATTCTACGATTGTAATCCATCCGTGAGTGTCGGGCTCTTCTCCATGACGGATAGCTTCGAGCCTGCGCACGAATTCGGTGGTGACAGGACCGGGCTTGCCATCCTTGCTGATGACATATTTCTTGCCGGTGTCTATGTCGTCGATTTCTCCGATGGGAGAACATACTGCGGCTGTGCCGCATGCTGCAGCTTCGCTGATTGTTTCAAGCTCATCGACGGTAATATGACGTTCTTCAACTTCCATTCCCATCTCGCGGGCAAGGGTCATAAGACTCATGTTCGTGATTGACGGAAGGATAGAGTCGGATTTAGGAGTTATATATTTGCCGTCTTTTATGGCATAGAAATTGGCGGGACCGCATTCGTCGAGATATTTCTTTTCCTTGGGGTCGAGGAAGAGAACTGCAGAATATCCCATTTCGTGCGCCTTGTGTGTTGCGCCGAGCGATGCGGCGTAGTTGCCGCCCACTTTCCAGCGTCCGGTGCCTCGCGGAGCGACGCGGTCGTATTCGCGCATGATGCAGATATTAGTATTCTTGAAGCCGCCCTTGAAGTATGGTCCGACGGGGGTAACAAGTATCATAAAGAGATATTCGTCGGCTTCTTTGACACCGATTCGCGGTGTCAGTCCGATTTCGAAGGGTCGCAGATAGAGCGACGCACCGCTGCCGTACGGCGGGACGAAACGCTCGTTGAGCTTAACCACCTTCATACACATTTCCTTGAACAGCTCTTCGGGCACCGGAGCCATGAGAAGTCCTTTTGCCGATTCCCGGATGCGCTTTGCATTCTCTTCCAGACGGAAAATGCGGATCTTGCCGTCGACTCCTCTGAAAGCCTTGAGACCTTCGAAGATCTCCTGACCGTAGTGCAAGGCTGTTGCGGCTATATGGATGTTGATTGTGTCGGATTGCGAGACCTCTATGGATCCCCACTTGCCGTCGCGATACTCACAACGGACATTATAGTCTGTCGGATAATAACCGAAGGGGAGTGAGCCCCAGTCTATCTTATCGTCCATGCGTTTTGTTTGGTTTATGTTTTATCGTTGCAAAATTAAACAATAAAACCATTCGTAAACATTACGCAGAGAAAAGTTCTTATAAAAATTGTTAAACTACTGTTCACGTACCTCTATTTCCACAGTCAGCGGATAGTGGTCGGAGGCTTTCGTACGCCCCTTGCGCAGCCATAAGGGACGGAGGTCGCCGCGGCACAGGACATGGTCGATACAGAAATAGAAGCGGTTTTCATGGAAAGTCACCATCGGCCCGAAACCGACTTCGGGATATGCATCGCGGAAACCGCTTTCGGCAAGCTCACGGATGGCATAGCATCCCTGGACGTCGTTGAAATCGCCTACGACGATAGCCTCAGGACCTCCGTAGAGACGAATCCAGCGCAGCAGCTGCACCACTTCGCTCGCACGCCCGCGTGCAGCGATACGCAGCTTGGCAAGCAGCTGCGTGCGCAGATCGGATATGGATTCTTTCTGCAGGCGTGTCACGCTCTCGTAAAGCTCCTTGTCATCCGGTTCAAGAGAATATGAGAAGAGATGTACATTGAAAATCGACACAAGGCGACCCGACGGTAGCGTGATGCGGTAGATTCCTATATCTCCGTTGCCGAACACCTCGCGGCTGGAGTCGACATGTATGGGCTGAACAGGAAATTTCGAAAGAATCGCCTGCCGAATGCCGCTGACATAGACATAAGGATAGCGCGCATGCATACTGTCGAGCTGAGCAGGCGTGATATGCGTCTGCTCTCCAGGCGTAAATTCCACTTCCTGAAGACATACTACATCAGCATCCTGCTGTAGGATATATGCCAGGGCAGCATTGCCGCATCCGTCGCCGGAAGCACTGCCGGCGGTGCCGAAGTTGCCGACATTATATGTCAGAAGCGTGAATGTCTCGGCGCCTTCTGTAGCTTTGGCAGGGAAAAGATGGAGCGGGCAATAGGACAGAAAAGGACCGAGGCAGGCGACAAATCCTATCGCGAGAATAATCAGCCCCTTGCGGAAAAAGAACAGCTGCAGCACTGCAAGCAGCGTCACGGCAAGCAGCGCGATAGGGAATCCAAGCGGAAGAACGCCCCATAGGTCGCTGTGCGTAAGAGGCGACACCATGCCGGCATAGCCTGTCAGCAAAAGCGCACCTACTGCCGCAAGGTCGAGCAAAGCAAGCACCACACCGGCGATGCGCCGCCAGAGCGGATTGCGTTTTGGCGCCGGAGTACTTGTATCCTTGAGGAACTCCCGCGTTTTAGATTCTTTCTTCCGTGTCACTTATCGTGTACTTGCCTTAGAAGAACCAGCCGTTGTTGAACACTCCCTTGCGCTTCCAGTACCACAGCAGGAGGAAGCCGAATATCATACCGCCGAGATGTGCGAAATGTGCCACCCCGTCGGCAGAGCCGGTGATGCCGTAGATGAGTTCTATGACGAAATAGCCCAGCACAAGCCATTTTGCCTTGATGGGAACAGGCACGAAGAAAAGGTAGATGCCCACATTCGGGAACAGGAATCCGAATGCAAGCAGGATGCCGTAGATGGCGCCTGAGGCACCTACCATAGGCATGTTGACAAAAGCGTTGAGAGCACCTACGTTGGGGTCGAGATAGTTCTGATGATTCTGAAGGTGAACGAAGCCGTCGTTGATGATCTGTTCAAGCGCATCGGGCGGAAGCTGAAGAAGTCCCTCGATATGATGCACATATATTGCGAAGACACCCATCTGCACAAGAGCGGCGCAGATGCCGCATGTGAGATAGTAGAACAGAAAACGCGCCGAACCCATCGACATCTCTATTGTCCTGCCGAACATAAACAAGGCAAACATGTTGAAGAACAGATGCATGAAGTTGCCGTGCAGGAACATATATGTCAGCAGCTGATAGGGCTCGAAACCTGGAGAGGTGAAGTAGTAGAGCGCCAGATACCGGTTGAACCAATGGTCCGCCGCAGGCATGAGAGCCATGAGGAGGAAAATGAGGGTATTGATTATCAGAAGGTTCTTGACAACCGGCGGTATATTTGAAAAAAATGAAGAGCGGGTATCGTACATCTTAATGGAAATTTCGTGCAAAGATAATCAATATTTCTTTATGTATGAAATCACAATGTTGTCTGAAATTGCTAATTTTGCAGAGACGAAACTTGATAAGCGATGAAAAATATAATACGGAATCTTGTGGCGTTCTGCGCCGTTATTGCTGTGCGGCCGGTGATGGCGCAGGATATCATCATCACTGTGGAGGGCGATTCCATTGAGGCGAAGGTGCTTAAAATAGCTCCGGCGAAAGTGGAATATAAGAAATGGTCGAACCAGGACGGTCCGGTCTATGAAACTCCTGTTTCCGAAATTGCCGTTATCCGGTTCGCCAACGGCGACAGCGAGGTATTCAATGCAGTCAGAAAAACTACCAGAGCGAAAGAAACCGAAGCTGCTTCGGGCAACGATTCGCTGATGGAGGTTTATAACAGAGCGCCTTTCTCTTTCAAGTCGCGGAAAATGAAGAACAAGCCTGCCGGCTCGGCAATCGGCGTCCTCGCCATCGCGCCGGGTTCTGTCATGGCTGGCGAGGATCTCACCGTGACGCTGAAGCAGGTGAAGGACGATATCATCACTCTTGCCGAGCCCGGAAATGTGCAGAACCTGTACGACATCAACTTCGACGGTCGCTATGTGATATGCCTGACAAACAACACCGAATCCGACATTTACATCGACAAGTCAGCGTCGTTCCGCACCGACCACGGGGCAGCACCGAAAGCTTACGCCGACACTGCAGCTGTGGGGTCGGACCGCTTCATTCTCATTCCGCCTCACTGCACAGCACCACTGTCTGTCGACTCGGCGGCTGTCATAAAGGGACAGAACAAAATTCTTGTCTACAGCAAAAGCGAATATTTCAACGACTTTCCGCAAGCACTCACCGATGGTCTGCGCGACGGTGAAATCCGGCATGGCGACCCTTCGGCAGGTGTGCGCGCGTATTCAATCAAATACACCAGTGACCCTGCCGCAAACACCGCCAAGCGTCAGGATTTCAGCGTCTACGTCCGTGAATGCATGGGCTTCCGCTACTCAAACGACACCAACCTGTCGCCATACAACGGAGAATGGAGAGACCTTTTCCGCCGCCGCTATACGTCGTTCGGAATGAAGTACTACGATTTCGCAGCCAAGTACCTGAAAGAAAAATCGCCCGACGCCATAGTAGTCATCGACGGCTGGATAGAACAGAAAAATTAAGAATTCAGAATTTAGAATTAAGAATTCAATATCAAAACCTAAAACTCAAAGAACTTGTTCTATAATCAGATAATACGCTGAATTATGAACAAGTTCTCTATTTGTGCTATTGCATCTGCCATGACTGTACTCGGAGGATGCGCCGACCTCGGCTTCGGTGTCGACGTTGGTAACGAATCGCCTTATTCCCCTTACTATTACGGCACAATCTACAACAACAATCCATATTTTTACAACGGTCCGTATTGGAATCCCGTCTACCCCGGACCGCCGGCACCGCCGGTTTTGAATCCTGGTGTGGGTCCTGTTATACCTAACCGTCCTTCCATAAACATAAATCCGGGCGTCAACCGTGTACCGACACAGGTCGGCGGAGTCCAGCGCCCGGGCAACGGAGGTCTTGCAAATCCTTCCGGAGCAAAATCGCCACGCACTCCGAGATAGTTTCAGGAAAGCATGGCTGCTGCACGCGTGAGGGCGGCGATGAATTCGTCGACCTCCTGCATGGTGTTGTACATGGCGAAGGACGCCCGCACGGTTCCTTCTATTCCAAGGCATTCCATCAGCGGCTGCGCGCAGTGGTGTCCCGTGCGGACAGCTATGCCCATGCGGTCGAGGAGTATGCCTGTGTCGTAATGATGGGCTGTGCCGACAAGAAATGATATCAGGGCGCATTTTCCCGGAGCAGTGCCGAAGATGCGGATTCCGGGGATGGTCTTAATCTTTTCTGTGGCGTACTCGAGAAGTGCATGTTCGTGGGCAGCGATGTTTTCGATGCCGACGGATTCTATATAGTCGATTGCCTTTGTGAAAGCTGCGATGTCGACAAAGTCGGGTGTGCCGGCCTCGAATTTGAACGGCAGTTCAGCCCACGTGGTGCCGCTGAAGCTTACATGTCCTATCATCTCGCCGCCACCCTGATATGGAGGCATCTTCTGCAGCAGCTCGCGGCGTCCGTAGAGAACGCCTACGCCGCACGGACCGTACATTTTATGCGCCGAGAAGGCATAGAAATCAACACCGAGCTCGCGGACATCGACTTTGGTATGCGGAATGCCCTGCGCACCGTCGCAGCAGAACACTACGCCACGGCTATGGGCATAAGCAGCCATCTCCTTTATAGGATTGACAGTTCCGAGAACATTAGATGCGTGACACACCGAAACAAGACGCGTCCGGTCGGAGAACAGCGCGTGATAGGCTTCCTGGTCGAGGCGTCCTTCGGAATCTATAGGTACGACCTTTATCACAATTCCTCTACGCTGCTGCAGTAGCTGCCACGGCACAATGTTGGAATGGTGCTCCATCACTGTGAGAATCACCTCGTCGCCTTCTTCGAGCAACTGTCCGTAGCTGGCGGCGACGAGGTTGAGCGACTCCGTCGTGCCGGAGGTAAAGATAACCTCGTCGATTCCGTCGGCGTTAATATACTGCCGCACGCGCTCACGCGCCGCCTCCTGCGATGCTGTCGCTTCCTGCGACAGGCAATGAACGCCGCGATGGACGTTAGCCTTCTCGCGAGTATACATGCGGTTTATCTCGTCGACGACCTGCCGCGGTGTCTGACTCGTAGCAGCATTATCGAGATAGACAAGCGGGCGGTTATAGACCGTCCGCGTCAGTATCGGAAAATCGCGGCGTATTTTTTCTACATCGTAGCTCATATTTCTCCTTTTATCGCGTTTCTTCCTTTATCGCGCGGCAGGAAGCGGCACAGGTGTCGCAACTGCCTGAAGTGCCGTTGAGCCGCTTTTCGACAAGTACATGCAGACGCTGCCGGAGCACTTCGAAAGATATATTTTCGACGACATCGTTCATAAACGCCTGTGTGAGCAGCATTTCCGCTTCGCGACGCGGAATACCGCGCGACTGCATATAGAACAGCGCGCGTTCGTCGAGCTGACCAGTGGTTGCTCCGTGACCGCATTTTACCTCATCGCAATAGATCTCAAGCTGCGGCGCCGTCAGCATACGCGCCGACGCCGACGCGAGGATATTGCGGTTGCTCTGAACGGCATCTGTGAACTCAGCTCCTTCCTCAACGACTATTCTGCCGCCGAAGGCACCCGCCGACTCGCCGAACATGGCGTTTTTGAAAAGCTGGCGGCTGCGGCAGCGCAGTCCGCTGTGACGGAGAACGACACGATTGTCAGCTATCTGTCTGTCGGAGCAGATGGCAAGCCCGCTGAGATTGGTGACGGCATCGTTACCCGCCACTTCTACGAGGTAGTCATTGCGTGTGCATCCTCCGCTGAGGAATGCCGTGCAGACAGAAAGTTCCGAGCAATCGTCCTGCGTAGTGTGCAGCTGCCAGCAACGTGTTGTCGCGGCAGAGCTTTCTTCAATATCGTAGAGCTCTACGGCAGCCCCTGCGGCAAGATGCACACGGACTATCTGCGAGCTGAGATGTGCCGTTGCCGGCGTCTGCGAATGGTCGCACAGAAGAATTTTAATACTGCTGTCCTTGCGTGCGTCGACGATGATACGCCGGGCAGTGAGCATCGGCATATTGGAGTTGAAGATATTGACTATCTGCAAAGGTTTGTCGATAACAGCCCCTTCGGCAACACGGACATATATGCCGTCGGACAGCAGAAGAGTGTTCAGAAGCGACTGCGGACGGCTGTCGGTCGCCATAAGCGCGGCGACGTCAGCGGCATAGCGGTCGGGGATGTCGCGCAGGCTATATATTTCGAGTCCTGACGGAATCCTGTCGGCGACGGGGAGATGCACCGTGTCGTTTGCCACGACACACAGCAGACTGTTGAGCTGCGGCACACCGCAATGGAACGATGCTGCCACATCGGCAGCCATGCGCAGACCGTTGATATTCACGCCATAGTCGGGAGCGAAGAGCACGTCGGGCTGGCACTGCTCCAGATCCTGCTTGTCGCGCTTATAAGCGGCGATGGCATCGGGAAGGGCAGCGGCAGCATTGGCAGCGGCGTAGGCGAGGAGCCGCGGCGCTCCGTCGTGTCTGCCGGCGCGCCATAGTTCGAGATATTGCCCGAAGGCTTCGGCGGCTGTCATTGCTGTTCGTCCACTTGTTGTTTAATCCAGTCGTATCCTTTTTCTTCGAGTTCGAGCGCAAGCTCGGGACCTCCGCTGTATACGATACGCCCTTTGTAGAGAATATGCACGAAATCGGGTTTTATATAGTCGAGAAGACGCTGATAGTGCGTGATGACGATAGTGGCGTTTTTCTCGTTGCGGAGCTTGTTGACACCGCCTGCGACAACACGCAGAGCATCAATGTCGAGACCGCTGTCGGTTTCGTCGAGAATGGAAAGCTTGGGCTCGAGCACAGCCATCTGGAAGATTTCGTTGCGTTTTTTCTCACCGCCTGAAAAACCTTCGTTGACCGAACGCGACGCGAGCTTGTTGTCGAGGTCGACTACGGCACGCTTCTGGCGCATCATCTTAAGAAATTCGGCAGCGCTCATAGGAGCCTCGCCAAGATATTTACGCTTGGCATTGACGGCGGCACGCATAAAGTTCACCATCGTCACGCCGGGTATTTCAACCGGATACTGGAACGAGAGAAAGAGACCTTCGTGCGAGCGGTCTTCCGGCGAGAGAGCAAGCAGGTCGGTGCCTGCCAGTTCGGCGGTACCTGCGGTAACTGTGTACCGCGGGTCGCCGGCGAGGACACCTGAGAATGTGCTTTTGCCGGAGCCGTTGGGTCCCATGATGGCGTGCACTTCGCCCGGACGGACGGTGAGATCTATGCCGCGGAGAATTTCCTTGCCATCGATTCCGGCACGCAGGTTTCTTACTTTCAATAATTCTTCACTCATAATTATATATCGCTTATGATGTGTTATCTGATTCTTATATGCCTCTTATCCTACTGCACCTTCGAGAGTTATCTCAAGAAGCTTCTGTGCTTCGACGGCGAACTCCATCGGCAGTTTGTTCATCACTTCCTTGGCGTAGCCGTTGACAATGAGTGAGACAGCTTCTTCCGTGGGTATGCCGCGCTGGTTGCAGTAGAATATCTGATCTTCGGAGATTTTAGATGTCGTCGCCTCATGCTCTACGACAGCGCTGCTGTTGGCGACGTCGATGACGGGGAAGGTGTGCGCTCCGCAGGTGGAACTGAGCAGCAGAGAGTCGCACTGCGTATAGTTGCGGCAGCCTTCGGCGCGTTTGTCGACCTTAACCATGCCACGGTAGCTGTTCTGGCTGTGACCGGCGGATATACCCTTCGAAACGATGGTAGAACGCGTGTTGGAGCCTATATGTATCATCTTTGTGCCCGTGTCGGCCTGCTGGAGACGGTTAGTGACTGCAACAGAATAGAACTCACCTACCGACCCTTCTCCTGCGAGGATACATGAGGGATATTTCCACGTGATTGCGGAACCTGTCTCCACCTGTGTCCACGACAGCTTGGAATAGTCGCCGCGGCACAGACCGCGCTTGGTGACAAAGTTGTAGATGCCGCCGCGCCCCTGAGCATCGCCTGCATACCAGTTCTGCACGGTGGAGTACTTCACCTCGGCGCGGTCTTCGACGATGATTTCCACAATTGCGGCATGCAGCTGGTTCTCGTCGCGCATGGGTGCCGTGCAGCCTTCGAGATAGCTCACATAGCTGTCGTCGTCGGCAACGATGAGAGTACGCTCGAACTGTCCTGTGCCGGCGGCATTGATACGGAAATATGTCGACAGCTCCATAGGACAGCGGACGCCTTTGGGAATATAGACGAATGAGCCGTCGGAGAACACAGCCGAGTTGAGGGCGGCGTAGAAATTGTCGCGGTAGCTCACCACTTTGCCGAGATACTTCCTGACGAGATCGGGATACTCGCGCACCGCCTCACTGAACGAGCAGAAGATGATGCCTCGTTCAGCAAGAGCCTCGCGGTGGGTGGTCTTTACAGATACAGAGTCCATCACGGCATCGACCGCCATGCCCGACAGCACCTTCTGTTCTTCCAGAGGTATGCCGAGGCGGTTGAACGTATTCACCAGCGCCGGGTCTACCTCGTCCATGCTCTTGGGTGCGTTCCTGCGCGGAGCGGCATAGTAGCTTATCGCCTGATAGTCGATGGGTGGAATGGTGAGGTGAGCCCATGTGGGCGGTTCGAGAGTGAGCCAGTAGCGATAGGCCTGAAGGCGGAAATCCAGAAGCCATTCAGGCTCGCCCTTGACAGCCGAAATATGACGTATGACATCTTCCGACAACCCCGGAGGGATGATGGTGGTGTCGATATCAGAGGTGAAACCGTATTTATATTCTCCGCCGGTAGCGTCGGAGATAATGCTGCGGTCGTCGCGTTCTTCTGTTTTATCTATTTTGTCTTTCATCACAAACTTATACTCTTGTAGAGTTTACAACATAACCGAGTGCCGCCGGAGCGAAATCGACAACAGCTTCGCGCCATGGTTTTGAAGGCACTTTGAAAAGTCCGGATTTCTCCGGTTCGGCGACAAGATATACATTGAGTGCTATACTTGTCAGAAACAGCCATACAGCGGCACTGAACAGAGCTCCGGCGACCCTGTCGAGGAAGCCGAGACAAACAGCCTTGAGCACTGCTTTGAGCAGGCGTCCTATAAGTGTCGATGCGAGGAACACCACAACGAACAGTCCCGCATAAGCCAGCATACGGATCGCATCGGGATGAGCTGAATCAGGACCGATGAACCATGCCGCCACATCATCGCCGAAAACACGGCAGGCGACAACGCCGAGAATCAGCCCCGCAACCGTACCCAGCTGACGCATGAAGCCACGCATGAAGCCCGCGAACATCGCCACAAGGGTTATGAAGAGCAAAACAATATCTATTGTCGTCATATTTCCGCAAAGTGTCGTGCCAAATTATTTATTTTTGCTGTCTTTAGTCTGCAAAATTACAACAAATTTCCGAAACGTAAGTTTGAGAATTGAAAATTCAGTTCAAGCAATATAATGTGATAAAAAATCATTAACTTTGAAAAAAATTTTTTACATTCGACCCATCGAATACTTCAACATCTGCATGTGAAATTTAATCCATAAATATACATTATGGCAAAGATAGATAACAGACCGGCATTCGTAAAACGCGATACTATTATTGCAGGCGAGGAGTATGCACAGCTTCTTGGTTCTCTTAAAGAACGTTTCCGTAAATCGCAGATTAAGGCTGCTATCAAGGTCAACACATCTATGCTGGAGTACTACTGGGATATGGGGCGAGATATTTCAAGACTTCATGAAGCTGCAAGATGGGGAAGCGCATTCTTCGATTGTCTAAGCCTCGACCTCAAGGCAGCGTTTCCAGGTCAATCCGGTTTTTCCGTTACTAACATCAAATATGCTAAACGGTGGTATGAGTTTTATAATCAAGACGATGTAATTCGTCAACAAGTTGTTGACAAATTTGAAATGCCCAGAGATTTCGGTATTATTCCTTGGGGACATCATATTGAAATATTCACTCGTAGCAAGTCTGTTAGCGAAGCTCTTTTTTATATAGAGGAAACTATACGGAACAGCTGGAGTAGGGCGACACTTAGTGAAGAGATAGATGAGAACTTATATGGTAAACAAGGGCGAGCCGTAACTAACTTTGAAGAAAAGTTACCTGCTCCTTACAGCGGTCTCGCAAAGGCGATATTGAAAAGCCCGTATGATTTCAGCTTCATCGACAGGAAAATCTCGACAGAAAGACAATTAGAAGATGAACTTGCAGCTAACATAACGCGATTCCTGCTTGAATTGGGACAGGGATTCGCATATATCGGTCGTCAGATGGAATTAAAGATGCCTGGTGGACAGACATTTATTCCCGATATGATTTTCTACCATACAAGGCTAAAATCATATGTAGTTTGTGAATTAAAAGTTGTTCCTTTCATTCCAGACTTTGCAGGAAAGCTGAATTTCTACGTTTCAGCGGTTGATGAACTGTTAAAGCAGCCTGATGACAATCCAACCATAGGGTTACTTATCTGCAAGTCAAAAGATGACACAATCGTTGAATGGTCATTCCGAGGCATGAATCAGCCTCTTGGAGTTGCAGAATACAGGCTAAAAGAATTCATTTCCAAGAAAGTAGCTGAGTTACTTCCTTCTGAGGCAGAGTTACAGAACATCATCGATACCTATGATAACGTATCAGATGACTGATAATTTCAAGAATCAAAAAAGCCAAGGCGGGTGAATTCCTGCTCGAAATTAGGGGTGAAGACATCGGTGCCTATGGCGGAGCGTATTTCGGAGAGTGTCCAGAAACGACCGCCGTCGAGCTCGTCGGAAGGCGCAGGCGCGGTGTCGACAACGGTACGGAAAACGTTGATGAGTTCGCGCTCGCGATCCGACTCGAATATATAGCTGCTCAGATGCTCAGGCTGAAAATCGGTCAGCCCCAATTCTTCGCGTGCTTCACGACGGAGCGCCATATCGACGTTCTCGCCAAGGTCGATGTGACCTCCTACGGCGGTGTCCCATTTTCCGGGCTGTATATCCTTCCAGTCGGGACGCCGCTGAAGATATAGCCGCCCCTCGCTGTCGAACACATGCAGATGCACTACCGGGTGGAGAAGCTTGCTCCCTCCGTGGCACTCGCCGCGCGAGGCGGCGGATATGATGTTTCCCGCCTCATCGACGACAGGGAGCATCTCGGCGCTGTTGTCGCTTTTCATTTTTTGGTGAGTATGCCTGTCAGTTTTTTATTATCGAGAAGTATTTCCTTGGCTTTGAGATATGTGCTGTCCGAAGGCAGGCTACGGCGGACAATAGTGGCGTTGTCGTAGTAGCGGGCTGCGAGCTCATCGTCAAGTATCTCCCTGATAGCTGTACTGTTAAGGTCGATATCGTGATATATGTCGTGCTGCAGCATATCCGTGAGACGGTCGAACTGGGCGCTGACGGAGTCGGTGAGCACACCTTCGGTCTGCGCCGTCTTGCGGAGATAGTCGAGAGCCGATTCCCACGGACGATCATACTTGAAGCGCGCAGGGTCTATGAAATTCTTGAACTGAGCGAATACCTCGTCGGTAACAAGACTGTCTGCCGGCGCCTGAGGATGCTCGGCAAAGTATTTGTTTGCGAAGTCGAACGACCAGTAGTCGGATATGATATTGTAAAGCAGACGGTTTGTTTCAGGGACAGGCACCGTCACATCAGGCGTGATTCCGCCACCGTCGCGCACTGCTCTGCCACCGGCAGTGTAGAACACATTCGTAAGACTGTCGGGCGTGCGGATGGGGTTGCCGTTTTCGTCGCGGTGGCTGTAGTCGAGTGCCTGAATGAGACGTCCGGAAGGAATATAATAGCGTCCGGTGGTGATTTTCATCAGGTCGCCGTAAGGCAGCGGTCGTGTACTCTGGACAAGTCCTTTGCCGAACGAGCGTTCACCGACAATTACGGCACGGTCGAGATCCTGCATGGAGCCCGCCACAATCTCAGATGCCGACGCAGTGTTTCCGTCAGTTAGGATGGCGAGCGGGATGCCGGTATCGAGCGGTTTCGTGGTGGTCTTGTATATCTTCTCATCGCGTCTGTCGCGTCCTTTGGTACGCACTATTTCTGTGCTTTTGGGCACGAAGTTCGACGCTATCTGCACAGCCGATTCGAGGAGTCCGCCTCCGTTTCCGCGCAGGTCGAGGACAATACCTTTGAGATCCGGGTTCTTGAGCATGGCGGCGATGGCGTCGCGCACCGAGCGGGCGGAGCTTTCGTTGAATGTAGTCAGACGGATATAACCGATACCGTCCTTGTCGACACCGTAATACGGCAGGGGATTCACTTTTATATTGTCGCGCACAAGAGTAACCGAGAAAAGCGAGTCGTCTACAAAGGGGCGGCGGAGCGTCAGGCGCACTTCCGTACCAGCCTGACCGCGGAGGCGTTTGCTGACATCGCTTATATCGTCGATTTTTCTTACGGAATCGCCGTCGATGGTAAGAATATAATCGCCCGGACGCAGCCCGGCGAGCTTCGACGGCGAACCGTCCTGCGGTTCGCGGATGATGACATTGTCGCCGCGCTTGCTTATGACAGAACCTATGCCGGCATACTGCCCCTGCGAGAGCGATAGAAGCTCATCCTGATTGTCGGACGGATAATATTCGGTATATGGGTCGATCTGATAGAGAAGATATTCTATCGTGCGGTCCATGATCTTGCCGGGGTCGAGAGTGTCAACATAGTTGACCTGCAGCTCCTTGACAATGGAGTTGAAAGTATGCAGTTTGTTTGCGAACCGGTCTTTTCGCGCTGAGGCGGTTGTAGCTTGCGAAGCAAGTGCGGCGCAGAGCGCCACAATGACCAGAGAGAAGTATAATATTCGTTTCATGTCGGTTACGCGTATGTATTTTTATAACAACGTAGTGTGGCTCAGGGTTGATACCCCGTCAGTGTCAGTGACTGATATACCAGTCGAACAGGCGCCGTACGCCGTCGCTGAGCTCCACGGTGTGATGCCATCCGAGAGCGTTCAGACGTTTCACGGAGCATAGTTTGCGCATGGTTCCGTCGGGCTTGGACGAATCCCATTCGATGTCGCCGGTGAAGCCGACGGCGTCGGCGACCAGACGGGCAAGTTCTGCGATGGTAAGTTCCTTTCCGGTGCCGATGTTGATATGGCAGTTGCGGATATCGCCCTTGCATTTAGCAGCTATGTCTTTAAAGCTGACATTTAGCAGGATGTGCACGCATGCATCTGCCATGTCCTCGCTCCATAGAAACTCCCGCAAAGGACGTCCCGTACCCCAGAGGCGCACGCGTCCGGGAAAGATGCCTAATTCGGCAAGCCGCCCGGCGACAGCACTGTCGGAGGCATCGCTTTCTATGCCGCTCACGGGACGCTTGGCAAGGTCGGCACGCACAGCAGCCATATTACCCTCGCCGAGCAATCGGGCGAGATACACTTTGCGTATCATCGCGGGCAGCACATGGCTGTTCTCAAGGTGGAAGTTGTCGTTGGGTCCGTAGAGATTCGTCGGCATGACCGCCACATAATCGGTGCCATACTGCAGGTTGAACGACTCGCACATCTTCATGCCTGCGATTTTCGCTATGGCGTATGGCTCGTTGGTATATTCAAGCGGCGATGTCAGCAAGGCATCTTCCGTGATTGGCTGCGGTGCCTCGCGCGGATATATGCACGTGGAGCCGAGGAAAAGAAGGTGCTGCACGCCGTGGCGGAAAGCCTCGCCGATGACATTCTGCTGAATCTGCAGGTTCTCATATATAAAATCGGCGCGGTGGGTCGAGTTCGCCATTATGCCTCCTACGTGAGCCGCCGCAAGAACGACAGCCACCGGACGCTCTTCATCGAAAAAGCGGCGCACAGCCTCTCCGTCGAGGAGATCGAGCTCCGCATGTGTGCGCCCGACAACATTTGTGAATCCCCGGGCTTTAAGATTCGCCATGATTGCCGAGCCTACGAGCCCGCGGTGTCCGGCAACATATATTTTGTCTGTCTTCTGTATCATTTCTGTCCTTCCTTTGCGACGAGCTCGACATCGGCATCGACCATAATCTGCACAAGGCGCTCGAAAGATGTCTTGCGCGGGTTCCAGCCTAACTCACGCCGCGCTTTTTCGGGATTACCAAGCAGTTTCTCAACCTCAGCAGGACGGAAGAAACGCTTGTCGACCTCGACGAGGACACGCCCGGTGGCACTGTCAATGCCTTTTTCATCGAGTCCGTGTCCTTCCCAGCGGAGCTTGATGCCGACACGTGCGAAAGCGAGCTCGGCGAACTCGCGGACGCTGTGGAACTCGCCTGTGGCAATGACAAAATCGTCGGGTTTGTCCTGCTGGAGAATGAGCCACATACATTCCACATAGTCGGGCGCATAGCCCCAGTCGCGGCGGGCGTCGAGATTGCCGAGATAGAGTTTATCCTGTCGGCCGGCGGCTATACGCGCGGCGGCAAGGGTGATCTTTCGAGTTACGAAATTCTCGCCGCGCCGCTCGCTCTCATGATTGAAGAGGATGCCGTTGGCTGTGAACATACCGTAGCTTTCGCGGTAGTTCTTCATAATCCAGAAAGAATAGAGTTTGGCAACGGCGTATGGCGAGCGCGGGTAAAACGGCGTTTTTTCGGTCTGCGGCATCTCCTGCACCTGCCCGAAAAGCTCCGAGGTAGACGCCTGGTAGATACGCGTGCTTTTCTCACGTCCGAGGATGCGCACCGATTCGAGGAGCCGCAACGTGCCTAAGGCATCAGTCTCGGCGGTATATTCCGGCACATCGAACGACACCTTGACATGACTCTGAGCGGCGAGATTATAAATTTCATCGGGTTTGACAAGAGCTATTATGCGCGTCAGAGACGACGAGTCGGTCATGTCGCCGTAATGCAGATGGACGCGGCGTGCTTCGTGCTGGTCGCGCACCCACTGGTCGAGATAGAGATGCTCGATGCGCTCGGTGTTGAATGATGAGCTGCGGCGTATGATACCGTGTACCTCGTAGCCTTTCTCCAGGAGAAATTCCGCCAGATATGAACCGTCCTGTCCGGTGATGCCTGTTATGAGTGCTATAGGCATTTTGGTGGGAAGTTGTGAGTTGTGAGTTTTAAGTTGTAAGTTTTGAGTTTTTTACGGGCGACCTATGGCGTGGAGAGTGAGGTGGTGCCGGGCAAGGTCGTCGCGCTCGTAGATGTTGCGTCCGTCGACAATGTCGGTGCCGCGCATACGCCGTGCCACCTGTTCCCAGTCGGGAAGACGGAACTGTTTCCACTCTGTGAGCAATGCCAGAACGTCGGCATTGTCGGTAGCCTCATACAGGTCGGAGGCATATTCGACAATGTCGCCGAGGCGACGGCGGCATTCGTCCATCGCTACCGGGTCATAGACAACCACAGTAGCTCCGGCGGCAACAAGACTGTCGATTACCGTCAGCGACGGAGCGCAGCGCATGTCGTCGGTCTCGGGCTTGAAGGCGAGACCCCACAGAGCTATGCGGCGTCCGCGCAGCTCACCGCCGAAAAGGCGCGAAATCTTCCGGAATATGATATTTTTCTGCTCTTCGTTCACTTCCTCCACAGCTTCGATGACGCGCATAGGGCAGCCGTTCTCGCGACCTGTACGGATGAGCGCCCTGACATCTTTGGGGAAGCACGAACCGCCGTAGCCGCAGCCGGGATACAGAAATTTCTTGCCTATACGCTCGTCGGCGCCCATAGCGTTGCGCACCGCCGTGACATCGGCGCCTGTTTTTTCGCAGAGATTCGCTATTTCGTTCATAAACGATATTCGCGTGGCGAGCATGGCGTTGGCGGCGTATTTTGTCATCTCCGCCGACGCAAGATCCATGAACATCACGCGGAAATTGTTGAGCAGGAACGGGCGGTAGAGACATTCCATGAGCTGACGTCCTTTCTCGCTCTCTATGCCTATGACAACGCGGTCGGGACTCATGAAATCTTTGATAGCGGCGCCTTCTTTGAGAAATTCGGGATTCGACGCAAGCTCGAACGGCATGTCAGGACATCCGCGCTTCTCGAGCTCAGCGCGCACGGCGGCGCGGACAAGTTCCGACGTGCCTACAGGCACTGTCGATTTCACCACCAGCATCGTATGCTTCTTAATGCCGCGTGCGAACTCACGCGCCACGTCGAGGACATAATGGATATCGGCGGCGCCATCCTCGTCGGGAGGTGTGCCGACGGCGCAGAACACAATGTCTACATCTTCGATCACTTCTGCGAGGGAATGGCAGAAATGCAGACGTCCTGCCTCGCTGTTGCGCGCCACAAGCTCGGCAAGACCGGGCTCATAGATGGGAATGATGCCTTTCCGGAGATTTTCTATCTTCCGGCGGTCGATGTCGACACACGTCACATCTACGCCTACTTCCGAGAAGCACGCGCCGGAGACGAGTCCAACATATCCTGTCCCGACAATCGCTATTTTCATATTTCTATATAGTTTTTTAATAATTTCTGTTTAATCTGCACTCCCGCTTATTCCGCCAGGCGGAAAACGCGGACACCGATCCACTGTCGGTTGCGGCGCATAAAATCGGAAAGCTGCTGTTTGCTGAGTTCCACCTTTTTGTCTTTCGACGATGCATGAAGCAGATAAGGCTCAGCCTCGGGAGTTTCTTTTACAACTATGCCCATGTGCGTCACATCAAGATTGTCGATATTCGATACGAGCGCGACAACATCACCGTTATGGAACGCCGCCTTGGTGTCCTTGGAGCCGAGATCGTTGCTTTTGACGTACGGGAAACGGTGACGGCGGTAGCCGTTTTCGAGAGTGCGGATGCGGTCGTACACTCCATCATCGGCGAGAGCGGGATATTTGCCTCGGTTAGCTGTCATATAGTCGATCGAACGCATGACGAACGAATAGTGCGGAAAGAGGTTCGTGGCGTCCTTGATGTTGCCGCGGTGTATGTTGTCCACCGCCCAGTCGCAGATATAGTGCAGCCGCGACGGATAGCCGTCGACCTCGCCGTTGCGGTAGCGCAGACGCTGGAGATTATAGACAAAGTCGCGCCACGACGAGCGGTTCTCGCCCGTTGTAAATGCAAGTGCCATAGCTGTTTCGACGAATGTGGTGCAGTCGAGACTGTCGAGTCTCACCGTCAGCGTCTCCGGCTCTCCTTCTATTGTCCCGGCAGCGTATGGCGTTCCGAGAAATTCAGCTCCGAAAAACGCAACGCGCTCCTCCGGGGTAGCAAAATTCTGCGACAATGCCCTGACGAGCATGGCGTCGATGCGCACCGTGTCGGTGCTCTCGGCACCGAAACGCACATTGTTCTGCGCAGAAGAGTGCAAAAAAGACATCGCTGCGGCAGCGACACATATTATATATAGCAGTCTTTTCATATTCTTTGCAATTATAGCGCGAAAATACAAAAAAAGCTCCGTTTCCGCAAATCCGCACAACAATGACGATATTATGAGCAAAAACGGACGCCTCGGCAGCCTTTTGCGCCTCTGAAATGTTAAAAGTAGACATTTTTCTGTTTTATTGAAAAATTTTATTGAAAAATGCTATTGTTTCGCAAAAATGTTTGTACATTTGCGACGAACAACAGAACATCAGCTACCGCAAAGGCTGAGTTTCATGTGAAAAATACTGTTTTATTCCAGGTTTATCAAAGTGGCGGCCCGTGGTGGGTCGCCCTTTAAGTGCGTTTTTCAACAATAATAGCAAGCAAGAGCAGAAAAAATCGGTTGGTTTCGAGATTTTTGCGTAACTTTGACGCGATGAAACTTTCTGCAACGATAATCAGAAACACCGGGGCGCACTATGTGGCGCGCTACGCCACCGGCGAAGAGGTGCGCTGTCTTGCCAAAGGCAACTTCCGCATAAAAGGCATACGCACCACCAATCCTGTGGCAGTGGGCGACAAGGTGGTGCTTTCCGAGCCCGGTCCGGACGGAGTGGCATATATCACCGAAGTGCTGCCCCGGCGCAACTATATCATCCGCCGCGCCAGCAACCTCTCCAAGGCGGCGCATATCATAGCCGCGAACATCGACTGTGCCATGCTCGTCGCCACGCTGTCGCATCCCGTCACATCGACAAACTTCATCGACCGTTTCCTCGCCACCGCCGAGGCATACTCTATCCGTCCGATGCTTGTCATCAACAAGACGGACCTTATCGAAGAGGACGACCGCGAGCTTCTCGACGCCGTGCTCTACCTCTACCGCTCCATCGGCTACGAAGCCCTTGCCGTCAGCGCCGCCACCGGCGATGGCATCGACGCCCTGCGCGACACCCTGCGCGACAAGGTGACACTGATATCGGGCAATTCGGGCGTGGGAAAATCGACACTCATCAACATTCTCATTCCCGGACTCGACGTCCGCACGGGCGAACTTTCCGCCGCGCACGATCAGGGAATGCACACCACCACATTTTCCGAGATGTACGACCTGCCCGGAGGCGGCGAGCTCATCGACACCCCTGGCATACGCGGCTTCGGCGTCTTCGACTTCGAGAGCGCCAGCGTCAGCCACTACTTCCCCGA
>USMC01000009.1 GCA_900555715.1 uncultured Porphyromonadaceae bacterium | reverse complement strand
GCAAAGTTAGAACTTATACAGGCAGGCTTCAATACGCTATCGCGGACGGTTGTACGTTAGATTCGCGCAGGCTCTTGAATATTGGGATGATACAGGGTTATTTATAAATCAGCGCCCTTTCCACATATATTTTGTTGCCCGCCGATTCGGGATTGCGGTCGGCGAGATTTTCCAGACGGAAACTGTGATGTCCGTCGGCGAGATTTCTCACGAAATACAGGTATGCGCGGTTTCCCTGATACTTGCCTTGCATTGTTCTGAAATATGTGTCGATTACCTCGACATCCTTACCGTCAATAGTCACCTTTGCACGTCCGCCGTCGACATCCCAGCTGCCAAGTATTGCAATACCTGTGCCGTCAAAATCGATTTCGAGAGCATCGCCGGGTGTTGTCGCAACTTTGTACGGGTCCTCGTCGCCTTCCCCATAAATCATATCTTCCCATTTGCCGTGGAAACGCATGGCAGGGTTCTTATCTGCCACTGCCATCATGCCGGCAAGACGGATATTGGTGTGACCGGGTACGAATTCGGGTGACACAGGCTTCTGTTTGCGGATTATATACTTTTCCTGGCTGACTGAACCTCCGTTTCTTACAACGGTTTCGTCGATAAACGCAAGAGTCTGTTCCACAGCTTTGTTGAAAGAATAATGCGTATGGCTGAACAATTCGTCGGCAATGACAGGTATATGCGATTTGTAAATCTCCGGAATGGCGTCGTAACCATGGATTATGCCGAGCACCGCCGCCGCATTGGAAGAATTGCAATCGGTGTCCTGACCGCAACCGACAGCAATATCCATCGTGCGTTTCCAGTCTCCGCCGCCATAAAGAAATGCTGTCACGATATACGCTTCATTGAGCTTCGCATCGATATTGAACGGCAGATACGGAGTGCATACATCGTATGGTGCCCATTTGTCGTTTAGCATTTTCCATGCTGCGGTCCAGTCGTCGGGATTGTTGCGATAGCATTCAAGCACATCCTTTACAATTGCTGCGCATCCGCTTTCGGCAGGAATAGCGTCCAGCGACCTTACAACGAGCGAGTCTATATCTGAGCATTCGTATGCCATAGCATGCATGGCGCTCAGATACATACCTGCGTAGAGCCCGTCACCAGCTGCCATAACGGCACCTACGCGCTTGCATATCGAGTCGGTCGAGGCCGGCATACACGGATTTATAAACCCGATGAAGTCGCATTCAATCTGAAAGTCAATATCATCGCAGTGAATGTTGTTTTCGGGCGTAGAAATATCGTCTCCTCTCAGACCGGCGAGATAGTTTTTGCGTCCCTGAAGGTTGGCATGGCAAAGTGCAAAGCCGGCATAGGCGAAATCGTGCGCGAGCGAATCGACCGGAGCATCGATTCCAAGCCTTTCCATAGTCGACATGAAGCACATCTGTCCATAGATGTCATCTTCTCCAAGCGCACCGGCGACGTTTTCCGGTTTCCAGTCCACAGAATCTGTGTACATTCTGTCGGTGACGGCAAATTCCATCGGACGCCCGTACATGACGCCTATCATCTTGCCCGCCCACGCGCCTTTAACTTTGTCTGTCATTACGTCCCGCGTAATTTCGACAGTCTCACCGCCTGTTTGTGAACAGCTTGCCAAAGAGAGCAAAGCACCGGCGATAATAATCAGTTTTTCAGTCATTATATAGAAGGTTTTAAAGAATATCCGCTATTTGATACTTCTGCAGACAATGGAGTAAAGCCGTGAGCGGATGTTCAGCTTTCCGAAAGCGGAATTGTCGCGTGTCGGATTTACACGGTTTGTAAGAAATATGAAAATAAGCTCTTCTTCCGGATCTACCCAGAATACCGTACCGGTGAATCCCGTGTGACCGAAAACAGAGGCTCCGGCTTCCTCACATGTAGGAGATTTTTTCGGGTTGGATATATCCGGTTTGTCAAATCCAAGCCCGCGCCGCGAATTTTCGCTTTTTGCTTTTGTGAACAGTTCCACAGTAGGCTGTGAGAGTACGCGGACATCGCCATACGTTCCCCCGTTGAGGTACATCTGGCAGATTTTAGCAAGATCGTCGGCATTTGAAAAAAGACCTGCATTTCCTTGCACACCGCCTGAAAAACCGGCTGTTTCGTCGTGCACATATCCGCGCAAGGTCTGTTTACGGAGGAAGGTGTCCTTTTCTGTAGGAGCTATCGTCGAGGCATCCGCCCATTCCAGCGGTCGGTAGCCAGTCCTGTATGCTCCCAGCGGTGCAAAGATACATTCGCCCACCAGAACATCATGGGGCTTGCCGGTCAGGCGCTGCTCGATGTCCATGAGAAGGCAGAAATTGAGGCATGAGTAACGATAGTTCTTCGTTGGTTTTAGCGGAATGTCGTATATCCGCCCCATGATGCTGTCGACAGTCGTTTGTCCGATATATATTCCTTTGGCAGCTTCAAGCGGAAACCGGGAGTTAGCGGTTGCCGACGAAATGTCCTTGCGCAGTTTTGCCGAGCTGTTGCCATAGGCGTTTCTCTGAACCTTAATGCTGTGAAGCTTGTCGGGACGCCGAGTGATGAGCTTGCCGGTGTAGCTCAGAGTGTCGAACATGAGTTTGTACATATCCAGCGACGCCGGCATTCCGGATTCGTGGTACAGCAGCTCGCTGACGGTGATATTCTTCTTTGCCGGATCTGTCACACCCGGAAGCAACTCGCCGAGCGTGTTATCAAGCTTCAAAAGCCCTTCATCGTATGCTTTCATTATTCCCGGAAGAGTGCCGACTGCTTTAGAAACAGACGCAAGGTCATATACAGTCTGCCTGTCGACCTTTGCCGGCAGCGATGAAGTCATTTTACCATACGATTTATCAAAAACGATGTTCCCATGACGAGCGACAAGAACCTGACATCCCGGGAAAGCGCCTGTCTTGATACCTTTTGCAACGAGAGCGTCGATGCTGTCGCCAAGCCATGCGTGCATTTGCTCGGCGACGGGCGATGAGAAACCGAGCCTCGACTTGGAAATATCTATTCCGGCTCCGGACGGTGCGATGCCGTCAACAGCTACCGGAAGACGACCGCTGACAGCTATACCTCCGAACAAAGCTTCCGCAGCGCTGACACGCTCTGCTGCGATATCTTCGTAGGCAATTACAACAGCGTCCATTTTTGCTATGGACTTAGAGAATTTTTCAAGTCTGTAAGGACTTGTCACAAACACACCGACAAGATTTTTCGCCTTATCGGCAATCTGAGACATTGCGCTGACAGAAAGAGCTTTGTTGTCGTAGACAGCAGCAATTACAATATCTGCCTCTCCGATTTTCTTCAATGCTTCGGCAGAAAGCGCCTCACCACTGACACTGTATTCGCTGATGGCGGCATAATGACGGCATGTGCGCATGAAGTCGTTGTCGCGTCCGGCACCGACATTCACAACTGCGATTTTCCTGTCAGCCAATCCCCCTATCGGAAGAATCTGCCCGTTGTTTCTGATGACAGTTATTGATGCTGCTGCAAGACGTTTGATGAGCGCTTCCGCTTTCGGGGAATTGACAGCTTTCTTCAGTGCTTTACCGCTCAGCGTGATCGTATCGGCACTTCTAAGATAATATTTATAATGCAGCATCCGCTTGCAGCGATCTTCGACGAGCGATTCCTTTATTTTGCCGCGTTCAATGGCGTTGTAAACCGCATCTATGGTAGCTTTCGCATCGACCGGATACAAAAGTACGTCCGCTCCCGCCTTGAGCGCCGACACCGCCTGGTTCTCGCCCTGCACTTTAGCGCCCGCCATACCGAGACCGTCGGTATATATCAGTCCTTCAAAGCCCATTACGCTGCGGAGATAGCCTGCTGTGATTTTCGACGACATTGAGGCGGCTCTGCCGCTGTTGTCGAGCGCAGGGACTGAGAGATGTCCGACCATGACGCCGGAAAATCCGTCATCTATAAATCGCTGAAAAGGCACGAGATCAGTGCTTTCCATCTTTTCGAGGCTGTGATTGATGACCGGCAGAGCTTTGTGCGAGTCGGTGTCTGTATCTCCGTGACCTGGAAAATGCTTGGCAACTGCCTGCACACCCCCGGATTCGAGACCGCGGGAATATGCTGCCACTGCCTTGGCAACGCGTTCCGGATCATCGCCGAAAGAGCGCGTGCCGATGACAGGGTTGCGCGGATTGGAGTTCACATCGGCTACGGGAGCAAAATCGACATCGACTCCTATCAGGCGGCTTTCGCGTGCGACTTCCTTGCCGTATTCATACAGAAGGTTATAGTCGGTTATCGCGCCAAGAGCCATGTTGCGCGGGAAACGCGGTGTTCCCTCAATGCGCATCGAAAGTCCCCATTCGCCGTCCATGGTAATCAACAGCGGTACTTTGGCAAGGCTCTCGCCATATTTTGTGGCATCGGCTGTGCCCTGCAGAGTGCCTTTGGAAAAGATGAGACCTCCGACACCATCGGTCTGCACAAGCTGTCGTACAGTCGCACGCATGTTCTTGGCGTCGGGAGAGACAGGGGCTACCACAAGTTGAGCCACACGCTGACGTAGCGTCAGGGTAGAATATACCGAATCCGCCCAGGCGTCGGCAGACGGACAGTTCTTTTCAAAATTCGGAACGACAGCTGCCGCCGATAGTGAAAGAGCTGAAAAAATACAAATAAATATCTTTTTCACAGAATCAGTTTTCAAGAGTCCAACGATTATCCTTGGATGAGGAAAGGACTTTGTTCTTGCCCTTGCCATCCGTAAAATAATAGAGAAGGTCGTCGAATACGGCATTCGGGCTTTGAGCGACTTGCTGTCCGCGCGTGAAACCGGTCATGTAGTCGCCTCCGTTTGCCAGATAGTCTATAGTAGCGACACGATAAGTCTTTTCGGGATTCAGCGGTTTTCCGTCTATAAGAACAGATTTCACCTCAGGCTTTCCGTCTTTGTAGGTGTATGTCACGCTTACGTTTCCGCTTACGCCGTTTCCTTTCGTAGTAGCCATGACGTCGAAAACGTCAGCAAGATCTTTGCCTTTCAGTTCGACAACAGTGACATAGTTGCGGAATGGCACCATGTTTATTATGTGCCCTTTCGAAAAACGTCCTGCAGGAATGTCGGCACGAAGACCGCCTTTGTTGACTATCGAGAGGTCGACACCCGAAGACAGTTCCTTTCCGCGTCCGTAGACATAATCCGCAAAGAAATTGAGGAGTTCAGGCTCTGAAGTCTTCAGCAGATGGTCGGTAGTGCCGATCCAGTCGGTCATCAGCGAATCGACACCGGCAGAATATCTGGCGATGGCAGCTGCAAGCTCAGGGTCGGTGTATCTGTCATATCTTGACGTAACCGGAATAATTTCATATCCGGGCACAGCACCGAGTCCGAGACTGTCGAGGTTGATTTCAATTTTCCCGATATTTCTTCCCGCCTTACCTGTCTGAACAACAAGCACAGGCTTGCCGTCGAGGTTTTTCATGTGCGAGCGTCGGTTCCCTTCAGCAGTCTTGGGGTCAATTGTGTCGTGTGAGTGTCCGCCTATAATGACATCGATATTGCGTGAGTTCGCAGCAAGAATGGAGTCGCCTACGAGTCCGGCAGGATTGTAGCCTATATGAGTCAGAGCTATAACTGCGTCGACGTTTTCTTCTTTTTTCAATCTCTCTGCAGCAACATTTGCTGTGGCGATGATAGGCAGAAATTCCAGACCATTGTAATTCCCCTGCGCCACAATACCGTCGGGATTGAGATTGATTCCTATGAATCCTATCTTCTTACCGCTGATTTCTTTTATTTCATAAGGCTGGAACTGATCGGCAAGCGGCGTGTCGTCGAGATTATAGTTTGTCGCAATCTTCGTCGCATCCGAAATTGCGAGCACAGCGGCAAGTGAATCTATGCCGTTGTCGAATTCGTGGTTGCCGAGAATGCGGATGTCCGTGCCGAGAATATTGAGTATTTCCTGCTCGACTTTTCCACCATAAAGATAGAAGTACAGTGTTCCCTGCACAGCATCGCCGGCATCGACAAGAAGTACATTTTTCTCCGCTTTACGGACGCTGTCGATTATTGCCTTGCGCCGCATGACTCCGCCGAGTCCGTCGCGTCCGGGCTCTATCTGCGAATGTGTGTCGTTGGTATGGAGAATCACCAGACGGTTGTTCTCGCTATGTGCCGAGGATGTGCAAGAACTGATGAATGACGGCAATGCGAGCGCGCAGATAAATGCGACGCTCAGTAGATGTTTATTCATATTTAGTGGTCTGCGGGAATTTTATCAATTCTTCTCTGGTGACGTCCGCCTTCAAAAGGTGTTGAGAAAAATATATCGACAAGTTCGAGAGCCAGTTCAGGAGCGATGAAACGTGCCGGAAGAACGAGTGTGTTGGCATCATTGTGCTCACGTGCAAGACGTGCTATATCGGGCTGCCAGCATAGTGCGGCACGAATGCCCTGATGTTTGTTCATTGTCATGCCGATTCCGTTACCTGTGCCGCATATAGCTATTGCCGGATAGACTTCTCCTGCTTCGAGAGCACGGGCGCATGGATGCGCGAAGTCAGGATAGTCGCAGCTGTCGGTACTATATGTTCCAAAGTCTTTATAGGCTATGTTCTGCGATTCGAGATAGCCTTCTATCATGCATTTGAGTTCATAACCGGCGTGGTCGCTACACAAGCCTACAGGCACGCCCGGGCGAAGTATTGTCATATCGTATGTATTGTTTTTGATTGTTCTGCAAATATAAGCAATTTTTGTCTATTGTGAAATAGCAGCGGCGCCTCCGGAGTGAGGAGACGCCGCTGTGTGTGGATATCGATACTGCTATCTTTTCCGACCTCTGAAGGTCGGGAAACCGTCGGCGACGACAAAATCGACAGGGATGTCATGATCGTCGGTGACGAATTCGTCGACAAGCTGGAAATCGTAGCATACGCCTATCGTGATAGCCTTAGAACGGCTCAGGAGGCGATCGTAGTAGCCTTTACCTCGTCCGACGCGGTTTCCGTGTCTGTCGAATGCCACTGCAGGCACAACAATCAGGTCGATATCGGCAATGTCCATAATATCATCTCCCGAAGGTTCCTCGATTCTGAATGCGCCGAGATGCATCCGTGTTCTGTCGTATGGAAGTATCTCAAGATCGACACCGTTGACTCTCGGCAGGAAGAACTGTTTGGATCCGGACATGTCGCTTATGAACTCACGGGTAGACAGTTCGTCGGGCAAAGAGTAGTAGAGCAGCACTTTCTGTGCCATCATAAAGGGCGCAAGCTGCCGCACGCGGTCAAAAACCCTATGCGCGGCGGCTATTCTTTCGTTGTCGTCGAGCATTGCTTTCCGCGCACGCACCAGACGTCTTACTTCATCTTTTTTCATTATCAGTCAATTTTATCGCTGATTATGGTCGGTGAGAGGAAAGTCGGCACCTCCGCTCTCTATCTGATGGACGGCTTCGCCTACAACTGGGTCGGTTGCGTTTACTACCTGGAAATAACCGTCCATTCCGATAATGTCCCGTGCAATCAGTGCTTTTATCTGATTAACAATCAGATTAGCGGAAATGTTGATGTAGTACCACCGCGGAGCTATTCCGCCTTTCACATTGGCATAGTTGACAAACGACTGCAGGAGTATATTGTCGGCAGGCAGATGAGCGAGCAGATCGTTGACATCGGCGCTTTCGTTGAGCTGTTCGCGGTTGAGATCGACATATTCATACGCGAATTTGCGGAGCAATCCGCTGTTTGCCACCTTGATATAATAGTTCGTCACTCCGGTGGTATCAGAGGGTACAAATATGTCCGGAATGATACCGCCGCCGCCATATACGAGGCGCCCTGTGGATGTGGTGTATATCTCCGTACTGTCGATTCTTATACTGTCGGCAGAAAAGATTTCGCCGCGGTCGTAGCGGTCGATAATCTCTGTCTCATATTCGTTGTTTTTTCCAGGTGTGTATGTTTTTTGTATACACCTTCCCGCCGGAGTATAGTAGCGTTCTACCGTAAGGCGGAATTCACTGGAATCCGGCAGCTCGAAGAGCTGCTGGACCAGTCCTTTGCCGAATGAACGCCGACCGACAATCAGCGCCCTGTCGTTGTCCTGCATGGCGCCGGCGAAAATCTCGCTGGCACTGGCGGTGAACTCATCGGTCAGCACTACCAGCCGGCTGTCTTTGAAATAGCCGGAGCCATCGGAGTACATCACTGCATTTCTGTCTTCGGAGCGTCCTTTTGTCATTACGATAACCTGATCTTCCGGAAGGAATTCATTTGCCATCAACACGGCGGGGTTCATAAATCCGCCACCGTTACCGCGGAGATCGACAATGTAGCTTTTCGCACCGTCGAAGTTGAGCTGTCCGAGGGCATTGATAAATTCCATAAACGTGTTGTCGGAGAATTTGCCAAGACGGATATATCCGATTGAATCATTTATAATATATGATGCATCTATCGACGAGACCGGCACCTCTCCGCGCACAAGATCGAATGTCAGCGGATTCGGAGAATTATGGCGCAGCACTTTTACCTGAACGGGAGTGTCCTTTTCGCCTCTGAGAAGTGAAAAGATTCTTTCATCAGATATTTTCACACCTGCGATATTCTCACCATCGACTTCAATCATGCGGTCGCCGGGCAGAATGCCGGCGCTTTCTGCTGCTCCTCCATTGATAACCTCAATGACGCACAAGGTATCATTAAGCATCTGGAACTGTATGCCGATGCCATAGAAAGAGCTTTCGAGTTCGCGGTTGACTGTCACGCGGTCTGCCGATGGTATATAGACCGAATGAGGGTCGAGATTGCGCAACAGTTCGGGAAGTGTGCGCTCGACAAGACTGTCGAAATTGACGTCGTCGACATAGTTGTTGTCGATAATCCGGAATATTTCATCCAGCTTTTCAATCGACGGATGGTCGTTGACTTTAGGTTTCAGAGCTATTCCCATCAGCAAGCCAGCGACAAGTGCCACAGACGCGACAAGCGGCAACACATGAAAATGGTTATGTTTATGCTCCATAACAATATTTTAATCAAGGGTTGAAATATGTACACATTCAATTCCGGCACGTCTGAGAAGTTCAATGCCGTCGGCAAGGCGATATAGTTCATTGAATACCACCCGTCTGATGCCTGCCTGTATGATGAGTTTGGCGCATTCGAGGCATGGAGACGCTGTGACATACAATGTCGCGCCGTCGCTGCTGTTGTTGCTGCGTGCTACCTTCGTGATGGCATTGGCTTCGGCATGAAGGACATACGACTTTGTCATTCCGCTCTCGTCTTCGCAGACATTTTCGAATCCTGCCGGAGTTCCGTTATAGCCGTCGGATATAATCATCTTGTCTCTGACTATAATAGCTCCGACTTTCCGGCGGCGGCAATATGAGTTTTCCGACCATATCGTAGCCATCCTGAGATAGCGTTTGTCAATTATTTCCTGTTTCTCATTCATTTCCATGCACATGCTGTTATCATTGGAAAATCTGCATCAGCTGGTAGGCAGCGAAAGCTACAATCCACGCTACTGCAGTGTTATATATTATGCTGAAAGCGGCATAGCGCCACGAGCCCGATTCGCGTGCTATGGCGGTGATGGACGCCACACACGGGCAGTAGAGGAGTATGAAGATCATGAACGCCAATGCGCTTGCAGGAGTGAAATCCGGCTTGCCGGTGGACGGGTCCGGAGCCTTCAGGCGTTTGCCGAGTGTACTGTCTGACACTTCTTCATTGTCGGTATAGAGTACGCCGAGGGTTGATACAACAATTTCCTTTGCCGGCACACCTGCCAGCGCCGCAACCGTAGCACGCCATTTTATTCCAAGCGGTTCCATTATCGGATTGATGGCTTTTCCTGCCATTTCAAGATAGGAATCATGTTCGAAGTCTATTGCTGAATCATCGTAGTTTTCCATAGCCGCCTGTTCCGGTGTAACGGCAGAGCGGTTCAGAGGAAAATAGTTGAGAGCCCATACCAATATACTTGCGAACAGAATTATCCCGCCCATTTTTTTTAGGTACTGACGTCCTTTTTCCCATGTATGACTTAACGAAGTGTGCAGGTTCGGCATCCTGTATGGCGGCAGCTCCATGACGAAAGGCGTTTCGTCCTTATGGAAATAGAACCGTCGGAGCAGACGAGCCGTAAGAACCGCCACTGCTATTCCGAGAAAATAGATTCCTGCAAATACGAGGGTGGCGTGACCGGGAAAGAAAGTGCCGACGAGAAGGACATAGATCGGCAGGCGCGCCGAGCACGACATGAACGGATTGATGAGCACTGTGATTATTCGGCTCGATTTGCTCTCGATGCTCCGCGAGGCAAGTATCGCCGGGACGTTGCATCCGAAGCCCATGACAAGCGGAATGAACGATTTGCCATGAAGACCTATGCGGTGCATGACTTTGTCCATGATGAATGCGGCCCGCGACATATACCCGGAGTCCTCCATGAACGATATGCAGAAGAACAGTATGAGGATGTTGGGCAGAAATACGATGACTCCCCCGACACCGCCTATTATTCCGTCGGCGATCATATCTTTGAGTATACCTTCCGGCATAAGCTGATGCACAAGACCGCTGAGCCATGTCACGCCGCTCTCTATCCAGTCCATCGGATATTGACCGATTGCAAACGTTGCCCAGAAAATGAAGAACATCACTGCAAAAAACAGTGGGAAACCGATGATCCGGTTCGTAGCAAGTTTGTCGATATACTTTGTCGCTTTTTTCTTATGCTTACCGGGAGTGTATGTCTCGGCAAGAGCACCTGCAATAAAACCATATTTCTCAGCAGCGACAATTGAAGAGATGTCTTCGTCGCGCAGGCTTTCGATGCGTCCCTTTAGTTTGTCGCGCATCATTAGAATGGGGTCGTCGGCTCCGGACCGGAGGTTATCGCGCCAGTGAGGAGCTTTCTGGACGGCACACTTGTCGCAATCGGCACAATTACAGAACAGTTTGCGGAAACGCGAGCAATGTTTCTCGTCCTCGGGATTACTGTCAGCCGTTTTCCGGCTTAGCGACGGAATCTCGTCTTCTATCTGATGGTCGCCTTCAAGAAGCTTGATGGCGAGATAACGCGGCGAGAAATAATGCTGTTTGAAAGGACTTGCCTTGATGGCATCGACAAGCTTGCGTATCGCTCCCTCCATGTCGGCGCCGAGGTTGACGTGCACATGTCGTACGGTAGTGTCGCGGTTCTCGTATACAGCAATGATAGTGTCCATAAGGTTGCTGATACCCTCGTGGGTCTTGCTCACGATAGGTACCATAGGTACACCTATCATCTTGCCGAGATTCTCATAGTCGAGCGAGGCACCGGACTCTCTAAGTTCGTCATACATGTTCAGTGCAATGACGGTAGAGTAGTCCATGTCGATGATTTCGGTGGTGAGATACAGGTTTCTCTCCAGATTCGATGCGTCGACGACGTTAAGAATCAGGTCAGGTGTATGTTCGCGCAGATAACTTCTTACGTATAGTTCTTCCGGAGAATAGCAGCTTAATGAGTATGTTCCCGGCAAGTCTATGATGTTGATTGTGTAATCACCGTAGTGAAATTCGCCATCTTTGGCTCCGACGGTGACACCGCTGTAGTTCCCCACATGTTCTTTCGCTCCCGAAAGAGCGTTGAAAAGAGAGGTTTTGCCGCAGTTAGGATTGCCGATCAGGGCGACATCTATGATATGCCGTTCTTTATTGAATGAATGGTGAATCTCGCTGTATTCCGATGGCGACGCCATAATTACCGACGAACCGAGTACGGCGGCATCGGCATCGTCCATCCTGATAACTTCAATAAGTGCAGCCTCAGCAAGCCTGAGCGACACTTCATAGCCGAGAATACTGTATTTTATAGGGTCTTGCAAGGGCGCATGCAGGACCACTGTGACAGGTCTGCCTTTGACAAAACCCATCTCAATCACACGGCGGCGGAATGCTCCGTGACCATGCACCTTGACCACGACCGCCGTTTCTCCCGTTTTAAGTTCCGATAGTTTCATGACTAAAATGCCTGGGCAGCTTCCAGTCGCTCAGGAGTACCTATATCAAACCATTTATAATGTTCTGCAGGAATATAACCTTTTATTCTAATATCGGCACATCTGTCGATATAATAATCGGTGATGCTGAAAGGATGCAAGTCTCCGCAATATGCGCTGATGTCGGCAATTGCAGCCTTGTTCAATGCGTGTACGCCTCCGAAAGCCGCTTCTGTCAGACCGCCGACATCCAGCCCTCCGGGACGGACCGTCCCTTTAGTCTTGTTAATCCATCCGCGAAGTATTCCGTCGGTGCCAAAGAGAAACTTTCGAGAACTCTCGCGGGCAGGATCGACAAGGAGCGCGGCATCAGCTCCGGAGAGCGTTGAAGCAAGTCCTGCGAGTGGCGCGTCAGTAATAATATCTGCGTTGTGCACAATGACAGGCTCATCGTCGCCCAACGCAGACAAGACATTGCTCCGGCGGTATATCTTCGCAATCGCGCCGCCGGTGTCGAGAAGGACGTCGCTTTCGTCGCTGATTTCTATTTTGACAGGATAGTCCCGCGAGGAGAGATAATCCACAATCTGCGCTGCGAAATGGTGGACATTGACAACAATTGCATCGACTCCGGCAGATATGAGCCTTTCCAGAACAATTTCCAACGCCACCTTATCGCCGACAGGCGCGAGTGCTTTCGGATGACTGTCGGTGAACGGGCGAAGTCTGGACCCTATACCTGCTGCGAATACTATTGCTTTCATCTCTTCACTGGAAACGTCTGCTCTATATTCTGTTCGCGATGAACAAGCTCAACTTTTGCCTTGAACTTAGCGGCGATATGTTCGGCGGTATGCTGTGCGCAGTATACCGACCTGTGCTGACCGCCGGTGCAGCCGTATGATATCATCAGATTCGTGAATCCCCGTTCGATATACCGTTCGATAGCTGCATCGACAAGAGCATGGCAATGCTCGAGAAAAACCGTCACTTCCCCGTCGTTCTCAAGAAAGTCGATCACCTGGCGGTCGAGCCCTGTAAACGGTTTATAGCGCTCATATTTTCCCGGGTTGTTTATGGCACGGCAATCGAATACAAAACCTCCGCCATTGCCTGACGGGTCGTTCGGTATTCCTTTTTTATATGCGAAGCTCATCACACGCACTGTTAGCGTTTTCTTGTCGAGCGCATCGGTGAACTGTTTCAGATTAACCAGCCTGTTCAGCAGTTCATTCAGATATGGATATTCCGAATAGGGTTCGACAAGGAGATTCCGGAGATTCTCTATGGCATACGGCACGCTCTGCATGAAATGAGGCTTCTTCTCAAAGTAGCCGCGGAAACCATAAGCGCCAAGTACCTGAAGTGTCCGGAACAGCACGAAATGACGCAGCTGAGATTTGAATTCTTCTTTTCCTATCGGAATGTAGCGGTTGACAGCTTCAAGATATTCCATGAGCAGTTCTTCCCTCAGACTTTCGGGAAGATTCGCTTTCGCCTGCCAGAGGAAAGACGCCACATCGTAATAGAAAGGTCCGCGTCGACCTCCCTGAAAATCAATGAACCATGGTTCCCCGTTGCGTATCATCACGTTGCGGCTCTGAAAATCACGGTACATGAATGTATCGGTATCGCTGCGCATGAGCACTTTCGCCATCGCCTGAAAATCGTCTTCGAGCCGCACTTCAGAAAAGTCAATACCTGTCGCCTTGAGGAAACAGTACTTGAAATAGTTGAGGTCCCACATTATAGAGCGCTCGTCGAAGGACTCCACAGGATAGCATACCGAGAAATCCATTCCCTGCGCTCCGGCGAACTGGATATCGGGAAGACGTCTTATCGTTCTGCTCAGCAGTTCCTTTTCTTCGGATGAAAATGAGCGCGTAAGCCTGCCTTTTTCAATAGACTGGAAAAGCAGAGTGTCGCCGAGGTCGGTCTGCACGTAGGACATGCCGTCTGGCGAAACTGCAAGCACTTCGGGAACGGGAAGACCTTTTTCATGGAAATGACGCGACATGTATATGAACGCGCTGTTTTCCTCCTTCGATGTGCCGACGACACCTATAAGACTATCGCCTTCTTCTGCTCCTGAAAGCCGGAAATAGCGGCGGTTCGAGCCAGAGGAAGGCAGTTCGGTCACCGCCAGGGGCGCTTTCCCTCTGACGGCGACAAATAAATCGTTCAATGCGCTTTCCATCTTGTTTCAATTACCCATTTCCGACAGGAACTTAATCCTCATAAGACGTATCTCGTTTTCGGAATATGTAGGACACAGCTCCTTATATGCTGCCGAAAGGTCGTCCGACGTGCTTGTGCGGAAATAGTCGAACACTTCATCCTGATCTTCGGAGTCGATGATGTCGTTGATGTAATATGATATGTTGATGCGTGTGCCGGAATTAACAATGCTTTCAATCTCGTCAAGGAGAGTTTCGAAGTCAATGCTGTTTGCTTCCGCTACTTCTTCAAGATTGATTTTGCGGTCGATTGCCTGCACGACAGCTACCTTGAGCTTGCTCTTGCTGGCAATGGTGCGGACGCGCATGTCCTCGGGGCGCTCGATTTCGTTTTCTTCTACGTATGCACGGATAACTTTTACGAATTCCGCTCCATATCTCTTTGCTTTTCCAGCGCCTACGCCGGGTATCTTGGAAAGTTCGTCAAGCGTGATTGGGTAGGTGGTCGCCATGGCATCGAGCGACGGATCCTGGAAAATGACGTATGGCGGCAGCTTATTGTCGGCTGCGATCTTGCGCCTGAGCGCATTCAGAATAGAGTAGAGTTCCGGATCGGCGGCACATGCGGCGGAGCTGTTCGGCATTATCTCATCGTCGATGATATCATCGACATATTCGCCGTCTTCAACAATTTTGAATGAATGAGGGTTTTTGATAAAATCTTTTCCTTGTTTCGTCAGGCGCAGTATACCGTAGTTTTCAATGCCTTTTTCAATGAATCCGGCAATGATGGCCTGCTGAATGACAGTATTGAGGAACTTCGGGGTTTCACCTTCGCAGCATCCGAAGACCTCAAGTTCATCATGATGGTAGGACCTTACATCGCTCGACGCTCTGCCAAGCATCACATCGACAACGTGTTCGGTTTTGAATTTTTCTTTAAGAGCAGCAATTGTTTCAAGTGCTGCGGACAAATCATCTTGTGCTTCCACTTTCTTTTTAGGATTAAGACAGTTGTCGCAGTTACCACAATTTTCATTGTCATAGTTTTCGCCGAAATAGTGCATCAGCGTGCGCCGCCGGCATAGCGACGACTCGGCATAGGCAGCAGTTTCGGCGAGAAGCTGCTTGCCTATCTCTTGCTCGGTCAGCGGCTTGCCCTGCATGAACTTCTCCATTTTCTGAAGGTCCTTGCGGGAATAGAAGGTGAGGCAGATGCCTTCGCCTCCGTCGCGGCCGCTTCGTCCGGTTTCCTGATAATATCCTTCGAGCGATTTGGGCATGTCGTAGTGAATGACGAAGCGTACATCGGGTTTGTCGATGCCCATTCCGAAGGCTATAGTGGCTACAATAATGTCGACTTCTTCGAGCAGGAAGGCATCCTGGTTCGCAGAGCGGGTAGCGGGATCCATACCGGCATGGTAAGGCATTGCCTTGATGTTGTTGACACGCAACAGTTCGGCAAGTTCCTCCACTTTGCGGCGGCTAAGGCAGTATATGATACCGGACTTCGACGGACGCTGCTTGATGAAGCGTATGATGTCTTTGTCGGTATTCGCAGTTTTGGGTCTTATCTCGTAGTAGAGATTCGGCCTGTTGAACGATGACTTGAAAATGGCGGCGTCGTTCATCGCGAGATTCTTGATGATGTCGTGCTGAACTTTGGGCGTCGCCGTTGCAGTAAGCGCTATGACGGGACGAGGTCCTATTTCATTGATGATAGGACGTATGCGTCTGTATTCGGGACGGAAATCATGACCCCATTCAGAAATACAGTGAGCTTCGTCGACGGCATAGAAAGATATGGGAACGGTTTTAAGAAACTCTATGTTCTCCTCCTTTGTAAGCGATTCCGGTGCAACATAGAGGAGCTTTGTACGTCCGGTAACGATATCGTTTTTCACCTGGTCGATAGCGCCTTTTGTAAGCGATGAGTTGAGGAAGTGCGCAACGCTGTCGCTTTCGCTGAAATTGCGCATTGCGTCAACCTGATTCTTCATCAGCGCTATAAGCGGAGAGATGACGATGGCAGTGCCTTCGCTTATGAGCGAAGGCAATTGATAGCAAAGTGATTTACCTCCTCCTGTGGGCATTATGACGAATGTATCCTTCCCCGAAAGGAGACTGAGCATTATAGCCTTCTGGTTTCCTTTGAATGTGTCGAATCCAAAGTGTTCTTTGAGGGCTTCTGTCAGGATGTCTGCTACTGTTGCCATTGGTAATGATTTGGTGATAATGATTCTGTTACTGTATTTTTAAACGGCTTTTGCGTCGAAATGAGCGGCTTCAAGCTGATAGCTGCAGTAGTCGGCTGTCACCTCGAACTTATCTGTTTTTTTCGACGGCAGGTCGAACATCGCGTTCATCATGATGGTCTCTACTATAGAGCGCAGACCACGGGCGCCGAGTTTATACTCGATTGCCTTGTCCACGATGAAGTCGAGTGCTTCCGGCAGGAAGACGAGCTTGACGCCGTCCATAGCGAAGAGTTTCTCGTATTGTTTTGTTATCGCATTTTTTGGTTCTGTGAGGATGTTGCGCAACGCATCGCGGTCGAGCGGGAGAAGGTGCGTAAGAATGGGCAGACGTCCGATAATTTCAGGAATAAGTCCGAATGTTCGCAGATCCTGCGGTGCAACATGCTGCATGAGGTTGTCGCGTTCCACCCGTCTGTTGCTGCTGTCGGTGGAGAAACCGACAAAACTCGAATTCAGACGGTGAGCTATCGCCTGCTCGATTCCTTCGAAAGCGCCTCCGCAGATAAAGAGTATGTTCTTTGTGTCGACTGCAATCATCGGCTGTTCGGGGTGCTTACGTCCGCCCTGCGGCGGCACGTTCACGACAGAACCTTCGAGAAGTTTAAGAAGACCTTGCTGCACACCTTCACCGCCGACGTCTCGTGTGATGGACGGATTGTCGCCTTTGCGGGCAATCTTATCTATTTCGTCAATGAAAACGATGCCGCGCTCTGCACGTTTCACGTCATAGTCAGCAGCCTGGAGCAGGCGCGTAAGCAGACTTTCGATGTCTTCGCCTACATATCCCGCCTGTGTGAGCACTGTGGCGTCTACTATCGTAAAAGGTACGTCGAGTTGTTTGGCTATCGTGCGCGCGATGAGTGTCTTGCCGGTACCCGTAGGACCGACCATTATGATATTACTTTTCTCGATTTCTACACCGTCAGGATCTTCGGGCTGGTCGAGGCGTTTGTAGTGATTGTACACTGCTACAGACAGATAGCGCTTAGCCTGATCCTGACCGATTATATATTGGTCGAGAAACGCTTTTATCTCAGCCGGCTTGGGAACTTCCTTGTGCTTGGCGACTGGAGCGGCAGCCTTGCCCGGGTTATCTGCATGATATTTGGCGCGGGCACGGCGTGCTGTATCTTCTGTCTCATTGCTGTCGGCAGACGCGAGTCCCAGCATCCCTGCAGCCATCTCGATACAGTCGACACATACGCCGGTCTCCATATCAGAGGAGGGCAGTATCGAAGCGCCTTCTGCCTCTGTGCGGCCGCAGTAGATACACCGCAGTTCATGCGGATTCTTTTTCTTAGCCATAAGATTACTTCTTGGCTTTAACGAGAATACGGTCTATCATGCCATAATCGAGAGCTTCCTGAGAAGTCATCCAGTAGTCTCGGTCGGAATCTTTTTCAACTTTGTCGAAGGGCTGTCCGGAATGATCGGCAATAATATGATAGAGTTCGTCTTTGAGTTTCTTGATTTCCCGTGCCGTGATTTCTATATCGGAAGCCTGTCCCTGCGCGCCGCCCATGGGCTGATGTATCATCACGCGCGAATGACGCAGAGCGAAGCGTTTGCCGTTCTGACCTGCCACAAGGAGAACAGCCGCCATCGATGCAGCCATACCTGTGCAAAGAGTGGAAACGTCCGACGCAACATACTGCATGGTGTCGTATATGCCGAGACCGGCATATACGGATCCGCCGGGAGAATTGATATATATGGATATGTCCTTGCCGGGATCGGTGCTGTCGAGGTAGAGCAACTGTGCCTGAATGACATTGGCGGTGTAGTCGTTGACCTCTGTACCGAGGAAAATCACGCGGTCCATCATAAGGCGCGAGAAAACGTCCATCTGCGCAACGTTGAGCTGACGCTCTTCAATGATGGTGGGATTGATGTAGGAAGCGACCGGAGCTGTAGAATTTACCATTGCGGTATACTGGTCCAGCGCAAGACCGTTCATTCCACGATGATGAACGGCATAATTTCTAAAATCTGTATTGTTCATAATAATAATTCCTTTTGACGGTGCGGCAGGTGTGCCGCATATTTCTACTTCAAAATTAAACATTTTTTCTGACACCTACAAATTTTTCAGACGACAGAAGCAAAAAAAATAAAAGAAGCGTTATCTTTGCAGTCCTCAAACAAGAATGACAAACTATCATGACAGAAGAGCAAATCTCAGGGAAAGCCTACCGCCCTATGCAGGCTGTGAAAAGGCATTTCTTCGCTATGCGCAACGGCATTATCGCCGACACACTCCGTCAGGCTGGCAGTCCTTTCCGCTTCATTTTCGGGCTGAACATCCCGCAGCTTGCCGAAACAGCTGAAATGACAGGCAAAAACCGCGATCTGGCAGAAGAACTGTGGGCGAACAGCACCACACGCGAAAGTATGCTCCTTGCTCCGATGCTGATGCCCGCCGACAGTTTTTCCATGGACGATGCACTGAGATGGACTTCCGCAATACCGGCGCCGGAAATTGCCGATGTGCTCTGTCATCGTCTGCTCCGGCACCTCCCGTATGCGCCTGAGCTTGCCGAAGAACTCACATCAGACCCTACAGACGATATGAGATGTTATACAGCCGGTCGTCTTGCTCTGAATCTTTTTTACTCCGATGCCGGTATAGCACGTAAGATATCGCAACTGTTGTCTGCGTGCGACGGACGTTTTACCAAAGCCATCTGCCGCCAGATCGGAGAGCGTCTCGAAGAAATATAAACAATGTACGACCGTCTCATAGATCTCCTCGCCTACGACCCGAAAAGCCCTATGCTTTTCAATTCGGGTCTGTTTCTCATTCTGTTTTCTCTTTTCCTTCTTTGCTATCAGTGCGTAAAAAATCACAGGAAGCTGAAAATGCTGCTTGTCATTGCATTCTCGCTTTATTTCTATTATAAATCGAGCTCTTGGTGCGTGCTGATACTGTGCGGAGTGTGCTGCAGTGATTTCTTTCTCGGCAGAATGCTCGGACGGGCACAAACGGACGTGAGAAGAAAACTCATCGTCGCTGCAAGTGTGATTGTAAATGTCGGAATGCTGATCTATTTCAAATATTTCAACCTGCTGGCAGATGCGCTGGCAAGCATAGTCAGCACGCATTTCGACCCCATTGATGTAATTCTTCCCGCCGGAATATCGTTTTTTACATTCCGCTCCATCAGTTATATGGTGGACATCTACCGCGGTCAGCTTGCTCCGGCGGACAGTTTTCTCGACTATGCCTTTTTTCTGACATTCTTTCCGCCCTTGCTCGCAGGACCTGTGGTAAGGGCTAAAGACATGCTGCCGCAGATAAAGGAGAGCAGCATGGCAACGCCGCAGATGATGTCGGAAGGGCTGTTTATGATTATGACCGGACTGGTGAAGAAAGTGGTTATCGCCGACTATATCAGCGGCAACTTTGTAGACCGCATATTCGACAATCCGCTGCTGTACTCCGGCTTTGAAAACCTTCTCGGATGTATCGGATTCACCATTCAGCTCTACTGCGATTTTTCCGGCTATTCCGACATGGCGATAGGACTCGCGCTGCTGCTCGGATACAGATTCAAAGAAAATTTTGCGGCGCCTTTCAAGTCGCAGAGTCCGACGGAGCTGTGGCGGCGCTGGCATATATCTCTGTCGACATGGCTCCGCGACTATATATATATTCCCTTAGGAGGCAACCGATGCGGAAAATTCAGGGCCCGCATGAATCTTTTTGCAACAATGGTAATCGGCGGTCTGTGGCATGGAGCTTCATGGATGTATCTTCTCTGGGGAGCATATCACGGGCTGCTGCTTATCCTCCACAAGGCACTGAAGCCGTTCTCGCCTATTCCTGCATCTATGAGAAAACGACCTGAAGTGCGTGCGCTCAACATTGCCGTAACGTTTATGCTTGTTGTTTTCGGCTTCACTTTATTCCGCTCTCCCGATCTTGAAACTGCCCGGAATATTTTTGTTCAGATTTTCACAGAATTCCATCTTGACGTTGCTCCTCAGTTTATCGGAGCATATACGATGATAGTGGTAGCAGCCTTGTCCGGCTATCTTGCCCAGATGACGCCGAAACAATGGACAACAGGCACGATGAATGCCTACACTGGTCTTTCGGTTGTCTGGCAGGCAGTCCTTCTCGCGCTGGTGCTTTTCATTGTTGTTCAGTCGCGTCAGAGCGAACTCGTACCATTCATTTATCTGCAATACTGAACACCTGTGCCTGTGCAGACGTTTTATTATAAACGTTTCTATATCAGTATTCAGTATTATGAAAGTATTCAGATTATGCCTTATGGCATTAGCCTTGCTGCTGGTACGACCGCAGTCGGAGGCTTGCTCCCGCGTAGTATATCTTGGCGACGAAGGTATCGTCATGGTTGGAAGGACTCTGGACTGGAAGACGCCAATTCCCACCAACATATATGTCTATCCGCAAGGTATCGAGAAGACAAGTATGCCGTCGGAACCTTGTCTTAAATGGAAATCGCTTTATGCTTCAGTCGTAGCGGTAGGCTATGACGGCGGAGTGACTGAAGGAATGAACGACAAGGGGCTTGTGATGAACGGACTGTTCTGCAAAGGAACAATCTATAAAGAATCAACGGGTAGCGGCAGTACTCCTGTCGTCAGTCTGGCAATGCTTGTGAGCTTTTTCCTGGACAACTTCGCGACGGTAGAAGAGGTTGACACCTGGCTGAACAATAATCAGTTTGCAATTTTCGGCAAAACGTTCGACGGCGGTACCGTATCGACACTGCACTGGGCACTGACAGACGCTACCGGAATGACTCTTGTCATCGAATATGAGAATGGTGTGATGAATACCTACAAAGGGAAGGAACTTCAGGTTCTTACCAACGATCCGCCCCAAAAACAGATGGATGCCATCAACAGCTACTGGGAAAAGGTGGGTGGCGCGAACATGCTTCCGGGCACAGTACGCAGCTCCGACAGATATGCCCGCGCAAGTTTCTTTATTCACAGTGTCCCGACCGATTTCGACTATCACAAGGCTTTCGGAGCTTTGTCGAGCATAATGGGCACAGTGAGCGTTCCTTATGGATATAAAATCGAAGGCGAGCCGAATGTTTCGAGTACACAATGGACGTCGATAAGCGATGCAACCAAGGGACGTTACTACTTCCGTCAGGCTACTTCGCAGGGCTTCCTTTATATTGATCTCGGTATGCTGCGTACCAACGTCGGCGCTCCCATTCTGAAACTCGACATGAGCAAATACGGCGACGTACTTGGCTGTGCGGACAAATATCTCCAGAAGACTCCCGGTTTCGCTCCGATGTGGTGAAATTTTTTCTGTCGATGCAAGGCGTAATGCGGATTAAAAGCAGTAACTTTGCAAATAATTTTCAAACTTACACGACTGAAATATGGCAGAAATCAAGTGTATAGGCATTCTCACTTCCGGAGGCGACGCTCCCGGAATGAATGCTGCGATACGTGCAGTCACCCGCTCGGCAATTTTCAGCGGGCTCAAAGTGAAAGGAATATACCGTGGCTACCGCGGACTCATAGCAGACGAGATTGCCGAATTCCGCACTCAAAACGTATCTAACATTATCCAGCAGGGCGGTACTATTCTTAAGACCGCCCGATGCAAAGAGTTCGAGACCCCCGAAGGTCGCCAGCTCGCATACGACGTGCTCCGCCGTCACGAAATCGACGCACTTGTAGTTATCGGCGGCGACGGCTCACTCACGGGCGCACGCATTTTCGCCAATGAGTTCAACCTGCCGATTATCGGACTACCCGGAACTATCGACAACGACCTATACGGAACAGATACGACAATAGGCTACGATACTGCGCTGAATACCATCATGCAGTGCGTCGACAAAATCCGCGACACAGCAACGAGCCACGAACGCCTGTTCTTTATCGAAGTGATGGGACGTGACGCCGGTTTCCTTGCCCTTAACGGAGCCATTGCGTCGGGTGCCGAAGCTGCTATCATTCCTGAAATATCTACAGAGGTCGACCAGCTTGCCGAACTTATCCAGAACGGTTTCCGCAAGAGTAAGAATTCATCCATTGTGCTTGTCGCCGAAAGCCCGGTGACAGGCGGAGCGATGGGGCTTGCAGAACGCGTAAAGAATGAATATCCGTCGTACGACGTGCGCGTGTCTATCCTCGGTCACCTGCAGCGCGGCGGCTCGCCCACAGCTCATGACCGTATACTCGCATCACGTATGGGCGCTGCCGCTATCGACGCACTGATGGAAGATCAGCGCAATGTCATGATCGGCGTCAAGAACGACGAAATTGTTTATGTTCCGTTCTCGAAAGCGATCAAAAACGACAAGCCCATCAACCGCGAGCTTCTGAACACTCTGCGCCGTCTTTCCATCTGATGAAAATCAAACTCGTCTGCGTAGGTGCTGTCCGCGATACAGCTTTCGGAACAGCGATTGAACGCTATGTCCAGCGTATTCCGCACTATTGGAAGTTCGACCTTGTTGTAATACCCGACGTCAAGACGGGTAAAGCGGCAGACCCGCGCAGGCAGAAAGATCTTGAAGGCGAGAAGATTCTTGCAGAAGTCGCCCCCGGAGATTTTCTGCTTCTTCTCGACGAGAAGGGGCGTGAATATACTTCGCGTGAACTTTCCGAATTCATAGCCCGCAAAGCCATAGAACTGCCGAAGAACCTTGTGATGGTCATCGGCGGTCCTTATGGTTTCTGCCCTTCTGTCTATGAGCGCTCCGACGGTATGCTGTCGCTTTCGAAGATGACGTTCCCCCACGAGCTTGCCCGTCTTTTCACGGTAGAACAGCTCTATCGCGCAGGCACGATACTGCGGGGCGAACCATATCATCACGACTGATATTGCGCCTTTGGGGCGAAATGCGTACCTTTGCGTTTTCTAACGAATATCACATAATGGCAAAAAAGAAAAAGCAGCTTCCTCTGCTTGAAAATGTTGAAATACAAGATGTCGCGGCAGAAGGCAATGCCATCGCACGCGTTGACGAGATGGTTGTGTTCGTACCATTCGGCGCACCAGGCGATATCGTTGACATACAGCTGGAAAAGAAAAAGAAAAGCTATGCCATAGGGCGTATCGAACGCATTGTCGCTCCGAGTGAGTTCCGCCAGGAGCCGCGCTGCGAACACTTCACAGTTTGCGGCGGATGCCGCTGGCAGCACCTTCCTTATGATGTGCAGCTGCGGTGCAAGCGACAGCAGGTTGTCGACGCGCTCGAACGTATTGCGAAAGTTGAACTTCCCGAAATACCGGAATGTATAGGCAGCGACAAGATATGGGAATACAGGAACAAGCTCGAATACACCTTTTCGAACCGTTGCTGGCTTACATTCGACCAGCTGAAAAGCGGCGAGGAATTTCCCGACCGCGATGCCGCCGGATTTCACATTTCCGGTGCTTTCGACAAAGTCCTGGATATCAAGCGATGCCATCTGCAGCCTAAATCGTGCGATGACATAAGACTCTTCGTCAAGGATTACTGCAAGCAGCACGGTCTGCCGTTTTACGACCTGCGCGCACAGGAAGGATTTATCCGTACTCTGATAATCCGCACGACAACGACAGGCGAACTTATGGTGATAGCGGTTGTCGGGGACGACCGCCCCGACGAACTCAAAGGACTGATGGAAGCCATAAGAGATAAATACAATCCGACTGCGCTGATGTATGTTGTAAATCAGAAAGTGAACGACACTATCGCAGATCAGGACGTTGTGCTTTATTCCGGACGCGAATATATCGAGGAAGAAATGGAAGGTCTCCGTTTCAGGATAGGTCCGAAATCGTTTTTCCAGACTAATTCCGACACTGTTCGCAAACTGTATAGTGTAGCGCGGGATTTTGCGGAACTTAAAGGCGACGAACTTGTCTATGACCTCTATACGGGGACGGGTACAATCGCCAATTTTGTGAGCCGCAACGCGCGCAAGGTCATCGGAATTGAGTACGTGCCCGAGGCAATAGAGGATGCGAAGGTCAATTCAGCCATAAACGGCATCGGTAACACCCTGTTTTTTGCAGGCGACATGAAAGATGTTCTGAACGACGGATTCATTGCCGAGCATGGTCGACCCGACGTAATGATTATCGACCCTCCGCGCGCAGGCATGCACACCGATGTCGTAGACACCATTCTTCGCGCAGAGCCTAAAGTGATAGTCTATGTGAGCTGCAATGCCGCAACACAGGCACGCGACATCAGTCTGCTCGACCCGAAATACGGAGTAGAAAAAGTGCAGCCTGTCGATATGTTCCCGCACACACAGCATGTCGAAAACGTTGTGCGCCTCATCCGTCGCGACAAGCCTGCGCCTGAACCGGCTACGGATGATTCTCAGCCTTTGGAAAGCGAGGAATTATAGTACGCCGGATCGCCCGTGACTTCCTTGCCGATAAACGCAGGCAGAGAGAAAGCGGCGTTTTCGGCAGGAAGTTCAATTTCTGCTACTGTAAGTCCTTCGTGCACGCCGTGGAACTCATCGATTTCCCATGTCAGCCCATTGCCGGCGGGAACATAGTAGCGTGTTTTGCTAAGAATGTTGCCGCAGCATTCCGCAAGCATTTCGCGGGCATCCTCAACGGGAACAGAGTACTCCCACTCATTTCTTGTCATGCCGTGATTGCGTGTCTTGACGGTTAAGTATGCTTTGCAGCCTTTGATGCGCACGCGTACAGTCCGGTCCGGATCGACAGAAATATATCCTTGCGCGATTTCCTCTTCGCGGTTCGCCAGATTCTTATATTTCTGGTCTGTTACCAGAAATTTACGTTCGATTTCCTTTGCCATTTTATATATTTTGGCACTAAATTACATAAAATAGATGTACTCTCAAAGCAAAAGCACGATATGCCTTCTTTTATTCCTGCTTATAGGGGCGTGGACGGCGGTTTTCGGGCAGAATGTGATTCGCGGCATAGTACGTGATTCGCTGACGCTTGAGGGATTACCGTATGCATCTCTCCAGCTGCAGGACGGCAAAGGAAACGCTGTAGCAGACAGGAAAGGTCTTTTTGAACTTAACGTGCCGGCGGGAGTACAGTACGTCACGGCATCGTGCATGGGGTACGAGCCTAAGCGTATTCAGCTGAGCCGTTCAGGCGTAGGACTCTATGACATCATGCTTCGTCCGTCAAGCGAGGAACTCGGCGAAATTGTAGTGAAGAAAAAGAAATACAGCAAGCGCAATAATCCTGCGGTGGAATTCGCAAAAAGAATCCGAAGGGGCTCCAAGTTTAACGACCCGGAAAATAACGATTACTACTCATTCGACAAGTACGACCGCATCACTTTCGGCATCAATAATTTCGACACTACGGCAACCAACCGCCTCGTCAGGAGCCTGCCTTTCCTCACCGAGCACGTCGACACGTCGGAAATAGACGGTGTGCCGGTGCTTAATCTGTCGGTGAAGGAGCGTTCTGCTTCATCTTATTTCAGAAAATCTCCGCATGCACGGAAAACGATTGTACACGGTGTGAAAAGCGACGGTATCGACGAGTTCATGGAACAGGAGAATGTACAGACAGTTCTCGACGATCTCTTGCGGGAAGTCGATCTCTATAGCGACAACATCGGTCTCTTGCGCAATACGTTTGTTAGCCCGCTGTCGCCGCTGGCACCGGATTTCTACCGTTTTTACCTCGTGGACAGTGCCGCCGTTCTTCCGTCGGAAAACGAGAAATATACTGTTCTTGCCTTCTATCCGCGCAACAAAGCATCGTTCGGCTTCAAAGGTCATCTGTATGTGCCGTCGGCAGACACGACAATGTTCGTACGACGAGTCGACATGGAGGTAGGCGACGACATAAACCTGAACTATGTCAAATCACTCCGAATCACACAGGATTTCGCCAAAGCCGAGGACAACTCACGCCTTAAATTAAGCGACATCCTTCTTGCAAAGCTTAAAGTCGTCCCGGGGTCTCCGGAGATATATCTGTCGCGCAAGATTATTTACAACAATCATTCTTTCGTTGAACCGGATTCCTCATCGACGATATTCTCCCGTGTCGGAGATGTTTTCTACGACCCAAAAGCCGGAGGACGTGACAGTATTTTCTGGGACAAAGCACGAATTACCGACATTCCTGAAGGAGAGAGCAACATCGGAAAACTGATGGTAAATCTGCGCCGCAAACGGGCGTTCTACTGGGGTGAGAAAGTGCTTAAAGTGATAGAACGGGGCTATATCCCGACAAGCCGCAACAGCAAATTCGACTACGGACCGCTGAATACTACCGCAAGCTACAATTCGCTTGAAGGACTGCGTCTGCGCGCCGGAGGGTTTACTACAGCGAATCTGAATCCGCATCTTTTCGGGCGTGGTTATGTGGCTTACGGTTTCCGGGACAAAAAATGGAAGTATGAGATAGAAGGGGAGTACTCGTTCAACAAAAAGAAATATCATCCCGGCGAGTTTCCGGTTCATTCCGTCAGGATACGCCACCGCTACGACATCGACAGGCTCGGCTCACACTATCTGTATACTAACTCCGACAACTTTGTCCTGTCTCTGGGACGAATGTCGGACAACAGATTCACCTACCGCCGTGAGACCGAGGGCACATATAAGCTCGAACTGCGCAACAACTTTTCCATCGAGACAACAGTAGGACATATCAGGGAAGAGGCATCACCATTCGTACAGTTTACCGACGGTTATGGAAAAAATTACGGAGAATATGACGAAACAGGTGTGACCGTTAAACTGCGCTATGCTCCCGGCGAGAAATTCTTCCAGACACGTTCTGTAAGGATTCCTGTCAATAACGAAGCTCCTGTGATCGAACTGTCGCACCGATGGGCTCCTAAGGCGACAGGCTCACGGTTCTGCGTCAGCCGTACGGAACTGTCGCTATCCAAAGATTTCTCCCTCTCCGTGTTGGGAAAACTCAAAGCCCAGGTATCGGGCGGTCATACGTGGAGTCCGGCGCCTTTCCCCGAACTTTTCATTCCGAACGCCAACCTGTCCTTCACCATACAGCCTGGAAGTTTCGCTCTGATGAATCCTATGGAATTCATCAATTCCACGTATTGTTCATGGCACATGAGCTGGCATCTCCGTGGAGCGCTTTTCAATCTTATTCCCGGGTTCAAAAAGCTTCGCCTGCGCGAAATCGTCAGTTTCAGCGGACTCTATGGTTCTCTTTCCGACCGTTGCAATCCGGCGCATAACAAGAGTCTGTTCGCATTTCCTAAGGATGCCGCGGTGAATAATATGAACAAGCCCTACATGGAAATATCCGCAGGGCTTGACAATATTCTCACAATTCTGAGAGTGGACTACGTGTGGCGAATCAGCTATCTTGATGTTCCTTACGAGATAGACCGCCACGGCATCCGTGTGGCGATGCACTTCACTTTCTGAGTTTATCTCTGAGATAAAGCCCCGTCAGACTTGCCGGACAAGCGGCTATCTGCTCAGGAGTGCCTGTAGCGACAACATTTCCGCCGTTTTCCCCGCCTTCCGGACCCATATCGATTATATAGTCGGCACATTTGATGACGTCAAGGTTATGCTCAACGATAATCAGTGTGTGTCCCAGTTTGATGAGTCTGTCGAATGACGAAAGAAGCAGTTTTATATCGTGGAAATGCAGTCCGGTGGTGGGTTCGTCAAAAATAAAGACAGTGGGTGTTGTCGATCCGAGGCTCAGGAAGTAGGCGAGCTTGACACGCTGGTTTTCGCCGCCGGAAAGGGTAGAGGACGACTGTCCGAGCTTGATATATCCAAGCCCGACGTCCTGGAGCGGCTGTAGTTTTGCGGCTACCCTTGCAGCCATCCGATCCTGCGTATCTTCGCCAAAGAAAGCGATTGCTTCGTCGACAGTCATCTCAAGGATATCGTATATGTTCTTTCCTTTGTACTGTACCTGGAGAACGTCGCGTTGAAACCTCTTGCCATGGCATTCCTCGCACTCAATAGTAACATCGGCAAGGAACTGCATTTCGATTGTGATGTGTCCTTCGCCTTTGCATGCCTCGCATCGTCCGCCTTCTGTGTTGAAGGAGAAATCGGCAGCGGACAGTCCCATCTGGCGGGCAGCCTGACGCGATGCCATAAGCGCACGTATTTCATCGTATGCCTTGAGATATGTGGCAGGATTCGAACGGGTGGACTTACCGATAGGATTCTGATCGACAAAAATCACTTCTTTTACACGCTTTAGATCGCCGGAAAGGTCTTTGTGCATTCCGGGAGCATCACCTTCATTATATATCTTGCGGCACATCGCACGGTAGAACACATCACGTACAAGAGTCGACTTTCCCGAACCGCTGACGCCCGTCACGACAGTCATTACGCCAAGCGGAAAATCGACATCTACATTCTTTAAGTTGTGCTCGCTTGCCTTCTCAACCGTGATTTTGCTGCGGACAGGTCGTCGGCTGGCAGGAACGGGTATTTCCATCTTTCCGGTGAGATATTGCGCCGTATATGTCTGCGCTCCTTCAAGCTGTTCGGGTGTGCCGTGGAAAACAATCTCACCGCCAAGCCGACCTGCTTCCGGACCGACATCTATTATATAGTCGGACGCACGCATGATTTCCTCGTCGTGCTCAACGACAACAACAGTATTGCCGAGGTCGCGTAGCTTTTTCAGAACGCCGATGAGTCTTTCTGTATCGCGCGGATGAAGACCGATAGACGGTTCATCGAGGATATACAGCGAGCCTACGAGGCTGCTGCCTAACGACGTCGCCAGGTTGATGCGCTGACTTTCGCCGCCTGACAACGTATTGCTGACGCGGTCGAGGGTGAGATAACCGAGTCCGACATCCGAGAGGAATGTCAGTCTGTTCTTGATTTCCACAAGGAGACGGGAAGCGATACGGGCATCGTGTGCATCGAAAGTGAGCTGCTCGAACCACGGAAGAAGCTTATCAACCGGCATCTTGACAAGCTCACCGATAGAAAGTCCTCCTACCTTTACATACGACGCTTCCGGGCGAAGACGCGTACCATGACAGTTGCGGCATACGGTCTTGCCGCGGTAGCGCGCAAGAATCATGCGGTATTCAATGGACTGGCGCTTCGACTTCACAAAGTCGAAATAAGCGTTTATTCCTTCGATCTTATCGCCGTCGCCCTCCCAGAGAAGCTGTTTCTGGTTGTCGGTGAGCTGATTATATGGAGTATGAATAGGAAAGTCTTTTTTATATGCTTCTGCCATAAAAGCATTGAGACGTTGCGCGGCAGAACCTCGCCATGGTGCCACAGCACCATCATAGACCGACAGCCACTGCTGGGGAACGACAAGATTCTCGGCGATGTCGAGCGTATTGCCGAAACCTTCGCAAACCGGGCACGCACCGAGCGGATTGTTGAAATTGAACATCTGTTCGCTTGGCTCTACAAACGAGATACCATCAGCCTCAAATCGCTTGGAAAAACCTTTTATAAGCGGTTTCTTTTTTCCTTCCTGCCAGAGGTAGACGACACACTCCTCATTTCCTTCGAAAAATGCCGTCTCGACAGACTCGGCAAGTCGGGAGATTTCGTCTTTTTTGTCCGAAACCATGAGTCGGTCAATAAGGAGGAGGGGAGTGGTGCTCTTATCCGTAGACTGATACTCTTCAATCTCGATGAAATTGCCTTTTTCATCAATGACACGGCTGTAGCCTTCTTTCATATAAATTTCGAGCTGTTCTTTCAATGAACGACCCGTTTGCAGAACTATCGGAGCGGCAACTGCGGCGCGTGTGCCTTCAGGAAAAGCGGATGTATATTCGAGCACATCTTCCACGCTATGTTTTTTCACTTCCTCACCTGTAATGGGCGAAAATGTACGCCCCACACGCCCGAACAGCATACGGATATAATCGTATATTTCGGTGGAAGTTCCTACTGTCGAGCGTGGATTTCGTGTATTGACCTTCTGCTCGATGGCTATTGCCGGAGGCAGACCGCGGATAAAATCGCACTCCGGTTTCTGTAACTTACCCATGAACTGACGCGCATACGACGACAGACTGACGACATAGCGCCGCCGACCTTCAGCATATAGAGTGTCGAAAGCGAGGGAAGATTTTCCCGAACCTGAAAGTCCGGTAACAACCACAAGTTTATTACGGGGGATCTCAACGTCGATATTCTTTAGATTATTGACTTTTGCCCCCTTGACGCATATATTGGAAACTGCCATATTCTTGAATTATGTAACTTACAAAGATACGAAAAGTTCCCGACATTCGCAAGGATATTATGGAGCCGTATTAAGCCGTTTTGATAAATTGGTTTTTCGGTAATTGATGTGAACTCTAAAAATTGAGTAGTGCACAATCTTTGCCTGCCTATTTAACATAATAGTGATTATCTAACGCAAGAGGAGGCAGATTAATTCAGACTGAAGAGACAAAAAAGCTCAATTTTAACATGTACATATATCATTTTTGACACTTATTCAATGAATTATGGCGGGCTTAGGCTAAACAAAACTCCGCTGAGAATGTTATATTTTTAGATTGACTGAAATATTATACAGAATTTGTCCTTCTCAGACGCGATTCAAGGTTTATACATAGAGTTGACTCCGCAATATAGTCAAGCGCAATCCGTCAAGCGATGACGGTTCTGACAAATAAGGTGTGTGTTTGCGAAATTAAACAACTATTTCAAATAGAGACATTCCAGAGTTGATGTAAAAACATAATTCGTTTAGTTCTTCTTCGCAGGTACGAATTTAAGAAATCAAACTGTATAAGAGATTGCTATTAACACGTAAGACCGTTTACAAATTCAAAGTACTGTCAAATATTGCATCGTTACAAATCTTAACATATTCTATAAACTTAATAGTATTCAATATATTAAGGCGAAGTTTTAAAGTTACACATTAATATTTACTGAATATACCTATAACATTTGAAGATCATTCCATAACGCCGCCTTCACTGCTCATAACCAGATTATGCGAAGAGTGGGTTAAAGCGTTAGTTTAACACGATATACAGATGTACTCAGCACTGAATGCATCTGTTTACATTCTAAAATTGCAGTCGGTTTGCAAATTAGAATTCGAAATTTAAAATTGCAAATCAAAATTCAGATATAAAAATTTGGAATTCAAAAAGTAAATTTCTAAATTTGCATTGTAAAATTTAGATTTCCAAACATGGAAGACAACACCAAGAGCCCAATAATAGATCGTCTATGTAAATTCATAGCTTTCAGCGGATTGACAAATTCACAATTCGCCGACAAGACAGGTATCCCCCGCCCCAGCCTGTCGCAGATGCTTCATGGGAGGAATAAATCTATGAACAATCAGGTGCTCGAAAAACTGAATGACACGTTTCCTGAACTTAACGTTCTCTGGCTTCTGTTTGGGCAGGGAGATATGCTGACTGTTTCAAATATTGAATTCTCAGAGCGTCAAAAACAGTTGAATGAGAATCTCCAGACGCAGCAAAATATTGATTTAGACGAATTTGATGACACATCATCTCCAACCCTTCCTTTTACAGCCAACGAACAATCCGGAGCATATCAGGCATCAGCGATCAATACACCGCAAAATACCGACCCTATATCAAACAAAAGTACATATATCGCTTCTGACTCTGCGGCGCAGGACGACCCAAGCGACGTTGCTAACATCATAAACCGCACCATAGCCAGCAAAGACATCTGCTCAAAAAAGATTGCATCAATAATTGTGCTCTATTCCGACAACAGCTTCGAAACTTTCATGCCCTCGAAAGAATAAAATCAGACCGCGCCTGAACTGGAGGCGCGGTCTTGCATAGAAACTGTTTACTCTAATCTCAATCCATCATTTCAGAAGACTTCAAAGAGGAGTCTATTTCTTGAAATTGCGGATGCCTTTTTCGAGGAATTCAGCAAAGGCGGGAATGTTTTCCTCATAAGAGAACGGACCGGAAAGATAATTGCCTTCCGTGTCGAGAACCACATAGTACGGCTGCGCGTTTGCATTGAATTTATAACGCTGCAGATAGCTCCATCGGTCGCCGTAAGTACGCAGTATCGTTTTCTTTCCGTACTCCTCAACTGTGATCGGCTCCGGAAGGTTCTTCTTCTCATCCACCATGAGTTTGATGACAACAAAATTGTCCTCTATCATAGCGTGAATATTGGAGTCGTCGAGCACTGCACCTTCCATTTTGCGACAGTTGACACATCCGTAACCCGAGAAATCAATGAGCACAGGCTTGTTTTCTTTAGCCGCTACAGCCATACCTTCGTCGTAGTTGTCATATTCAACAAACTCATGACCGTAGAGATTGAAGTCCTGCGTGAACAAAGGAGGAACGAAAGCGCTCACGCCTTTGAGGGGTGCGCCCCATAATCCCGGCAAAAGATAAGCCGCAAACGACAGCGAGGCCAGAGCGAGGAAAAAGCGGAAAACGCCAACGCTGCTATCTGCTTTTCCATAGTGTTTGAAGTTGAACTGACCGAGCAAATAAAGCCCAAGGAGCGCGAAAATGGCAATCCAGAGAACAATGAAAGCTTCGCGGTCGAGTATATGCCATCCGTAGGCAAGGTCGGCAACGGAGAGGAACTTGAGCGACAAGGCGAGTTCGATGAAGCCGAGCACTACCTTTATAGTATTCATCCAGCTGCCCGATTTAGGCGCCTTCTGCAACATTCCGGGGAACATGGCGAAAAGGCAGAACGGAATGGCGAGAGCAAGCGAGAAACCGAACATACCGACGGCGGGACCGAGCTTGTCGCCGGAACTTACAGCCTCGACCAGAAGCGTTCCGATGATTGGACCTGTGCAGGAGAAAGATACGAGCGCGAGCGTGAATGCCATGAAGAAAATACTCAGAAGACCTGTCGTTTTCTCTGCGGCACCGTCAATGCGGTTGCTCCACGACGACGGCAACTGAATCTCAAACGCGCCGAAGAAAGAGATGGCGAACACGACAAGCAGAAGGAAAAAGATGATATTGCAGATAGCATTGGTCGAAAGCGCATTGAGGGCGCTGGCACCAAAAATACCGGTAATAATCAGTCCCATCGCCACGTATATGACAATTATCGATATGCCGTATGTCAAGGCATCCATCATGCCCTTGGCGCTTGATTTTCCTTTTTTCAGGAAAAAGCTGACTGTCATAGGAATCATAGGCCATACACAGGGGGTGAACAGCGCCACAAAACCGCCGATGAAACATGTGATGAACACATACCAAAGCGATCCTGTCTGCGCTTCGTTTCCGCCCTGACTGTCGTACGTCACGGGTGCCCACAGCTGTTCCTTGGACGGCTCTGAAACAGGTCGGGATTCTTCCTTGACAGCAGCAGTATCTTCATCAAGTGTCTTGACCTCTGCCGCTGTGTCCGGAACAACCGGAGCGGCAGCCTGCTGTGCGGCTTTCGGAACAGGTGCGATCTTAGCCGTTCCACTGAGCGTAAACGATTCACTCGACGGCGGGATACAATTCTGATCGTTGCAGGCGGCGTATCCTACCGAACCTTCGACAGTGAATGCTGCTTCGGTGGCTGTGAATGCCTGGGTCAATGTGACTTCATCGGTCCACCAGCGCAGTTCTGCTTCAAACATATTGTCGAACTCAGCATGAGGCACCTTCGATGGTTTCAGTGCACCGTCAAGCTTAACACCTTTGAGAACGTCGTAGGTAACCGAAAGGGGAGTCGGTCCTATTTCCGGATCAATATCATTGGAATAGACATGCCATCCCTGTTCGATTTTTGCCGAAAAAACAATTTTGCCCGTTTCGTCGCCTGTCATTTCAATCCTCGTAGTCCAGCTGACAGGATTGAACATCTGTGCCAAAGCGGGGAGAATGGCTAAGAGAACAGTCATAGCCAATGTGATAATGCGTTGTGGCTTCATATTATAAGTGTAATTATTCGCAAAATTAATCATTATTTGACAGCGGTCAAAAACATAAAGACTCTTATTGCTTTACAACATGCTTTTTAACAAGTCTGGCAACTTGTGCAGGTGTTGAATCCGCCGGGCATTCATCAAAAGGAAGAATGAAACGGCATCCTGATGCATAAGCGCTGCATCCGAACGCAGTGCGTCCTCTGACAATATGTCCTTGTCCGCATACAGGGCAAACAATCTGACTGAGGTCCTTTATTCTCGGCGCTCTCGGACGTTTTGCAGTAGCGGAAGTATCTTTCTTTTCCGTAATTTTCTGCGGTTCGTCGGGTTCTTTTCCGATGCGACGGTTTGTGTTGTCACTGAGAACATTGCGCACAATCTGCCCCACCATCTCACTTATCTCGCTGACAAACAGTGCTGGGGCGAAAGTGCCCTGCTCTATCCTTCTCAGCTTATTCTCCCACAAGCCGGTAAGCGCAGCCGATTTAAGCAGTTCTTCCTGTATTAGGTCGATAAGGTCGATGCCTGCCTGCGTAGCAAGCAGATTTTTGCGTTCGCGGATAATATAGCCTCGCTTTATGAGCGTGTCAATGATTCCGGCGCGCGTCGACGGCCGTCCGATTCCATTTTCTTTCAACGCCTCACGCAACTCATCGCTGTCGACAGTGCGCCCTGCCGTTTCCATTGCCCGGAGCAACGTACCGTCGGTATAGTTCTTCGGCGGCTGCGAAGTCTTCTTTGCCAGCGACGGCACATGAGGTCCGGATTCACCTTCTGTAAATACAGGAAGGATTTTCTGGTCGTCGTCTTTGTTGTCCGTAGCATTCTTGTCCGGCAGAAGCACCCGCCATCCCATAGCCGTGATTACTTTTCCTGTTGCCTTGAATTCTTCCTTTCCAGCTTCGCCAAGCACTATCGTAGACTCAAACTGACAGTCGGGATAGAAAACACCGATGAAACGCATGGCAATGAGATGGTATAATTTTTTCTCATCTCCCTCTATTCCTGACGGATGCTGACCGGTCGGAATGATGGCATGGTGATCGGTGACTTTCGAATTGTCGAAAATCTTCTTATTCTTCGGGATCGGCTGAGCGAGAAGCGTCTCAGTATATCTGGCATACGGAGTCATCTTCCGCAGTGTCGGAGCAATCTTGGCATGAATGTCTTCGGAAAGATACGTTGTGTCGACACGAGGATAGGTCGTAAGTTTCTTTTCATACAACGACTGTATGAGAGCCAGAGTATGCTCCGCCGTCCATCCCCATTTCTTGTTGCATTCGACCTGAAGCGACGTAAGGTCGAAAAGTCTTGGAGCAGATTCCCGACCACGCTTTTTTGTGACGGATTTCACGGTGAAAGGGAGCTGCGATATCTCTTCAATGGCGGCAAGCCCGGCGTTTTCTGTTTCGAAACGTTCGCCGGTAGACGTGAAGTCGACGTCGCGGTAGAGAGTGTGAAGTTCCCATGAGTCCTTGGGGACAAACTCTGCAATCTCGCGTTGTCTCTTCACTATCAGTGCCAGCGTAGGAGTCTGAACCCTACCTATCGACAGCACCTGACGACGGGCTGCATATTTGACCGTGTAGAGCCGTGTGGCGTTGATGCCGAGAATCCAGTCGCCTATCGAACGCGACAGTCCGGCATAGAACAGTCTGTCGAATTCTTTCTGAGGCTTGAGATTGCTGAATCCTTCGCGGATTGCATCATCTGTCAGCGACGAAATCCAGAGTCTGTATACCGGACATTCTGTTTTAGCCATTTTCATCACCCAACGCTGGATAAGCTCTCCTTCTTGCCCGGCATCACCGCAGTTTATCACTTCGTCGGCTTCTGATATAAGATTCCTGATAACATTGAACTGTGCCTTATATCCTTCGTTGTCGAGAAGCTTGATATCATATTTGTTAGGCAACATCGGCAATGTCCCGAGAGCCCACTGCTTCCAGGCGGAGTTATAATCTTCCGGCGCCAGAAGCCCGCATAAATGACCGTAGGTCCATGTCACACGGTATCCGGCACCTTCATAGTAGCCCTGATGGCGTTCATTGGCTCCGAGAATGGCGGCTATTGTCGCCGCTACACTCGGTTTCTCTGTGATGCAAACCTTCATCAGATTCCGGTCTGTTCTTTAGCTTCATTCCAGAGAGCATCCATTTCACCAAGCGTCATTTCCTTGAGTTCCCTGCCCTGCTCTTTTGCTTTGGCTTCCAGATAGTTGAATCTTGCGATAAACTTACGGTTAGTCCGTTCGAGAGCATTTTCAGGGTTGACGCCATAGAGGCGTGCCGCATTGATGACACTAAAAAGCAGATCGCCGAACTCAGCTTCAATATCGTCTTTTTTATTTTCTGCGATAGCTTGTCCAACCTCGGAGGTCTCTTCCGCCACCTTGTCCCATACCTGCGATGGAGTCTCCCAGTCAAAACCGACATGAGCGACTTTCTCCTGCACACGGAACGCCTTGACAAGAGCCGGCAGCGCTGTCGGGACACCGGCAAGTACAGTGCGGTTACCGCCCTTTTCCTTCAGTTTTATCTGCTCCCAGTTCTGTTCTACCGCCTCGGCGTTTTCTGCCTTGACAGTTCCGAAAATATGTGGATGGCGGAAAATGAGTTTCTCGTTGAGCGCTTCTGCAACATCGCCGATGTCGAAACGTCCGGTTTCAGAACCAATTTTCGCATAGAAAAGCACATGCAGAAGGACATCGCCAAGTTCTTTTCTGATTTCATCAGGATTGTCGTCAAGCAGAGCCTGGGTAAGTTCATAGACTTCCTCTATAGTGTTGGGACGCAGACTGTCGTTGGTCTGTTTTGCATCCCACGGGCATTGCACACGGAGAATATCGAGCGTGTCGAGAACTTTCCGCAGCGACTCCAGCTGCTCTGAGCGCGTATGTTTCATAATTTAATGTCTGTTTTGTTTAAATCAATGTTAGAAAATCTCCGGAAGCAGAGTCAACAGATATGCAAGCGCAAGCGCGCCTCCTGCGAACCGGACCATGGCAAGTTTCCCTCCGAAGCGCCGTGTCTGCATAGCGGCACTTATGCACAGAACAAGAAGCACAAAAGCAAGCAAACGCAAATACTTAGCTATGCCAGCCGAAAAGGAAGAATATTCCGCAGTCTCCGATGGCTCCGCTTCCTCGTAATGCACAACAGTTTCTTCGTTAACCGAGGACTTCTGCAGCACATCGTTATGCCTGGTCTCGTCCGGAATGCGCGGCAGGCATACAGGCAAGTCGAACGTATACTTGCTTGGCGGCAGAACTTTCGCACTGTCGCATGCCATGTATCTTACAGATCCCAAAATTTCGCCGTTTACGCCGTCTTTGATTATCAGTTTCTGCGACATCGTTACAGTTCCTGTGAGCCACGGCAGATTCAGATTCATAAACGAATCGAAATGGACTGTTGCATTTCCGGACAAGTCCATCTCTCCATCTGCAGTGATGCCTTCCGGAAGCACCAGCTCCATCACCGTGGGATCTGGCACTCCCACATCTTCATGAAAATCGGGCATTTCGAATCCATAGATATGCCATCCGTCCTCAATTTCTCCGGTTACGGTGAGAACTGCTCTGTCATTTTCTATCGGCGAAAGACTTGCCGCCCACCTGACGGGCTGTATATCTGCCGCAGCAGTAAGAAAACAGAACGCGGTAAAAAACAGGACGATATGTCGGAAATATATAACAGATCTCATATTAATCAATCGCGACGTATTTTCTGAAGCGAAAAACGGAACGTCAGGCCTCCGAGACAGCCGTTGAATACCTCTATCTCGCCGCCGTGAGCTTTTATCGTGCTCAGCACGATAGGCAGTCCAAGTCCGGTACCGCCCGCCTTGCGCGTACGTCCTGCATCAACACGGTAGAACCTGTCGAAAAGATGAGGCAGATGTTCTTCACTTACTCCGACACCATTATCGCGGAATTCGAAATAATAGAAGTTGTCGTCTTCGTTAGTCATTACGAGTTCGCACAAGTTTCCTTTTGAATATGACGCGGCATTCTTGATAAGGTTGATAAGCATTCCTGACAAAAGATTATAATTGCCCCTGATTTTGCAATCGATAGGTATATCTATGCGGAATGTCATATTGCCGTATGCACCGGATTCACGGACGTCATTTGCCAGCGTAAAAGCTATGTCGTGGTAATCAAGTTCCTCGGTGCTTATAAGACCTCCGCCTTCCTCAAGCCTTGTAATAGCCGACACATCGGCGATAAGATTAACAAGCCTGTTGACATGCTCCTGCGCTTTAGTAAGGAAATGGATACGCGACGCGTCATCCATTGTCGGGTTCTGAACGATGGTATCAATATATCCTTTTATAACACCTATCGGCGTGCGCAGTTCGTGATTGATATTGTTTGTCAGCTCCCTGCGGCTGCGCCCTTTTTCCTCAATGGCATGCATAGCCACCTCGTGCTCACGGCGCTCCCGCTGGAGGGCAAGACCACGCTCATTGAAGAGATGTATGATCTGTCTTGAAATGTCGCCGAGTTCGTCATGAGGGTAGTCCATCTGCGGAATAAAATTCGGATCAGTAGCAGCCCTGTCGGCAACAGAACGCAGAATCGCGATATTACGACCGAAATACCTTGTAGAGAAATAGGCAAGCACTGTTATGAAGATAGCAAAACATACCAACATCCAGAATAGTCCGAGCGACGGGAACACGGCCATCGCCACATCATTGTCAAACGGAAGCACTGTGATAACCTGAAAGCGACTGTCGTTGCTTATATCGTACTTATAATAGAAATATTTGTTATGGTCCTCGACCAATTTCGAAATACGTTCTTCTTGATTATCCAGCACACCCTGTCCGTACTCTGCCTCTGATTCAGAAAGTTCTATAGGTTCTCCATAGCACTTATAAAGCTTTCCATCCTGATACAGCGTCACACGCAGACGGTCGTAGAGAGGATTATCGCGATAGTACTTCACGATAAAAGCGAAAAAGTTGGCGATGTCTACATTCTGCTCATAAGCAGAAATTACGCGGGCATTTACGAGAGCCAGCTGCTCGCGGATCTGTTCTTTCTTATATCGATTGACAGTCTTGAATTGCCAGATACAGATTCCTATAATAGCAATCCAAAGCGATGCCACCAGCGGAATAAACAGCTGCCACTGATAACTAATCTTTCTCCTTAAACCCATAGCCGAAACCTTGGCGAGTGACTATATATTTGTCGTAGCTGCCCAGTTTCTTTCGCAGTCGAGTAATATTAGTGTCGATAGTACGACCGGTGACAACCATATTGTCGCCCCACACATTCTTTATAATAGATTCACGCGAATATATGCGGTTGCGGTGAGTGAGGAAGAACAGAAGAATGTCGAATTCTGTCCGTGTGAGCGTCACTTGCTCTCCGCCAAGATAGCACTCTTTGTCGTTACGGTCGATGCGGAGATCCTTGAAAACCACATCGGACTCATAATCCGCCATATTTGCTGACTCTGCCATAGCCTGCTTGCTTTTCTCGGTGATACTGCTGCGGCGCAACACTGCTTTGACACGCGCAAGAACCTCACCGATGACAAAAGGCTTAGTGATATAGTCGTCAGCGCCAATATTAAGACCTTTCACAACATCGTCCTCGTCGGAAAGTGCAGAACAGAAAAGAATCGGCTTTTCTTCTGTCGCTGTGATATTGCGGAGCTGCTTCGCAAAATCAAAACCGCTCATACCACCCATCATTATATCGACAATAAACAAGGAATAGCCCTCAAGATCCATCTCGAGAGCTTCTTCGGCACCGTACGCCGTATCGACCTCATAGCCTTCACGTTCGAGATTGAATTTCAGGATCTCGCACATGGATTCTTCATCGTCTATAACTAATATTTTTATGCTCATACCGTCTTTTATTCCGGAATAATGCCGGTTTGATAATGATTGTTATTATGAATAATTCGCCTGGAAAAACAGGGTTTTCTTTTTCGATGCACTAAATTAGTAATTTTTGACGGGATAGAAATGTTAATTTAGGTTAAACAGAGCTTTTCCGCAAACCTTTGCCCCGCCTCGGCTGTTCTGATTTCATAATTACTGATTTTGCACTGTGTTTTTTCATGGTATTAGATTTAAGGTTAAAGATACTCGGTTGTCGCGAGACAACCGTTTTCTTTTTTATATAGCCGGCACACTCAGAACATCGGCGAACGCAGTGTCGCGATGCCGTCATCGCCGGCCACTACAAGAAGCCCCTCCGCTCCGGCACTGCGGAGAACTGCCATTGCTGAATCCGGCGTGCCTACCGCCATGCAGGCAGTGGCAAGAGCATCAGCGAGGGCGCAGTTATCGGCTCTTACCGTTGCTGAGAGAATTGAAGTGCCGGCAGGGCGTCCGGTCTGCGGCGAGACAATGTGTCCGAACGTTTTGCCGGAACTGTCCGAGCGATAGTTGCGATAGTTGCCCGAGCTTGCAAGAGCTTTCTTTTCGGGTCCGAGAGCCATTATCTCCAGAGCCTCGTGCCCGAAGCCACCTGTGGGTGAGTCGATCTGTATATGCCACGGTCTGCCCTGAGGATTGACACCGCAGGCAAGCACCTCGCCGCCTATCTCTATCATATAATTCTCCACACCGTTTCGTTCCAGCATAGATCCGATGCAGTCGATGCCATATCCTTTGGCGACAGACGAGAAGTCGAAGCGTGTGCCTGGCGATTTTTTATGTATATTGCCGACGCTGTCGACAGTGCATTCCAGCATTCCTACAACCGACATTGCTTCCGCCAGTGCGCTGTCGGACGGCTCGCCGCTATAATCCGACAGACCGAAGCCCCACAGCTCGCACAGCGGACCTACTGTCGGGTCGTAAGCACCGCCGGACAGACGGCACACATATCTGGCGATATCGAAGACTTCCGTGAAACGGCGCCCCACGGCGGTGAGACGTCCGGAATTGACAAGGCTAACAGTCGAAGAAGGATTGAACATGGACAGTTCACGGTCTATCGACTCCATCTCGCAGCGGACAGAATCGGCGAGAGAAGACGCTCCGGAGTATACAATATGATAAGTCGTGCCCCATGTTTCGCCATCTGCTGTGCAATATTTTTCCTTGCAGCTTGCAAATATCAAATAAAATAGCGAAATTAGCGGCAAAATAATCAGATATCGTTTCATTACATAAAATCTTTGTCTGCAAAAGTAACAAAAAATCGCCTACCGCCGAACAAATCCGCTGCCTGCAGCGTTTCTTACCTCAAAATATCTTTAACTTAAACACAGAATCGTATGCATCGCTCTTTTCTTTTTCTTGCCGAAGGCTTCGAAGAAATCGAAGCGCTCACCGTCGTCGACGTCATGCGCCGTGCCGGAATGGACATCAAGACAGTATCTATCACCTCCGAGCATAAAGTTGTCGGGGCACATGGAATAGCTGTCGATGCCGATATCACCTTCAAGGAAGCAGATTTCGATGGTTCCGAATGGCTCATCCTGCCCGGCGGTATGCCCGGCTCGACAAATCTTGCCGCCTTTGAAGCCCTTGGCGATCTGCTCAAAGTGCACAAAGGCAAAATCGCCGCCATCTGCGCCGCTCCTGCCGTGGTGCTCGCTCCGCTCGGACTGCTCAACGGCAGAGAAGCCACCTGTTACCCCGGATTTGAAAAAGACGCCAGAAAAGAAGGCGCTATCATACACGACGCTCCCGTAATAGCCCTTGACAATCTCATTACGGCAAACGGACCGAGCTCCGCGCTGCGCTTCGCACTCGCAATAGTAGCCAATTCGCTCGGAGAGAGTGTGGCTCAGGACGTCGGCGCAGCAATGCTCTACTATCCCAAAAAGATGGATTTTTACTTCTGACAAAACTATTGACTACAAAGGCTGCACATGCAGCCTTTGTCATTTCCGGACACTTCATTCACTTCTTTCCGAATTTTTTGGAGGTTCGGATAATAGTTTATAAATTTGGGCATAAAAATCTGTTTGGCATGATAGAGGTCCGACTACCCGATACAAAGCAGCGCCGACTGCCCTACTACCTTTCTCTCGAAGAATGGGTGGCGACCAATCTGCCTCCCGACGATTATATTTTCGCATGGCGTGTACCTCCTACGGTTATCTGCGGTCGGAATCAGGACATGCCGCTTGAAGTGAACCTTTCCTATTGCCGTGCGAACGGCATAGACGTCGTCCGTCGCCGCAGCGGCGGAGGATGCGTCTACGCCGATATGAATAACTATATGTTCTCATACATCACCGCCGGCAACGACGTCGAAGCCAATTTCGCCAGATATGCCGCCATCACCGCCGAAATGCTGCGGTCGCTGGGGCTGAGAGCGGAGGCAAGCGGCAGAAACGACATTCTTGTCGACGGTGCAAAAATAGCCGGGAATGCCTTCTATCTTGTCAACGGGCGGTCCATAGCACACGGCACAATGCTTTTCGACGTCGACAACGAACGGATGCTCAATGCAATCACGCCGTCGAGGGCAAAGCTGCAGTCAAAAGCCGTTCAGTCAGTCCAGAAGCGGGTGACCTGTCTGCGGACGCTGGGAATAGACATGAGCGTAGAAGAATTCGGGAAATATGCGATAGATTATTTCACCGGAGGCAAAAGCATCACACTCACAGAGAGGCAGCAGGCAGAGCTTGATGCCATAGAAAAACGGTACTACTCCGCAGAGTTCCTCTACGGACGTCTCCGCAGCAAAGAGAACGACAGCCTCATCCGGCATTTCAGCAGAATCGACGGGGTCGGTGAATTTTACGCGGAGACAGAGCTCGCGCCGGACAGGACAATAGCAGCTTTTCTGCTCAGCGGCGATTTTTTCTTTACAGGAGATATTGCAGACCGAATCGAGAAACGGATGGTCGGCTGTCCGTACGACCGGCAGTCGGTTCTCGAACGTCTTCGCGAAATAAATCCCGGTGCAATAATAAGGGGCGCCACGCCGGAAGCTTTAGTTGAAATAATAATATAAAATATCCTCACAACCAAATAAATATTACCATGAATTTCAAAAAGACATGCCTGCACGACAGACACACGGCGCTCAATGCTAAAATGAGCCCTTTCGCAGGCTACGACATGCCCATTGAATACTCCGGTCTCGACGACGAACACACCGCCGTCCGCACATGCTGCGGAGTCTTCGATGTATCCCACATGGGAGAAGTTGACATCAAAGGTCCGGAGGCACTGCGTTTTGTCAACCATATCTTTACGAACGACGCAGCAGCCCTGACAGACGGACAATGCGCATACGGCATGATGACCGCCTTCGACGGCGGCACGGTAGACGATCTCCTCGTCTACCGGCGCGGCAAGGACGATTTCATGCTCGTCATCAACGCATCGAACATCGAAAAAGACCTTAGGTGGATCCGCTCGCACGCCGGAGCTTACGACGTGACCGTCAGCGACCGATGCGAAGACTTCGGGCAGCTTGCCGTACAGGGTCCACGGAGCGAAGCCGTGATGAAAGATGTGCTCGGCATCGACGCCTCCGACCTCACATTCTATACTTTCAAAACGCTGCCTGACCTCACCATTGTCAGCCGCACAGGCTACACCGGCGAAGATGGTTTCGAGATATATGCCGAACCGGGGACAATAATAAAAATGTGGGATAAGCTCATCGATGCCGGCATCAAGCCCTGCGGACTCGGCTGCCGCGACACACTGCGCTTCGAAGCCGGACTTCCGCTTTATGGCGATGAACTTGCCGACGACATAACGCCGCTTGAGGCCGGACTGGGCATGTTTGTCAAACTGTCGAAACCTGAAGGCTTTATCGGCAGCGAGGCTCTCGCCAAACAGAAGGCGGAAGGCTTAAAGCGCAAGCTCGTAGGACTCAGCATTGACAGCTCAGCCACCGCACGTCACGGCTATGAAGTTCTCGATCTCGACGGAGGCACCGTAGGTTACATAACCACCGGATATAACTCGCTGACTCTCAATAAAAATATCGCATTCGCGCTCATAGAGGCACCGTACGCAACGCCAGGTACTCAGCTCCAGGTACGCATACGGCGCAAACTCGCACCAGCGACTGTCATCAACAAACGTTTTTACACCCCTAACTACAAAAAATAAAACACCATGTCCAAAATTTTCTATCTCCCGACCCACGAATATATCAAAGTTGACGGCGAAACCGGTTACATCGGTATTTCTGATTATGCAGCCAAACAGCTCGGCGCCGTCACATATGTCGACATGCCCGAAGAAGGCGAAGAATTTGAAGCTGGAGAAGAATTCGGAGCCATAGAGAGCCGCAAAGCCGCATCAGACCTTTTCAGCCCCGTCAGCTGCGAGGTTCTGGAAGTTAACGAGGCACTTTCCGACGACCCGAAGCTAATCAACAACGCTCCGCTCGATGCATGGATCATCAAAGTAAGCATCACCGACCCCTCGGAACTCGACAAACTCATGGACGAGCAGGCATACGCCGATTTCTGCGCAAAACAGCACTGATATGGCAGCCGACCACTATCTTCCGCACACCACGGCGGACATAGAGCACATGCTCTGCCGATGCGGAGCAAAATCCCTCGACGACCTGTACTCCGACGTACCCGCCGAGCTGCGGCTCAGACAGCCGTACAAGCTCCGACTAGACATGAGCGAACCTGAGATAGACCGATATTTTGAAGCCGTCTCTTCTCAGAACAAGGAGCTTGTCTGCTTTGCAGGAGCCGGATTCTACAAGCATTACACGCCGGCGGCGATTCCGGCTATCATGAGCCGTTCGGAGTTTTACACCGCATACACTCCCTATCAGCCGGAGATATCACAGGGTACTCTTCAGTATATCTTCGAATATCAGAGCATGATGTGCTCGCTCACCGGTCTCGACGTAAGCAACGCGTCGATGTACGACGGCGCGACAGCTACAGCGGAAGCCGTTCTGATGGCTGTCGCCGCTTCAAGGAAAAAGAAACGTATTCTGGTATCGGCGACATTAGCTCCGGCAGTCGCCACTGTCATAGGCACGTATGCTTCCGGTGCGGGCATCATCGTCGAGACCATTCCGGAAGACCGTGGAACGACATCGCGCACCGAATTCGAAGAAATGATAGGAGCCGGCGACGTGGCTGCTGTCGTGGTTGCATCGCCGAATTTCTTCGGTATAATAGAAGACTACTCAGGATACGCCGCTATATGCCACGAACACAAGGTGCTTTTCATAATAAACAGCCACGCCTCGACACTCGGCGTTCTCAAGAGCCCGGCGGAATGGGGCGCCGACATCGCCTGCGGAGAAGCGCAGAGCCTCGGCATGCCGCTCAACTACGGAGGTCCGTACCTCGGATACATCTGCTGCACTAAAGCGCTCATGCGTAAACTTCCGGGTCGCGTAGTGGGAGCTACGGTCGACAAAGACGGCAAACGTTCTTTCGTGCTCACACTTCAGGCGCGCGAGCAGCACATCCGACGTCAGAAAGCGACATCCAACATCTGCTCCAATCAGGGCATCATGACACTCCATGCCGCCATATATCTGAGTCTTATGGGTGCGGAAGGTCTTGCAAGAGTCAACGAGCTCAGCGCGCAGGCAGCCCACTCCCTCGCTGCGAAAATGTGCCGCACAGGGAAAGTGAGCATGAAATATCCCGACAGACCTTTCCTTAACGAATTTGTGGTCGAGACAGCCGACGGCATCAGTGCCGACCGTATCATCGAAGCTGCCGCTGCCGAAGGCATCCTCGCCGGAGTAAAGCTGACCGACAACACACTTCTTGTAGCCGCCACAGAGATGTGCTCGCCCGACGATATCGAGCGCTATGTTGCAATTCTAAATAAACTGTAAGCGATGAACAACGAACTATACAAAACGCTCATTTTCGAGCTCTCGCAGCCCGGAAGAAGTGGTTATTCCCTTCCTCGCTACAACTACGAAAGCTGCGGTTACGCCATCCCGTCCGGGCTTCTCCGCTCCGAGGCGCCCTCGCTTCCCGAAGTGAGCGAACCGACAGTAGTAAGACACTACACCAACAGCAGCTGCAATAATTTCGGTGTCGACACAGGTTTCTATCCTTTGGGGTCATGCACAATGAAGTATAACCCCAAGCTGAACGAAGCCATGGTCGCTCGGGCAGGCATCGCCGGGCTTCATCCTTTGCAGCCCGTTTCCACAGCCCAGGGAGCACTCCGCATCTACCGCGAGCTTGAAAAAGCGCTGGCGGAAATCGGAGGCATGGCGGAGTTCACACTGAATCCTTTCGCCGGTGCGCATGGTGAATACACCGGTCTGATGGTTATCCGGCAATACCACCTCAGCCGTGCCGATGAAGCACGCACACGTGTCATTGTGCCGGATTCCGCTCACGGCACCAATCCCGCCAGCGCACACATGGCAGGATTCGACATCGTTGAGGTAAAAAGTCTCGCCGACGGCACTGTCGACGTCGACGACCTCAAATCGAAACTTGATCCTACTATCGCAGCGGTGATGATGACGAACCCCAATACCGTGGGAATGTTCGAAAAGCGCATCCCGGAAATAGCGGAAGCCGTGCACAGCGCCGGAGCACTGCTCTACTACGACGGCGCGAACCTCAACCCGATGTTAGGCATTGCACGTCCCGGTGACATGGGCTTCGACGTTATGCATATCAACCTTCACAAGACTTTCTCCACGCCTCACGGCGGCGGCGGACCGGGAGCCGGACCTGTCGGCGTCCGTGCCGGGCTTGAGAAATTCCTGCCGAATCCGCGGGTTGTCGAAAAAGAAGACGGAACACTCGGCATAGATTTCGGCACCGACGCGTTCGGGCAAGTAAGCGCATGGCTCGGCAATTTCACCGTGTTTGTAAAAGCTCTGAGCTATATTCTCACGCTCGGCGGCGAAGGTCTTGCAAAAGTGGGACCGCTCGCGACACTCAATGCCAACTACATCATGAATTCCCTGAGCGACCTCTATCTCCAGCCCATTCCGGGACCGTGCAAACATGAGTTTGTGTTCGACGGTCTGCGCGACAAATCGACCGGAGTTACAACGCTCAACATTGCCAAAGCGCTACTCGACGAAGGTTTTCATGCACCGACGATATATTTCCCCCTGCTCTTCCACGAGAGCCTGATGATAGAGCCGACAGAAACAGAAACTGTAGAGACACTCGAAAGATTCATCGCCGCCATGAGGAAAATCGCTGAGACAGCTGTGTCTGATCCGGACAGAATCAAAAATGCACCATACAGCACCCCGATTTCACATCCGGACGAGGACGAAGCAGCCCTAAACCCTGTTCTCACATACGTCGAACTATGCAGAAAACAGACCTTATAATAATAGGAGGCGGTCCCGGCGGTTACGAAACAGCCGCCGAGGCTGCCGCCCGCGGGCTGAATGTCATTCTGTTCGAGAAAGACCTGTTAGGCGGCACATGCCTCAACAGGGGATGTATTCCTACTAAATGTCTGTGTGCCACCGCCGAAACAATCGAGACCATCCGCAGTGCAAATGCTTTCGGCATTGAAGCTAATTGCGTTCCTTCCTTCGCAAAAGCCGCTGAACGCGCATCCTCTGTAGTTTCGGAACTTCGCGACGGCATTGAGGGTCTGCTCGGCAAAGTCAAGACAGTTCATGCCGAAGCACGCCTTGCCGCCGGACGGCGCGTCATCGCCAACGGCGAAGAATATACCGCCGACCGCATTATAATAGCTACAGGCTCACGTCCTGCTTTGCTCAGGAACATAGACCCGGCGCTTTATCATACAAGCGACGACTTTCTCCGCCTATCGGAGCTGCCGAAGCGGCTCGTCGTCATCGGCGGAGGAGTCATAGGTCTCGAACTTGCGTCGATTGCCATGTCTTTCGGTTCAGAGGTGACTGTAATAGAATATTGCAAGGAAATACTTCCGGGACTCGATTCCGAGATTGCGAAAAGGCTGCGCATGCAGTTGTCAAAGCGCGGTATTCGGATTGTTACCGATGCAGCAGTGACAGCTGTCTCGGCAGATTCTACGGTATGCTATACGAGGAAAGGAAAAGATGAAACTGTCGCCGGCGATTATGTGCTCGCTGCCGTAGGGCGCCGTCCTGTGATTCCCGAGGCCTGCGAAGAAGCAGGCATCAGGCTCGCAGACCGCGGATTTATTGCGACAGACGACGATTTTCGCACGTCCGCTGAAGGAGTCTTCGCCATAGGCGATGTCAACGGCGTCTGTATGCTTGCACATGCCGCATCGGCACAAGGGCGCCGCGTACTGGGCATTCCCACTGACCTGAGTGTAATACCGTCGGTCGTATTCACCATTCCCGAATGCGCTTTCGTCCGTTGTCCGGGCATTGAGACAGAATCGGTCAAAATACCTTACGGAGCAAATGGCAAAGCTCTTGCCTCGGGGCAGGAAGGACTGCTGAAACTTGAATACGAACCTTCGACACATAAAATCGCGGGCTGCTCCGCAATAGGACCACATGCCGCCGATCTCGTTGCGGAAGCCACTCTTGCCATTACTTCCGGTCTGACAGCCGAAGAACTCTGCCGCACAGTTCACGCGCACCCCACACTGTCCGAAATACTTGTCATGGCGGCTGCAGGAATCTGATAATCGCCAAGTTGAATTTTACACTTGCCTGTTAAAACATTTTTTTGTAATTTCGTGGCTTAAAATACCCTGAGCATCACCTAACAGTAAGCTTCTATGTTAATAATCGGTATCGCCGGTGGAACAGGTTCCGGCAAGACAACGGTGGTAAATAAGATCATAAACAGCCTTCCTTCAGGAGAGGTTGCCGTACTTCCGCAGGATTCATATTACAAAGACTCCAGCCACATTCCCCCGTCCGAACGGTCGAAAATCAACTTCGACGAACCGGCAGCTATCGAGTGGACTCTGCTTGTCAAGCACCTTCGCGAGCTTAAAGAAGGCAAAACCATCCAGATGCCTACATATTCGTATCTCACCTGCACACGCCAGCCGGAAACCGTGGAAGTGAAACCGCTCGACGTTGTGATTGTTGAAGGCATACTTGTTCTGTGCGACCCTGTTCTGCGCGAGATGCTCGACATCAAAGTTTTTGTAGACGCCGATGCCGACGATCGCCTTATCCGTGTCATCGCACGCGACTGTATAGAGCGCGGTCGTACTCCCGAAATGGTAATAAGCCGCTATCAGGACATACTCAAGCCGATGCACTGCCAGTATATAGAACCGTCCAAACGCTATGCCGATCTGATAGTACCTCAGGGCGGAAGCAACACTGTCGCCATCAATCTCCTCACCGACTACATCGAAAGCCGGCTTCACCGCGGTGCTCCCGTGCGCTGCATGACACCTTCTGCACTCTGATATGGCACTCACCTGGCAACGAAGAAACAAAGACGAAGAAATTACCTCTATCCCCCAGCCTTTTGAAAAGGTTGAGAAATCGGCGGAAGAGCAAATTGTCGTAAGCAAAATTCTGGAGGAAGACGTTCCAGAGGAGAAGACCGACCGAGCAGAAAACGGTCAGCTTGTCCTCCGCACCGACAATCTTGTAAAACGCTACGGCAAGCGTACTGTCGCCAACCACGTGTCTATCGACGTAACACAGGGAGAGATCGTCGGTCTGCTCGGACCGAACGGCGCCGGAAAGACCACCACATTCTACATGACTGTTGGTCTGATACAGCCCAATGAAGGACACATCTACCTCAACGACCTCGACATAACAGGCTATCCGGTGTACAAGCGCGCGCAGAACGGCATAGGCTATCTCGCGCAGGAAGCATCGGTTTTCAGAAAACTCAGCGTAGAAGACAATATCCGCGCCGTGCTGCAGATGACAAAGATGACAAAGGCTGAACAAAAAGAGAAACTCGAAAGTCTCATCGACGAATTCAATCTTGCAAAAGTGCGCAAGAACCTCGGCGACCAGCTCTCCGGCGGCGAACGGCGACGCACCGAAATAGCACGGTGTCTTGCCATAAACCCCAGCTTCATCATGCTCGACGAACCTTTCGCCGGAGTCGACCCTATTGCGGTGGAAGATATTCAGAAAGTCGTCTACAAACTCAAAGATAAGAATATAGGAATCCTCATAACCGACCACAATGCTCAGGAAACACTGCGAATCACCGACCGCGCCTATCTTCTTTTTGAAGGACGTATTCTTTTCCAGGGTACATCGGAAGAGCTTGCTGAGAATCCTGTGGTGAGAGAAAAATACCTCGGACGCGATTTCGTATTCTACCGCAAACGATTAGGATAACTTGTAAAATCAGTAACACATATATAATATGTCAGAAGAAAACGCAACACTCGACAACGAACAGGCAAAAGGTCTGAATTTCGTCGAAGAAGAAGTATACAACGACCTGCGCGCAGGTAAGAACGGCGGAAGACTGAGCACACGTTTCCCGCCAGAACCCAATGGCTATCTCCACATCGGACATGCAAAAGCTATCTGCATGGACTTCGGAATAGCTGAAAAATTCGGAGGCACATGCAACCTGCGTTTCGACGACACGAACCCCGTCAAAGAAGACGTTGAATACGTCGATTCCATACGCGAGGACATCCACTGGCTCGGTTTCGACTGGGGAGACCGCGAATATTATGCTTCCGACTATTTCCCAAAACTCTACGACCTTGCCGTCCGTCTCATTAAAGAGGGCAAAGCCTATGTCGACGATCAGACGAGCGAAGAGATAGCCCGTCAGAAAGGCACACCGACACAGCCAGGAGAAGAAAGCCCCTACCGCAACCGCAGCGTTGAGGAAAACCTCGACCTTTTCACGCGCATGAATGCCGGCGAATTCGAAGAAGGAAGCCGCGTGCTCCGCGCGAAAATCGACATGGCGTCGCCGAACATGCATTTCCGCGACCCTATCATGTACCGTATCATCAAGACTCCCCACCACAGGACAGGCACAACATGGAAAGTCTACCCCATGTACGATTTCGCCCACGGACAGAGCGACTACTTCGAAGGTGTCACACACTCGATATGCACCCTTGAGTTTGTCGTCCACCGTCCGCTCTACGAGCATTTCGTCCACTATCTTGCCGACGAGTCGTATTGCCCGCGCCAGATCGAGTTCAACCGTCTCAACCTCACATACACAGTAATGAGCAAGCGCAAGCTGCTGCAGCTTGTCAAAGAAGGTCTTGTCGCCGGATGGGACGACCCGCGTATGCCGACTATCTCCGGAATGCGTCGCCGCGGCTACACTCCCGCGTCGATACGCAACTTCATAAATACCATAGGATACACCAAGTACGAGGCTCTCAACAGCGTCAGTCTGCTCGAACATGCCGTGCGCGACGACCTCAACAAAATCGCAACACGCGCCATGGCTGTCATAAACCCGCTCAAACTTGTCATAACCAACTATCCGGAGGGGCAGGTAGATACAGTGACAATGGAGAACAACCCGGAAGATCCGGAAAGCGGCGTTCACGAAATGCCGTTCAGCCGCGAACTCTACATCGAGCGCGACGACTTCATGGAAAATCCGCCGAAGAAATTCTTCCGCCTCGCACCGGGCGCAGAGGTACGCCTTAAAGGCGCGTATATTATAAAATGTGAAGAGGTAGTCAAGGATGCGGAAGGAAATATTACGGAACTCCGCTGCACCTACGATCCCGAGACACGGAGCGGACTTCCCGGCGCCAACCGCAAGGTGAAAGGCACGCTTCACTGGGTGTCTGCTCAGCATGCAGTCGATGCGGAAGTACGTCTGTACGACCGACTTTTCGACGTTGAAAATCCCGCAGCCGAGCCCGACCGCGATTTCCGCGAAATGCTCAATCCCGAATCGCTCAAAGTGGTAAGTCACGCAAAACTGGAGCCTTTCATCATTGAAAATGCGCAGAAAGGAGCTAAATTCCAGTTCCAGCGCATCGGCTACTTCACACCTGACTATGACTCCACTCCCGAAAAACCGGTCTTCAACCGCACCATTGCGCTGAAAGATACATGGGAGAAAGTTCAGAAGAATGGATAACGATACAAACCCGCACGAAGAACTGTACCGGAGATTCCGCAAATCGCTGACTGAGCCGGTTGCAGAACGTTTTTTTGACGAAGACGAGCTCGCCGACATATATGATTATGCCGGCGACCTCGACGACGACTACGTCCAGCTGGAAGTTCTGCTGTGCGGCGCAAGGCTATATCCTGAAAGTCATCAGCTCGCCGAAAGGAAGGCTCTGCTCTACCTCGACACCACCGACGACGAAAGCAACACCCGCACACATGCCGCCGAGAATTTCCTCGCCGACAATCCGGACGCGTCGTCGATTCTGTTCGACATCGCACGTCTTGAGGTGAATCCGCCGGCAGATGCGCCGAGTGCGCTTGAATTTCTGATAAACCAGTACGACGCCTTCGACGACGAAGAAATCATACGCTTCGTCGACCTCGCTATCGACCTCGGGTGCTACGACTGGCTTGTAGCGAACATCGACAGAATAGCAGAGAAAGTCCCGTTCAAACCGTCGTTCTACTACGAAGTGGCACGGGAAGCTGACGACAGAGGCGATGACAACACACTCATTCGTCTTGCCGACGCTCTTATCGAGCTTGAGCCGTTCACGGCTACATATTGGATGATGCTTCTGCGCGGACAGACACGGTCCGGCAAAAGCGACGAGGCACGCCAGACATTCGACTATGCCAAAGCACTCGCCGGAGAATCCTCCGACAGCATTTTCGCCTTGTGCGACATTGCATATCATTACGCGCCCGAGCTTCTTGGCGAACTCGAAGAGCCCGTCAGAAATCTCGCACGGCAAAATCCTGATGAGTTCAGCTATACTGATGGCTTATGCGCCATATATTCGAAACTCAACTACAACGAAGCGACAATACGTAAGACACTTGCCGAATTTCTTGACCGCCATCCTGAAAACGAAGCTGCTCTTCAGCAGTATCTCAATCTTGTTCCTAAAGATATTGTCAGACGCATAGATGCATATTTCGCAGCCACGGATGCGCCAGCTGCTAAATTCGACTATGAAGATCTCGTCCGCACACTCTGCACACGCGGAGAATTTGCAACAGCCCAAGAAGTCATCGACCGCTTCGCAAAGCCGGAATACGAGAACGATCCGGTCCAGTTCGCTCTGCTGACCGAAATTCTGTTCCGCGTCGGCAATTATCAGCGCGTCGCCGATCTTTGCGGAAGGCAGCGTGAGACTCTGGAATATCTCTTCCACGATCCGATGCGCGGATCCGGAATGGTCTATATCTATGCTGTCGCTCTCATAAAGATAGGATTCTACGACAAGGCTTATGCCGAAGTCAAGGAAATACAGCCTTTCTTCGAAAGTGCCATCAAAGTAGTTCCCATGCCGTTGAGGATGGCAATCAGGAGCCTGCTGACTTTTATCGACAAAATGGAACGGCACAGCGCAGCCGAAAAGCTTTATTGGGAAAACTTCGACATGCTTTTTATAAACAATTTCTGAAAGTTGCAAAAATCGTTTTAATACAAAAGTTTTCGGTTTAAAATTCCAATGTGTTCATGTATAGCGCGTTGGAATTTTTATATATTCAAATTGTTTCCCAAAACAGAAAACTTCTGTTTGATTTTTGCTTAAAAACATTTGCGAGTTAGTTATTTTATGCGTAGCTTTGCAAAGTTAAAATAATCCGTTAAGCAAATTCGAAAAACACAATATAATGATACAGGTAGTTGTCAAACGCGACGGACGAGTCGTCGGATATAACGAAGAAAAAATCAAGGCGGCAATCCGTAAAGCGATGCTCACGACAGAACTCGGCGAGGACGAATCACTCATTCAGCAGATTTCCGACCGCATCGGCGCACACGGCTCAGAACGCATGACCGTCGAGGATATTCAGGATATGGTCGAGGTCGAATTAATGAACAGCCCCCGCAAGGAAGTCGCAAAGCGTTATATCGCCTACCGTGATCAGCGAAGCATCGCCCGCAAGGCAAAGACACGCGATATGTTTCACGAAATCATAGAAGCAAAAAACAACGACATCACCCGCGAGAACGCCAACATGAACACAGACTCTCCGGCCGGCATGATGATGAAATTCGCGAGCGAGACCACAAAACCGTTTGTCGACGACTATCTGCTCTCGGCAGAGGCCCGTGAAGCAGTCCGCCACAACTATCTCCACATACACGACAAGGACTACTATCCTACAAAAAGCCTGACATGCGTCCAGCACCCGCTCGAAAATATTCTGTCGCACGGATTCATTGCAGGTCACGGCGAATCACGTCCCGCAAAACGGATAGAGACCGCAAGTGTGATTGCCTGTATTTCGCTCGAAACAGCTCAGAACGAAATGCATGGCGGTCAGGCAATACCAGCATTCGACTTCTACCTTGCTCCATTCGTCCGCTCGTCGTTCAAAGAAGAAATATCAAATCTTGAAAAGCTTACGGGCAAAGATCTCTCGCATCTCAAAGATGTCAGCATCGACGACTATATCATCAAGCCCCTTGACGGACTCGAAGGCGAGCCGCGACTTCTGCAGCATGCCATAAACAGAACAGCCGCACGCGTTCATCAGGCAATGGAGGCGTTCATACACAACATGAACACCATTCATAGCCGCGGCGGAAATCAGGTTGTCTTCAGCTCTATCAACTACGGCACCGATACCTCCGCCGAAGGACGTTGCATCATTCGCGAACTGCTGCATTCTACCTACGAAGGCGTGGGCAACGGCGCGACAGCTATTTTTCCTATCCAGATATGGAAAAAGAAACGTGGCGTAAGCTATCTGCCCGAGGATCCCAACTACGACCTCTACAAGCTCGCGTGCAAAGTCACCGCACGCCGCTTTTTCCCTAACTTCGTCAATCTTGACGCGACATTCAATTTCCATGAGAAATGGCGCGCCGACGACCCCAAACGCTACCTCTACGAGGTTGCCACAATGGGATGCCGGACAAGAGTGTTCGAGAACCGCTACGGCGAAAAGACATCCATAGGGCGCGGAAATCTATCGTTCTCAACCATCAATATCGTACGTCTTGCCATAGAGTGCATGGCAATCAAAGACAAGCAGGAACGTATCGAAGCCTTCTTCCGCAAGCTTGATGAACTGCTTGAAATCACCGCACGACAGCTCTGCGACCGTTTCGACTTCCAGAAGACAGCCCTTGCCAAGCAATTCCCGCTGCTGATGTCGAAGCTCTGGACCGGAGGCGACAAGCTCAAACCCAACGACACAATAGAACCTGTAATCAATCAGGGCACACTCGGCATCGGTTTCATCGGTCTTGCCGAATGTCTGATAGCACTCGTCGGGAAACACCATGGCGAGAGTGAGGAAGCACAGGCTCTCGGTCTGAGAATCGTAGGTCACATGCGCAGCCGGGTGAACGATTTCTGCGAAAAATACCAGCACAACTTCTCCGTGCTTGCCACCCCCGCCGAAGGTCTTGCAGGACGCTTTACCGCCCGCGACCGCAAATCGTTCGGCATCATTCCTGGGGTAACGGACAAAATTTACTATACCAATTCCAACCATGTGCCGGTCTACTATCACTGCTCTCCACGCCACAAGGCAGAAATCGAGGCGCCATACCATGCCCTTACCGGCGGCGGTCATATTTTCTATGTAGAAATTGACGGTGACGCCACACACAATCCTGAAGCGATAAGCAACATTGTCGACCTTATGGATGCCAACAACATCGGCTACTGTTCCGTCAATCACAACCGAAACCGCTGCATGGATTGCGGCTATGAGGACGCTTCCGACAACCTCACCGTATGCCCCAAATGCGGCAGCAGCAATATTGACAAGCTACAACGTATCACAGGTTACCTCGTCGGCACTACCGACCGCTGGAACAATGCGAAGCTCGCAGAGCTTAACGACCGCGTAGTCCATGAATAACAAGCCATTAAGAGTAGTCCGGATCGTCGAAGGAACAAGCGTCGACGGTCCCGGACTACGCACTTCCATATATTTTGCAGGCTGCGCACACCGCTGCCCCGGCTGCCACAACGAGCATACATGGGATTTCATGTCCGGTAAGGATATGAATATCGGAGAAATATTGGAAACCATACGTTACAACGGTTTCAATGTCACTTTCTCCGGCGGTGACCCGCTCTATCAGGCAGAATCCATACTTCCGCTTGCTGTGGCTATTAGAGAACTGGGCTACACTATATGGTGTTATACCGGCTTTACTTTCGAAGAGCTCCTTGGCGATCCCGTCGAAGGAGCGTTAAAGCTGCTGTCGGTCGTTGATGTTCTTGTCGACGGACCTTTCGAGATAGACAAGAAAGATACAGAACTCATTTTCCGTGGCTCTGCCAATCAGCGCATCATCGACGTGCCCGAAAGTCTCAGAACAGGTTATCCTGTCCTTATCAAGGATGAATCTTTGTTAGGATAATTTTTTTTGATAACTTTGCAGGCAAACAGGCAAAATAATGATTATTCTTTATCGCATCTATTTCTTTCTCATAGCAGTACCGCTGCTTCTCGTCAGCACGGTGCTTGCGTGCTTCTTCACGATTTTCGGAAGCATGATCGGTCTCAGCCGTACTATGGGCTACTATCCCGGTATGATATGGTCGAAAATATTCTGCATTCTGTGCTGGGTCAGCGTTGAGGTAAGAGGGCGACAAAACATACGCAAGAAAACCTCGTATGTATTCGTCGCCAACCATCAGGGCGCATTCGACATTTTCGCCGTCTATGGCTACCTGCGCCACAACTTCCGATGGATGATGAAGAAAAGTCTCGAAAAAATTCCGCTTGTCGGCTACACCTGCCGGGTATGCGGAAATATTTTTGTCGACAATTCAAAACCGTCGGCTGTCCGGCAGACTATGGAAGACGCCGAAAAGAGGCTTGCAGGCGGAATGTCTGTTGTAGTATTTCCCGAAGGATCGCGCACTCCCGACGGTCGTATGCATGGATTCCGGCGCGGAGCTTTTGCTCTCGCCGTAGAGTTCAGTCTGCCCGTTGTGCCCATCACCATCGACGGAGCTTTCAGAGTTATGCCTCGCACAGCGTGGCTTCCACGACCGGGACACATCATCCTCACCATCCATGAGCCTATCGTGCCGAAAGAGGGAGAACGACACGACCTTGCAAGTCTTATGGTAGCTTCTTCATATGCCATTGCCTCATCATTGCCTGAAAATCAAAGACCGCGCTGAACTATCATTATGCTTCCGCTGTTGTATTTAAAACACAAATCCGGAAGTAATATGAAACTCTCCACCACAGGCTTTTTTTCGCTCGTTGCCGTTTTAGGCACTATCGCCGCTGTATCATCATGCTCGAAGTATGATCGTTTTTCAGGTACATGGCAGAGCACACCCGAACGTCTGGCATCTATCCCCGATGCTGCTGATGCTACATCTACCATGACAATTGATTTTGCTCCTGATGTCCGCGACACAAAACAAGGTGTAGCCGATTTTTCTGCCGTAATTGAAATAACAAAAGCTCTTCCGGCTTCGCCCGACATCCTCGACTCCCCGTATGAAACAAACATCACCGCAACGGCATCGATCAATGCGCGATATGTTTTCGAGAAAGGCGAGGATGACGACATCATCCTCTCGTTCGATCCTTCAACGCTCAAGGTCAACGTCGACCCTGCCGGCGTAACATTCTCAGAAAATTTGCTCAGCCAGACAGAACGTCCTGTTATAGATTCTCTCACCACAGCTGTTGCAGAAGGATGGCGCGTCGCCATAACTGCGGCTATACGCGAGGAATTCATGAAATACAAAAAGATCGAAGATATAAAGGTTCACCACAGCGATATGATGAGTTGCGAAGTAGAACACCGCGACCTCACATTCCGTCGCGTAGGCGTACCGGAATAAAACGGTTATTCAGATCCATACATACTCCCTCAGAACGGTTCTGCATTTGCTGCGGAGCCGTTTTTTTTACCGAATCGACGGCATTATAATCCGTTCACCGAGCATTTTGCCGAGCTTCTTCTGGAAAGCCTTATATTGCGCGATGTTTGAAAGAATTTCACCGGCTTTGTCAGAATCGGCATCTGTAAGGTTCATCAGCTGCTTGTTAAGATCTTTGATCATGCCCGCCACAATGGCATTTCTAAGCTCGAAAACTGCTCTTGGAACGAGATTGCGCAGCTGGTCCTGCTCGGTCTCAATCTTTCCCTGACGGCTGTAGATACGCGACAGAGTATAACGTTCGACAAGCAATTCCGTGGCTATTCTGCGTACGTCGTTATCATCAGAATTGACAAGCCGCGTCTGCCCGTAACGCATATCGAATTCGTTCATGACATTGACACGATATTCTTCAATCTCTTCCTGCGCTTTTGTCTCCGCCTTTTCCAGCTGCTGCATGGTTCCTGCGTTGGAGCGTATAGCATCACGTTTCTCTTCAAGCATGCTCCGGCATTCGCTTTCAAGCTCGGCAAGTTTCCTTTCTCTCTCCGCAGGCCATTCATTGAAACGTATCTGACGGAATACATCCATCAGCTTTGTATACGGACCATAGCTGAAAGCCACACCGTCCATCTTCATCTCAGTCTCTATCAGGTCGAAGACTGTTCCCGGAACTACTTCATCGCCCTCCGTCATGTCGAACATATACAGAAGACCATAACGGACGATGTATCTTATAAGCTCTTCCTCAAAGGGTTTTAGATAATTGTTATCGAGATTGAGAAGCGGCGCATCATCATCCTTTTCCGTCTTATTCTCCGATTTTTTCTCCTCTTCCTCAATGTCTGAAATAGTACGCCGGGCTTCGTCTCTTCTTGCAGCCTTTTCAGCTTCCTCATAACGACCGGTTATAAAGATATTGAGCTGATTGACAAGAACATCTTCAGGAACATCGAGCATTCGGGAACACTGCGATATATATTCCTGTCGTTTGACAGGCTCATCGACGTACGCCACCGTACGGAGAACATCGTTCACCACTTTTGCCTTTGCCGTAGGGTCGTTTGCACTGACGCCCGCCATAAGCTTACCGACCATAAAGGTGATAATGTCTACCTCATTTTCAGCAAGATAGGCAAACACTTCTTCCGACGAATGATTTTGCGCGAAAGAATCGGGATCGTCGCCCGGCGGAAGAGCGAGCACCTTGACGTTCATCTTCTCGGCGAGAAGCATGTTGATGCCTCTGAGCGAAGCTTTTATGCCTGCGGCATCAGCATCATATATGAGCGTCACATTCTCGGTGAAGCGATGTACGACGCGGATCTGTTCCTCCGTTATGGAAGTGCCGGAAGATGCCACCACATTCTCAACGCCAGCCTGATGCATGGAGATAACATCGAGATAACCCTCTACCATTATGCACTTGTCAGCACGGACAATGGCGCTTCGAGCCTGAAAGAGACCGTAGAGCTCCTTTTTTTTGCTGTATATCGACGATTCCGGAGAGTTGACGTATTTTGCGATGTTCTTGTCGGAGCGCATGGTACGGGCACCGAAACCGACAACACGACCCGACAGCGAATGGATGGGGAATATGACACGGCTCCGATACCGGTCGTATAAACTGCTGCGTCCGTCGCGTTCATTCTGCACAATGAGACCCAGCTCGACCATAAATTCTTCGCGGAATCCTTTGCGCCTGGCTGCATCCAGCAGTTCAGTCGGCTTGTCGATTGCATAGCCGAGCTGGAAACGCTCAACCATAGCATCAGAAAGACCGCGGTGACGGAAATATGGAAGCGCCACGCTTTTGCCTTCGACAGTTTCTGTGAGGTTTGTCCGGAAATGCTCGTTTGCAAACGAATTGAGCGCAAGGAGCGATTCGCGGCGCGACGCCGCCTGGCGTTCTTCGTCGCTGAGCTCTTTTTCGACAATCTCAATGTTATATTTCCTTGCCAGATAGCGGAGGGCTTCGTTAAAGGTCATCTGCTCATGCTCCATGATGAAGTTGACAGGTGAGCCGCCTTTACCGCAACTGAAACACTTGCAGATATTCCTTGCGCGATTTACCGAAAACGACGGCGTGCGTTCGCTATGGAAAGGACACAGACCCTTATAGTTGGCGCCGCTGCGGCGAAGCTTGACGAAATCGCTGACGACTTCAACAATATCCGCTGCATCGAGTATTTTCTGAACTGTTTCCTGGTCTATGCGTGGCATCTGATGTCTTTTATCACAAAGTTAGGATTTTTTCCAGCTTGTAATATACTTAGCGCCGTTAAAAATTGTTGGAGCCGCGTCAGAACTGAACAGCCTGCCCTCTCCTGCTGTAAGGTCGAAATGGCAAAGAGCTATCCCCATATCGAGATACGAGTATTTGTTATCGGTAACACAGTAAAAGTGAACCGTATCACCATCGATATAAGCTCTCCACGGCTGTGCATTGCATGCCGACGGGGCCAGACGCATCATCTCAAGCGACTGCCGGAAATCACCGAAATCACCATCTTTCGCTTTGAAAAGCTCGTCGAACGGCTTTCTTGTGTTGCTGGAGACAGATTTGCGCATTATCCTGTCTATAAAACCCGCTTTTGCTTTAGGAATGCCTATGGCTATCACCGCGGGTATATGTCTGTCGATACCGCTTACCCTGAATGTTCCGCCGAGCCATACCGAGCCTATTCCTTTAGATGTAAGCCAAAGAACTATCCGCTCCGCCGTAGATGCCGTATCCATAATCTCAGCCGCCCTTTCATCTCCCGAAACGGCTATGCTCATAGTGGAGCCGGACACTATGCCGTAAGTGCCTACACGACCGTTGACTCCGTCGATAAGAATAAGGTTATCGTCATTCTTAATATACTCCTTCAGTTCGTCGAGAATATGCTCAGGCAGAGCCGCACCGGTAAAAGAACGGCACGAGTGACGCTGCTCGATGGCATGAATTATTTCTGTATTCGTCATTTCCTTTATAATTTGTATTGAAAAAAACGGTGCGCGTCTCTCGACAGGCACCGTCCTGGGGATATGGTTCTCCCATATATGAATACGGGAGAACCTGGGGGAATGTTATTCTTCAGACTGTTCGTTGAGAATTTCAAGCATCTTGATAGCGGACAACGGAATTCGTGTGCCGGGACCGAAGATAGCTGCTACGCCAGCCTTGTAGAGGAAGTCGTAGTCCTGAGCAGGGATAACACCGCCTGCAGTGACAAGGATATCTTCGCGACCAAGTTTCTTGAGTTCCTCAATAACCTGCGGGATGAGAGTCTTATGACCTGCGGCGAGCGATGACACACCGAGGATGTGCACATCGTTCTCTACAGCCTGACGCGCTGCTTCTGCCGGGGTCTGGAACAAGGGTCCCATGTCGACGTCGAAACCGCAGTCGGCATAGCCTGTGGCTACCACTTTAGCGCCGCGGTCATGACCGTCCTGACCCATCTTTGCAATCATAATACGTGGCTGACGACCTTCGCGCTTTGCGAAGTCTTCGCACATCTGCTGAGCACGGACAAAGTCCGGATCATTCTTTGTTTCGCTGGAGTACACGCCTGAAATTGTTCTGATTACTGCTTTATAACGACCTACGACCTCTTCGCAGGCGTCGGAGATTTCACCGAGGGTTGCACGGAGACCGGCAGCCTTGACAGCGAGGTCGAGAAGGTTACCCTTCTTTGTGCGGACACATTCCGTGATAGCTGCGAGAGCTTCCTTGACCTTTGCTTCGTCGCGGTGCTCCTTGACGTCGTTGAGGCGTTCGATCTGTTCACGACGCACCTCGGTGTTGTCGATTTCGAGGATGTCGATCGGGTCTTCATGCTCAAGACGGTATTTGTTGATACCGACAATGGTCTGGCGACCTGAGTCGATGCGGGCCTGAGTGCGTGCGGCAGCTTCTTCGATGCGGAGTTTGGGAAGACCTGTCTCGATGGCTTTAGCCATACCGCCGAGCTTCTCGATCTCCTGAATATGCTCCCATGCACGGTGTGCAATCTCATTGGTGAGCGCTTCTACATAGTAGCTGCCGCCCCACGGGTCGATGGCACGTGTGACCTGAGTCTCTTCCTGGATGTAGATCTGTGTGTTACGGGCAATACGTGCCGAGAAATCGGTAGGAAGCGCGATAGCTTCGTCGAGCGCGTTGGTGTGGAGACTCTGTGTATGACCGAGAGCGGCACCCATAGCTTCGATACATGTACGACCGACATTGTTGAACGGATCCTGCTCTGTGAGCGACCATCCTGATGTCTGCGAGTGTGTGCGCAGAGCGAGCGACTTGGGATTCTTCGGGTTGAACTGCTTGACAATCTTTGCCCACAGCATACGGGCAGCACGCATCTTGGCAACTTCCATGAAGTAGTTCATGCCGATAGCCCAGAAGAACGACAGACGCGGAGCGAAAGCATCGATATCCATGCCTGCGTTGACACCTGCGCGAAGATATTCGAGACCGTCGGCAAGAGTGTATGCAAGTTCGATATCGCAGGTAGCGCCTGCTTCCTGCATGTGGTATCCGGAAATGGAGATCGAGTTGAATTTCGGCATATTCTGCGAAGTATATTCGAATATGTCGGCAATGATTCGCATCGAGAACTCCGGCGGATATATATAGGTGTTGCGCACCATGAACTCTTTGAGAATGTCATTCTGGATAGTACCAGCCATTTCTTCGAGTTTAGCGCCCTGTTCGAGACCGGCGTTGATGTAGAACGCAAGAACAGGAAGGACAGCGCCGTTCATCGTCATCGACACAGACATCTTGTTCAGAGGTATGCCGTCGAACAGCACTTTCATATCCTCAATAGTACAGATCGACACACCGGCTTTGCCTACGTCGCCTACCACACGGGGATGGTCTGCGTCATAGCCACGGTGTGTGGCAAGGTCGAAAGCGACCGAAAGACCTTTCTGACCGGATGCAAGGTTGCGGCGGTAGAAAGCATTCGATTCTGCTGCAGTGGAGAAGCCGGCATACTGACGGATGGTCCAGGGACGCAGAGGGTACATAGCGCTGTACGGACCACGCAGGAAGGGCGGGATACCGGACATGAAGTTGAGGTGTTCAAGACCTTCGAGGTCCTGTTTTGTATATACGGGTTTTACCGGAATGAGCTCAGGGGTTGTCCAGTCTTCGGCAACCTGTGCTGCCGGAGCTTCGCCACAGAGCCCTGCGGTTATATCGATATTTTTAAAATCGGGTTTCATTGTAGGACTGTGACTTATTTGTTGAGAAGACGGTTATTGAAATCACGGAGAGTGTCGAGAACGTTGCAGCGGACATGGACGAAATCTTTGATTCCGACAGCTTTGAGGTCGTCGGTACATGCCGGAGCACCTGCTACGACAAATTCAGCGCGTCCATTGAGATACTTGAACGCTGCCGGCGCAAGTTCGGCATATTCGTCATCGCTGGAGCAGAGAACGACTACATCGGCGCCTTTTTCGAGAGCGGCGTCCACGCCTTCCTCAACTGTATTGAAGCCAAGATTATCAATTATCTCATATCCTGCGCAACCGAAGAAGTTGGTCGAGAACTGAGCGCGGGCGAGACGCATGGCAAGGTTGCCGATGGTAAGCATGAACACTTTCGGACGTTTTGCAGCAGCTTCGGTAGCAAGACGCAGTTCCTCGAACTCTGTTGCGGCACGTTTTGCGACGAGAGCATTCGGACCTTTCTCCGTTCCGCAGCCGCAGTTGCAGCAGCCGGTTGTCTCAATTTTGTCGGCAGCTTTCTCGTTGATGTTGGGATACTGGTTTGTACCAAGCAGGATTTCCTTGCGGCGCGCAACGTCTGTGTGACGTTTCTCGCAGCTTGCATTGACTGCTGCCTGAACTTTACCGTTACCTACACTGGCAAAGAAACCGCCTTCATCCACAGTGGCAAGGAAGAGTTTCCAGCCCTGCTCTGCAATTGCAACAGTGAGAGTCTCTACATAGTAGCTGCCGCCTGCGGGGTCGACAACCTTATCCATATGGCTCTCTTCTTTGAGAAGGAACTGCTGGTTGCGGGCAATGCGTTCGCTGAATGCGTCCGGTTTCTTATATGGAGTGTCAAACGGGGTGACAACGATAGAATCTACACCGGCTACGCAGGCTGAGAAAGTCTCTGTCTGGCTGCGCAGGAGGTTGACGTATGCGTCGTAGATGGTCTGATTGAAAGTCGATGTAGTTGCACATACCATCATCTTGGCAGCGCAGCTGCATGTCGGCTTATACTGTTCCACAATCTGTGCCCAGAGCATACGGGCAGCGCGGAACTTGGCGATTTCCATAAAGAAATTCGACGAAACGCACATGTCGAACTTCACACGGCTGGCAACTTCATTGATGTCGCGACCTGCTTCGGTGAGAAGAGTGAGCCAGTCGGCACCCCATGCGAGAGCGTAGCCTAATTCCTGATAAATATATGCACCTGCATTTGCAAGAACCTTTGACTCTACTGCGAGACAGCGTAGACCGGGAACAGGAGCGACAACATCGAGGAGCTTGCATGCTACCTCGACAACAGCCTTTGTGTCCACGCCTTCAACGCCATGACGGAGCTGCGGTTTAAGGGGGTTATATGCAACCGAGCCACGGAAGGTGTTCTCACAGCCGGCTGCTTTGACAAGCTTAACAAGTTCTTCGGCGACAGCGACCGCCTTGCGGGGGCAGCTGGTAAGGTTGATCTCTACCGCATCAAGAGCGATATCCTTCAGGAGCACTGCCACATCAGCGGGCTCGCTAACCTTAAAGCCAAGGGAATTGACACCTTTATTTAAAACATCCAGAGCGATTTTATTGGCTTCTGCAGCACTGTCAGCGACAATATCCTGACGGGTGAGCCATTCATTGTCTGTGCGTGTGCCGCGGATGTAGGGATATTGACCGGGAAGGGAGTCGGTCGTTTTCAGACCGGCGATATCTTCAGCGCGGTAGACAGGCTGAACGTTAAAGCCTTCGTTAGTACGCCAAACCAGCTTCTTGTCGAAATCCGCACCTTTAAGGTCGGCTTCTACTTTGGCTCGCCATTCAGAATAGCTTACCTCGGGAAACTGGTCGAACAATCTTTCACTTTTTTCTGCCATGTTTATTAGTTTATGTTCAACTATTTGATGTATAGATATTTCTAAGGTCATTTCGGCGGACAATCCATAGAATTACAGACCGCGCCGCTTAATATTATATTACTCTTTGGCAATCATTGCAATTGTCGCTTCAAAATTACTAAATATTTCCCGTTTAACAGTAGAATCTTAACGATTAGCAGTTGTTAAAGTATATTAAAAGCCCTCATCCGTGAAGACGAGGGCTTGAGAAATAAAATACGTGACTATCAGGCGAGGAAGCCGAGAAGAACACCGGCTGCCACTGCCGAGCCGATAACACCGGCGACATTCGGACCCATGGCATGCATGAGAAGATAGTTCGACGGGTCGTATTCCAGACCGAGATTGTTTGAAATA
>USMC01000008.1 GCA_900555715.1 uncultured Porphyromonadaceae bacterium | reverse complement strand
TGATTATGAGGATTTTGTCGAGGGATTGAAACCCCATATTCAAACAAATGCTAACGGGGATTGTATAGGTGTTACATACGAACCTGAAGATGGAATATTTAAACGAGCATGCAGTGCAGTAGTTACAGACGAAAGCAAGGATATTATTGAATGTATAGATGATTACCTCCAACAAATCAACGGATTCGAAAACAAAAAGGAAATACCAACAATTTCTGGAAGATCTTCTCTTTATGTCTGGTGGAATGATGGAAATACAACGATAAGCTGTAGAAGTACAAAATCAACTAGCCAGCGAGAGAAAGATTATACTCCATCTCCTTTAAATATCGAAAAAATAAAACTTCAGGCTTTAGGTAAAGGAAGTGAAAACAATTGGCAGCAATATGCCCAAGCCTTCATTGAGGCTGTTAAAAAGGAATATCATGCAAAGGCAGATAAGTCGGTTGTTCTCATTATTGATGAAATCAATAGAGGTAACGTTTCAAAAATATTTGGTGAATTGATAACGCTACTAGAATCTGACAAACGCGACAAAGGACAGCATCCGTTAAAAGTTTTGTTACCTTATTCAAAAACATTGTTTGGTGTTCCAAGTAATCTTTACATTATCGGTACAATGAATACGACTGATAGAAGTACTGGAACTTTAGACTATGCTCTCCGCAGGCGTTTTGCATTCGTCACTCTGCAATCTAATCCGGATGTCATTGAAAAACATTATGATAAACTGAATAATCAAGAGCTAAAGATAAAGGCTATAAGATTGTTCAATGATATTAAATCTTTTATCATGAATCCTAAACATCAATGTGGAGATTTCGGTATAGATGATTTAATGGTAGGTCATAGCTATTTTATGGCATCTTCCGAAGATGAATTAGTTAATAAAGTAGAGTTTGAGATACTTCCACTCATTGCGGAATACATTAGCGATGGTATTATAAACGTTTCAAATGACGAGAAGACTAAAGCTTTTCAAGCATGGTCTAATTTACAACCAATGCAAGTTGTGGAAGCCGCAGTGGATGCAGAAGACGATAGTATGATATGATACAACTACGTGAACACGAGCAATTGATATTGGATGGTTTTCCCGTTGAATATAATGAGAGATACAACAATCTTAATCTCATTAAATGGGATAAACCCATGGATAGTAAGTCTTGTGGGTATTATGCTTCTTTTAAAATTGGAGCTGAATGGATTGATAATAAGGAATCTTTAATTGTGACACCCAAACGAGGTATAGAGAATATAGATTTCCTCAGTATGTTCATGGCTTGTTTCACTTCCGACCTTGCGTTGGATTCGTTTAACGAAATATACAAGATTGATTTAGACAAGCCGCAAATAGAATCACCATCACTGAATAGCGTAATCAGCCCTCTTATTGTGATTCATTTTATTAGTGTGGTGAATCGCATTAAATCTTTAAAAAGAGGATATGTTCATCGTCATGAGAATCTCAAAAAAGTAAAAGGACATATTAAACTACTCAAAAACGAGAGAGTGAATATAGCGACAAAGAGATATGATAGGATATACTGTGAGTACGATGAATATTCTACTGATATTCCAGAGAACCGCCTTTTGAAAAAAGCTCTTCTTTTCTCAAAGACTTTAATCAGTAACATAGACAACAATCATTTGTCGTATTTTAAAACATTAACAGCAAAGTCTCTGAAAAAGTTTGAAAACGTGAGTGATTACGTAGACCTGAAAGCAGTAAGACAAATACGTTCAAATAAGTTATTCAACGAATACTCAGAGGCTATACGTTTGGCGAAAACAATACTCAAATGTTTTGATTACAGCATTAACAAAGCAAGTATTACCAACAACAAGATAACACCTTTTGTGCTGGATATGTCTTTGCTATACGAACATTATGTTTATGGTTTATTACATGAGGCATATCATGACAAAATAACATACCAATTCAAGGGTAGAACCGGTTATCCAGATTTCTTGTATAAGTCAAAAGACTTTAAGGCAATACTTGACACCAAATACATCCCAAAATACGAAAAAGGATTTCTCGACGTTTATGTAATCAGGCAGTTGAGTGGTTACAGTAGGGATTTGCCAATATTAAAATACTTGGGATATGATAATCTTGAAGAAGATTCTCCTGTCCCTTCTGTACCATGTGTAATAATCTATCCGGAAGAGGGCAATGACGTGTATAACCCATTTATAAATAGGAATCTGAATAAACTATGCACCAAACCTTTACGAAATTTGTCAATGTTCTATCTTATTAATATACCAGTACCTGTACTATTGAAAAATAAAGAATATCATTGGCATGATACCAGACATATTGAAATATTTCGGTAGCGTGCGGTACAAAGAAAAAGGCTTTAAGTGTAAACCGGAAAAAGGAGAAAAAGGCTCGGTTTTGCTTATTTCGCGGATATTGTTTAACTTTGCATTTTACAAAGGAATTGTACAATATCTGCGAAAAAACAAATAAAAATGTGCAAAGATTTTAAGCGAACTCTCATCACAACCGCCCTCCCTTACACTAACGGCCCGGTGCACATCGGACACCTCGCCGGAGTCTATATTCCAGCTGATATTTATGCGCGTTACCTGCGCCTTTCGGGACGCCCGGTGGTTATGATAGGCGGCAGCGACGAACACGGAGTACCCATCACACTGAAAGCACGAGCCGAGGGAGTCACGCCGCAGGACATTGTCGACCGCTACCATGCACTCATCAAAAAATCGTTTGAGGAACTCGGCATTTCATTCGACATCTATTCCCGCACAACTTCCGACATACATCACGACACAGCATCGGAGTTCTTCCGCCACCTCTACGAGAAAGGCGAATTTATCGAAAAGACCTCTGAACAGCTCTACGACCCCAAGGCGGGTGAATTTCTCGCCGACCGCTACGTAACCGGCGAGTGCCCCCACTGTCATAACCCGCGCGCCTACGGCGACCAGTGCGAAGCATGCGGCACATCGCTCAACGCCACCGACCTCATCAACCCCAGAAGCGCAATCTCCAACTCGCCGCTCGAACTGCGCCCGACACATCATTGGTATATGCCGCTGGACAAATGGGAGCCGGCACTGCGCCAGTGGATTCTCGAAGGTCATAAAGAATGGAAGAGCAACGTCTACGGTCAGTGCAAGTCGTGGCTCGACATGGGTCTGCAGCCCCGCGCCGTCTCCCGCGACCTCTCATGGGGCATTCCCGTGCCTGTAGAGGGTGCCGAAGGAAAAGTGCTATACGTGTGGTTCGACGCGCCTATCGGATATATTTCAAACACCAAGGAGCTCCTGCCCGACTCATGGGAAACGTGGTGGAAAGACCCCGAAACACGCATCATCAACTTCATCGGCAAGGACAACATCGTGTTCCACTGCATCGTCTTCCCCGCCATGCTCATGGCGTACGGCGACGGCTTCCAGCTGCCCGACAACGTTCCCGCCAATGAGTTCCTCAACCTCGAAGGCGACAAAATCAGCACTTCGCGCAACTGGGCGGTATGGCTCCACGAATATCTCGCCGACTTCCCCGGCAAGCAGGACGTGCTGCGCTACGTGCTCACCGCAAACGCTCCGGAGACAAAAGACAACGACTTCACCTGGCGTGACTTCCAGGCACGCAACAACAACGAGCTCGCCGCCATCCTCGGCAACTTCGTCAACCGTGTCGTCGTCCTCACTCACAAATACTACGACGGCATCGTTCCCGAAGCCGGAGAGCTCGCCGACATCGACCGTCAGGCATATACGGAAATGGAACAGCTCGGTAAATCGCTCACCGACAACATCGAGAACTTCCACTTCCGCGAGGCCCTGAAAGACGCCATGGGCATCGCGCGCCTCGGCAACAAATACCTTCAGGACTGCGAGCCCTGGAAACTCATCAAGACAGATCCTGAGCGTGTGAAGACCGTCATAAACGTCTGCACACAGATATGCGCATCCATAGCCGTCGCCATGGAGCCGTTCATGCCTTTCTCGTCGGCAAAACTTGCCGCCATCCTCGGGCTGGGCAAACTCTCGTGGGACATGATAGGACGCAGCGACGTCATCGCGGCAGGCACCGCGCTCGGACAGCCCGAACTCCTCTTCGAGAAAATCGACGACGAAGCCATCCAAGCACAGACCGACCGCCTCGAACGCATCAAGAAAGAGAATCAGATCAAAGCATATCAGCCCGAACCGGTAAAGGCAGAAATCACGATGCCCGACTTCGAGAAACTCGACATACGCATCGGAACAGTTCTCAGCTGCGAGCGCGTGCCTAAAGCTGACAAGCTCCTGAAATTCAGTATCGACGACGGCACCGGCACACCGCGTACCATAGTGTCGGGCATAGCCCAGCACTACAAGCCCGAAGAGCTTGCAGGCAAGCAGGTGTGCTTCATCGCCAATCTTGCCCCGGCGAAAATACGCGGCGTGCTCTCGCAGGGCATGATACTGTCGGCTCTCAATGCCGACGGCTCTCTGAAAGTAATATCACCCGCCGCACAGGCAACCAACGGAGCACAAGTGAAATAGCCATGCTGCCAAAACCTAAGATACTCATCATCTATACCGGAGGCACCATCGGTATGATAGAGGACCCGGAGTCGAAGGCCCTGCGGCCTTTCGACTTCTCGCACCTCATCGACAATGTGCCCAAAATCAAGATGCTCGACTATGAAATAGACAACATACAGTTCGAGCCTATTGATTCGTCCGATATGGACATACGGCACTGGCAGGCGATTGCAAAAGCGATAGCCGACAACTACGAGCACTACGACGGTTTCGTCGTCCTCCACGGCACAGACACCATGGCATACACTGCCTCGGCGCTGTCGTTCATGCTCATCAACCTCAACAAACCCGTCATAATCACGGGTTCGCAGCTGCCTATCGGCGAAGTGCGCACCGACGGCGAGGAAAACCTCATCACGGCGCTCCAGATAGCCGCCGACCGCGACTCATACGGTCAGTCGACCGTACGCGAAGTAGCGATACTGTTCGAGAACTACCTCTGGCGCGGAAACCGCGCCACAAAACGCAGTGCCGACAACTTCAATGCTTTCAAAAGCTACAACTACCCCGCCCTCGCCAAGATAGGACTCGGCATACACTTCGACCGCGACGCCCTCAGCCGCATCGACCGGCCCACAAAACTTGTCGTACATTACGATCTGAACCCGAACGTGATGTCCATCGACCTCTTTCCCGGTCTTAGCGAGCACGTCTTCCGCCACCTTCTCGCCACACCCGGAATCAAAGGCATCGTCCTGCGCACATACGGCACGGGCAACGCCCCGACATGGCGATGGCTTGTCGACGCCCTGCGCGAGACTGTCGAACGCGGCGTGGTGGTCGTCAACGTGACTCAGTGTCTCAACGGCGGCGTACACTACGGAAGATATGAAGCCGGTGAAATTCTCGCCGGCACCGGCGTTGTCTCCGGTCATGACCTCACATTCGAGGCGGCACTGACAAAAATGATGTTCCTCTTCGGTCTCGGGCTCGAACCCGGCGAAGTCGCCAGGCGCATAGCTGTGCCCATAGCCGGAGAACTAACCCTTGTACCCCGCCACTGATGAAAAAGAAACTCCTGCATATAGTCCTGCTGCTCGCTGCCGCATGCGCGCCCGCCGCCACGGCGCAGAACGATGGAAAATCGCCCGTATGGGAACAGATTGCCACAGCAGACAGCAGCGAGAACCGCGACGAGCTGCCGGCACACGACAGCGTCGACATATCGTGCCGTCAGGGCATGATCTACATCTCTGTGTCGAAGCCTGTCAAGATAGAAATATATTCCATCCTCGGTCAGCTCATCACATCGAAGCAGGTCAAACCCGGCACCATACGGCTGACACTCAACAGGCGCGGAGTCTACATCCTCAAGGCAGGCTCGACGACAAGGCGCATAAATCTCTGATAACATGTCTACAAAAGTAAAAATACAGGTGGTGAACACCTCAGGGCATCCGCTGCCCGCCTATTCCACTACCTCATCGGCAGGGATGGACCTGCGGGCATCGCTGAAGGAGCCCATGACAATAATGCCGGGGCAGAGGGCTCTCGTACCCACCGGTCTGCGCGTCGCAATTCCGGACGGCTACGAAATACAGCTCCGCCCGCGCAGCGGTCTCGCCATCAAGGAAGGAATAACACTTTTAAACACTCCCGGCACCATTGATGCCGACTATCGGGGCGAGTTATGTGTTATACTTATAAATCTTTCCGAAAAACCGTTCACCGTCAACAATTCCGACAGGATATGCCAGATGGTTCTCGCCGAGGTCCCGCAGATTGTGTGGGAGCCGGTCGACGAGCTCGCAGAAACTGAAAGGGGCGAAGGAGGGTTCGGACATACCGGAACAAAGTAACAGACTTGTGAGACATACGCGTTTTCGACTTCTACCTGCTTTCATCGCCATAGCGGCGACAGTATCCGTCATCTTTGCCAGGACGCCCGGCGATGCCGACCGCCGCAAAGCCGACTATATTTTCCTCGAGGCTTCGCAGGCTTTCGAGGACAACCGCTACGACGACTATTTCTATCTCTTGCGCCGTGCCCAGACACTACTGCCGAACGACACCTTCATTGCCGCGCGCATAGCCGAGATACAGCTGCAACTGCCTGCCGATTCAGTAACGGCGGAAAAAGCATACGAAGCTCTGAAAACACGATTCTACGCCGAACCGACAAACGACATATACGCCAGGACATTTGTCAGCGTCGCAAACTCCATGCGCCGTCTCGACGACGTCATCGACGCCTGGCAGACTCTCGACAGCCTCGAGCCACAGCGCACCGACCCCGCGTTCAACCTCGCCACATCGCTTCTGGCACGCTATCAGAACGGACTCGACACCACCGACTATAACCGAGGGCTCGCCATCCTCGACAGACTCGAAAACGCCACCGGACCGAACACGCAACTGACCTACAACAAAGTATCGGCATATCTGCTCCGCAACGACACCTCTGCCATACTCCGGCAGCTCGACAAGCTCGGCAAAAGCGCTCCGGCAGATATCAGCGCACAACTGCTGATAGGAAATGTCTTCGAGCACATCGGGAAACCCGACTCCGCTCTTGCTTTCTACAACCGCGCCGCCGCCATCGACCCCGAGGACGGAATGGTGTATCTGTCGCGCGCCGAATTTTTCAGAAACCGCGGCGACAGCATCGCGTACGACCGCGAAGTGTTCCGCGCCCTCGAATCGCAGGAGCTGCCTTTCGACGAAAAATTCAGACTCCTGACCGGATATGTGCAGAAACTCTACACCGACACGGCGCAATGGAACCGCATCGGGCAGATGTTCGGCGTCCTGCAACAGATAAACCCCGGAGAAGCGGAACTGCACGACTTCTACGCCAGCTACCTCTCCGCGATAGGACAGAAAGAAGAAGCCGCCGAGCAACTGAGCTACAGCATCGACCTCGACCCGTCAGACCCGAGAAGATGGGACGATCTGGTGATGCTCTATTTCAACACCGATGATACCGTCAGAGCGGAACAGACGTCGAGAAAGGGACTTGAGATGTACCCTGAACGCGGAACATTCCAGTATACACTCGCCACAGCGCAGATGATGCGCGGCGAAACGGAAGAAGCCCTCGAAACACTCGACGGCATCGACACGCTGCATCTGTCCAACAAAATCCTCGAATCGACCCTGCACGCCTCAAGAGGCGACATCCTCAGCAAACTCGGACTCAACGACGATGCCGCAAGAGAATATAAGAAAGCCATCGACCTCAATCCCGACAACTATATGGCGATGAACAACTGGGCGTATTTCAACGCTGTCAGCAACACCGACCTCGACAATTCCGAACTATATGCCTCCATAGCGTGTGCGGCGCAGCCCTGGAACGAGACGTTCCTCGACACCTATGCATGGGTGCTCTTCAAAAAGAAGGACTATGCCAAAGCCCGCGAAGTGATCGACAAAGCCCTCGCTGCCTACGGCATAGCACCGGAAGGGAAGAAACCGGAAGAAATCAATCCCGCCATCGTAGGCGAAAACGGCACTGAAGACGATATTTCCGAAAAGACACCTTCGGCAGAGGTTTTCGATCACGCCGGCGACATATACTTCTGGAACCAGCTGCCCGAAAAATCCAGAGAATTCTGGAAAAAGGCTCTTGAGCTCGACCCCGGAAATGAGCTGATACAAAAGAAAGTGAAACAAGGAACATATTTTTTTGAATAGACCATAATGACTGCGAGAAACATATATTTCGCACTTGCCACCGCCGTTGCCGTCGCGCTGCTCAGCTCCTGCGGTAGCCGCCGCGCCACTGTCGCTCCCGACTACGGAGATGCATCAGGACTGGAAGTGAACACCGATGCGAAAACCGACTTCGCAGCGCTTGCACAGTCGTATACCCTCTGGGAGAGCGTCACGATGCCAGTGAGGGTGTCTATGACATCTCCGAAGAGTTTCAGCATATCAGGCACAATGAAGATGCGGCAGGGAGAAAGCATACTTGTGTCGATGCGCATGTTCGGAATGGAAGTGGCGTCTGCCTACGCCGACAACGATTCCGTTCTCATATACGCAAAAGCGATGAACCTGTACTACTCCGCGCCAGTTGCCGAACTGTCAGAAAAATATGGCATAACCCTCGCCAACATCCAGAGTATCCTCCTCGGTCAGGTGTTCGTTCCGGGCGCTCCGGCGCTCAACGCTTCGGACATCAAGGAATTTAAATTCGACAAAAAAGAAAACGCCGCTTTCAGTTTCTATCCTAAAAAGACGCCCGCCGGCATCGAATGGAGCTATAGCGCCATACGCATAGGCGACGAAGCACCTGTGCTTGTCGGGATGGAGATAACGCCGGCGGCAGGTCTCCCCGTGCGGTGCGCCTTCACCGGACACGAAGCGACAGACGCCGGCATAGCGGCAGGCGATATCAGCGTGACAACGGGCATCAACGGGAAAGACGTCGCGGTTGAACTCACGCCTACACTCAGCAAAGCCCGGTGGAACGACACTCAGGCGATAAAGCCTCCTAAAATATCGTCCAAGGCACGCCGTGTCAACTCCGATGAGCTCTACAAAATGCTGAAAAAACTCTGAAACATAATTATGCGCCAAATCACATTTCTTCTTGCTATTCTCATTGCAATACCGCTTGTATCAGCACAGCGGCGGACATCCGCAACCGTACGCACCGAGAAGCAGGAGACAGCGCGCAAGATAGAGAACACACGCCGTCAGCTCGACGACAACGCCGCACGCACTTCCGAAGAGCTCAAGAACCTCCAGAGCATCGAAGGCAACATGCGCCGCAAGCAGAAGGAAGCCGGCGAGTTGCGCGGCTCCGCAGAGAATCTGCGTCACGAAAGCGCGACGCTTGCCGACAGCATCAAAGAGAACACCCGCCTGCTCAAATCGCTCCGTCAATCATACGCCGCCACACTGCGCACTATCCGCAACCAGCGGCATCTGTCGTCGGACGCCGCATATATCTTCGCCTCCGGCTCTTTTGCCAAGGCACGCAGCCGAATTCGCTATCTCAGCGAGCTGGCAATGATGCAGAAAGAAAAAGCACGGCACCTGAAAGCCACAACGGAGCGCCTGCGCAGACAGAACAAAGAACTCGACTCGCTCCAGAGTGCCCTCGCTGCCGACATCGACAGCATTGCATCCATAGAGCGCACACTGCTCGAACAGAAACGAAAGGCAAATGCCGTAGTAGGCTCGCTGAGGCGGCAGGGAAAGAATCTCGACCGCGTGCTGCGCGAGCAGGAACGTCTCGCCCGCAAGCTTGACGACGAACTCAACAGAATCATCGAGGAAGAAGCCCGCAAGACAAAGCCGCAGGACAAACAGCGCAAGGGCGGAGACGCCAAGCTGTCCGGTTCCTTCGCCGCAAACAAAGGGAAACTGCCCTTGCCCATCGACCGCGATGCCACAATAGTGTCGGACTTCGGAAGGCATACGCACAGCGAGCTCGAAAGAGTACAGATGCAGAACAACGGCGTCGACTTCGAGACCACCCGCGGGGCGCAGGCCTGCGCCGTGTTCCCCGGCACGGTGAGCATGGTGATTGTCATGGACGGCTTCGACAACGTGGTTCTCATACGCCACGGCGAATATCTCACCGTCTACGCCGGCATCGACGGGCTCAAAGTACGCAAAGGGCAGAAGGTAGAAGCCGGTCAGTCGCTCGGCGCCGTCACCTCCGACGCATCGGGACGCACGCGGCTGCACTTTGAAGTGCGCCACGAAAAAGACAAACTTAACCCCGCCGACTGGCTTCGCGACCAATGAAAGACAGGGCGTCACAATCGCCGACGACGAAGCGCATCCTCAAAGCGCTGAGCATCTTCGGAGGTGTGCAGGTGATGCATATCCTGTGTGCCGTCATCCGGACGAAGCTCGCCGCCATCTGGATAGGACCGGCGGGCGTGGGACTGATGGCGATCTATCACTCCACGACAGAATTCATGTCGAATACCACACAGCTCAACCTGCGCCAGAGCGCTGTGCGCGACCTGTCGCTCGACAAAGACAAACCCGTGCAGGCGGAAAAGACAACCGCACTCGTGCGCCGGCTCGCCCTGTTTCTCGGCATCGCCGGAACCGTCATATTCATCGCTGCCTCGCCGCTGCTCGGATGGATTCAGTTCGGCGATTTCGACCACACTGTTCCGTTCATCATCCTGTCAGCCATCATGCTTCTGTCCGCCGTCGCTCAGGGCGAACTCGCTATCATGCAGGGACGCGAACGTCTGCGCCGGCTCGCAAAAGCGACGCTATACTCGTCGCTGACATCGTCGCTGCTGTCGCTGCCGCTCTTCTATTTTTTCCGCATCGACAGCATAGTGCCTGTCCTGCTCCTCTTCTCCGTATCGTCGCTTTTCTTCGCCCTCCTCTTCTCCGACAGAAAATTACGCAGTATCTGGCAAAAAGCCCGTCATGGCAGAACGCGAAATTTCGCCTCGCACCTGCGCTCCGACATACGCCAGGGACGCGGAATGCTGTCGCTCGGACTTTATATGACAATCAGCTCTTCGGTGACCCTGCTGGCGTCATATATCTTCATCGCTTACCTAAACAGGACAGGTTCCAATAACATAGTAGGTTTCTATCAGTCGGGGTACACATTGATAAACAGCTACATCGGACTGATTTTCACATCAATTTCAATGGAATTCTATCCGCGTCTTTCGGCAACGGTGATGCACACGCACCGCGCCGAAGTGATAGTAGCGCACGAAATACGGGTCATCCTGTCGATTCTCGCACCTGTGATAGTAGCGTTTATATGCGCGAAGGAGCTAATTGTCAACATCCTATATTCCAGCGCTTTCGATGCTGTCATTCCCTACATCGCCTTTGCCATCCTCGGCACGGCGTTCCGTGCCTTCTCCTGGCCTCTTGCTTTCGTAATGCCCGCAAAAGGCGACGGTCGCATCTACGTTGTCTCCGAAACTGTCAGCTCCGCTTTCTATCTCATTCTGAACATACCGCTATATAACGCCTACGGCTTTGCAGGTCTTGGAGTCGCCTATATAATATGGTATGGATTGTACAGCGTCATAACCTTCTCAATCTGCCGCTTCCGCTACGGTCTGCACCTCAACAAAGGCATACTACTCCTTCTTGCGACAGTACTTGCCATCGGCGGCATCGCCTTCGCACTCGACCGCTGCTACGGTCCCCTCTCCGCTTCCGTCATGCTCATCCCCTCCGCCCTCCTCGCCTTCCGCGCAATCAGAAAATAGAGATTCGAGGGAATATGCTGTATGTCAGCAGAAATGTGTAACTTCGCATATTGGCATATACGCCATATCTGAAATAATGTCTAAAATCATCGTTCAAAATACTCCTATTACTGTTCTATCGTTAGAAGAACAGGACTATATCTCCCTCACAGATATGGCAACTGCCAAAGAGGGTGATAACCGTTCTGCCGATATAATCAAGAATTGGTTACGGAACCGCTATACTATTGAATTTCTCGGCACATGGGAGGTGATTCATAATCCTCATTTTAAAGTGGTCGAATTTGACCACTTTAGAATGAGCGCAGGCTTGCCATCGTTTGTATTAAGTGCTTCGGAGTGGATCGAACGCACGAATGCGATTGGCATAATCGTGAAGAAAGGTCGTTATGGTGGAACATACGCCCACAAGGATATCGCCTTTGAGTTTGGTTCAGCAATAAGTGTGCCGTTCAAACTTTATCTTATTGAGGAATTTCAACGATTAAAGACGGAGGAACAAAGGTTGTTGGGTTGGACGGCAAAACGCGAACTGTCGAAAATCAACTATCGCATACACACCGATGCAATAAAGCAGAACCTTGTTCCTACGGAAGTTACACCTGCACAGGCTAGCATCATCTACGCTAATGAAGCCGATGTGCTGAATGTTGCGATGTTCGGCGTAACGGCAAAGCAATGGCGCGAAGCTCATCCCGACATAAAAGGCAATATACGCGACTACGCCACAATCAACGAGCTTATCTGCCTGTCGAACATGGAAAACCTCAATGCGGTTTTCATCGAGCAGGGCATGACGCAGAGCGAGCGGCTTGTAAAGCTGAATCAGATAGCCATTCATCAGATGAGCGTATTGGAAAGCGGCAACAACGATAGAAAACTGCTGAAATAAGAACAGTTCTTACAAGACGATGTGAACTGGGTCCGTTTTTTCAGAACGTATGTATGAATCCCACGCCTATGGTCAGCAGGTCGTGGAACGGAATGTCCTTGTAGAGAATGGCCTGGCGGACGTACAGGTCGCATATCGATACCTCATAGTAGAAAGAAAACCGCCGACCCCACACCCTACGGCTCTCGGGAATATTGTAGGAAAAGCGTTGTCCGAGTCCCAGAAGGAAGCGCAGGCGCGTCGATATGCTGTAGTAGCCCGAGGGATAGCGGTCGGGCTGGCTGTTCCAGAAATCTTCATGAAGGATGGAGTTCACGCTCAGCGACACAGTGAGCGGGCGAACCTCAAAGTTGGTTTTAGGGATATGCAGCCTCCATGGCATCCACAGCTCGCGTGCCGTAAGGGTCCAGTAGGCATGTCTGTTGTAGCGTTTAGGGATAAAGCCGAGGAGCAGATGGGTTTCAAGACAATGATCGCGCGCGTAGCTCCATCCCGGTCCTGTCGATACCGTTCCCATTCCTCCGGCGTACTGCAGCAGGGCTATGCGCGGAATAAGCCGGTTCCACCGCTCGACGCGGAGCGCCATACGGTGCTCGTATGCCGACACGCTTTCCTGCGTCTCTGCTGCAGCGTTCAGCGATGCACCGAGCAGCATGACTACGAGCAGCCTAAAACTCCACTTTCTCCATCTCATAACCATCGGCGGTGACAGTGAATATCATGAATGTGCGTTTGGCGATATTGTCGCCCTGATAGAACATCAGCCCGCAGTCGTAGAGATCTGCGGCGAGGAAGTGATGGTTATGCCCGCATAGGCAGAATGCGTGCGTGTAGGTGCCACATTCGTTCCGGTTCTTCATTCCGGGGAAGCCGTGAAGATAGTAGATAAACGGTGTCGCCACATTGTTGTTGAACTGCTCATCGAACGGACGCGAGTGCATCACCACCACCGTATGACTGATGCTGTCGGGGTATTCTTCGTTGATTTCCGACACGGCGGCGGAGTCATCTACGAGAAAATTCAGGTCAGGAACAGGTTCCGAATAATCGTATTCGAGCGCTACGGTATTCAGGCAAACGAAATGTACACCCGCTACTGTGAACGAATAGTTGCGGGAGCCGAAAATCCATTCATAGTTGTCCTCGCCGTTGCCGAGGCAGTCGTGGTTGCCGATGACAGTAACGTAAGGCAATCCTGATTTCTCCATAGCGTCGCGGCACCACATATATTCTTTCGGAAGTCCGAAATCAGTCAGGTCGCCTCCGTGGATGATGAAATCCACATCGCCGCGACGCCTGATGATGTCTATTGCCTGCTGGGTCTCGCGTGTGGCGTCGTGGGTGTCGGTGATGAACGCGAAGCGGAGCGGAAGCGTCAGTCCGGCATCTGCGAGCGCCTCGACAGAGGTGGCATTTGTGTTACGTTTGCCTTTGATGGTCGCTGCGTATGGCAATGACTCAAAATTGTCGCATCCCGACATTGCGACTGCTAAGACCAAAAATAACAACCATTTATAAAATACGCGCATAACTGAGTTTCTTTGTTTGCGAATTTACGCCATTTTTTTCGTATCTTCTGCATCCCTTTTTCCATGGTGTTGGTCGGATTATCCAATTATGTCCCCTGACAGCAGAAAATGCTGACGTCGGGACACGCCCGATCAAACTTTATCATATCATGGTAACGGATTTTTTAGTTAAGCAAAAATATAAGCACAAACAGTCGCAGTTTAAACTATTATTGCTATATTTGCAGCCTAACAGACGCAAGTACGACTATGGAAGAGAATATATACATGTTACCTGACAGTGAAATCCGCCGTCGGCTGGGACAAAAAATAAGGCATCTGCGACTCCGACAGAACTTCACTCAGACATCACTCGCAGAACAGGCGCAAGTCTCATTGACGACATTAAAGAGAATCGAGAAAGGCGATATAAGCTATTTCGATTCCCTGATGCGCTTGCTTCGCATACTTGGCGAACTGGATGTATTCTCGCCACTCATCAAGGAAGATGAGATGAGTCCCAACGAATATTTCGAGTTTGTCGAAGCAAGCAAGAAGAAGCAGCGCAAACGCGCAAGCGGTAACAACAAGACCCACACACAATCTAATACCGAGGAATCAGAATGGTAGATATAGCAAGAGTTAACCTGTATGGTCAACCCGTCGGGACATTCCGATGGGACAACAACCGGCAGGTGGCACATTTCGAGTATGCCGAAAGTTTCATCGGCAAAGGGCTTGAACCATCGCCGATCCTGATGCCTGTGCGTCAGGGAAGGATATATTCATTCTCCGACATAGGTCGTGAGACGTTCAAGGGGCTTCCCGGTATGCTTGCCGATTCATTGCCCGACACCTATGGTCGTGCACTGTTTGACCGTTGGCTTGCGCTTACCGGACGTAGCAGCGGAAACGCTGTGGAGACACTTTGTTTCCTCGGTAAACGCTGCATGGGAGCGTTGGAGTTCGAACCGGCCATGGATGCGCCTTATAGTCCGGACGTCAGAATAGAACTTGATTCCCTTGTTGAAGTGGCAAGCGAGGCATTGTCTGAAAAGGAAGAGTTCGGAGCCAATCTTGAAGAGGACAAGAAGTCGGCAATCGCCGAAATAGTGCGACTTGGCACATCTGCAGGAGGACAGAGAGCGAAAGCCATCATAGCGTACAATCTATTGACCGGGGAAGTTCGTTCAGGACAGATTGAAGCTCCGGAAGGCTTTGACTATTATCTGATAAAACTCGACGGTGTCACCGCCGAAGCCGGATTCAGGGAAACACAGAATTTCGGTCGCCTGGAATACTCTTTCTATCGGCTTGTAAAGGAATGTGGCATAGAAATGTCGGATTGCAGTCTCATAGAAGAGAATGGACGCGCCCATTTTCTTACTAAGCGTTTTGACCGTCAGAATGGTGAGAAAATTCACATGCAGACTCTTTGCGGAATAGCGCATTACGACTACCGCAATCTGCGATCTTACTCTTACGAACAGGCGTTCAACGTGATGAGGGCATTGAGACTGCCATACTCACAGGCGCAGGAAATGTATCGTCGCATGGTATTCAACGTTGTAATCCGCAATCAGGATGACCACACAAAAAACATATCCTTCCTTATGGACAGACAAGGTAAATGGACTCTTTCGCCGGCGTACGACATGGGATTTGCCTATAATCCGAAGGGTGGATGGACAGCACAGCACCAGATGTCAATCAACGGGAAGTTTGACGACATAACCCGCCAAGACCTTTTGGAATTTGCGAAACGCAACAATATAAAAGAAGCTGCTGAAATAATCGACCGTATTGCCGAAGTGTCTTCACGCTGGCCTCTATTGGCAAGGGAATGTGAAGTTCCCCAGCCTATGATTGATGCTATTGTGCCGAATCTGAAACTCTCTATATAATAAAGACTTCAATAACCATGAAAATATATCCTGATAAAGACAAAGCATTTCCAAACCCTGCGATTCCGAGTCTTTGCTACATAAAGAATGTGGTAAAGAATCCGAGAATCATCATCGGTGACTATACTTATTACGATGACATCGACGGAGCCGACAGGTTTGAGAAACACGTCACGCATTTCTATGAATTCATCGGTGACAAGCTGATAATCGGCAACTTTTGCGCCATTGCCAAGGGCATTACCTTCGTCATGAACGGTGCCAATCATCGGATGGACTGCGCCACTACCTATCCTTTCTACATAATGGGAGGAGATTGGGGCGGTGCGATTGCGCCTGTAATGGATGAATTGCCGCTCAAAGGTGACACTGTCATCGGCAACGATGTGTGGATCGGGCAGAATGTGACAATCATGCCGGGCGTACATATAGGCGACGGAGCCATAATCGGAACAAACGCCACGGTTGCCTCCGACATTCCGCCTTTTTCTATAGCCGTCGGCAATCCGGCAAAAGTCATACGTCGCAGATTTGACAATGAAATGATAGGTTTACTGGAACGTCTGAAATGGTGGAACCGTCCCATTGAAGAGATTGATAAATTGATTCCTATACTCACAAACCCTGATATCGCCCAGGCAAAAATTGAAATAGAGAAATATCTGCAAAGTCAATAATAGGACACTGCTCACTTACAGAGCTTGTCACCAGCCGCCGGAGGCGCCGCCGCCACCGGTCATGCCGCCACCGAAACCACCGCCGCCAAAACCTCCACCGCCGAAGCCTCCGCCGCCGCTTCTGCCGCCACCGCCAAGGATTATCGGCGCCACTATGACGGGAATGACATATTTGAGATCGGTGATGTGCCCGCAGTTGAGACATGTATATTCCTTGACTCCCTCGCCTTCGCGGAGAGTTGTCGGCTTACGGAGAATGCGGTCGCGCGTATAGCGCGACGTCAGACCTCCGCACACAGGACAGCGCCGGAATCCGGTGTTCGCCCTGACATAAGGCTCTATGTCGGTCTCGCCGCACGACGGACAAAGCCAAACGTCATAGTCGACAGTGCCGAGCTGTTCTTCTGTGTCCTGAGCAGCGTTGAGATAGTCGTTGTCGTGCACCTCGTCGACCTTGTTCATCTTCGAACCGCAGCGACGGCACGTGCGTCGCTGGTTGCGGAAGTGGCCCATCAACAGCAGCAGCGGCACCGACGCCAGCGCCGGAAGACCGAGCCCTACGAACGTAACAATGAGTGCCGTCGGCTTTATATTGTTGAGAGCGATATATTTCTCGTGGTTTGAACGACCGCGATTCCTGTAGAGTACCGCAGTGATAATCAGCAGAAGGGCAAGCGTCGCGAGTCCGCTGAGAGTGAAGTAAATTCCAAAGAACTCGCGCAGATCGAGGTCGTCGTTGTGCCGTAAATCGACATCGGCTTCCGACGAAAGAATCTCATCGCGGTTGTCAGGGTCGGTAAGAATCCTGTCGATAGCCTGCGTAGCGGCAATGACGCCGCCGTCGTAGTCGCCCTGGCGGAAGCGCGGAATCATGACATTGCGAAGTATGCGCCCGCACACTATGTCGGGCATCACTCCTTCGAGCCCGTAGCCCGTGCGTATGGCAGCACGCCGCAAGCCTGTCGACACAAGTATGAGAAGCCCGTTGTCCTTGTCCTTCTTCCCCAATCCCCACGCGCCGAAAAGCTCTGTTGCGAAGGTGTCGATGTCGCCGCCTTCGATATCGTCGACCACCACTGCCATAGGCTCGGCGGATGTGGTGCGGCGTATGTCGCGCAGCAGGGCATTGAGCTGCTCCACAGTCGCGGCAGACAGAATGCCGTCGGGGTTGCTCACATACTGTGAACTGTCGGCGCGGTGAACATTCGGAATGTCGCCGACGCTATATGTCTTCGCAAACCCTGCCAGGGCGCAGAGAGCAAAGAGAAGGAGAAGAAGATATTTTTTCATAATCAGACAGCCGGCAGCGAAGTGCCGTTGAGTTTTCGGTACAGGTCGAGCGCATAGACATCGGTCATCGCCGACACATGGTCGAGAACAGCCTGCAGCTTGCCGAAAAGCGTCGGCGCCGACACGTCGTACTGCTCGGGGAATTTCGCAAGGAGAAGTCGCGAATAGTTGAGTTCCGGATGTGTGACGGCATCGCAGAGGCGTTCCATCAGGAATGTAACAATCCTGTTGCCGGCAAGTTCAACGTCGACGACATCCGAAGCGCGGTAGATCTTAGCCCACGACAGGTCGTTGCAGCGTTCGTAGCCTTTGCGTTCAAGGTCGCGCACATGGCTCAGAAGCGAAGGGCTGAACGTGCCGTCGAGGATGGCGTCCTCATTCTCGATGAAGGTTTTGGCACACTGCTCGACAAGTGCACCGACAACACAGGAGCGCAGATATGCTATTTTTTCATTGGGGTCGCTCACAGTCGCCATCGTACGTATCATACGCTCCCGGCGCTCGCCTTCGAAGAATCCGAGAAAAGCGTCGAGTACTTCGGCGGTGGTTAGAATGCGGAGCTTGTGGGCGTCCTCGATATCCATCACTTCATAGCAGATGTCGTCGGCGGCTTCAACGATGTAGACCAGCGGATGACGCGCATAGCGCAGAGGTTCCCCGTCGGCGGAGAGACGTTTTATGCCGAGTTCGGCGGCTATGCGTACGTAGTCGTCCTTCTCGGAGGAGAAGAAGCCGAATTTACCTTTTGAAATCTGCGATTCAAAGGGATATTTCACTATCGAGGCAAGCATGGAGTATGTCATGGCAAAGCCGCCTTTCCTGCGCCCTTTGAACTGATGCGTGAGCACGCGGAAAGAATTGGCGTTTCCTTCGAACCGCGTCAGATCAGCCCATTCGGCATCGGAAAGACCGTCGCGGAGGTTTCTCCCGGCGCCTTCGCTGAAAAACGTCGCGATAGCCCGTTCTCCGGAGTGTCCGAAAGGCGGATTCCCCAGATCGTGCGCCAGGCAGGCGGCGGCGACGATGTCGCCGAGATGGTCGAAGTGTTCCGTCGCCTCGCCGCGTTCGCCGTGGCGGCGACGCAGCGCCAGCGCGACAGTATCTGCCATCGACTTGCCGACGCACGCCACTTCCATGCTGTGAGTAAGACGGTTGTGAACGAAGATGCTCCCCGGAAGGGGGAACACCTGCGTTTTGTTCTGCAGACGGCGGAAAGGCGAGGAGAAAACGAGACGGTCGTAGTCGCGCCGGAAATCGGTGCGCGTGGCATTCTTCTTGGGGTCGTGGTAGTCCTCAAGTCCGAAACGCTTGTCGTTGATGAGCCTCTCCCAGTTCATTATTCAGCGGCGTAGCCGGTGTATGTTGCGGGACTGAGTGCATGGAGTTCGGCGCGCACATCTTCGGAAATACCGGTGAGCGAGTCGATGAAAGTGCTGATGGCTTTCTCGTCGATGTGTTCGTTTGTACGCGTAAGTGCTTTCAGCGCCTCGTATGGCTTGGGATAGCCCTCGCGGCGGAGAATGGTCTGGATGCCTTCCGCCACGACAGCCCAGTTGTTGTCGAGGTCGGCGGCAAGAGCCTTTTCATCGACAATGAGCTTGCCGAGACCTTTAAGAGTCGATTCTATGGCAATGAGGGTATGTGCAAGGGGCACGCCGATATTGCGGAGCACTGTCGAGTCGGTGAGGTCACGCTGGAGGCGCGAAACGGGCAGCTTGTGCGAGAGGTGCTCATAGATGGCGTCGGCTATGCCGAGATTGCCTTCGGAGTTTTCGAAGTCGATAGGGTTCACCTTATGCGGCATAGCGGAGGAGCCTACTTCGCCAGCCTTGATTTTCTGATGGAAATATCCCATCGATATATAACTCCAGATGTCACGGTCGAGATCGAGTACGATGACATTGGCGCGTTTGAGCGCGTCGAGCAGGCGTGCAAGACCGTCGTAGTTGGATATCTGTGTCGTATGCTGCTCACGCACAAGCCCTATCGAAGCGAGGAAGCTATTTGCCACAGCGATCCAGTCGATGCCGGGGAAGGCTGCGCGGTGGGCGTTGAAATTGCCTGTTGCGCCGCCGAACTTGCCGTATCCGGGGATTTCTCTCAGCTCGGCAAGCTGCTGTGTGAGGCGGTAGTGGAACACATCGATTTCTTTGCCGAGAGTCGTTGGAGAGGCGGGCTGTCCGTGTGTGCGGGCGAGCATGGGCATCCGGCGGCACTGACCGGCAAGGGCGGCGAGAGCGTCGGCAAGACGGTCGAACGCCGGAAGAATCACCTCGGCGACGGCGTCGGAGAGCATCTTGGGGAAAGAGGTGTTGTTGATATCCTGCGAGGTAAGACCGAAATGGATGAATTCGCAATATTTTTCAAGCCCGAGTTCTGCGAAACAAGCCTTGAGGTAGTACTCTACCGCCTTGACATCGTGGTTGGTGGTTTTTTCAATGTCTTTCACCTTCTGTGCTTCGGCGGGAGTGAAGCGTCCGGGCTCATAGATAGCCCGCAGCGCCGTCTTCTGCTCTTCGGTCAGCGCAGGAAGCTGCTTCAGACCGAGTGTGCTGAGCATGATGAAATATTCAACTTCGACAAGGACGCGGTAGCGTATTGTCGCATATTCAGAAAAATATCCGGCGAGCGGCGCCGTCTTTGAGTGGTATCTGCCGTCGACAGGCGACACCGCCGTAAGAGGGGTAAGTTCCATTTGCATTATGGTTGAAATGTATCTATATGACGTCTTTTCTTCTCTTCGAGAATCTCATCTATGGCAAGGAAAATGCCTGTTTCCTCAACATCGCCGAATTCGTCGTTTATGGCGGTGCCGAAAATACGCATAGTCGGCGACAGTCCCATATACGCGTGGACGAGCGGAGGTATCGAATTACCATGCTCGCGGACGAAGTTGTTGAGCAACTTGAAATCGTCGCGGAAATCGCCGGCGCACAGCACCTTGTCCATCTCTGCCTTGTCGGCGTCCATGGTGAACGGACGGATAGGGCGCACGAGATTGTCGCGGTCGGGGAAATATCTGTCGAGGAAATGATATATGAGGCTGCGGCACTCGCAGGTATAGCTGGGGTACATGGTGACTTTCCCGAAAAGATAGCGCATGTCGGGGTAGATCTGCGTCAGGGCGCCCAGACCGTCCCAGAGATTGTCGAGAACGTAGATAGCGGCAGCGCCTGCGCGCGACGACTGGAATTCGGGGCGGACAAACGAACGCCCGAGCTCTATGGTATAGGGGAGATATTCGCGGATAAAGCGTTCCGAGAACCGGAACATATGACCTGTGGCGATGCGCGGCACACAGCCGTCGACAACGATGTCGGGACCGCAGATGAAGCGGTACGCGCCCAGAATCATCTTGTGGACAGGATTCCAGACAATGAGCTGTCTGCACGGGTCGGGCATGATGTCGAATTCATCAATATCGCAATCCTTGCCCGTACCTCCGCCGGCAAGACGGAATGCTATCTCACGCAGACGTCCTATCTCGCGCATAGTGTTGGGAGAATCGGCTGCCGTCACTACGTAGATGTCGTTACCGCCTTTGTTGGTATGGCGCAGAAACCGGTCCCGGGTGAGCTCGGATTCTATCAGACATACATCGACAGGTTCTATGATTTTATCCATTATCTATTTATCTTTAAGCCCATAGACGAGTTCGCGCAGCCCTGCTGCCTCGGCAGCGGCATGCGTGCCTCCTTCAAGAGTCTGCCAGCCGACAGGCTTGCCTATGGTGATGGTGAAAACGCTTTCTTTGGCACGGAAAATCTCGCGCGGCAGAAGCGCCATCTCAAAGTTGAATTTTATACCTAATTTCTGCCGCCACTTCGCCGTGCGGTAGAATCCGGAAGAGTTCCTTCCGCCGAAATAGACCGGCACGATGTCGCGACGGCTCTCTATAGCTTTGTTGACGAACATCTTGTGCCACCTCAGATCGGCAATGGTGCCATCGGGCTGCATACGCGAACACAGCCCTGCGGGATAGATCATTACCGGATTATCCCCTGCCAGGGCGGCGTCAAGGCTCACAGCGTTGCGCCGGCTCTGGGCGCCGAGCTTATTGACCGGGATGAAGCAGTCGCGCAAAGGCTCGACAGACATCAGCAGATCGTTGACAACAAAACAGGTGGTCTTGCCATAGAAACGCGAGAAGTACGAAATCATCGCTATGCCGTCAAGCGCTCCCAGCGGATGATTCGAGGCGATAATCACCTTGCTGTCGCGGGGAAGATTCTCCTCGCCCGACACATCAAGGCGCACGCCGAGCACATCCATCACCCCGTCGCAGAAATCAGCGCCGCGCCGTGGATAGACAGCCCGGAGAATGCCGTTGAGACCATCCTGACATATGAGCCGCTCCAGATAGTGCAGCACGAAAGCGGGGACAAAACGCGACCGGCTGCCAAGCCGCTGCCTGACAACCTCCGAAACGTTAATAGAGATGGGTCCGTTCGCTTCCATAGCAATCAAGCTACAAAATTATTAATTTCCGCGCATTTTTCCATCCTCCACCCGAAATTTTTCAGACTTTTCATTTCCGGAGCCTTCCCGGCAACTACCGCCGAAGCACTTTGCGCGATAATAATCTGATTTTTTTACAGACGGGAAGATAATAGTAACATCTTTTTACACATTGAGAACAATTAAGACAGAATTTTTAGTTACCTTTGCAAAAATCTTTAGAAACAAGGTTATCTATGAAATATTAAACCAATCTAAACATAAATGAAAACCGATAGAAGAACATTCCTTAAATCTCTGGGGGTATTGGGACTTTTCACAATAGTCCCGCGTAAAGTGCTCGGTGGTCCGGGTCACATCGCTCCGAGCGATCAGTTAACAAAAGGCATCATAGGCACCGGCGGCATCGGTCGCAGCTCATATCATTTCACAAGCACACCCGAATGTCGTCTTGTGGCTCTTTGCGATGTCGATCAGAAACACCTCGACACCGCTAAAAATATGGCGAAGAAAAACTTCGACGAAGACGTGCAGACATATCATAACTTCCTCGATCTTATCAAGGATCCCAATGTCGACATCGTTCACATCGCCACTCCTCCTCACTGGCACGGCATCATGGCTGTAGAGGCCGCCAAGGCAGGAAAAGACATCTGGTGCGAGAAACCCATGACACGCACCATCGGCGAAGGCAAACGCGTCATCGAGGCAGTGGAGCGCTATAACCGCGTTTTCCGTCTCAACACATGGTTCCGCTTCAAGGATACATTCTACGGTCTGGGCACAGATGTCAAGCCGCTCAAGAAGCTTATCGCAAGCGGCGAGCTCGGATGGCCTCTGAAATTCACCGTCAGCGGCGCCACAGGATTCACATGGAAATTCTTCTGGGTAGGCAAAGACCATCTCGAACATCAGGCAGTGCCCGCCGAGCTCGACTATGACGCATGGCTCGGTCCGGCTCCATACAAGCCATATAACGCACATCGCGTTCACCAGACATTCCGCGGCTACTGGGACTACGACGGCGGCGGTCTGACCGACATGGGTCAGCACTATCTCGACCCCGTACAGTACCTGCTCGACAAGGATGACGAATTCCCCGTCAAGATTGAGGTTGAAGCTCCCCAGCAGCACTACGATGCCGTCGGCATCTGGCACCGCATCAAATACACCTACGCCGACGGATGCGAAATCGTTCTTGAAGGCGAAGGATACGAGTCTCCCGGCAAAGTGCCTTACATCGAAGGTCCGAAAGGCAAGGTATATCAGGGCTTCGAGTGCACTATCCCCGACGTGATGAACCGCATCGCCGAGATGCCCGATCCCGAACCACAGCGCACCGACTTCCTCGACTGCGTCCGCAACCGCCGTAAATTCGCCCTCAACGAAGTCAACGGACACCACAGCTGTACTCTCGTCAATCTTGCCGCTGTAGCTCTCCGTCTGGGACGCAGCGAACTGAATTTCGATCCGGCAACGCAGACATTTATCAACGACGACGCTGCAAACGCTCTCATAAATCAGCCTATGCGCGGTCCGTGGGTAATCTAATCCTTAATTAAAAGAACGATGAAACACAGCATAACATCCCTTATCGCGGTCCTGCTCCTGTCATTCGGTATGACCGCACAGGCTCAGCTCGACAACCGCCAGCGCACCCCGCAGACAGTTGTGACCGACGGTCTTGCCGAACTGCCAGCAAAAAACACAGAAACCTATAACCGTATCGTAGGCGAAATCGCCCAGACCGGTTCGACAGGCATACAGCTTCTCACCGACATGCTCGTTCCTGCCGGCGAAGGCGACAACTCAAAAGCCGAGTACGCCATCAGCGGCGTCGTCAACCATGCCACTCTCGCAGGCAACGAGGTGCAGCGCAAGGCTATCCACGACGCACTCATAGCAGCACTGAAGAAGCAGAACAACCCCGGACTCCAGGAATATATCCTCGGTGAACTCAACAAACTTGCCGACCAGAACGACTTCAACCTCTATGTCAGCCTCCTGGGCGACAAGAACCTCGCAGCCACCGCAGCCCGCGGTCTGGCAACGATGCCCGGCGTCGACAGCAAAATTGAGGGTCTTATCAACAACGCTCCCGCTCCGGACGCCGCTCTGGCATATCTCGCCTATTTCCGCAAGCTCAAAGGCGCCGAGCCCGTGCTGCTCAAATGGGTTGCCGAAGGCGATGCCCCCACACGTGCAGCAGCTCTCAATGCTCTGACAGTGTGCGGTTCTGCCAAAGCGCTGAAGACAGTGAAAGAATCGGGCTACACCGACTCTTACCTCCAGCTCCTCAACAACCTCCCCGACAGCAAGCTCGTTGCCAAGGAAGCCAAGGCTCTTATGAAGAACAGCGCCGCACCGCTCCGCTGCGCAGGTCTTCGTCTGCTCCTTAAATCGGAGCCCGCAAACGCATCGAAATATATCCTCGCAGCTCTCAAGGACCGTGACGCACAGTACCGCCACACGGCTCTTGTCCATGCCATTCCCGTGGCTGGCGAAGGAATCGTTTCCGAAGTTGCGTCCAAATTCAAAGGTCTTCCGGCTTCTGCAAAAATCGACGTCCTCAACTGGCTCGGAGACAACCATGCAGACTCCCAGATCGACCTCGTCGTTGCCGCTGTAGCCGACAACAACCCCAACATTTCCAACTGCGCCATCGCCACAGCATCGCGTATCGGAGGCGAAAAAGCTCTCTCTGCCCTCATTCCCCTGCTTGGCGACGCAGAGAAGGAAGCCGCAGCATCGCAGGCTCTCCGCTCGTTCAACGGCGACGTTACCAAAGGTGTCCTCGAAAGCCTCGGTTCGACAAATACAGCCGCCCAGCAGGCCGCTCTCGCTCTCGCAGCCGAACGCCGCATAAGCGCAGCCTATCCCGCTGTCGTAGCACTTACGAAATCATCTGACAGCGCTGTCAGCGAAGCCGCCTATGCAGCACTCAAGGGTGTGGCAAAAGTCGATAATTTCAACGACATCTGCAATCTCCTCGAGGCTTCATCCGGCAACACCACGGCACAGCTCCAGAGCGCAGCAGCAGCCACAATCGCCAACCTTTCCGCTCAGGATCGCTACGCCAAGACAGAGAAGCGCATGGCAACAAGCAAAAAACCGGCGCTCTACTATCCTCTTCTGGCTCAGGCAGGTACTCCCGAAGCTGTCGCCAAACTTGTCGAGGGCTTCAACGGCAAAGAACATGCAGCTGCTTACAACGCACTTCTGCAGGTCAACAACCCCGCCGAGATATCGGACCTTTTCAATGTAGCAGCCGCTGCAAAAGGTCAGGAACGTGACGCACTTCTCGGTCGCGTCGTCGCTCTCTCCGGTCGTGCAGGTCTGACACCCGCAGCCGCCTACAGTCTTTACGCCGACATTCTCGATCTCAACCCCGGCGCACAGGTGCGCAAGCAGGTGATGGGCTCCCTCGCAAAGGTCACTACCCTCCCCGCCGCCATGCTCGCCGCCGAATATCTCAGCGATGCCGAAGCAGCATATCCCGCGGCCAACGCACTCGCCCTCATAGCAGACAAGAACACCGACCTGCAGAAGGGCGACGCCGTTCGTAAAGCGCTCGGCGAAGCAGTCAAAGTCTTCAAAGCCCAGCAGGCGAAGGGCGACGCCGACGCAGGCTATGCCGTCGACCGCGTCAACCTTATGCTCAACAAGTGGAACAATGAAGGTGGCTTCAAGGCTGCTTCCACCACAAAATCGACCGACATCTTAGTCGGCGACAAAATGGAAAACTTCGAGCTCTATTTCGACTGGATGGGACGTGGCGACGCCGTTGTCACCCTCCGCTCGATGCCCCTTGTCAAACTTTCTGCTGAAAACGGTATCTGCACTGAAGCCAATCCCGATGCAGTTGTCAAAGCTAAGAAAAACCAGTGGAACCGTATATACATCCGCATGATCAACGACCGCCTCTTCGTTAACGCCAACGGCACCGACATAGCAGTCAACAAGCCTGTCAACACCATCCCCGGCACAGACAAGAAAGCTCCTTTCGAGGGCAAGGTCGCCATCGCATCCACCGACAAGGCACCCGTCGAACTCCGCCGCTTCTATGTCGAAGAACTGCCCTCCACGCCCGTCTATGAGCTCACACCCGAGGAAAAGGCACAGGGCTTCGAACTCCTCTTCGACGGCCGCTCGCTTGAGAATTTCCATGGCAACACCAGCGCCTACGTTCCTGTCGACGGCTGCATCTACGTCACGGCTCAGTACGGCGGCTCAGGCAACCTCTACACGAAGAAAAACTACAGCGATTTCATCTTCCGCTTCGAGTTCTACTTCGATGTTCCCGCTGTCAACAACGGTATCGGCATCCGCACAGGTAAGGACGTCACCGGCGTCGACGCAGCATTTCACGGTATGGAAATCCAGGTTCTCGACCACGACGATCCCGTATACCAGGGCTACAACTACGGATTCAAAGGCATCAAGGAATACCAGCAGCACGGAAGTGTCTATGGCGTAGCACCCGCCAAGCATGTCGACTTCGGTCCTATCCGCCAGTGGCACACCGAAGAAATCAAGGCTGAAGGCGACCACATCACCGTCACTGTCGACGGCGAGGTCATCACTGATGTCAACATCCGCGAAGCCTGCCAGGGTCACGAAGTAGGACCGGAAGGCACAAAAGGCAATCCCTATATGATCGACCACCGCAACCATCCCGGACTGTTCAACAAAGAAGGCTACATCAGCTTCTGCGGTCATGGTCCTGGTGTCAAATTCCGCAATGTACGCGTGCTCGATCTCACAAAGAACAAAGCTAAATCAAAAAAAGGTAAACGAAAATAATGTCGCTTACTGAAGAAAAATGCTTGCCCACCCCGGTTGCTGCAATCGGGGCGGGCAACCGTATGCGAACCTACATGCATTATGTTGCCACGCACCCCGACAAGGTGTGCCTGGTAGCAATCGCAGAACCAGACAGAGCCCGGCGTGAAGCTATGCGCAAACAGTTCAAACTCCCGGCGAGCGCTGCATTTTCCAGCTACGACAAATTATTTGCCTCCGACATTGATTTCAAGGCGGCATTCATAGCAACCCCCGGCAACGAGCATAAGCGCCCTGCGCTGATGGCTCTCGAACGCGGTTGCCATGTCCTGCTCGAAAAACCTATCGCACAGAACTACGAAGACTGTCTCGAAATCGCAAACAAGGCGAAGGAGAAAAATCTGATAGTGTCTATCTGCCATGTGATGAGGTATCATCCGATGTTCATGAAAATCAAGGAACTTATCGATTCCGGTCATTACGGCAGAGTGATAACGGTGTCGCACACCGAAGAAGTCGGCATCGACCGTGCCACGCACAGCTACGTGCGCGGCTACCTCAACAGCGAGACCCGCAGCAATCCTATGCTGCTGGACAAGAGCTGCCACGACGTCGATTTTCTTCTCTGGATCACAGGCGCGCACTGCAAGAGCCTCTCTTCCTTCGGCTCACGGCTCTGGTTCCGTTCAGACAACGCTCCAGAAGGTTCGGCGGAGCGGTGCACGCTCTGCGGCATCGAAGACCGCTGCCCGTTCTCGGCAATCGACCTCTACCGCCGGCGCCGCGAATGGATACGCAACTTCGTTCCCGGACCGGGACAGACAGTGACAGACGTCGTAGAGGAAGAACTTGCGTCAGGGCGTTTCGGAAGATGCGTCTACCACTGCGACAACGACGTTGTCGACAATCAGGTGGTGACGATGCGCATGACCGACGGTATGCTCATCACCCTCACGATGAATGTCTTCACCCAGACCGACTGCCGCACGATAGAAATAGGCATGACGGAGGGACAAATCACCTGCAACGGCATGACCGTCAATGCCCGTCATTTCCGGTCGCGCAAGACAGAGACCTACGACTTCAAACCGCTTATGAGCGTCGGATTCCACGGCGGCGCCGATATGGCGCTTGTGGAAGATTTCATAGATGCCGTGTCGGACGGTCATATACCCAGCACCGACATCAGCGGTGCTCTCGAAGCACACCGCATCATCTTTGAAGCCGAACGCAGCCGCAAGACCGGCGAAACCGTCAACCTGTAACAATTAGGAATTAGCAATCTCTATTTAATTAGTAATTAGCAATTAGTAATTAGTAATTAGTAATTATTCCATTAAATCATCAATATAAATCAACCGCGGAGCGTCATCAACACTCCGCGGTCTGTTTTTCTATTATAAATTAGTAATGAGAAATTGCAAATTACTAATTACTAATTGCTAATTACTAATTAAATAGAGATTACTAATTATCATTCGGGCTGTACTTCGTAGCTTATTGCTTCGAGGTAATAGAACGACAGATAGGGCTTGCCTTCGGCTTCGTTACGCGCGGCAATTTTCTGGAGATAGTCCGCCTTACGCTCGTCGAAAGTCGTGAGGTCGCCCTGACCCTGTGCTGTACGCTCGGTAGAGCATCCGCTTTCGTCGGAAGTTGCCTGACCTTTGGCTGCTGCCTGCTCCTTGGCGGCGTTGTACTGCTTCTCCATCTCAGCAACGGCAGCAGAGTCGACGCGCTGCTCGACAAGAATACCTTTCACCTGCACTGGCTTGCGGGTCATTTCGAGAGGGAATGCCTGTCCCATGTGAGGATTTGCCTCGCAGCGGAACATCACTTTATCGCTCGAACCGGCAACGAAAGCTTTCATTGCGCCGTGTGAGCACAGATGGGTGCATACACCTTCGATGACGATGGTGTCGCCTACAAGGCTGTCGGCTTTTGCAAGAACATCGTCAACGCTGATAGCGACGACTTCTGCGGGCTGCTCTTCTGTTTTTGCTTCTTTGCTGCCACATGCCGAGAAAACTGCAACGCATGCAAGGGCGAGAACTGATAAGATTGATGTCTTTTTCATTTTAAAAACTATTTTAATTAATTATGGATAAGCATATAGGGAATAAAAGCAAAAATGCCGGATACAAGAGTGAGAACGACGGCGCACACTGTGCACGGCACAGAACGCCGGCGGCGTCGGAACACTACCACGACAATGATTGCCAGGACAATATTGAGGAAGACGGCATGCCACGACACGAAATCGATGCGCGGCTTGGCGAGGCTGTCGGATGTCGAAGTGAACGAGAGAGCGAACGGAAAGATATATTCTTCCACTTTTTCCGAAAGCGAAGGCGTCCACGTGCGGGCATACCGGGCTATGGGCTCGTAAGTACGGCTGTCGATTGCTGTCCAGCGGGTACCTTCCTCGCCAGAGATTTTATAGACAGTGTTGAAGATGTTTTTCGTCACCATCATACGTTCTTTCTCCGGGTCGAATTTACCGACGGCAAGGGGCACTATACCGTAGCCATCCTGCTCGATGGCATAGAGATTGTTTTCCGTGTCGGTGACAAAGCCGAGAAAGAGACCGTCGATGTTTTCCATAACGAAGACATGCTCAGCCACGAGCGAGTCGGGCTTGTCAAGCTTCACCATGTACGGACGTCCAGCCTGCATTTTCAGATGGAATATGTCGCCGTTGGCGTCGGCAAGGAGATAGCCGTTGTCGTACGCTTTACGCGAAGTGATATTCGCCGACCATGAGCGCAGCGGCAGCGTGAAACCTCTGTCGTTGAACACCTGTGTGAACCGTTCGGTTCGCTTGCTGTTGACGGTGTTGGTAGCCATCTCTATAAATTCGACTTTACCGTCGCGGAAACGGAACACCTCGTCGGGGTCTTCAAGGTCGATGCGCGCCGGCATGGATTCCATAATGAGATACACCTCGGGGAGAACCTTGTTGACGTCGTGCGGAATGGTGCTGAACACCCACTGACCGTGTTTGAGATTCTGCATTGACGCTTCGATACCTTTGATAGTATCGGGCATGATGCCGCGAGCCATAAGCTGAGTGAAATATATCTGCGGCAACAGCGAGTCGCGCTCCTCTTTAGTGATTGTATTTCCGGTAGGCTGTCCGTCGGCATCGGCAAGGAATATCTCCTTACCGGTATTGTCGCCGAGCTCGCTGACAACAAGCCCGTCGCATACCGGCGACATTGCTACGAAGGGATCACTGCCTGCCACAGGGAAGACAAGCGAGTAGAGCCACGGCAGGAACCATGCGAGCACAACTATCGACAAAGCCACAAGGACTATTGAATATACTCTTTTCATAATTTACTGACGGCCCTCCTTAAACCGCATTACAGATCCGAAAGAAAGTGCCGTCAGAATGATAACACAGACAATCATAAGCACCAGCATACCATTGTATGCTTCCGGCGCAGGCTGAAGGAAACATATCATCAGCACGGCTATGCCGAGCAGCGCAAGGATAATGCGCCGGCGCCATGTGCCTTCGAGACATATCGCCGATACAAAAAGATATGCCGCGATACCGGCAAGATACCAAGGCGCCGTGGTAAGCATCACGCGCCATACAAGTTCAGAAGGTATCAGCGTGGAATAATATACCGCAATGAAAGCCGCCTGCAGCACGTAGATGACAAGCAGCTCGACGATACCCGTAGCGAGCATCAGAGCTATGAGTTTTCCCTGCGGATAAGGCAGATGAAGAGTGAGTTTGAGACGTTTCTGCGCCATTTCCGGAGCCATCTGGGCTATGCCGACAGCAATGCCGACAACAAAGGGCACATACTTGATTATATCGACGAAAGTATTGTCTTTCAGCAGCATTATGAGCCAGAAATGGTCGACGCCCTTGAGCTCAATAAGCCTGTTGACCATAAGTGCGGCATAGGCGGCTATGGCAAGCGCCAGTGCAAGAGAGATAAAGAACACCATGCGTGTCTTTACCCATTCCTTGAATATGAGTGCTTTTTTCATGATGTTCAGTATTTTCCGGTAAGACCTATGAATGCGTCTTCGAGCGACATCTCGCGACGCGCAAGACCGCTGTAAGCTATTCCGAGTTTGTCGAACTGCCCTCTTACGGCTTCTTCGGGCTGGAAAGTGTAGAACTCGACAGTATTCTTGAATTTCTCGGGATTGATGATGCCGTCGGCTCCGGCTATTGCTTCAAGGGGCTTGTCCGTCTCCATAGTGAAACATTTGAAATCGCGCAGAAGCTGGTCGACGGGCATCTGGGTGAGAATCTTGCCGTAGTCGAGAATGATGGTGTCGTCAATAAGCCGTTCGAGGTCCTGGATAATGTGGGAGGTCATAAACACCGTTTTCTCCTCGGCTTTGGCAAATTCGCGCAGATAGTCGACGAAGAGGCGGCGGTAACCGGGGTCGAGACCAAGCGAGAAATCATCGAGCACGAGCAGGTCGGCGTTCTGCGCAAGGATAAGCCCGAGAGCCACCTGCGAGCGCTGTCCGCACGACATAGAAGATATTTTCTGTCCGGGGCTCACATGGAGCTTCGCCATAAGTTCATAGTAGGCGTCGCGGTTCCAGCGGGGATAGAACTTCGAATAGAAACGCTCGATCTGGGCGATAGTCATGAACGTATACTGCACATGACCCTCGATAAGGAGCGCTATGCGTGCGCGCGTCGCGGGTGTCATGGCTGTGATGGGCTCGCCGAAGATGCGGCATTCGCCCGCCTGAGGCTTCAGGTAGCCCATCAGGATGTTGATTGTGGTCGTTTTGCCGGTGCCGTTCTTGCCGAGCAGACCGAGTATACGCCCCTTCGGCACCTCAAAACTGAGATCGCTGTAGATGATTCTCCCCGTGCCATATCGCTGGGTGAGATGTTTTACAGAGATTACAGACTCTTTTTCCATAGTTAGTTAAAATGCGGCAGACAGGGCGAGCGACGTATGATTGCAGCTGCCCTTGCCGCGATATTCGGTGTGATTGAATGAAGCTGTGAGAGAGAGGACAAAGCCGCTGAAGGAGCGGCTGATACTTGCATGTGCAGTCTGAATCGAACGGTCGGCGCAAAGCATGGCGAAGTTGTTCGTCACGCATTTGCCAAGAGCCGACGACGTGTCGAGTCCGGTGAGAACGGGAGCCGACGACCACGCTTTTGCATAGCCGGTCTCGGCACCCAAGCTCCACAGCCAGCCGGAATGCGTTTGCGACGAAAAGCTCAGCGACGCCGACGGCGTCAGGTGGCTCGCCGAGAGCTTGCGGAGCGGTTCCGTGTATTTCTCCAGCGACCGGTCGTATGCCACTGCTGCCTCGACGGTCACGAACGAGGTCCCGAACGCGACCTGCAACGGCAGACTGAGCGAAGCACCGAGCTCTGAGAGCGAATACGGGCTGCGGCTGCCAATCTTGTCATAGCTCGCGCCTGCGGCTGTTCCGAAGAGGTTCTCAGTGCCTTTGCGCATGGCATATCTGCCTTCGATGCGCGGACAGAAAAGAAGCGCAAGTGTCAGGTCGGCGCCGTACGATGCCGAGAATGACACGGCGGAGTTATCGGTGTAGCCGAGAGTGATATTATTGAAGTTGCGCAACTGCTGTCCCATGCGGAAGGAAGTGTAATCTATCTGCGCCGACAGACCGCGCGAATCGTGCGGAAGCCATTGAGCCGAAACCGACCATCCTAAGGAGCTATAGCCGCTGTTCTTGTTGGTATTGCCCATAAAACGCCGGTAGAACGTTCCCATTCCCGTAAGAGTATACGTGTCTATAGTGTTTATCGGGCTGTAGAAATCGAGGTCGCAGCTCTGGTTGTAGACATTGAGCGCGGCGGCAAGTCCGACGGAGTGTGTGCCTGCGGCGTATGTGCCTCCGAGGCGCAGATCAAGGTCGCTTACAATGGTCTTGACACGCGGGTCGCGGTTGCGGTAGGCGATTTCGGCACGGTAGGCTGCATCTATTCCCCATGTCCAGCGACCGCTGCGCCGCGAATAGCCTCCCGAGAAGCTGTACCGCCGTGTACTCAGATCGCCGCCGGCTTCGTCGCCGAGAACGTACGGAGCCACACGAAGATAGTCGACGCAGTCGGTCCAGCGGATATTGTCATATTTCCCGGTGACGAACTGCGCTCCACCCCACGCTACGCTTTCCGGAGTGAGACGCATATACGATTGTGCGCCGAGTCCGAAGAGAGTATGTCCGTCGCCGAGCTGCTCCATCACAGGAGTTTCCTGACGGAGAATATCGGCAGTAGCAAACGCCGTCGAAACGGTGATACTGTCGCGGAAAAACATCTGCGCGGGGTTAGTCTCATAGTCGGCGAGACGCTGTTTTTCGACGGGCAGCCCCAGACGCTGCACCTCGTCGATGAGCGTATGCTGTCCCTGTGCCCCGCCGACGGCGAGGACAAAGACAGCGATGATTGCGGCTATGCGGGTCGGCTCAGTCATTATTTGGCAGATACTACTTCGAAGTCGGCGGCAGAGTCGTTGGTATCCATAAGGACTTTGTTTCCTGCTGCCGAAGTGCCCGATGTGCGGCGGACGAATTTCTTGCCGAAGCGTGCCGCGTCCTTGTCTTTTGCCGAGATGGCAACATGACCGGCATCGATGCTGGCGCGGAGAGCGTTGGTAGTGAATTTTTCGTCGGGGCAGAAGTTAATGCCGTCGAGAATCCAGTCGTACTTCACGAGGTAACACTTGTTGCCAGTCATCTCCTTGCCGGTAACCTGGTTGATGAATTTGTATGTACCGTCGTTATCAGCGAGGAAGCTTTCGGCAGTCGTGCCTTCCGGGAAGCGCACAAGAGCGTAAGAGCGGTTGCAGAGGTTGCTGGGAATCCAGATGGTAGCACTGTAAGAGAACCATTTGTCGAGGTTGGGGACGTCGGGGTTGTCGGTGTCGCGTATCTTGCCGGTTGTCACTTCATCGTACCATTCGAAGTCGGCGTCGGTATGGTTGAGGGCACCGGCAACCTGCTCGGACCAGTCGATAGCCTGATCGACGATCTTGATAGACTGTCCGGGGGCAATGGCAACATCGGTACCGTTGCCGGGGATGACGTAGACGGTCTGAACGGTGAAATTGTTCTCAGGCTTATTGGCCTCGGTGAGAATTTCGTCGGTTATAGTGTTGACGAATTTGCTCTCTACAATGGCAATACCATCGGCATATTGCACTTCGTCGGTGTTGTTATAGATGGTGAAGTACGTGTCGTACAGACCGTTCGTGCCTGCAGCGTTTGGCGACCCGGCGAAATAAATCTCACCGAAAACGAGGGTGTTATCCGGGTTGTAGAAGAACCAGTTGAGCTCGATATCCTGGCTTGTGACGCTGACAACCTGCTGGTTGGCGACAGCGCGAAGCGTGCGTTCGCTACCGTCGGGAAGAGTTACGGTAGCTGTCGCCTCAACGTTATATGTTCCGGCGGGCAGGAGATCGGCGTCGGTCTGCGGAAGGCTGAATGTCGTCACCTTGCCTGTGTTGAGCTCGGTGTAGGTGATGGTACCTTCCTTGATGACTGTACCTTCAGGAAGTCCTTCCGGCGTTTTGTTGACCGGACATACGACGAAGAGTGCTTCTTCATTGTCCGGATCGCAAGCCGTTACTACTGCCGACATTCCTGCTGCGGCGAAGACGCAGAGCAAGAAACGGCTGATGGATTTTTTGTTGAGTTTCATAACAAATATAATTGTTGATTAAAATTTCAGATTGAGCTCCATACCGAAGTACGGTGTGGAAAAGCGGCGCATGGTAATACCGTAGCGCTTATAGTCGGGCTGTATGGCGATGAGGCGGTTGACATATACCGCCATACCGATACGGTTTTTCCAGAAAGTCTTGGTGCCCTTGAGATTGACCGTTGTCTCCACCGGCACTGTCAGCCTGACGAAGGAGCTTTCGCTGTACGGACGGATGAGCTGTTTAAGATATGCGTCGGCGGCGCTGGCATCGGTATATGGGCGGATGTTTCCGTCGATATCGATATACTGCACCGGTCTGCCGTCGCGCCACAAGGTCTGCCGCGAGGTGAACCATATGTTCTGGATGCCGATGGAAAAATTGAGTCCGAGACGCGGCAGGTCGGTGTCGAAAAGAAAGTTGGTGTTGAAACTGCGGTAGATGTTGCCGTCATTGTCATCGTACAATCCGGCATATTGCAGTTCCTTACCGGCAACAATGACCGAAGGCTTGTACCACAGCGGCTGACTGTTGCTGTTGACGGTGCGGAAATACGCGCCTGTAATGGTGAGGCGCGTATGAATCGACTTTATACGCCGCGAGCGGAAGGTATACTCTATGCCTTCTTTGCGCGTGCGGCTGCCGTTGGACGGTTTGCTGCGTACGGCAAGATATGCGTCAGGCGCCGACGGCAACTCGTCGATCGACGGAGCATGACCGGTGGCGTAAGGGTCGTAGGCGGATGCGTCGTAGCGTCGGAAAGTATATTTATATACTTCGGCAGCGGTGCGGAAACCGTTACGCATGTCTTCACGGAAATACGTCACAGACAGACGGTTGTCGCGGTAGCTGATATCGGCGCGCACTTCCCATTTGAAATTGCGGGCGGCGCGCAGACCATAGTTCGTCAGGTCGTCGACATAGGTCATCACATTCATCGTGCGGTAGTCGGGCACATTGTGATAGTAGTTGAGCTGCTCGATATCGGTGTAGAATTTATCCGGATATAGGCTTGCCGCAACGGGCATCTTGGTGTGCCATCCGGCGCCACCGGCAAGCTCGAATGTCATGCGCTCGCCGCGCACTGTCGCCCATGGAAGATTCCACACAAGGTTGACACGCGGGTCAAGATAAGGTCTGCCGCTGAGGTAATATCGGCTGTCGAGGTGCAGCAGCTGCGTCTCGCGCAGACCGGCGGTAAGCGTCAGGGTATTGCGTCCGGTGCGCAGGCTCGTGTTAGACTCCACGTATGCCGACAGCTGGTGCATAGCCGGTATGTCGCTGAAAGCACGCGGGCGGCTGTTGTTGCCCGCCGACAGCGGACGGTTGATGTCGTAGACGGCCCCGCGTCCGTAGTTCTTGCTCATGTTCCATTCTACACCGAGCTTCAGAGTTTCAGAAAGCTTGCGGTTTTCGAAAAGGAATCGTCCGGAAGCCTTCGCAAGAGCGGTGAAAGGACGCCCTTCTACACGGTAGTCGGCAAGATAGAGCATCGGCAGATAGCCGACGTCGTTCGGTCCGGGCACGAGAGACACAGGCAGCGGCATGATGCGCGACGACGCCACATGCTTGCTCTGCTCAAGATTTTCGTCAGCATAGCTTACGCTGGCAGTCACGCTCAGGTTCTCCAGATGCGAGGAAGCGCCGGGTGCATAGGTCAGCGTATTGTCCCAGCGGAAATTATGGCGTGTGTTTTTATAGAAATCTATCGTATTGTTGACGGCAAGGTCGGGGTCGTTGTCGTCTTTCTCGAAAGTACCGCTGTAGGTGAAGGATGAATTCCACGTCAGCCGTGCTTCCGGTCCGAGCCAGCGGCGCGTACTTCTCAGCGAGCCCCCGAGGCGCTTATAGCTGTCACGGTTGTCGCGCGGGTCGACTTTTGAGTCAAGATAATCGACTCCGGCGTTGACAATCCATCTTTCGTCGCCGAAAATGTCGATACCTTTGCCTATATAGAAAAGCTGACTCTGTGTGTCTGCCTTGAAACGTGCTTCGAACTTGCCTGCACTGCTCTTGCGCCTGATGTTGACAAGTCCGGAAGTCAGCTCACCATACTCTACCGAAGGTATGCCTCGGACTATCTCGACACTCTCTATCTCGTCGGTCGACAGCGAACGCATGTCGACGCCCTTGCCTGTCGACATGCGCGTGCTGCGTGTGCCGTCGGGAGTGGTCTGCATTTCAGCGTCGGTATTGAGGCGCACACCGTCGACGACAAATGACGTACCGAGCGCCGACGTGGCATAGTCTTCGTTGGGACTTATGCCGTCGGCCTGACGCAACGCAATGCTGTTGACAGTCCCCATAGCGGGGTCTTTGGTCGTACCGCCGGGCAGAAGGCTGACGAGATCGGTGAAACTCGACGGCTGCAGATGCCGCATAGCCGTGGTATCGATGAGCGACGCCGACGACGCGTTATGCGCCTCACGGGCGGTAACAACTACTTCTTTCAGAGCGTCATCGCGACTGAGAGCTATAGTGATGAATGTATTGCGGCTGAGCTGGATGTCGCGTGAAGCGGACTTATAGCCTACCGAAGTGACGGTGACTCTCCAACGTCCGGCAGAAATATCGAGAGCGCAGATACCGTCTGGATCGGTCATGCCGCCCGTAACGGTGCGACTTTCTCCTCTGCTGATGCCGACAGCGGCAAACTCGATGGGCTCGGACGATGACGCATCTATTACGCGAACGCCGACATTGTACGCTTTTGCCGTCAGAACAGCCATCATACATAGCAATAATATGATAATTTTTCTCTTTTGCAAACTATTTGTTACCTTATCTTGATTTTCGCTGGCAAAGTTAATATTAATATTTTATATATGAAATACCTTTTTCAGGGGATATTGTAGTTTCAGAGGATATTGTAGTTTTTGCAGTCGATACATGCATAAAAGAAGCCGGGCCGCACACTTGTTGAAGCGCGCAGCCCGGCTATATTTTTGTCAGATTCAGAAAGAGTAGCTGAATCCGATGGAAGGTGTGAAAGCGTGGAGGCGGTAGTCGGCACGGAATGTGCCGGCGGTCCGGAATCCGAAACTGTCGATTATCTGCTGAGGAAGCCCGGCATCGGTCAGTTTCTTTATCATGGTGGCGCCGAGGAGGTCGGGATAGGTGCATTGTGCTCCGTCTATGCCCGTACCGGTGATGTACATGAACGCAAGGTCGACCGACAGACGGGGAATCGGACGGAACGAAAGACCTATCGTCGGCTCAATCTTAGTCATGCCGGGAGTCTCAGGATTGTAGTAGTCGCTGTTGACAGGCGTAGTATCTATCATCAGACCTACACGGGCATCGAAACGCGGAGTGACGGCATATTGCGCTCCGAGCGAATAGCACATCGCATTGCGGTATTTTTTGACGATGTTCTGGTTGTACGGTGTAAGTTGCTCGGCGAGAAACTCTATGTCGAGCTGCTTATATGCCTTCCAGAACGTCAGTCGTGCGTCGAAGGCGAGCGTCAGCCGGTCGATGGGCTTATATGACACGCCCGCACCGATAACCATAGGGCATGGCATCTCGGCACGGAAGTTGGCATTGTCGATGAGGTCGAGATTTTCGCCGAGCAGATTCTGCGCGATGGCGTTGGCATAGCGCACATGGGCGTCGCCGGCTTTGACTTTCATCTTCATCAGAGTGCGCAGCGACACGCCGACGGTCCATTTTTCATTGAAATTGTACATGGCTCCGGCATTCAGTCCGACGGTAGGAGTGGCATTTCCGACGAGGTTCACCGATGCCGGCGATGTATGTCCGAAGCCAGGAGTCGCGTCGGGCAGCTGCCCTATCGCTTTCAGTGCGTCAATGGCAAGATCGGCGCTTGAAGCTGTGACAAGACCCTTGTTGAGGTCGACCGAGCCCCAGGAAATCATTGCTCCGGCACCGACAGACAGCTTCGGTGTTATAGCCCACGACAATGTCGGCTGCAGGGTGAATACCTTCAGGCTGACATTCTGGTTGAGAACAGCTCCGGGCCAGTTGTCAGTCCAGTTGATCGACGAGCCATAGGGAGTGTAGAAGGATATTCCTGCTTTGAGATTGTCGTAGATCGAGAAAGCGGCATGTATGCCCAAGGGTGTTGAAATATTATTGTCGGTCTCATATTTCGCATTGTTCTCGGTAGCAGTGCAATATGCCATTATGCCGGACACGGAAGCCGAAATGTCCATCGTCTTGTCCATGAACGCCATTCCGGCGGGATTGAAAAACATGCTTTCCGCGCCAAGCTTGAGAGCTATGCCCGTATGTCCCATACCTATCTGCTTGGCAGACAACGAATTTATCTGATAGCCTTCGGCAAAGGCTGCCGAACAAGTGGCAGCGGCAAAAATCGTAATCAGTATTTTTCTCATAATAAATAGTTAAGCAAGGCACGCGCCTCGCTGATTTTTGGGCAAAGGTATTTCCAATATTGTTACTGTGCAACCATAATTAATTCTTTTTAACTCAATAAGCCTCATCAACGTGCCGCTCTCTCGGCGGTCAGCGAGGGCTGGAAATGTATTCGGCGAATGAGTTAAGGTAAAGGAAGGTTTCGCGCCCCCGGAGATAGACATTGCATCGGCGCAAGAATCAGAAGAAGACCTTTCGCACAAAGTTCAAAATCATGTGCGAAAGGTTTTTCCCGTTCACCTAAGGGCGATGGCACCTATAATGCCTTTTCTTCTTCTCTTTTTGCGAGTAGTTCAGCCGCGGGTACAATAAGCGGTTGACCGTTGGCGTCAGCTATAACCATATCTTGTCCGAGGGCAGCCTTGCGTCTAAGCAAAGCCTCGTACGATTTTTTGAGACCTTCATTGATCTTATTCCTGATATCTATTTTTTCCTGCTCAGACATAGTTCCTTTATTATTTTATAGAGGGGTTCATCTATTATTCCAGTTTCATTGGCTACTTCTATAGTTTCATCCATATTATCGTAAAGAGTCCAACTGTCAACAATAGGAGCGAAAATATTGAAGAAATTATGTAAACCTAACCAATAACGTCGATGAATTGTTTCAATCGGGATATCATGACCTCCCTCGCTTACCCGTTTAGCAACGCGAGCAACCGCCATTTCAGGAGAAGGAAGCCAAAAGAACAAGAGCACTACGTTGTAACCGCGCACATGCGCTCTGTCGACTAACGACGCATAGCTACGAGTTGCAAGAGTTGTCTCTATTGCAAATGTTTTTTCCTGGCTCAATAACAGATTTATTCGCTGAAGCATCATCTTTCCAGCCTCTAACGCTACGGATTCAGGATTGAATGGAGAAAGACCTTTAGCTATTTCGTCCGCATTGACAAATTCACGACACTCCAATAAATCCGGTAGCAAAGAATAAGAAGCCGTAGTTTTACCGGCTCCATTACATCCAGCGATAATATATAATGTCGGTTTTATCATCTGATACTGCAAAAAATCCCGCAGGCAATTCTGCTTGCGGGATTCATATTCTTTGCGGAGCGACCGAGATTCGAACTCGGGAAACGCTTTTGACGTTTACACGCTTTCCAGGCGTGCCTCTTCAGCCACTCGAGCATCGCTCCTTGCTTTTGCGAATGCAAAGTTAGTGATTATATTTTATTTTTCCGTGTTTCCGCACAGATTTTTTGTCAATTATGCGGACTTTTTCGCTTTTTCGCAATAAGCACGTGAGCGGAGTCATTTATCATCGCCTTTACGAAGATGGCAGTGCATCAAGTTTCCGTCGGCATCGCGCAAGTGCATGCCGTTGCCCTCGCAGTAGCGCCAGAAAGAGCAGTCGGCGCACACACCCCGTTTCATCCATCCGCGGTCGCGGTAGGCACCGAAACGGTTCTGCCACACATCCCAAAAATCATCGGTATAGATATTTCCCTGCCTGTAATCGGCGCGTATGCTCGGACAGGCGCCTATACCTCCGTCGAGAAGGACAGATGCCACAGTCACACCGGCACCGCACTCGAAGAAGTAGTCGCGCACAAGCCCTTCATAACCGGCGAGAAATCCTTCGCAGCAGAACGAGGGGTGTATGCGACCTTCCTTGCGTGTCGCGATTATAAACTCCATGAGGGTACGCAGTTCGTCCTGCCCGAGGTCGAATTCGGGATGTTGCGCCGCACGACCCGAGGGGAAGATAGTGAACAGACGCCACCTTTTCACGCCGGCATCTGTCAGCAGTTCCTTCAAGGCGCCGAGTTCCGGCAGCGAGCGGCGGTTCACACACGTGACGACATCGAAATGTATATCCGGCGCCTTAGCAGCCATGCGGATGGCGGCGACAGCTCTCCTGAATGACTCCTTATGCCCTCGCATCCAGTTGTGGTTCTCCTCCAGTCCGTCAAGACTTATCGTAAGATTATGGAGCCCGGCACGCCTGAGAGACTCGAAACGTTTTTCATTGAGAAGCATGCCGTTGGTCACAATGCCCCACGGCATTTCGCGCCGGTAAAGCTCAAGACCGACCTGCTCTATATCCTGGCGGACAAGCGGTTCTCCTCCTGTAATGACAATATTGAGCCGGTGCGGATCGACGTGCGGACGGATTGTATCTACGACCCGAAGGAAATCCTCCGCCGGCATATCCGGCAGCATCGACGAGCTCTTGCAATCGCTACCGCAATGGCGGCACGACAGATTGCAGCGCCACGTACATTCCCAGAAAAGCTGCCGCAGCGGATGCTTGCTACGGCGCTCTTTCTTTAAACGTAGATTAAGCTCAAGAGCTATCCGCTGTCGGAGCGACAACGGCTTCATTCCGCCGCTTTCTTTTTTAGTTTAAAATCGACGGTAGCCTCGCCTTTGCCCATGATCCAGGCACCGTCGCCGCCCTCCGTTTTCGTAAGTTTCACCTCTACAGAATCAGCTGCAAAAGAAGCATCTTCGGGAATGCAGACAACTTTAAGAATACTTTCAGAGAAGGCGGATATATAACCTTTCAAGTTATATGCACCATCTGATTCCGTAGTGTCTCTGCCACAAGCACCAGGATCGGAAGGAACCCCACGTTCTGTCACTCTCACTTCCGCATTCTGAACAGGCGTACCGTCTTCTGAAGTCACGACACCTTTGATTTCGAACTCAGTTGTCGGAGTACCGTACATACATTCTACTTCGTCGGAGCAGCTGAATCCGAGTAAAGCAAGACCTGCCATGCAGACGCGTGATGTGATTTGGCGTAGATTGGAATAGATTCTTTTCATAATAGTAGTATTTTTCGCAAAATTAAACTATTTATTCATTGCATCCAACACTTTATGCAAAATTATTTTAGCAAAAAAGACGGCAGCACCGGAAGATGCTGCCGCCTTATATCAGTTGAAATCTTTTAAGCTTTCTTTACTGCTGCATTCTTGCGACGTGAATCTGCGATGTAGGCAACGGGGCAGGCAACATAGATTGTTGCGCAGGTGCCGACAATTACGCCGCAGATCATTGCGAAGGTGAAGCTGCGGATTGAGTCACCGCCGAGGATAAAGATGCACAGGAGCACGAGCAGGGTCGAGAGCGACGTCATGATTGTACGGCTCAGAGTGGTGTTGACCGACTTATTCACAGTTGTGAAGAAGTCCTGCTTGGGATAGAGTGCGATGTTCTCACGGACACGGTCGAATACAACCACAGTATCGTTGATCTGATAACCGATTACCGTCAGGATGGCGGCAATGAATGTCTGATCGACTTCCATAGCGAACGGCAGCACACCGTAGAGCAAAGAATAGATACCGATGATGAAGAACGCCGTAAATGCAACGGCAGCGAGTGCGCCGAGCGAGAAGGCGATGTTGCGGAAGCGGAGCAGGATGTAGAGGAACATCGCGATGAGCGCGATAGTGACTGCGATGTATGCGTCGGTGCGCATGTCGTCGGCAATCGAAGGACCTACTTTCTGCGAGCTTACTATGCCCTGCGAGGCATCGGTGGTCGAGAATTCTGCGGCGCTCATGCCGTCGCGGAGGTAAGGCTTGAGAGCTTCGAAGAGTTTGTCGGTGATTTCTTTCTCAGTTCCGGCTTCTTCGCTGTCAATCTTGTAGTTGGTCGAAACACGGACCTGGTTCGAGCTTTCAATTGTGATGACAGAAGTGGAAGCGCCCGGGAACTGTGCCGAAAGAACATCGGTGAGCTCCTGAGTGTTGACAGGCTGCTCGAACTTGACGATGTAGTTGCGGCCGCCGGAGAAGTCGATACCCTTGTTGAGGCTGCGGACGAAGAGCGAACCCACGAAGATGAGAACAAAGATACCTACGACTGTGAAGCTGACCTTACGCTGACCGAGGAAGTTGATGTGTGCGTCGATGAACATCTTCTTCGACAGCGATGTGGCAAATGTGAGCTTATTGAATGCTTCGGCTTTGGCGAACCAGAGGAAGAAGAGACGGCTCAGGTATACTGCTGTGAAGAAGGAGCAGATAAGACCGATGATGAGAGTCGTTGCGAAGCCCTTGATAGGACCTGTACCGAAGAGCAGCAGGATGACACCTGTGATGATAGATGTGAGGTTCGAGTCGAAGATTGCCGAGAAGGCGTTGCTGTAGCCGTCGGCAAGGGCGTTGCGTACATTCTTGCCTGCACGGAGTTCTTCTTTGGTACGCTCGAAAATAAGCACGTTGGCATCGACAGCCATACCGAGCGACAGCACGATACCGGCGATACCGCTCATGGTGAGCACTGCCTGGAAGGAGGCGAGAATACCGATAGTGAAGAAGAGGTTGCAGACGAGGCAGACGTTAGCCACAAGACCGGGGATGAAGCCGTAGAAGGCAATCATGAAGAGGAAGAGGAGCACGAGAGCGACAACGAACGAAACGAAACCGTCGTGAATTGCCTGCTTACCCAGCGAAGGACCTACAACCATATCGGAAATGATGTGCACTTTGGCATCCATCTTACCCGACTTGAGGACGTTTGCAAGGTCGCGCGCTTCTTCGATGGTGAAGTCACCTGTGATGGACGACGAACCGCCTTCGATTTTATCGTTGACGTTGGGAGCGGAATATACCTTGTCGTCGAGCACAATAGCCACCTGACGACCGATGTTCTGACCGGTGACACGTGCCCATGCGCGGGCGCCTTCGGAATTCATGCGCATCGACACTTCGTTGCCGCGGAGCGGGTCGTAGTCGGAAGATGCGTCGCTGACAGCGGTGCCTTCAAGAGCGGGCTTGCCGTTGTTTGCTTTGAGCGAGTAGAGAGCATAGCCGATGCTGACTTCCTCACCTTTGTCGGTTGTGCGCACGGTAGGCTTGACAGCCCAGCGCAGACGGAGGTCGGAGGGAAGGAGGCTCTTTACAAGCGGAGTGGCGAGGAGTTCGTCGATTTGCGCCATGACTTTAGCGTCGGGAGCATAACCGATGGTAGCTCCGTAGCCGGCGCCACTGTTGAGAAGCGCCAGAAGAGGCATTGCATTAACAGTTGTATCGGCAGCGAGGCGCTTGCTGAGGTTGTTGAGCTGATTGGAGAGTTCCTGTGCGGTGTATGTCTCGTAAAATTCGAGGTTTGCGGAGCGCTGCAGAAGGTCGCGGACACGTTCGTGGTCTTTCACACCGGGGAGTTCGAGAAGAATCTGACCGTCTTTGCCCTGAAGAACCTGAATGTTGGGCGAGACAACGCCGAACTGGTCGATACGGTTGCGGAGGACGTTTGTGGCGGAGTTGTCGACGCGGTCTTTCACCTGTGCCTTGAGTGTGGAGCGAACGGCGTCGTCGCTGGCGCCGGAGCTTACTACATCCTGGAAAATCACAGAGAAATCCGCCTGCGGCTTAGCCTGACGATAGAGGTCGATGAAGCTGCTGACGAAGTCGTCGCTCTGGTGCGAAGCCACCATTTTCTCAGCTCCTGCAAGAGCAGATTCGAAGGTGGAATCGGTGGCACCCGATTTCATCGAGCGGAGCATGTCGGGCATGTCCACCTGAAGTATAACGTTCATACCGCCTTTGAGGTCGAGGCCGAGACCGACGCCCCATTTGCGTACATCATTGAGTTTGTAGTAGCCCAGGTACACTTTTTCATCGCCGAGCGAATCCATGTAGTGTTTGTAAGCGCGATTGTAGGCTGCGTCGTCGTTGTCGCCGGATTCTATCAGGGCATATTCTGCTGCCTTGCTCTCATACTTATTGGAGATGTAAGTAAACGAGAGATAAAACAGACATACCAATACCAAGAAAATAGCAATCACACCAGCAACGATGCTGCCCAGTTTTCCTTTGCTTTGCATGTAGGTTTATGGTTTAATTATTAATGAATTGATTCAGTGTTTATTTTCAGCTTGCAAATATACGGAAAATTCTACAAATCGCCGTACATTCGCCGCTGTTTTTTGGCGTCCCCATTTTGCACACGTTAATAAATATTTTATAACACTCTGCTTTTCGGGTAATTATCTTTTCCGACGGAATCCGACTATTATACGGCACAGACCGAAAACAACCGCCATAAGAAGCACAATGAGCGCCGAGCACGGCACATCAACGACTGTCGACAGCAGCAGACCGCCCACAGACGTCAGCAAGGCTATGACGCACGAACATGCCATTACGCGCACATAGCGCCGTGTGAATATTTCAGCCGTGATGATAGGAAGCGAAAGCATCGACATCACCATCATTATTCCTGCCAGACGTATGCTCAGGATTATGTCGACAGCCACGAAAACAATCATCGCGTACGAAATGAAGTTCACCGGCAGCCCGCAGACAGCAGCGAAGTCACCGTCGAAAGCGACAGCGATAATGTTGCGTCCCTGCCATGCGAAAAATGCGACGAGCAGGATGGTGAACACAGCGGTCATCCAGAGGTCGGCGGAAGACACAGTAAGAATATTGCCGAAGAGAAAAGCGTTAAGTTCGGGCACGTAGCCCGGGGTGAGAAACACAAACAGCACGCCGAGCGCCATGCCGAGTCCCCAGATGACAGCAATCGCCGAATCCTCGCGCAGACTGAACCGACGCGACAGCCATTCGACACCTACCGAAGAGCCGATTGCGAACAACCCTGCCGTAGCGACGGGGCTGATGCCTAAGTAATAGCCCAGACCGAGACCGCCGAAGCTGGCGTGTGTGATACCGCCGCAGATGGCGACATAACGACGGGTTATTATATATGTGCCTATGATTGCGGCGCAGATGCTCAGCAGGATTATGCCTGCAAGGGCATTGCGGAAGAAATCGTATTCAAAAAAATCAAACATGTGCTTTATTTCTGGCGTCCCGAGCCTCGGCTACTATCATTAAAAGTTCTTCGCGCACCTCCGTGGGGAGCGCAATGCCCCGCAACTGCAGGCTGCGCGCCCAACCGGCTATGTCGTCGGGACGCATAGTCAGCAGGATGTCGCGGAACTGCTCAGTTTCCTCTTCGCTGTAGCTTTCAGCGTCCTTGCCGGCGTAGCGGTCGAGCTCTTCGTCGTCGTAATACTCTATTTTCTCTGAGACGGCTGCCAGCAGAGAATCCTTCTCACAGGTGATGTGCATTCCGCAGCATTCTCCGGAAGCCCCGGCTTCGGGCTCCGCTTGCTCTGCGGCGGCGTTGCGGCGCTGCCAGCGACGCTCATAAAGCCACAGCACCAAGCCCGTCAGCACCATGGCGGCAAGAATGACAAGAGCTGCTTTCACTGCTGTTCTTCTTTCTGCTCCGGCACCTCGGCAGCGTCGGCGACAGTAAAGCCGGCAGCGGCAAGATCCTGCCAGAACGACGGATATGATTTCGCGACAACTTCGGCGTCGCGGACAACAATACCGGGGATAAACACCGACACCGGCGCCAGAGCCATAGCCATGCGGTGATCGCCGTGCGGGTCGAATACGGGAAGTTCGCGAACGGGAACTCGGCGTCCGTCCCATGCGAGGGTGTTGCCATAATTCTCTATGTCGAGCAATATTCCGACTTTGGCAAGTTCGTCGGCAAGAGCCTGCAGACGATCACATTCCTTTTCCCGGAGCACTCCTACCCCTGTCATACGGAAACGCAGACCCGCCATAGCAGCCGTCACAGCCAGTGCCGGAACAGCATCGGGCATATCGCCGAGGTCTGCCTCGAGCACGCTCCACAGGTCGGGCGTCGCCGACAGCTCGGCGCCCTCGTCAGTAAACTCAGTGAGAGTGCCAAGGCGTTCAAAGAGCGACGCCTCGCCACGATCGCCCTGCAACGAATCTTCTCTCAGACCCGGCAGGGTAACCCATCCTGCCGTCAGTGCGGCAATCTCATACCAGAATGCCGCGGCACTCCAGTCGGGTTCCGTCATAGGCTCGGCCATGACATATTTTCCCGCCGGAACGGTAGCTTTGTCGCGGTCGACTTCGGCGTCAACGCCATAGTGACGCATCATTGCCGCGGTCATATTGATATACGGCAGCGACTGCAGATTTCCGCGGAAGACAATCGTCAGAGACTCTTCCATAAGCGGACCAGCCATCATCAGCGCCGAAAGGAACTGCGAGCTGACACCTGTCTCCACTTCCACACTACCGCCCTTCAGACGGCGACCTTTTATCTCCAGCGGTGGGAAACCTTCTTCGCCACGATACTCGATATCGGCTCCGAGACTACGCAGAGCGTCGACAAGGACACCTATCGGGCGGCGGCACATGCGTTCTGTGCCGGTGATGAGGCAGTGGGCGCCGTCGGTGGCTGCCACGGCAGCTGTTAGAAAGCGCATCGCCGTGCCGGCGGCGCCGACATCGACGCGCGAACCATCGGAAGGCAGTCCGGCATCAAGGATACTAAAGAGGATATGTGTGTCGTCGCAGGCGTCGGCAAGTGCCGATGCGTTGCCGACATTTCCGGAGAAATACGACAGCATTATGTCGCGTACCGCCATGCTTTTGCTCACAGGCAGCGAGACCGTGGTCTCAAGAATTTCTTCGGGCGGAAATATGCGGTAGTCCATTTTTTATTATTATTGTTTGCATACGCATCCGACTGCGGAGCGTAAGTTTTCGAGCGCCTGAGCGATGACGCTTCTGGGCGCGCCTATGTTGAGACGTGCAAAGCCTATTCCCTGGCTTCCGAACATAGAGCCGTCGTTAAGCGCGAGGTGTGCTTTGTCAAGCAGGAGCTCCATCACGTCGCGCTGGCACATGTGCAGCTTACGGAAATCGAGCCATATAAGAAATGACGCTTCAGGACGTATCACGCCGACCTGCGGAATATATTCCTTGCAGTAGTCGATGACGAAATCGATGTTGGCGCTCACATATTCCAGCATTTCGTCGAGCCAGCGCTCGCCCTTGGTATATGCAGCCTCGGCGCCTATTGTGGAGATGAGCATCGGCAGATTGAACTCATTGGCTCCAAGCCATGCGTAAAACTCCTTACGTATCTGAGGATTCTTGACTACCATCCACGAGCTCACCAGCCCCGGGATGTTGAAGGTTTTCGACGGAGCTCCGAGCATGACACCTACGGCACGCGCATCGTCGCTGACACTCAGGAAGGGGATGTGACGCCGTCCGTCGAGCATGAGGTCGCCGTGGATTTCATCGCTGACAACTATCATTCCGTTCTCGCGGGCTACTTTCGCCACGCGCGCCATCGCCGCTTCATCCCACTGTATGCCGATGGGGTTGTGCGGGTTGCAGAGAATCATCATCTTAGGCTTCTCGCGCTTCACAACTTCTTCGAATCCGTCAAGATCCATACTGTATCTGCCATCTTTGAAAAGCAGCGGATTTTCGACAATGCGGCGCTTGTTGCCTTCGGCGACTACGCGGAAAGGATAGTAGACAGGCGTCTGTATGAGAATACCGTCGCCTTCGCGCGTGAAGTAATTCACGGCGTAAGCGATACCTTTTACCACACCGGGAATAAACGAGAGTTCTTCACGGCACACGCCAAAGCCGTGGCGGCGGCGCAGCCAGTCGATAATCGACTGCCAGTAGCTGTCGCGGGCATCTGAGTAGCCCCACACAGGATGGCGGAGGCGTTCGGTGAGAGCTTCCGTAATCTGCGGACACACGGCAAAATCGAGGTCGGCGATCCAGAGCGGGGTCACATCGTGCCGCCCGAAAACCATATCGAGATGTTCGATTTTTATGGCGGAAGTGCCATGGCGGTCGATGACGTTGTCGAAATTATAAAGCTTCATCGGTTTATTGTTCGTTTCTGATGCAAAGATAGTGTTTTTCGCCGTATTTTCCATCGGAACGCCTAAAAATGACTATATTTGCCAAAAACCGGAAACTATGGTCAGTACAACTCCCCGCAACTTCAATTTCGAGCATATCAGTGATGTCGGCGTAGAGCTCGATTATAAGGATGACGATATAGTGTTCTACACCGACCTTCAGAAACTGTCGTTCAAAGACAAGATGCGCATCGATATGTATGTCGTCCTCGGTTGCATCAGCGGCAATCTGAGGATAGAAATCAACGGTCGGGAAATAGCTCAGAAAAGCAATGAGCTCATTGTCATACGTCCAGGCGATATTTACGACGAGTGCACCTTAAGCGAGGATTTCCGCGGATGTGTGCTCTGCATGTCGAAACGGGGACTGGTGACAGAGCTGTCCGACATCGACCTCTGGGACCGTGCATTCCGTTTCATCGACGAGCCGTTGCTGCACGTCGACGAGGACTGCATGAAGATGATAAGTCTCTATGGCGAGATACTTCGTCAGAAGAGCACAATGAAGCGCACGACATTCAAGAAGCAGATTATTCTCTCGATCTTCAGAGCGTCGATGTACGAGCTGCTCGCGTGCATCGACGAGTCGAAGATAACGTCGCACGGCGCAGGACTGAAAAACCGGCAGGAAGTGATTTTCAAGGATTTTATGAAACATCTGCTCCAGCCCGGCATACGGCAGCGCAAACTCGGCTGGTACGCCGACAGGCTCTGCATATCGCCTAAGTATCTCTCGGCGGTATGCCGGCAGGTAACCGGTAAAACAGCGTCGGAATGGATCACCGACTACGTACTGCGCGACATACGCTACTGGCTGCGCGACTCCGATAAATCCATGAAGGAGATAACGAATCTGCTTGGTTTTCCCGACATATCATTCTTCGGCAAATACTGCCGCAAGCACCTCGGCATGTCGCCGACGCGCCTGAGGAAGCAGCTGCGCACACAGCCCGATTAGAGCCTGCTGTCTGTCAGTCGGGAAAATCGACTTTTCTGAACGTGCCGAGGAGATCGAACTTTAGCTCTATGTCATCGGCAAGTTCCACTGTATAGCCTTTATGATCCTTCTCTATCTCGACAATGTCGGTACCGTCATAGTTCTTTGTCACATAGTCGCGGATACGCTTAGGCACAATGGCGGACGGAACAGCGCCTTTCTTCATTTCCACGCTCGTCCATTTTCCTGAGTTATTGAACTCTACTTTTGTGCCGTTGACAAAGCGCACGTCATAGTCGGTCTTTTTGAGAAGGTGACGGTCCACTTTTATCATGGCAATTTTCGCTTTGGGGAAGTGGGTGGTTATGAACTCACGAGCTTCCAGGGGAAGCTCTTCGCGGTTGATAGTGTATTTGTCGGCGCGCGCCATGCCGACGCTCGGCTACAAGTGCCATAAGAATGACAATAATTTTCTTCGCAGTCATAAAATTGGATTTTCTATTTATAACGCGTCCGTCATATAATTGTTCTTATTCCTCCATCGCCGCCCGGCAGTCGTTGACAAGCTGCGCCTTAAGCGCCTGCAGATCGGGGAAACAGCGCTCACCACGCAGGCGGCGGATAAAACCGATGTCGACGGTCTGTCCATACAGATCGCCCTCGAACCCTATCAGATGCACCTCCAGCGTCCGGTGGGTTCCACCGACGGTAGGCCGCATACCGATATTAGCCATTCCCCGGTATGTTCCGGTGTCCGTTCGGACGGTGACGGCATAAACTCCGTCGTCCGGTATCAGCTGTGCAGAATCTTCCGGAACGACATTCGCCGTCGGGAAACCAATCGTGCGTCCTATCCGATGACCTCCTACAACAGTACCGCGGATTATAAACTGGTGTCCGAGCAATTCTTCCGCTTTTGCGAAATCATTCCCTACGACAGCCGCTCTCACAGCCGAACTGCTTACCATCAGGTCGGGGTATCTCGAGGCGCCTATTACCGGCATACCATCTGCAGCAAGGTCCTGACAAGTAAAGCGGTCGCTGCCGATGTGATTATTAAAGCCCATCAGAAGTGCTTCTACGCCATATTCATCCTTGATTTTGTCCATGAACTCTGCCGCGCAGAGCCGGAAGTCGTCCGGAGAGAAGTCGAGTATACCTATGTTGTCGATTCCGAGCCGACGGATGAGGTCGGCGCGCAATCCTGTTCCTGTCAGTACTGCCGGCGCACTTTCCGGATGCAACACCGCCAGCGGGTGACGGGCGAAGGTGAGGACAAGCGGCGCAAGATCGCGCTCCGCAGCTTCATCTTTCAGCTGACGCAGCAGATGTGCGTGCCCTTTGTGCACGCCGTCGAACATGCCTACTGCAGCGATGAACCTGCGCGCTTCGCTCCTGTCCATATCAGGGAAGGTAGTCGGTGAACTCAGTGCCTTTCTCTACCAGCACAGCATTGAATCCGACAGCTCTTGCGGCTTCGACATTAGCAGCTGAATCGTCGAAAAAGAGCGTTTCAGCAGGGTCAATGCCAAGGTTTTCAACCGTATAGCGGAATATCGCTTCGTCGGGCTTGCATGAGCGCGCATCGAACGACGTCACCATGCCGTCGAAATAATCGTCGCGACGCAGACCCTCCTTTGCGAATTCCGAGGCGAGCACTCCCCGCCACATCACGGGATTCGTATTACTGAGCAGGTATATGCCATATCCCTTGCAGCGAAGTTTACGGAGCGTTTCGAGACGATGCTGAGGAATGCCGATGATAAATTTCGAGAAAGCGCTGTCAATCTGGTAGTCGGTAGTTCCTTCTGGAAGATGACTCCGCATTTCCTTATGAAATTCATCAATGCTGACAGAGCCGTTTTCTATGCCGTAGAAAATACCGCTCTGGGCGTATTCTCCGAAGTATGAATCGGCGTCTTTGAGCCCAAGCTCCTCGAAGGCGCGTACACAACGCTGCCGTTCGATGTCGACAATGACACCGCCGAGGTCAAAAAGCAGATTACGTATCATAGCCTGGTGTATTTGTAAAAAAACGCTCCAATCAGGACGACTGGAGCGGGTTGAGGTAGCCCATAGCGGAATCGAACCGCTCTTTCAAGAATGAAAATCTTGCGTCCTAACCGATAGACGAATGGGCCGTCCGGGTTTTGCGACTGCAAATTTAGGCAATATTTTTGTCTCTGCCAAAAGTTGCTACTTCCGCAAGTCTATTTTAAAGATTTTTCACAATCGGATATAAACAAAAGAAGCCGCAGAAGCGGCTTCTTTTGTTTATGGTTATGAGCTTGGTGCGATTAGTCGATGAGTTCGTCGGCTTCGTATCCGCCCATTTCGCGGATAGCGTTCTTAAGCATGACGTACTGCTGGAAGAGGTGGTTGACAGGCACTTCGTTCTTTGTGTAGTCGTGCATAGGGCTCTTGAGGAAGAAGCTGAGGAAGCGCTGTATGCCGTAGCGTCCTGCACGTGCGGCGAGGTCGCTCAGGAGAACGAGGTCGAGGCAGAGAGGAGCTGCGAGGATAGAGTCGCGGCAGAGGAAGTTGATCTTGATCTGCATGGGATAGCCCATCCAGCCGAAGATGTCGATGTTGTCCCAGCCTTCCTTGTTGTCGTTACGCGGGGGATAGTAGTTGATGCGTACTTTGTGGTAGTAACCGTTGTGGTCGTTGCCTTCGCCGCCGCAGTTGACGCCGTAGAGGTCGGGCTGCTCTTCGGGAACGAGGATAGACTCGAGTGTAGAGAGCTTGGAAACCTCTTTTGTGCGGAAGTTAGCGGGTTCGTCGAGAACGAGACCGTCGCGGTTACCAAGGATGTTTGTCGAGAACCAGCCGTTGAGACCGAGGCAGCGTGTGCCGATGATGGGAGCGAAGCCTGATTTCACGAGTGTCTGACCTGTCTTGAAGTCCTTGCCGGCGATAGGCATGTGTGTCTTCTCGGCGAGTTCCCACATAGCGGGGATGTCGACAGTAGTGTTGGGGGCGCCCATGATGAAGGGAGCGCCTTCGCTGAGGGCTGCGTAAGCATAGCACATCGAGGGAGCGATATGCTCTTTGTCATCAGCCTTCATTGCCGCTTCGAGAGCGGCGAGAGTGTAGTGTACTTTTTCGTCGACGGGGACATAAACCTCGGTCGATGCAGCCCAGAGGACTACGATACGATCGCAGTTGTTGTCTGCCTTGAACTTGCGGATGTCTTCGCGGAGCTGCTCGACGAGTTCCCAGCGTGTGCCTTTCTTGATGTTCTCACCGTCGAGGCGTTTTGCATAGTTATGATCGAAAGCAGCCTTGAGAGGCACAATTTTTTCGAGTTCGTCCTTAACGGGAAGGATGTCTTTTTCCTTGAGCACCTCGGCGTGCATAGCCGACTGGAATGCATTTGCAGGATATACATCCCATGAGCCGAATACGATATCGTTGAGATCGGCGATAGGAACGATGTCTTTGTAGTGGAGATACTTTTTGTCAGCGCCCTGTCCGACACGCATTTTGTCGTACTGGGTCATTGAACCGACAGGTTTTGCAAGCCCTTTGCGCGTCATAAGGACGCCGGTCATAAATGTGGTGGATACGGCACCGAGTCCGACTACCATTACGCCGAGCTTACCAGTTGCCGGCTTTACTTTTGTTTCGCTCATTTTAAATTAGCTTTAAAAGATTGACTTATATGTTTTAATTTTTTTCGGTATAGGGTTTTACGCTGGAAAACCGAGCGGATTCTCTCAAGAAGCCGCTTTCACGCCTCAAAAGTAGCAATTGTTTTTAGATTGTGAAAATACAAATAATATAATTTCGGTCAAGTTTTGTTAATCATACCTAATATTTCGACAATCATGTTTCAGCAAGTTAATTTTTCAGCGAGTTACACATTTAAATGTATACACCTGTTAAAGCAGGTCTGTGAGTTCAGATAGCTTTTTGATATGAATTCCGGTGGCGTCGGCAGGTTTGTCGAAAAACCACGGTTTTCCTTCTATCCACGCGGTTTCACAGCCGATAGACCGCGCCGGAACGATGTCTTTGCCTATGCTGTCGCCGACGACGAGCACCTCATCGGGCTTCAGCCCGAGAGCGTCGGTGCCAAGACGAAAGATAGCAGGATCGGGCTTGCGGACACCTACTACAGCGCTCTCGATGACGTCGCGGAAATAAGAGTCGATTCCATATTCGCGCAGGACGGCGCCGATATTTCCATAAAAGTTGCTCACAAGCGCCATGGGATACCGCGCGGCAAGGCGGTCGAGTGTCGGAATCGCTTCCTGCACGCATGCATGGGCGCGGCGGTCGGTATATGCGGCTATGGCGGCAGCATAAGCGGGTATATCGCATGCGCTGACAGGAGCTCCGGCGCGCACGAGCTCCTCAAGTTCAAGCCTTGCCTTGATTTCCATCATGTCGCGGAAATTATGCTCAGGCAGTATGTGGCGCACACGGGCAAGCTCGCGTTCGGCGAAGACGTATCCCTGGCAGAAAAGTTCCAGCGGCAACTCGGGGATAGGAAGAGTGCGGTAAGCCTCGCGGATAGTGACCGCCCAGTGGTCGCCGCCGTTGTCGATGGTGCCGCCGTAGTCGAAGATGATTCCCTTAATGTTTTTCATTTTCAATCCATGCTGTCATGCGGCGGCACAGACGTTCGTGCCGGACCACCATATATATAAGGAGAATATTCAACACAACGAGTTCGAACATAAAGTAGAGCCATGGCTGCCCTAAGGCAAGCGAGACAAACAGGGCGATACAGCGCCAGTTGAACGACAGTATGTTCGTATATTTCATCAGCGGCAGACTTCCTTTGCGGAATTCGTCGCGGAAACTCTGAGGAGGCATGGCATCGCCGTAAGTGGAAACGATGACAGCCCGAAGCTTCTGCATCGCCGGAGTCAGCACCTCCTGGTTGTGCGTATATGTCATATAGAAATACAGAACAAGTTTTGGCATAAACTGTTCTTTCCAGCTCATAGCGTCGTATCTTGCGCGGAGACTGCTATAGGAGTCGAGCTCGCTGCCCTCCTTGCCCTTTAGGAAATAGAGATGGAACTGACGGTAGTAGTCTGCCATTGCCGCCTGACGCGCATGACAGATACCGGTGACGGACGCAATTAACCATATTAGCCATGGATGTTCTGCGAAAAACGGAGCTGTGGCGTTCTCGCGCAGGCAGATGCACAGATAGATGGTAAAAAACCAGATGTCGCCGCTCAGTCCGTCGAGTATGCGCCCTATACGCGAATACTGCTTCGTCATACGGGCAAGCTGCCCGTCGGCACTGTCAAAAGAGTTCGCCCATACAAGAAGCACCATTCCGACAACGTTGATCCAGATGTTGTTGAAATAAAAGGCTATTCCGGCGCCGATACCAAGAAAAATAGAGGCTATCGTGATTACGTTCGGCGTGATTCCGAGCCGTCGTGCCAGACATGCCCAGGCATAGCCTACCGGCCGATAGAACCAGAGGTCGATATTTTCCTCAGTGTCAAGCGACTTGAGCGAGGCCTGGTAAGAATTCTTCTCTTTTTCTTTCATCACTGTCACTTCATCAACTTCAGATCATATGTTTTCTTCCGCAGAAATGCTCCGAGCTCCTGCGGGCTTGCAGCGTGTTTAGCCTGCTCCTCGACGCTTATAGGCTGTCCGACGCTCACATGCACTGTAGTATGGCGCTTCTTATTGACCTCCGAAGGCAGACACAGGGAGCGCGCCTGCCAGCAGGCATGACCGAGGAAGTTGAACCAGTGGCTGTTGCGACCGTGGAAATAGATGGGAATGACCGGCACTTTTGCCTTATAGATAATCTGAAGCACAGTATCCTGCCACGGGCGGTCCTGAAGACCGTCGTGCCAGGTAGTCTTGCTCATTGCGCCTGCCGGAAAGAATCCTACAGGTTCTCCTGCCCTGAGCATCGTCATCACCTTGCGTATGCCCTGAACCGACACGGCGCGCTTGGCGGGGTCGGCTGACGCCGACTGGTCGACGGCTATAAAGTTGGGACGCATGGCGGATATATGATTGAGAATCATATTCACCATCACGCGGAACTCAGGGCGGTGCCGGGTAATGAGATAGATGAGGATTATGCCGTCGAGCGCACCGAAGGGATGGTTGCTTACGGTAATGAACGCCCCTTGCGGAAGATTGTCGAGCACATCCTCGCCGTCGACGCGCAGCTTCACGTCGAGCTGCTCGAAAAGCAGACGTCTGACAAACTCCGGTCCGGGAGTGTCGCAGGCGGCTCCGTGCCATTGGTTGACCTTATCGACCTTCAGAAAATGCAGCAGCCAGCGGACAAGCTTAGGGTGTCCGTCGAGCGCCGGCACCATCTGCCGTATGTCGTCATAGTTGAGAACGTCCGGACGGACGTCATTTTCATTTATGTTTTCCATTTCAGTTTCAATGTTTGGCGGGAATGGCGACGTAAGCAGCATAACGGCTTACAAAAGCACCGAACCCTTTGATTCTCATAAGAAGACATTCGAAAATCGCCATTCCGGCAAGAGCCGTGGCTATGCCGGCGAGCACATCGAGAACATAGTGATGCGACGTGTAGACTGCCGTGAACCAGATGCCCGCTGTGACAATTCCGAGTATAATCTTCCAGATTACCGGAGAATGAGAGCGCACGGCATAGAGGAATGCCAGGAAAGTATATGCCGAGTGGAGCGACGGCATGGCGGCGAAAACGTTCGCATTGCGTGCGTAGAGTGCATCGAAAATGCCGAGACCTGTCATTTCGTCGAAGGCGCCGAGACCGGCCACCTCGCCGGGAGTGCCGGGCACCGCGTCGAAGCCATGCATCGCCACATACCATGGCGGAGCCGCCGGGTGGATATAGTAAATGGCAAAGCCGAGCAGGTTGACGAACAGGAACACAATGGCGAAGTGTATGTATGCGTCTGTCTTGCGGGTGAAATACAGCCACAGACCGAATATTATCGGCAGCGGCACCCAGCACAGATAGAACACACCGCCGAGAAAGTCCATGAGGGCGCAATTGTGCACGCCAAAAAATTCGTTCGGGGTGAGAACTCCGGACGCGGTAGCGATGCCGAATAGCGATTTTTCGGTGTTATACAATCCTTCGACGTCGACAGCGTTGACGGTGTAGTTGGGCACGATGTTCATCCAGTCGTAGCTGATGCCGAAGAGCATGAACGGCACAAGCGCTATCGCCAGCCGGCGTGTGGGAGCGGTGAAGAAAAACAGACAGAAAATGAGCACCGCCATCAGGATGTGCTCGGGACGGAAACCTATGAAAAGATTCGTCACCACAAGCCACACCAGCAGACCTCCGGCGCACCACAGAGCCTCCTTGAGTTCAGGAAAGCCGCTTTTCATCTGCGACCGGATTTAAGCAGCTCGCGGCGGCTGTGCGAAATGCGGGCAAACGCCGTCAGATTGGCAAAGACAGCTATTATACCCATCGCCACAACGAGGATAAGATTAGGGTCGAAAGTGGAATATTCGGGAAGATTCATACCCGTGATACCTGCGGCAATAGTCGCCACAGCAGTGACGACGACGCGTTCGGGACGCTGCATGAAGCCTATCTTGCATTCAATGTCAAGCCCCTCGGCGCGTGCGCGCACATAGCTCACCATAATGGAACCCACCAGTGCGAGGAACGTGATAGCTGCACCGACAGTGTTGCCGCAGCAGATGAGGAAATATGCTATTCCCCCGAGTGTGAACAGTTCGCAATAGCGGTCGAGAACAGAGTCGTACATGGCGCCGAATGTCGATGCCATTCCGCCGAGACGCGCCACCTGACCGTCGAGCATGTCGAAGAGCGAAAAGCCTATTATGAGTGCGCCGGCGAGGGCGACAAGTCCGAAATCGGGTGCCTCATGGTAGTCGGCGACAAGCATACCCGCATAGACGAAGACCACGGCAGCGGCGAGGTTTCCGAGAAAGCCTATCGTCGTCACCATGTTGGGAGTGACGCCAATACGTATAAGAAGACGTACAAATGGGTTAATAACCGCATAAATGCCCTGCTGAAGGTTTCCCCTCGCTACTTTTGCATTTTCTTTAACGTTCATTTCTTCAATTGATTTAATTTTTACCTATGCCTATTTTTGCAAGCACTTTCACCAAAGTGTCGTCGAATCTGAGCTTACGATAGACGAAATATCGCTGGAGCACAAAGTTCCATCCCAGCGAGACGACAAGCGACGTGAATATACGGGCAGCGGCATAGTAGCCGTCCGGACGGAAACCTATCTGTTCAAGCCACTGCCATGAGCACATCAGGTGATAGAGCCCCTGGGTGCCGAAGGAGTTGAGGAGCATACTGCCTATCCACACCATCGCATATTTGAGCATCACGGCGCGCCAGTCGCATCCGTCGGCATGGAAGGTGAAGCTGTAGTTGAGGACGCAGTTGAGCACACCTCCGCAGAAAGCGCCGATGGCGGTCGCCCATAATGGCGAGAACCCAGCCCAGGCGAAGAGAACGAAGCCTATCGCCATATCGGTCCAGCCTGCCGCCTGGGAAGTGACTATGGAGCGCAGATAGACAAACACAAGAGTGTCGCTCTTGAGCATCTTCTTGCCGAGTCGCTTCATCTTTCCGTTCTGTGCCTCTTGCATGGTAAGATCAGACATAATAGAACTTCAGATTGATGAGCAGAATAATGGCAGCGGAGTATATGCCGGCGAGAACATCGTCCGCCATCATACCGGCGCCACCAGGAATGCGTTCCATCGCGCGTATGCCCAGCGGCTTGAAAATGTCGAAAAGACGGAAGAGAGCGAAGGCGAGAAGTATTTCCCACCATGGGCATATTCCGCACCCTACGACAGGGAGGAGCGCCAGCCACTGCCCCACCGTCTCGTCGGCACAGGCAACGACAGGGTCTTCTCCCCAATAGCGTTCGGAAACGTTGCTTGCCCACGTGCCGGCGATGCCGTAGATGACGACAGCAGCGGCGGTCACGGCAAGAGTGACAGCGGGCGATGTCCAGAGATAGAGCGGCAGCCACAGGACTATGGCGACAAGCGCACCCCATGTGCCGGGAGCTACAGGAAGGAAACCGGCGCCAAAGGACGTTGCGAGCATTTTAGGGAACCAGTGGAATTGCCCGTGATCATCGGGCATTACGGTCGATTTGCGGTATTTTCCCATTGCTCAGCGTTTGTTGTGTTCCTTGATTGCGTTCATGACATAGCGCGCGATATGCGGAGCCGCCTCGTTGCGGCAGGGCGCGAAGCTGGGCCAGTCGTTGAAGTCGATGATGGAGAATGATCCGTCGGGAGCCACAATGCAGTCGCCGCCGTAGATGGCGACGTCGAGCACGTCCGATGCCTTAGCGCACACCGATTTCAGCCGTTCGACGTCGAAACGGTCGTGATGCGGAGCGCCGTTGATAGCTTCGTCGCCGAACTTGCTGTGATGCGCTTCCATTGGATAGAACCAGTAGAAGAACGACGAACCGGCAATGCCGTAGAATTTGACGAGGTCGCCTTCGAGATGGCGGTTGATGACGGCACGTCGGATGCCGCGCAAAAAGAATTCCTGAAGAATCTCCTGCGCCTCATCGGCATGGCGGACATAGCAGACATCCTCGCGGTGCCGTGTGTGCGACTCGCCGCGCTTGATCCAGCAGCGTTCCATCTTCATGCGGCGCAGTGTGTCGCGCACGCCTTCATCGGTATTGACAATGATGCTTTCGGGATAAGGGATTCCGGAACCCATGAGCAGGCGCGTCATGCGCTCGCGGATGCAGTTCTCGATTGCAAAACCGGAGTTGATGACAAGTGTGCCATCCTCTTCTTTCTTCTGCAGCAGTTCGATGGAGCGCATTTCGCGGCACATATTGAGAATGACCGGCTCGCTGACAGCACCGCCGACGAACTGTTCCTCGGTATAAACATTGACCTCGCATCCGCGTTTGCGCAGCTGCTCGGCAACAAGATTGAAGATGGCGGCATCGTTGCCTATATGATTCGGGGAGAACGCTCCGGCGCGCATCACTCCCGCGATCTTGATTTCAGCCATGGTGTTTCGCTGTAATGATTGGATTGTAACAGTGTGCAAATTTACGATTTCTTTTCGTAATAGACAAGCGTAATAATTTTGTGATGATTGCGTTATATTAGCAATGAAAAAGATTGTATATATATTGCTTCTCTGTCTGACGGTCGTCTCCTGCATAGAAGACGGCTTCACGTCTTCGCCGTCGGACCAGCCCGTTTTCTCAACCGACACACTCGACATGGGGGTGGTGTTCACCGAAGAGGTGACGACCACACGCCGTTTTGTCGTCCACAACCCATATTCAAAGCAACTATCCATCAGCAGCATACGTCTTTCCGGAGATTATGCGGAATGTTTCAGGCTCAACGTCGACGGCATCGGCGGAATAGCTTTTCAGAACGTCGACATCCGCGGCAAAGACTCTGTTTTCGTCTTCGTGGAAGCAACTTTTCCTGCCGGCATTAAGCCACAGACGACATACAAAGCGCAGGTGGATTTCACTACCAACGGCGTGACAAACTCTGTCGTCCTTACCGCGACAGGGCAAAATGTGAGACGTCTGCAAGGTCTCGTTTTGGAAGAAGACACCAACTTTGACGCCGAATTGCCATATCAGATTTTCGATTCTCTCGTCGTTTCGCCCGGCGTCAGGATGACCGTCACCCCCGGGACACAGCTCCTTTTCCACGACAAGGCGGCTTTGGTGGTGCGAGGCACGCTCGACTGCCGCGGCACCGTCGACGAACCTGTGGTGCTCGCCGGCGACCGCACAGGAAATGTCGTGGCAGATATTTCGTTCGACCTTATGTCGCGGCAATGGGACGGCGTATACTTTGTCCGCACATCAAAGGACAATACTCTCGTCAACACCGTCGTCAAGAACACATGGTCCGGCGTCGCCATACAGGGCGACGGCAGCGGCGTATACGACGAGCCGCAGCTCACAATGCTCAACTGCCGCCTGCGCAACAGCGGCGACCGTGTCTTCGAAGCATACCACTCATACGTCAGGGCTGTAGGGTGTGAGTTTGCCGAGGCAGCCTTCGGTCTCGTCTATCTTGAGGGCGGCAGGCACGTGTTCAACCACTGCACCTTCGCCAACCAATATCTTTTCGCAGCGGTGTCCGGTCCTGCCATACAGCTCAGCCATCTGAGCGACGACATCTGGACCGACGACGGTACCGACCTGCCATATATACAGGCAGAAATCACGAACAGCATTCTGTGGGGCTACGGCGGCGATGTCGCTCCGGGCGACCTCACGGGTTCGGAAGTTTTCTTCCGCTCCTGCATGCTGAAAAGCAAAGGCGAGGACGACGACAATTTCATAGCATGTCTGTGGAACGCCGATCCGGAATTCTACACTGTCCGCTCCGACTACCTCTTCGACTACCGGCTGAAACCGGAGTCGCCTGCCATAGGCATGGCAGACTCGGCGCTGACACTTCCCGAAGCCACCACCGACGGCTACGGACTGCCGCGCACCGAACCCGCCGATCTCGGCGCCTATGTATTCACTGCGCCGGAGGAGGAAAAATAACGGGCGAATCGCCGCAGAGCCTCGCTCAGGCGGCTCCGCGGACATGCGATGTTCCAGCGCAAAAAACCGTCCGTGCCGTACATGCTGCCTGAGTTGAGCCAGAGGTGTTCGCGCTCAAGAAGCTCTTCTTCAAGGACGTCGGAAGATTTGCCGAGAACAGAGCAGTCCATCCACACAAGATATGTGCCTTCGAGGCGACACAGCGGAAATTGCGGCAGATGCCTGCGGCAGTAGTCCGCCATCATTTCGTAGTTGCCTCTGAGGTAATCAACGAGGGCTTCCAGCCACGGGAGTCCTTCGTTGTATGCGGCAATGGTGGCGGCGATGCCGAAGGGATTTACGTCGCACACCTCATTTATGTTTATCGCACGGTCGATGCGGCGGCGCATCGAATCGTCGGGCGCAATAATGCTTGCAATCTGCAGAGAAGCGGTGTTGAACGCCTTGCTCGGCGACACGCACACGACGGCATGGTCGGCGAGTCCGTCGCCGAGACTGCCGAAAGGAGTGTAGCGCCGCGGAGGATAGACCAGTTCGCAGTGTATCTCGTCGGAAACGACGGTAACGCCGTTTTCTCGGCATATTTCGGCAAGAAGGGTCAGCTCGTCGCGCGTCCACACACGCCCCGCGGGATTGGCAGGGTTACAGAGCAGAAGCAGACGGGCTTTTGGGTCGGACGCTTTTTCGGCGAGGTCGTCGAAGTCCATGCGATAAGTGCAGTCTCCGTATATCAGCCTGTTCTCAAGCACCTCGCAACCGTTGTTTCTGATGGATGAGAAGAAGCAGTTGTAGACCGGCGTCTGCACAATCACCTTGTCGCCGGGTTCAGTGAGCGCTTTTATCGTCGCCGACAGTGCCGGCACGACGCCTGAAGTATAAAGAATCGACTTGCGTGCGATATTCCAGTCATGTCTGCGGGCAAACCATCCGATGACGGCATCGTAGTATTCTTCCGGCACCTTCACATAGCCGAATGCGCCCTTTTCGACACGGCGGCGCAGAGCGTCGAGCACCACAGGCGCTGTGGCGAAATCCATATCCGCCACCCACAGCGGCAGGACGTCGTCGGGCATCGAGGAGTCCCACTTGTAGGAATCGCCGTTACGGCGATCGACACCACGGTCGAACATTTTCCTGAAATCCATCGGCGTTCAGTCGGTGACGATCTCGCAGTCGGCGGGCGCGAGGATATTTTTGTCGATAATAATCTCTCCCACCGAGCCGACCCTGATATGCCCCGAACGCGGATTCTTGATGCTTGTAACGTGCCCTGTGATAGTTGCGCTCACATCCGAATCTTCAAAAGCAAGGTCGCAGTCGGGCTCAAAGACACAGTTCTCCAGCACGAGGTCGTGCGCATAGCAGAGCGGCTGCGTGCCGCTGATGCGGCAGTTGATGAGATGCAGGCGGTGAGAGTGCCAGCCGAGATATTCACCCGAAAGAACGCTGTCGCGCACAGTGACATTCTCCGTGTTCCAGAATGCATCCTTCGAGTTTATGACAGCATTGGAAATCTCTACGTTGCGGCAGTACTGGAAGGAGTAGTTGCCATCCTGACGGTAGTCGGCAATACGGATGTTGTCGCAGTGCATGAAGAGATAGTCAGCATTTGCGACAGTGACCTTTTCAATGTCGATGTTGCGGCAGTGCCACAGCGTCTCGGCAGCGTCGGGGATGCGTACATCGCGCAGACGTATGCCATCCATCTCGCGGAACATCTTAGGCGCGAGCACTTCGGTATTGGTCATTTCAAGATTCTCTGAGTACCAGAGCGCCGCACGCGCACCGGGCGTGAAAGTGCAGCCGTCGACTTTGAAATTCTGTGTGTGCCAGAAAGGATATTTGCCTTCGAAGACACAATGATGTGCCTCGATGTTGCGGCAGCATTTCAGCGCCGATTCTCCGGCATGGATAGTAACATTTTCCAGCCTCAGATCGTGCTCGGCGAAAAGCGGGCGCTCGCCACCGAATTCCTTGTCTTTAATATCTGTCATGGTGATACTTGATTCTGATTGATTACGGTTGCAAAAATACACAATAATTGTGAAATGGCAATGTCCGCCTGTTCCTCTTCCGGACAAAATGAGATGTGTGTGGCTCGTTCGGAAAATTTTGCTTACTTTTGCGTTCGGAAATTACAAACTAATCTAAATACTCTGATGAACAGACTCATTTTTAAAGCGCTCGGCAGTGCGGTAGTACCTGCTCTGGCACTTTGCATGCAGTCCTGCGGCAACGGTCCGCAGGCTCTTGAATCGCCGTCCGGCAACATACGGCTGGACTTCGGACTGACACAGACCGGTCAGCCGCAGTATTCAGTAACATTCGACGGCGAAGAAATCGTGAAGCCTTCGACGCTGGGCTTTGAGCTCGTCGACGGCAGCTGCATCGCCGAAGGTTTCAAAGTCGACGGCGTCAGCCGCTCGTCCAATGACTCTTACTGGGTACCGGTATGGGGCGAAAACGACAGTATCCGCGACAACTACAACGCCATGACCGTTGCCATGACGAGCGACAAAGGCGTGAAGATGAACCTTGAGTTCCGCGTCTTCGACGACGGCGCCGCCTTCCGCTATGTCTTCCCCGAACAGGAGACAAAGACCATCGAAATCAAAGAAGAGCTCACACAGATGGCTATGGGCGGCGACTACACCGCATGGTGGATTCCCGGCGACTACGACACTCAGGAATATGAGTATATCAAGACTCCTCTGAGCGGAATCCGCAATCATAACGCAGAAGAGGACATGACAAATGTGTCGTCGTCGCGTTTCTCACCCACAGGCGTGCAGACATCCCTCATGCTCAAGACACCTTCGGGCAAATATCTCAACCTCCACGAGGCTGCACTTGTCGACTATCCCGCGATGCACCTCAATCTCGACGACAGCACGCTTGTGTTCACATCGTGGCTCACCCCGGGACGCGGCGACGCCAAAGCAGTCGTAAACACTCCCTTCAAAACGCCGTGGCGTGTCATCATGGCTTCCGAAAAAGCTACCGGCATTCTTGCTACCGACATAATATACAATCTCAACGAGCCCAACGCTCTTGAGGACACATCATGGATTCATCCGACAAAATACATGGGTGTATGGTGGGAGATGATAACCGGCAAGTCGCAGTGGAGCTATACCAATGCCAACGACTTCGACCTCGCCACCTTCGATTACTCCAAGGCACGTCCCCACGGCAAACACGGCGCGACGACAGAGAATGTGAAGCGCTATATCGACTTCGCCGCCGACAACGGCTTCGACGAACTTCTCATCGAAGGCTGGAACATAGGCTGGGAAGACTGGTTCGGCAAGGAAAAGGACTATGTGTTCGATTTCGTCACCCCCTATCCCGACTTCGACCTCAAGGCTCTCAACGACTACGCGCACTCTAAAGGCATACGCCTGATGATGCACCACGAGACATCCGGCTCCATCCCCAACTACGAGGCGCACATGGACACCGCATTCAACCTCATGAACGAATACGGTTACGACGCCGTCAAGGGCGGCTACGTAGGCAATATCCTTCCCAAGGGCGAGACACACTACAGCCAGTGGGCGGTGAACCACTATCTCAACACCGTCAAGAAAGCCGCCGAGCACAAGATTATGGTAAACGCACACGAAGCAGTGCGCCCCACAGGTCTTGCCCGCACCTACCCCAACCTCGTAGGCAACGAGAGCGCCATGGGCACCGAATACCGCCAGATGCGCCCCGGTCATGAGGCTATGCTGCCTTTCACCCGTCTCAAAGGCGGTCCGATGGACTTCACTCCCGGCATTTTCCGCATGGACATGAGCACATTCGTGCCCGGCAGCCAGGACCGCAAACTCGCCACAGTGGCAAACCAGCTCGCGCTCTACGTCACCATGTACTCACCCCTGCAGATGGCAGCAGACATGCCTGAGCACTATGCCGAAAAGATGGACGCCTTCCAGTTCATCAAGGACGTGCCTGCCGACTGGAGCGAGAGCATCTATCTCGACGCAGAACCTCAGGACTATATCATTGCCGCACGCCGTGCCAAAGGCGGCGACAGCTGGTGGGTCGGCGGCATCACCGACGAAGATGCACGCGACTACGAGCTGACTCTCGACTTCTTAGAGCCCGACCGCACATACACAGCGACAATCTACGCCGACGCTCCCGATGCCGACTACCTCACCAACCCCGAGGCATACGTCATCACGACACAGGAAGTGAAGAAGGGCGACAAGCTGCCCATGCACATGGCTCCCGGCGGCGGCTTCGCCATTGCAATCAAATAAACTGAACCATTCCGGACAAAACGGCTCCGCGGCGTGCTTTCCGGCATGCTGACTCACAAAGGCGGGGAGATGCAATCAGATTGCATCTCCCTGTTTTTGCGTATTTAATATTTTATTAATAATACTATTTACTGTTAATGACGATAAGTTGCCTATATTTGCAAAAACATAAGTTTAACTGTTTATAAACACCAAAAAAATCTTAAACCATGAAGAAAACATTACGCGCTCTGGCACTTGCAGTCTTTGCGTTGCCGTTAGTTGCTTCCGCACAGTTTACCCTCGAAGAAGTATGGGTAAACGGCGTTAAAGACGGAGTCGCAAATCCTATTCCAGGTCTTGACGGCGGATGGGGTAAACCCACTGCGACAAACCCCGGAACAGCAACCGTTTCTCGTTTCGCTGTCGGCAAAGGTGGCAAAATCTACACAACAAGCCACAAAGACAATGCCATTGTCTCCTATGACGGCAAACAAGTTGAAATTTTCGCAAAACTCTCGCCCGTAACTGTCACTTCCTGGAGCGACAATAACGCTTCTCCCGCCGATGCGAAATGGAACGGAACAGCCATCACGACAGATGATGCAGGCAACATTATTTTCAACTATTGCTTCATTGACAAGAACAAATCAGTTCAGGAATGGGGCGTTGCGACACCTGACGGAAAAGTAACAGATGTTACTCTTTCTACTCCCATTGAATCTCTCGGTCTCAGCGGTCGTCTGGATATCATCGGTCATATTGTAGGTGACGTGACAAGTGAAAAAGGCGGTATCGGTTACGCAAACACTGTAGGCAGCGGCGTTGTTGTAATGTACCACTTCAAAGGCGACGGCACTAAAGTAACTTCGCTTACAGCCAAGGCGTCTCCCAACTTCAGCGATCAGTTAAGCGGTATGAACGGTCTGGTGACACCTTCACCCAAATATGCGACTGTTGACGAAATCCTCGCTTCGGACATGCCCGAATGTGAATTTTATGCTCCTTACGGCAATGATCACCCTGACAACGCCAACTGCGCTGACAAAGGTCTTGTCACCAACTTCACAATGGGCACCCTTCAGGCTATTGAAGGTATAGGCAACCGTCGTTACTACGGCTCCGCCGTCTTCACGCACAACGGCAAGCAGTACATGGTCCGCAACTATGTCGACAACACTATGAAGAACTATGCCACATACACTACGTGGAAGGGCGTGATGACTATCGGCGTCTTTGATATGGAAACAAAGGAGTGTGTCGCTTCCTGGATGGGTTCTGAATACTCCAACGGCTTCGGTATGGGTACAATTTCTGTTGATGCCGACGGTAAAAACACCTTCAATATCTATACTTACGCCGCCACAGGTTCCGCGGATAAAGATACCGGTACTACCCCCGGCTGCTACTGCGCTGTGCTCAAACTGACTATCGGCACTCCTGAAGTTGCGCCCGACGGAACAAAAGAACATCCTTATGAAATCGCTACTGCAGAAGACCTCTGCAACATGTGGTCGAAGATGAAAGATAACGCTCAGACATACTTCGTCCAGACAGCCGACATCGACATGGCAGGCATTAAAGCTTATGTTGCTCCCAACGGTCACAGCGGCGCATTTACCTGCGGCATCTACTACGACGGTCAGAACCACGTAATCAAAAACTTCGCTCCGGAAGACCGCATAGCAGGTGTCGGTGACAAGGCTTATTACTGCACATCTGTCTTCGGCGTCTGCACCGGTACTGTCAAGAACCTCGGTATCGTTGACGCCGACGTTACTGCCAAGAAATTTGAAGCCGGTATCCTCGCAGCATTCTTAGGCGGCGGCTGGTGTCCGGCAGTTACTGGCGGTTCTGCTCTTGAGAACGTATTCGTAACAGGTACAATCACCCATACTCACGAAAATGACGGTGCGGACAAGAAGCCTGTCGGCGGTATCTTCGGCCAGTCAGTTGCTAACGTAACACTCACCGACTGCTACGCTCAGGTTGACGTTAAAGGTAAATATAACGTAGGTGGCATAGCTGCTGACAACGGCGCAACTCTGACTCTCAACAACACTTATGTAGCAGGTTCTGCTACCGGCGGCACAGCCAACAACCTCGTAGCTAACGGTGGTACTGTCGTTGCTAACAATGCCGTAGCATTCGGCAGCGGTGAAACACGCGAAGGCGTCACCCTCCATCCCGCAGGAAGCGCTGAAGGCATCGCCGTTGTTCAGTCCTGGAATGCATACAACGAGAAAAAACTCCTCAACGGTCTTCCCGCCCTCAACTGGCAGGATGCAAACACCGGCATCAACGGTCTCGTCGTTGAAACCGAAGACATTCCCGCAGTTTACTACAACCTTCAGGGCGTACAGGTCGCCAACCCCGAAAACGGTATCTATATCGTCCGTCGCGGCAACAAGGTAACAAAAGAATTCGTCCGCTAACCGCTGACACATAACCCGACACAGGGCGGTCCGAGGATCGCCCTGTCTTTTATCCGTCTGAAAAGTCCGACCCGTCATCCGGCGCGCGGCGGGAGTTTTTTTCAAAATATTTCATCAACGGGGGCGCACTGTTTTGTAATGTTGCAAAAAATGAGTAATTTTGCGTGCAATTATTACAATTGCATTTCTTATGTCATTTATAACCGACCGAGTTAAAATGGAAGGTCTGACGTTCGACGACGTCCTTCTGATACCAGCGTATTCCGAAGTACTTCCCCGCGAAGTGAACCTGCAGACGCGATTCTCGCGCAACATCACCCTCAACGTTCCTCTTATTTCCGCCGCCATGGACACTGTGACAGAATCGCAGCTTGCCATTGCCATAGCCCGCGAAGGCGGTCTGGGAGTCATCCACAAAAATATGTCTATCGAGGAACAGGCACGTCAGGTTCAGAACGTGAAGCGCGCCGAAAACGGCATGATCTACGATCCCGTCACCATCCTTGAGGGCAGCATGGTAGCCGACGCTCTGCGCATGATGAGCGAGTATCATATCGGCGGTATCCCCGTAGTCGACAAAGACGGATATCTCGTTGGCATAGTCACAAACCGCGATCTCCGCTTCGAACGCGACCACACCCGCCCCATCCGCGAGGTCATGACGAGCAAGAACCTCGTCACCACGAATTCGTCGACAAACCTTGAGCAGGCAGCCGACATTCTCCAGCGCCATAAGATTGAGAAACTGCCTGTTGTCGACGCCAACGGCAAGCTCGTCGGGCTCGTGACATACAAAGACATTACAAAAGCCAAGGACAAACCGTACGCCTGCAAAGACAGCCGCGGACGTCTTCGCGTGGCAGCCGGCATAGGCGTGACAGCCGACTCCATGGAGCGCGCAACGGCACTTGTCGAGGCTGGTGTCGACGCCATCGTCATCGACACCGCACACGGTCACTCGAAGGGTGTTGTCCGCGTTCTCAAAGATCTCAAGAATAATTTCCCCGAAATCGATGCAGTTGTCGGCAACATCGCCACAGGCGACGCAGCCCGCTACCTCGTCGACAACGGTGCCGACGGTGTCAAAGTAGGTATCGGTCCGGGCTCCATCTGCACCACCCGCATCATAGCCGGCGTCGGCGTTCCCCAGCTCTCGGCAGTCTACGACGTTGCCAAAGCCCTTGCCGACACCGACGTGCCCCTCATTGCCGACGGCGGCATACGCTACAGCGGCGATATCGTCAAGGCTCTTGCAGCCGGCGCCAACTCCGTCATGCTCGGCGGAATGCTTGCCGGCGTCGAGGAATCGCCGGGCGACACCATCATCTTCAACGGCAGGAAATACAAGACCTACCGCGGCATGGGCTCGCTCGAAGCCATGGAGCACGGCTCGAAAGACCGTTATTTCCAGGGCAACGTCACCGATGCCAAGAAACTCGTTCCGGAAGGTATCGCCGCACGCGTGCCCTATAAGGGTCTTCTCTACGAGGTTGTCTACCAGATGCTCGGCGGTCTGCGCTCCGGCATGGGCTACTGCGGCGCTAAAGACATCGAAGCCCTCCACAAGGCACAGTTTGTCCGCATTACCAACGCCGGCGTCGCCGAAAGCCATCCTCACGACGTCGCCATAACATCCGAGGCACCGAACTACAGTACCGGCGCGCAATAAAACGCAGAGCGTCACGTTATATTTACCGGTGACATATTCATGCCACCGGTAATTATTTAGCAACAATACCGATTGAAATAACGCCAGATATGAAAAAACACCTTTTGGCAGCCGCAGCGGTTCTCGCCCTCGCTCCCGCTCTCAACGCACAGGTGAACCCCGATGCCGTACTGATGACCGTCGACGGCAAGGCTGTGCCTGTCAGCGAATTTGAATATCTTTACGACAAAAACAACAATCAGCAGCTTCAGCCTCAGACGCTCGACCAGTACCTCGACATGTTCATCGTCTACAAGCTCAAAGTAGCTGCTGCAGAACACGCCGGCATAGACAAGACGGAATCGTTCATCAACGAATTCACAAAATTCCGCAACGAACTCGCCGCACCATATCTTGTCGACAACAGCGTCAAGGAACAGCTCGTTCAGGAGAGTTTCAACCACCGCACCAAAGAGGTGACCGTCAGTCACATCATGATGCAGGGACCTGACGCGGCGCGCAAGCTCGACTCCATCAGGACAGCTATCGTGGAGGGACGCACCACATTTGAAGAAGCAGCTCAGGCAAACAGCATCGACACACCGTCGGCACGTCGCGGCGGACTCATGGGCGTCGTCACACACGACCGCTTCCCCTGGGCATTCGAAAAAGCCGCTTTCGACACTCCGGAAGGACAGATTTCGCCGGTCATCAACTCCGGATTCGGCGAGCATATCATCCGCGTTGAGAAAGTTGTGCCTACGGAAGGCGAAGTCAACGCCGCGCACATCCTTCTGATGACCCGCGGCATGGATGAAGCCGCAGCCGCAAAACAGCACGAACGCATCGATTCAATATACAATGCCGTCGTCGCAGGAGCTGATTTCGCCGAACTGGCTAAAAAATATTCTCAGGATCCCGGCTCGGCACGCAATGGCGGTGACCTCGGATGGTTCGGTCGCGGCATGATGGTGGCTGAATTCGACAGCACCGCCTTCGCCCTCGCCAACGGCGAGCTCTCCAAGCCTTTTGCCACCTCATTCGGCTATCATATCATCAAACGTCTCGGAAGCCGTATGCCTGAATTCAACGCCGAAACGCGCCGCGACATCGAAAACCGCATAGCTGGCGACGAACGTTCACAGCTGCCCGCACGCGCCCGCACTGAGCAGCTCATGCAGGAGAATCATGCACAGCTCGACCGAAACGAACTCGTCAAGCTCCATCTGTTCCTCAACAGTACCGAAGCCAAATACGACTCGGCTGCTATTGCCGCTCTTGAAGCAAACCAGAGTGTAATAGGCAAATTCGACGGAGGTCAGATCACCGTAGCCGACATCATGGTGAATGCCGACAAGACTCCGACCAAAGATTTCAACGCCGCCATTGCCATGCTCAACGCCACCGCACAGAAGACACTCGAAAATGCTGTGCTCGACGCCGAACGCAAACGCCTCGAAGCAAGCAATGCCGACTACAGGAACCTCGTCAACGAATATCGCGACGGTATACTCCTCTACGAGGTGTCGAACAACAACGTATGGGACAAAGCCGCCAAGGATAGCAAAGGACTTGAGCAGTTCTTCAAAAAGAATATCAAGAAATACAAATGGGATCAGCCCAAGTTCAAGAGCTACATCTTCTTCGCCGACAATGATTCCGTGCTCAACGAAGCCCTCGCCTATGCCGCTACCCTCGACGCTACGGCAGCGCAGACGTTCACCACTGAGATGCGCACCAAATTCGGCAACAAGCTCAAAGTTGAGCGTGTGATTGCCGCCAAAGGCGAGAATCCCATCACCGACTACCTTGGCTTTGAGGGAACACGCCCCGACGACTCCAAGAAAACCCGCTGGACACACTACGCAGCCTTCGCCGGACGCATCATCGATGCTCCTGAAGAAGCATCCGACGTCCGCGGCGCCGCCGTCACCGACTATCAGGCAGCTCTGGAAAAAGAATGGGTGAAACAGCTTAAAAAGAAATATAAGGTAAAAGTTGACAAGAAAGTATTCGGTCAGGTAAAGGACAGCCGCAAGTGATGAACGGCTTCAGAAATATATCCGTCGCCGCTGTGTTAGCGCTCGCCATTGGCGGGTGTGCCCGCAGCGGCGACGATTCTGTTCCTGCCGGTGCCATAGCCATCGTAGGCAACGATATCCTGACAGCGTCGCAAGTAGCACGGATGATTCCCGCCGGTGCCACAAGCGCCGACAGCGCCACTCTGGCAGCAACATACGTCCGCACATGGATTGAAAGAAAACTTATCGAGCAGGTGGCATCGCAGGAAGTGGACATGGACGAAGTGAACAGACTCGTAGCCGACTACCGCGACGAACTCATCATGGCGCAATACCGCCGCGCCATGGCACAGCAGACAGGCGGAGAGTTCGCCGACGACAGCATACGCGCCTATTTCGACAGCCATCAGTCCGACTTCAGGCTCGAGCGCCCTCTTCTGAAAGGCATTTACCTCAAGGTTCCTGACGACGCGTCGAACCTGCGCACAATCCGGCAACTTTATAAATCCGACCGCCCCGACGACATCGACCGGCTTGAAAAGGCAGCCAACAGCAGTGCCGTGCACTACGATTATTTCCGCGACACATGGGTGGACTGGGAGCAGATCGAGACACGCATTCCTCTCGATTTCTCGGGTGAGAACTTTACTAAAATCAGCCACCGCCAGCCTGTCGACTTCGAATGGGACGGATTTGTCTATCTGTTGTCGGTCAGCGATTTTATGCCGGCAGGGACACCTATGCCCTATGAGGCAGCCAAGCCCATCATCATAGAGAGGCTTCTCGCCCAGCGGCGCCGCATGTTCGACAAAAAACTGCTCAACGATCTCTACGAACACGCCGTAGAAACCGGAACCGTACGCTTCCCCGCGTCGGAAGAAAAATAGTTTTTGCGGATTGGGAAATAATGATTAATTTTGCGGAAGAAACGCGGTAGTAGCTCAGTTGGTAGAGCATCAGCTTCCCAAGCTGAGGGTCGCGGGTTCGAACCCCGTCTACCGCTCTAATGGGCTCAAGCCCTATAGTGGACAGATTTGACTGCTTGCAACCACTGGAAAAAATGCTAAAATGGCAATTGCCGTCATGCCGCGTGCATGACATTTCCACGCTGCGACCGTCGGTCTGCTTCACGCAGGACACGGCCGCGATTTTTATTTAAATTATTATACTTTTTATTATGAGCTATCTGTTTACATCCGAATCTGTCTCGGAAGGACATCCCGACAAAGTTGCAGATCAGATTTCCGATGCAGTTCTCGATGAATTTCTTGCACGCGATCCGAACTCGAAAGTGGCCTGCGAAACAATGGTGACGACCGGTCAGGTTGTCATCGCAGGTGAAATAAAGAGCGAAGCATACATAGACCTCCAGGAAACTGCCCGCCGCGTCATCAACCGCATAGGCTATAACCGCAGCGAGCTGCGCTTCGACGGCAACTCATGCGGCGTGCTTCTCGCCGTCCACGAGCAGAGTCACGACATCAACCGTGGTGTCGAGCGCCAGATCGCAGAGGAACAGGGCGCCGGCGACCAGGGCATGATGTTCGGTTACGCCACCAATGAGACACCGCTGTATATCCCCCTCACTCTCGCGCTCAGCCACTCGCTGATGATGACACTCGCTGACATACGACGCGAAGGAGTCGACATGACATATCTGCGCCCCGACTCGAAAAGCCAGGTGACAGTGGAGTATGACGACAACAACCGTCCCGTGCGCGTCGACACCATCGTAGTGAGCACCCAGCACGACGAATTCGTCGACGCAGAGAAAGAAGGCATAAGTCAGGACGAGGCCGACCGCCGTATGCTCGACATCATCCGCCGCGACGTAGAGAATATCCTCATACCCCGCACACGCGAGAAACTTCCCGAAAACCTCAAAGCGCTGCTCGGCGGCGGTTTCAAACTCTACGTCAACCCGACAGGCAAATTCGTCATCGGAGGTCCCCACGGCGACACCGGTCTGACAGGACGCAAAATCATCGTCGACACCTACGGCGGTCACGGAGCCCACGGCGGCGGTGCTTTCTCCGGAAAAGACCCCAGCAAGGTCGACCGCTCGGCAGCATACGCGGCGCGCCACATCGCCAAAAACCTCGTAGCTGCAGGAGTAGCCGACCGCGTGCTTGTACAGGTCGCATACGCCATCGGAAAAGCAGAACCAGTGAGCATCAATGTCAACACCTACGGCACATCGCACTGCGGACTGAGCGACGCCGGGATAGCAGCCAAAGTTGAGGGAATGAAAGAGTTCGACATGCGCCCCTACGCCATCGAGGAGCGCCTCAAACTCCGCAACCCAATATATGCCGAAACAGCTTCGTACGGACACGTCGGACGCACTCCCCGCATAGTTGTCAAGACCTTCGAATCGGGCTACGAGAAACCTTTCACCCGCGAAGTAGAGCTCTTCACGTGGGAGAAACTCGACGCCGTCGACGCCGTCCGCGCCACCTTCTTCGGCAAATAACAACATCTTTATACCCAAATAATTATTTTTCAAAGACATGACACTTCGTCTTACTTATCTGCCCATCATTGCAGCATCTTTGCTTTTTGCGCAAAACATGCGGGCAGAGAATGCCACAATTATTTCACAAAACTTTGATCTGCTGACAGCCGGAACTAACGATGCGCCTTCTCAGACAGAGGAAAACGACATAGACCCGGAACTCACTGCCAGCCAGGAATGGAAAGGCAAAGGTCTTCATCAGGCTGGAGGCGCACTTGCAATAATGCAGTACGAACAGTCCGACTGGTTCGGAACAGAAACTGTTCAGGGCTATGTACAGACACCCTATTCCGACGTGCGCCTCGATGAAGGCAAATTCACAGTAAAATTCCGCGCCCGCTCAATCGATACCGAATCGACAACTCTGAGAATTGAAGTTTACGACCCTTATACGTCAAACTACGTCGACTATACGCAGCTCACTCTTACAAACGAATGGCAGGAGCTGTCGGCGACTCTGTCGCATGTCGGCTACGGCAACCACCTCGCATTTATGCAGATAGCAGCGACCGACGGCAACTGGCTCCTGGACGATTTCGCAGTCGAACAGGTATATGAAACATTAATGCCTCCTGTTATTCATTTCGCAAAAAATGTGACGCACGAGCAGTTCACAGGTTACTGGAACGCCGTTCCTATGGCTACTTCGTATCTCGTGTCTGCCTACAGCCTCGACAAGGACGGCAATCCCGTCTATCTGGTTAAAGACGAGCCTACAAGTGAATGTGAGTACACTGTCAGCGGCACTGAAAAAGGCGTTCAGTATTACTATACTGTCAAGAGCGCCAACGACCGTTTTACGTCGGCAGATGCTGAGGCGCGCGCCGTAAATGTTCCGCTGACTTCGCTCGACAAACCCGTCGCGCTCACCGCATGCGATGTGAACACCAACGGTTTTACCGCCCGCTGGGAACCGACATTCCGCGCAATGGCGTATATCGTTACACTCAAACGATCGCACATCGCGACAGGCGACGAGCAGTTCACCGTTGTCAGCGAGGACTTCGCCAAGTGCGAAGGCTATGACGATTATCCCGACTGGGCATCACCCTTCTATGGCAATCTCGACGACTATACCAACATGGCAGGCTGGACAGCGCCTAACGGAGGCGCAACACTCAAAGGAATGTTCGGACTGGACAATATGTGGAAACAATATGAAGATATTTATCTCAGTTCTCCCGCCATCGACCTGTCGGCAGCAGACGGACATTTCACTGTCACAGTCAATGTAAAAGGTACGCCCGGACAGAAACTGAACGTCACATGCGGCGACGTCGTTGAATCCAAAACTCTCGCTGAAGAGATCGAAGAATTTACATTCGACTTCACAAACGGAACTTCTACCACAACCATCAGATTTGAATTCGACGGCGACGGCTATCTCTTCTTCGACGGCATCACCATCACGCAGCCAGTCAAAGCAGGCGATTCTGTTACCGAAAATGTAGGCACTTACGACACCGGCGAGCCTGTCACCGAATATGTCTTCAGCAATCTCAACGCAACTCCCGGCGACACTTTCCTCTACACCGTCACAGCATGGTCGTATTCGCTCGGCGAGGACGGCATCTGGGGCCCTAACGTCTACTCCGAACCCTCCGACGCCATTGCAGTCGCCATACCCGGTACAACCGGCATTGACGACTCCAAGTTCAACAACGAGACGAGCATAAGAGTTGTAAACGGACAGATTGCAGTTATCTCTCCCGTTGCTGCTGAGCTTCAGCTCTACAGCACTGAGGGTATCCTGATAGGATCTTATCAGATCAGCCCAGGTGAGACACGGCTCGACACCACCATGAAAGGTCTTGTCATCGCCCGCATCGGCAATACCGTCAAGAAGATAATAATCCTCTAATAACCATAAAAGGCAACGAAGAAGCTGCGTCAGGGATTTCCAGGCGCAGCTTCTTATGTTTTACGACTCAGGTTCTATGACATAAGTTGTCGCCGGTGTAGCGGCTAAAGGCAGCGGGCGAAGTTGTGGGTCTGGGCGGACTCATCGAAGATGCTTTCGATATCGGCTATGCGTGCATGCGGACCGGTGTAACTGTCCTCAAATTCGTTAAGGTCGCAGGCAGGCTCGCTGTCGGCATGAGGATTCGCGCTGTCGGGCTGTGCGCTACCATCTGCCGATGGACTGAAGAAAAAGAATGCTCTGTAGAAATTTCCGAATGCCATGGTGCTGATATTTAGGTTGATGTCACAAAGTTATCTGCCACCAGGCGCAAGAATGGTGCTCATGACTGTAAATTTTTGTTAACTATCATAACATACATGCTTGAACAGTGCTTATATTTTGTAATTTTGTGGATTGAAATCAAGATATTATAACCAATATGGCTCTCTACGAAAAAATCGACGCCGACATCAAGGCTGCCATGCTTGCAAAAGACCGCATCCGCCTTCAGGCTCTCCGCGGCATAAAGAAAGAATTTATCGAAGGAAAAACAGCTCCGGGCTCCAACGGCGAGCTCACCGACGATGCCGCCATGAAGATACTTGCAAAAATGGCAAAGCAGCGCCGCGACACCGCCGCAATCTATAAAGAGCAGAACCGTCCCGACCTTGAGGAAGGCGAACTTTCCGAACTTGCCGTCATTGAGGAATATCTTCCTAAAGCACTCACCGACGAAGAACTTACCGCAGCCCTGACAGAAATCATCGCCAAAACCGGCGCTACGTCGCCAGCCGACATGGGCAAAGTAATGGGCGCCGCAACGAAGGCACTCGCCGGACGCGCCGACGGTCGCGCAATCTCCGCCAAAGTGCGCGAACTCCTGAATAAATAAACAGTCATTCAGCAATATATGCTTACATTACAACAGATCAAGGCAGACCCCAAGTTTATCGTTGAGCGTCTTGCCGTGAAGGGCTTCGACGGCGCCAAGCCTATAGCCCGCGTCATCGCCCTCGACGACCTCCGCCGCGAGCTTCAGCTCCGCAACGACAACGCCGCCGCAGAACTCAACCGCATGGCAGCCTCCATCGGCAAAGCCATGAAAGAAGGGCGCAAGGACGAAGCAGAAAAGGCAAAAGAAAGCGTCGCCGTGCTCAAAGAAGAACAGAAAGCAATCAACGAAGAGCTGCAGCGTACACAGCAGGAAATCGAGACAGAGCTTCTCAATATCCCTAACATTCCTTACGCAGGCGTGCCCGAAGGCAAGACTGCCGAGGATAATGTCGTAGAACTCACCGGAGGTCCGATGCCCGACCTTCCTGCCGACGCCCTGCCCCACTGGGAACTTGCAAAAAAATATAAGCTCATCGACTTCGACCTCGGCGTTAAAATCACCGGTGCCGGATTCCCCGTATACATAGGTAAGGGAGCCAAACTGCAGCGTGCCCTCATCCAGTTCTTCCTCGACGAAGCATCCAAGGCAGGCTACCTCGAAATCCAGCCGCCTTATGTTGTCAACGAAGCATCCGGCTACGGCACAGGACAGCTGCCCGACAAAGAAGGACAGATGTATTTCTGCAATCTCGACAAACTATATCTCATTCCTACAGCCGAAGTTCCTGTCACCAACCTCTATCGCGACGTGATAATCCCGCAGGACGAACTTCCTATCAAAAACTGCGCCTACTCGGCATGTTTCCGCCGCGAAGCCGGCAGCTACGGCAAGGATGTGCGCGGTCTGAACCGCCTGCACCAGTTCGACAAAGTAGAGATTGTTCGCATCGAGAAACCCGAAAACAGCTATGCGGCTCTCGAAGAGATGAAGGCACACGTTCAGGGGCTCCTTGAGAAACTCGGACTGCCCTGGCACATTCTGCGCCTGTGCGGCGGCGACATGAGCTTCACTTCCGCCATAACCTTCGATTTCGAAGTATATTCCGCAGCCCAGGGACGCTGGCTCGAAGTGTCGTCTGTTTCCAACTTCGAGACATATCAGGCAAACCGCCTCAAGTGCCGCTACCGCGGCGACGACAAGAAGACACACCTCTGCCACACCCTCAACGGGTCTGCACTCGCCCTTCCGCGTATCGTTGCCGCTCTTCTGGAGGACAACCAGACGCCAGAGGGTATTGTCGTTCCGGAATGCCTGCGCAAATACACAGGTTTCGACATAATCGACTGATAAATACCTCTCCGGAGGTATTGCGCGCCCCGTGCTATGATGCTAACTTTGCATTGTGATTATTAATGAGGCGTGTTAAACCACTAAGCTATAAAAGAGCCCGCAATTGCGGGCTTTTTTATATGATGCAAACTCTGTCCCGACCGGATATTCCGCGGTTTTTCACCGTTATTTCGCACGGCTCTTTCATTTAAAACAAAAATATAGACATAACTACCCTTACCCGGTTCA
>USMC01000007.1 GCA_900555715.1 uncultured Porphyromonadaceae bacterium | reverse complement strand
AGAATCGGGTAAGGGAGATTATGCCGTTATTTTGAGTTAAAATGAAAGAGCCGTGCTTGCCGGAAGAATTATTCTTATCAAATACGTTATATTATACCAATGAGTATTAAAAATGTTAAATTCTGTGCTTGGAATTTGAAGATTGTAAGAATTTGACTACTTTTGAAATCCAAACGTAACGCAGAAGCCCGACTGTTTGTGGGTTCTACGGGGCGGGAGGAAATTGCGGTCAAGAGTGACTGCAAGACAATTAATTTTTGAAAGGCGTTTATCAACGCTTGTTCTGACGTATGGAAACTTCGCAACTTTCTTAAATTCGATCAGAATCGGCAACGGTAGATGTCCATGGATTGTATATCCGGCTATGTGTGGCGGCTGCGTACTGCGGTAGCTGCAAGACGTGTATATATGATTTTGCGTGGGCTTCTGCGTTGCTCGTTCTTCGAATTTAGGCAATGCGAAGGCCTCCATACGGGAACGGGCAACGGTATGGTTTCCCACGCATTCTTTTTATATACATTAATACCACATCACACTCTTGGACACGCACCGCCCAAAGGGGAACGGCAGCGGAAGCATGTCAGGAAAAACTAAAAATTTAACGACATGAAAAAACAGCTGATTCTTCTTGCCGCCTGTGTGCTTGCAGGCGCCGCTGCCGCCGACGCTACCTGCTGGCGCATCAATCCGAGCCCCTTCGCCAAAGCGCAGTTCAAAACCGTTGCTGAAGCCATGGCAGACATCAACGTCCTTCCCGGCGACACCCTTCTGCTCGATCCCGGAAATCATGGCACTATAGATGTGAGAAGCCGCGACAATATGACAATTATAGGCACAGGATATTTTCTTGACAAGAACAAGAAGTGGGCAGAATCGCAATCTGCTGTTGTAAGTGTTGCCTATTTGAGTAAAGGTTCAAAAATCGAGGGGTGCGATGCAAATTCGATACAGTTTATTGGAGATGCTACAGTATCTCGTTGCAAGATTAATGACATTAGTGGGGGTGGTGAGAATAATCTTGTTACTCAATGTTATATTGCCTCCACGTTGTCTCTTCCGTCGAATTCGGTCGCACGTGACAATATCATTCTGTATTGTGTGAGTGGTGACTCCGGATGTATTTTTGAAAATAATATAGTAGTGAGTAGTGGAAACGACTATTATCACAGCTCCAATTATCTAATTACCAGTTTCAAAAATTCTACTATACGAAATAATATTCTTATCAATACACACGAAGGTTTTGACAGCAATCAGGTGCCGAAAAGTTGTGTAATTTACAATGATTGCACAAACAATGTTATCCAAAATAATGTATTGAGTGTTGCTGAGCGCTATATCGACACCAATGATATGTTCAAGGATTATCCCAACAATTACTATGTCGGCGCTACTGTTGCGAATACTTTTGTGAACGAGGGTTCCGATGACGGCAAATGGCAACTTCTGAGCACCTCGGCAGCCAAGGGAGCAGCCACACATGGCGGCGACTGCGGCGCTTTCGGCGGCGCTACTCCCTATGTCCTGTCAGGCATCCCGATGTTCCTGCCCCATATCACAGAGGCACTTGTTCCCGTGAAGCCCACCGACGGCAAAATCACCGTGAAACTTAAAATCGAGAACCAAAATGAATAATCCGATGCTGACAAAGCTCCGGCTCTGTCGCATCGCCATCTTGCTGCTTCCTTTACTTTTCGGTGCACTGCCTGCGACAGGGCAGGTGCGCGGAGAGTACTTCTGGAACTCCGACCCCGGAATAGGTCGTGCCAGCAGGATGACTGACGGCGGCGAAGCCGGCGGCTACCATAGCTTCACCATAGACGCCACAGGTCTGAAACCGGGCATGAATATGCTCGGCATGCGAGCCTTCAGCGGCGGACGGTGGACGCAGACATTATATAACTTTGTGATGATAGAAGCCGACCCGAAGGCAACAGTCTGGACAGGCGAATACTTCTGGGATAAAGATCCCGGCGTAGGCAAAGCAACGCCTATGCCTGCTGGAACTTTTTCCGGCGGCGAGATTGCCGCAACGCTTTCTGCCGAGGGGCTCGACGCCGGTTCGCACACTCTCGGGCTGCGTGTAAACGCCGGGGGTGCATGGTCGCAGACGCATACCTATCTTGTCGCCGTTCCGGCAGAACCACAGGCTGCCGACTGGAAAGCGGAATACTTCTGGGATAAAGATCCCGGCGTAGGCAAAGCAACGCCGCTCACTGCACAGCTTGGTGCGACTGGCGGAATGATAGACGTGGATGTACTTACCGACGGTCTTGCACCGGGGCAGCACACCATAGGCTTCCGCACATGCTCAGGTCGCGCATGGTCGACTACAGTAACGGCAATTGTCACCATTCCCGACGAATGCAGCGCCGAGATAACCGGTGCCGAATATTTCTGGGGCGCAGATCCCGGCTATGGCAAAGGAACGCCTATCAAGGTTACGGGCGGTACAGACGCCGAGGTGGAACTGAAGGATATAGATTTCCCCGCTGCCGTTGCCGACGAGTATGTGCTCAGTTTCCGCGCCCGTTCGCCGCAGGGATGGGGTACTACCGTCACACGTGTGATACCTCATCTGTATGTCGAGTCGATTGTCCTGACATCCGAATCGACGCTCCTGCCTGTCGGAGAGACAATGAAGATATATGCAGCCGTCATGCCTGCCGATGCGTTCGACGACGGTCTTGTATGGTCTTCGTCGGATACGTCCGTAGCGACTGTAGGAGCCGACGGCACTGTCACCGGTATAGCGCCGGGCACTGTGACCGTCACCGCCAAGTCGACCGACGGCAGCGAAGTGTCTGGCACGATGGAGCTGACAGTGCTTGTGCCTGTAACATCGGTTGTTCTCACGGAAAGCAATCTGACGCTTGAGGTCAGCAAGAGTGTCACCATAGGGGCGACAGTCAGCCCGGCAGGAGCCACAAATACATCGGTGATCTGGAGCATAGAGGGCGACAATTGTGTTACTGTCAACGACAAAGGCACCGTGACAGCGACAGCGCCCGGAGAAGCTACGGTAGTGGCAACAGCCGCCGACACATACGGTGCGCGTGCCGAATGTCATGTCAGGGTTGTTCCGCTGCGCGGCGATGCCAATGGCTCGGGCTCGCTGGCTGTCAACGACGTGGTACTCACCGCGCGTGGCGTGGTCGGAGATATCGACAGCAAGCTTGTCTTTGAGGCTGTCGATCTGAACAGTGACGGCGCTCTTACGGTCGGCGACCTCTCAGGCGTGGTTACAGAGGTTCTGGCGTATACTGCTCCTGTTGCAAGTGTTGCCTATGCCCGTGCTGCCGGCGACGATGATATGATCTGCGGCGGACTTTCGCTTGACGCTTCCGGCATGGAGGTGCTTGTGCTGCCCGACGACGGTAGCCGCTACTGCGGTCTCCAGTTTGATGTTGCCGTTGCCGAAGGTCTCAAGGTTGTCGGTGCTGTGTCCGCAGATCATTCAGTAGCATTTGCCGACAATGGAAGCTCTACAAGAGTGCTGACCTACGCCACAGAACCGTATCGCGCAGCGGACGGAGCTGCCGTGCGTGTCAGGTTCGAGGCAGCACTGACGATGGCTGCCGGAGAATATGACGTAGTGCTCACCGATGTGATGGCTTCCGATATCGAAGGCAATCTCTACTGTCTCGGCGACTGCCATATAACCGTAAGCTACGACCCGATGAGCGGTCTGCGTGCGGTAGGCGCTGATAAACTGATTATTCGTGCCGAAGGTCACACAATAACGGTAGAGTCGCCTGAAGATACAGTTGTCACGTTCACGGATATGACCGGCATAAGTCGCCGGATTGAAATCAAGGCTGGTGTCAATACTATGACGGTAGAAAATGCCGGTGTATATGTCATAGATGACAGAAAAATCGTAATCCGCTAATCGCAAAGCAATGAAGTCAATAAAATCAATCATACTAATGACCGCGCTCCTCATCGGAGCGGGCGCGGTCCATGCGGCGCTCGATTTTCCGTCGGTGCCGACATATTCGCCCGGCTCCCATGCTGAGCTGAAAGTCGGGGCGACAACGCCATCCGGCGCTTCGGCTCTGCAGTTTACTGTTACACTGCCCGACGGTTTCTCGCTCTATAACACTACTGTGAAGCTTGACAAGACACGTGCGACAGACCATATCTACAGGCTGAACAAGGTATCGGATTCGTCATATAAGTGCGTTATCTACTCCAATAATAATACGTCCTTTGCCTCTACCTCCGGAAATCTGTTTTCGCTTACTCTGAAAACCGCTTCGACAGCTGCCAAAGGCGACTACACGCTCTCATTCACAGAAATCAGGTGTGCCGATGCCTCAGGCAACGAAACGGCTATGCCGGATGCTGCAGCGAATCTGAGTGTAATCATTCCGGCGCAGTCTGTCGCTATCACACCCTCTCCGGCAGATATCCGTATCGGCGAGACGCTGAGGCTTACTGCTGCTGTAAGTCCGGCAGAGGCGTCACAGGATGTGACGTGGAGCAGTAGCAACACCTCAAAGGTTACAGTCAGTGAAGACGGCACTGTCACCGGTGTCGCTGTAGGCTATGCCAACATCACAGCAAAAACGACCGATGGCAGCAACAGATCGGCAAGTTGCCGTGTCAATGTAAGTAAAGTCGGTGTTACTGGAGTGGTGATAAGCCGCGAGTCACTCGAAATGTTCAATGGCACGACTGCCAAGCTCACTGCTACCGTATTGCCTGAGAATGCCACAAACAAGGCTTTGTCATGGTCAAGTAACTCTTATGCTGTGGCAGTAGACAGCGAAGGTAATCTGACGGCACGGTCAGACGGCATGGCGACTATCACTGTCGTCGCTGACGACAATCCGTCGGCACGCGCCACGTGCGTAGTGAAAGTGCTCAAGAAGCAGGCAACTTCTTTGTCGGTCTTTCCTGAAACTCTGTCGATGGAGGTCAATGATACTGAAGCGCTGAGTGCTAATGTCAAGCCGTGGGATGCTTCGCAAGATGTGAAATGGAGCTCGTCGGACGCTGCTGTAGCTTCTGTCGACGAGACGGGCTTCGTCACCGCCTTGTCGGCCGGCACCGCTGTCGTTACAGCAGCTACCCTCGATGGGTCGGGGCTGACGGCAGAATGTAAGGTGACGGTTAAACCGGCGCGGGTCTCTTCTGTCACCATCGATCAAAAGAACCATTACCTTTATTTGGGAGAGTCGGAAAAGCTGACGGCTACCGTACTGCCTGAAAATGCCGGCAACCGCGTCCTTCTGTGGAAATCTTCCAATGATGAGGTAGCGACCGTGGATGAAAACGGTTGTGTCGTGGCTGTCGATATAGGAACAACTACAATCACCGCAACGAGTACCGACGGCACATATCGCAGCGGTCGATGCCAAATCATTGTTGTCCGTCCGCCTGCCGCAAGCATAAAAATAGTTCCGGCTAAGCTGGATATGAGAATGAATGAGAAAGCCGCTCTGAAAGCAGTTGTGGAGCCGGCGACAGCGTCGCAGGAAGTTGTGTGGTATAGTGAAAATCCGGATATCGCTGATGTTGACGATACAGGCTCCGTGACGGCGTACGATGAAGGCACTGCTGTCATCATCGCCGAGACTACCGACGGCAGCGGTCTTACGGCGCGATGTGTCGTAACGGTCGGCAGACCTCTGGCTGCTTCTGTGGTCCTGAGCAAGACCTCGCTTCTGCTTACCATAGGCGAAGGCGCTGTACTGACGGCGAAAGCGCAGCCCGGCGAAGCTTCGCAAACGTTTGAATGGTACTCTTCAGATGATTCGGTTGTTTCTGTTGACGCCGACGGACATGTTACCGCCCATGCGGAGGGCTCGGCAGTAATAACTGTCGCGGCTACCGACGGTTCCGGTTGCAAAGCTTCCTGTAATGTGACCGTTACAAGACCTAAGGCGTCGGCTGTGACTATAGAGCCGGTCTCACTTGAATTGATATTGCATGAAACGTCTCCACTCAAAGCGGTCATAGAGCCTTCGACAGCCTTACAGAGTGTCGTATGGCAGAGCAGTGACACGGATGTGGCATCTGTCAGCAGCGATGGCGTTGTCGAGGCTATAGGAATAGGCACCGCAGTCATCACGGCTATTGCGGCAGATGGCAGCGGGGCATATGCCAAGTGCATCGTCACTGTCCGCCGACCGTTGGCAACTTCGGTAACAATGAATGAGACATCGCTTTCGCTTTATGTGAATGATATTGCTGTTCTTACTGCGGAAGTACACCCCAAAGAAGCTTTGCAAGAGGTAAAATGGTATTCTTCAGATATTTCTGTGGCTTCGGTGGACACTGAAGGGCGTGTTACAGCACACGCGGCAGGTATTGCTGCCATCGAAGCGGGTGCCACTGATGGCAGCGGTGTGTATGCGTTGTGTATAGTGACGGTGCTTGTTCCACCTGCTGAATCGATAACGCTTGACTGTGACAGGCTTGAACTGGAAACAGAAGATATTGCCATGCTCACGGCAAGCATTATGCCGGCAGAGGCTGTTCAGACAGTGCGTTTCAGCAGCAGTGAACCTTCTGTTGCGTCTGTAGATGAGAATGGTATTGTTACGGCTATTGCCCCGGGTATGGCGGCTATTATTGCCACTACGACAGACGGTACCGGTCTGACCGATGTCTGCATGGTGACGGTTAAAGAAAAATCCGGCATCGACGATATCGAAACAGAAGTACCGGTTGTTTTCGCACATGGTTCTGATATTGTCATCAGAGGTGTTGCCGATAGTGTAGAGATTAGAGTTTCAGATGTGACGGGCGCAATAGTCTACCGGGGATACGAGCATTACATCAGCGGTCTTGCCCCGGGATTGCACATTGTAATAATCGGTACAAAGGCTTACAAAATCGTTTTGAATTAGATACTGATCATTCTATAACTTGAAAAATCAGGAGCCGGACGGCGGTTCCTGATTTTTTTATTCAATATGAATTTATTTCCAGAGGGCGTGGAAGTGGTGGACGGGACCGTGTCCGTGTCCGATGCGGTAGCCGGCGCCGGCGGCTAATGCGGTGCTGATATATTCCTTGGCTTTCCGTGCCGCGGTATCAAGGTCGGCTCCGAGGGCGAGATATGCGGCAATGGCAGAGGAAAGAGTGCAGCCGGTGCCATGGGTGTTGACGGTGTCGATTCTGGGTGTCGACAGACGTGTGCAGCGCCCCGTCTCGGCGTTATAGAATATGTCGGTGAGGGTGTCGTCGGAAAGATGTCCCGCTTTGAGCATAACAGAAACATGCGCGTCGGGATATAGTGCTGCCAGTTCGCGTGCGGCGTCTTCAAGCTGGTCCTGCCTGTCGATGTCGCGTCCGAGAAGGAGCGATGCTTCCGGAAGGTTGGGCGTTATCACGCGACAGTATGGCATTAGTTCGTCGCGCAGTGTGCCTATCGCTTCCGGCTCAAGCAGCGGGTCGCCGGATGTCGCTACCATGACGGGGTCGAGGACAATGTCGCGGACGTCGGGATATTCTTTCAGTGTGGCGAGAACCGTTCTTATCAGCGGCGAGCTATGGAGCATTCCTATTTTTACGGCGTCTGTGCCTATGTCGCTTATTACGGAGCGTATCTGACCGGCAACAAAGTTGTCAGGAACGGGATGTACGCCATAGACGCCCTGTGTGTTTTCGTCGACTATCGCCACTATTGCTGTGGTGCCGAATACGCCAAGGGCGGAAAAAGTCTTGAGGTCCGCCTGCAGTCCGGCGCCGCCGGAGGGGTCGGAACCGGCGATGGTAAGAGCTCTTTTGTATTCTTTCATGTCAGTTTATTGTCCATTTCAGGTTTTCGTATGCCCCGTGCCAGAAGAGCCATTCCATGCGTGTGCATTCTACGAAGATATCGGTCATTATGGCGCGTACGTCGGGCGAGGCTTTCTCTGCGAGTTCGTCGCATATCGCTATTGCCTTGTCGTTCGACACATCGAAGGCGGGGTCGGAATAGCAGGCTATCCAGTCGGCGTATGGGTTGCCCGGCGCGCACGTGCCGGCTATGTGTTTTCCTACTTTGAGGTATACCCAGAAGCACGGGAGTATGGCGGCGGCTTCCACTTCGACGGGCATTGTCGCCTGAGCGTTCAGCACGGAGGTGTAGAAGAGGCAGGCGGGAGACATTTCAGTCGGGCGGTCGGAGATATAGATGGAGTGTAGAGCTTTCTCCACGGCAACACCATCCTGCGCGAATCCCAGAAAGGCTTCTGTCATGGCGGCGTCGTGCAGGCGCGATGCTATATGAGAGAGTACGCGGCAGTAGTTGTTGATATAGAGGCTGTCCTGACCTATATAGCGGTTGAATGTCTCGCGCGACAGGGTTCCTGCTGCCAGTTCTTTGACGAAGGGTAGTTCGAGAATAGCCTTATAGATGTGTTCGGCTTTCGCCCACGCCTGGGCGGACCATTTCTGTTCTGTAGGCATAATGTTTATTTATAAGCTGTTATTGCTACGTAGTCTCCCTTGTCGCAACCTTCCGTCGGCTCTTCTGCCATGAGGTCGGAATAGAGCGGATGAGTTGTGAGGGTCTGGGCGAACTGCAGGTTTTTGAATCCGGTCTGCTCCAGAAGCAATGTCTTTTCAGCCGTGGTGCGCCATCTTGCCACTTTGCACAGCTCGATGGGATAGGGGTTGGGCGGATATACGCCCTCCAGGAGAGGATGGGCCCACGTGCCGAGTGTCTTTGCAAGATTTTACATTATGCCATAGGTGCTTTCCTTGGGTACGTCGATGAGGATTATGCGTCCGCCCGGACGGAGCGCCGCAAAGACCTTCTCTACAACTGCCCTGAGGTCGGTGATATAGCTCGGACAGCCGTTGAAGAGAATGGCGTCGTACTGCCCGTCGGGGAAATCATATTCCTCGCCTGTGGCTTCTGTGACATTCATTCCTCTGCGGCGCGCTATCTCTGCCATGGGTGCCGAGGGCTCCACGCCGTCGGTGATGTCGATTCCGAAGTTCTCGCGCAGAATTTTTTCAAACAGACCGCTGCCGCAGCCTACGGATAGTATATTGCCGGCGCCCCGCAGTGTGGAGGCTACAAGGCGCACTTCCGATTCCAAAACATTTGGATTTTCGAGAAACCATGCGTCGTATTCGCTGGCGTATTCGTCAAAACCTTTGCTTATGCTCATTTCTCAGATTTATAAACGGGCTTGCCGCCCAGATTGAAAATATTAGTTTCCATCGACATGAGATCGATTGTGAAAAGGCGTCCGTCAAGGATATCCTCGCAGCCGGCTATGAGTTTTACGACCTCGTTTGCCTGGATTGCGCCAATGACGCCCGGAACGGCGCCGAGCACGCCGCGCACTGAATGCGGCAGTGAGCACAGGGCGTCGCGGTCGGGATAGAGGTCGGTGTAACGGGTGCCGGACTTGTAGCCGAAGATGCTGACCTGCCCGGAAAACTCTCCTATGGAACCGTAGACCCATGGTATTCCGAGCTTGCGGCACAGACTGTCGATGGTGTAGCGTGCCTCGTAGTTGTCAGTGCAGTCGACCACTACGTCGCAGCCATGAAGGATGTCCTCGCCGTTCTGTTCTGTGAGTCTCCGGGCGAAGGGCACGGTTGCGACAGTTGAGTTCAGAGCATTCAGACGCCTTGCGGCGCATTCTGCCTTGGACATACCTATTTCTTTCTCAGAATAGAGCACCTGTCGCTGCAGGTTGCTAAGACTCACTGTGTCGGCATCGACAAGGACGAGCGTTCCTATGCCTGCGCCTGCGAGATATGTCGCTGCCGGGGCGCCGAGACCACCGAGTCCTATCACCGACACGCGTGCGTCACGCAGTTTTCGCTGACCTTCGTCGCCTATGCATGGAAGCATCGTCTGGCGTGAGTACCTTTCGTTGTCGTTCATACGCCTTTTGCAATATCTGCGAGGTCGAACACACGGTCCCAGTCTTTCCACACCGGTTCGCGCCCTAATGCCCGCAGGTCGGCGGCGACACGTTCGGGCGATGCGTCGTCGCTGATGGTGAACTGTGCCAGACTGTCGGCATGTGTGGCGTAGCCGCCCGGGTCGACGCGTGAGCCGGCGCTCATGGTTGTGACGCCAAGTGTCGCCATGTTGTTGCGGAAGGTGTGCTTTTCGCGGGTGGAGTAAGAGATGTCCACATCGGGGTCGAAAATCCGGAAGGCGAATGTCACCTGCGCAAGTTCGCGGTCGCTCATCACAACATTGGGTTGGAAACCCGATTCTGACGGGCGCATACGGGGGAAATTGACCGAGTATTTGGTGCGCCAGTAGTTTTTACGGAGATAGGTGAGGTGCCGCGCCATCATTGTGACGTCGGTGCGCCAGTCTTCCAGACCGATGAGGACGCCCATGCCTATTTTGTGCACTCCTGCCTGCCCCATGCGGTCGAAGCCGTTGAGACGCCATTCGTAGTTGCTTTTCTGTCCTGCCGGATGATATACTTTGTAGCGCTCGCGGTGGTAGGTTTCCTGAAAGCATATCACGCCGTTGAGCCCTGAGTGTGTGAGCCGTCTGTAGTCTTCGGCGCTGAGTGGCATCACCTCTATTGTGAGGTTGCTGAAATACTGCCGGCATACTTTAAGCGCTTTTTCGATGTAGTCTGTGCCTGCTTTTGCGGGATTCTCGCCGGTGACAAGCAGGAGGTTTTCGAACGGTCCGAGCTTCTTGATTGCCTTGCACTCCTCTTCGATTTCTTCCGGCGTGAGGATGACGCGGTTGATTTTATTGTGGCAGTTGAACCCGCAGTATACACAGCTGTTGCTGCATGAGTTGGTGATATATAGCGGGATGAACATCGATATTGTCTTGCCGAAGCGCTGTTCGGTGAGCGCGCGGCTGCGTGCCGCCATCCTTTCCAGATACGGCGCGGCGGCAGGCGAGACGAGCGCCATGAAATCGTGGTCGTTCAGCCGCTCTTTGGCAAGGGCGCGCTCCACGTCGGCGGCTGTCATAGCCATAATCTGCGCCGTGGTGTCGTCCCAGTTGTATTTTTGAATTTCTTCTGAAAACATATCTGTCAGTCAAGAAATGATGTGAGGGGACTTGATGCCTGGGCGGAGTCGCAGACAGCTCCCAGACCGGCTTCGAAAGCCTCACGTCCGGCAATGGTAGCCTGTGCGAAAGCACGTGCCATTCTGACAGGGTCGCCGGCGACGGCGATGGCTGTGTTCACAAGCACGGCGTCGGCACCGAGTTCCATTGCTTCTGCGGCGTGCGACGGAGCACCGAGTCCGGCATCTACCACCACGGGTATGCGGCTCTGCTCGATGATGATGCGCAGAAGGTCGCGTGTCACAAGACCTTTGTTCGAGCCTATGGGCGCCGCCAGCGGCATCACTGTAGCTGCACCGGCATCTTCAAGGCGTTTGCAGAGCACCGGGTCTGCCTGTATATAGGGCAGCACGACGAATCCCATGGCTGCCAGCTTCTCGGTGGCTTTCAGGGTCTCGACAGGGTCGGGGAGAAGGTAGCGCGGATCGGGATGGATTTCCAGCTTTATGAAGTCGGTGCCGAAAGCCTCGCGCGCGAGCTGTGCGGCGAAAACCGCCTCTTCGGCGTCGCGTACGCCCGACGTGTTCGGCAGAAGCTGGATGCCGTCTGCCATGATATGCCGGAGCATGTCGTCGTCGCGGTTATCCATGTCGATACGTTTCATGGCAACGGTCACCATCTGCGATCCTGATGCTTTGATGGCGGCTGCCATCTCGCTGTTGCTGCGGAATTTGCCCGTGCCGACAAAAAGACGCGAGCTGAATTCTTTTCCGCCTATGATAAGCTTGTTCATTATTTTAGAGTGTTTTTGTGTTTTCTGATGAGTTAGCAATGATGTCGAGCAGTGTGCGTGTCGCTTCGGCAGGAGAAGGAGCGTTGATTATCGAGCCGCTGACGGCGATGCCGCCTACGCCGGTGCCAATAATCGCCGGTATGTCGTCCGCCGTTATGCCGCCTATCGCTACTATGGGCAGAACCAGACCGTTACGCCGGAGGAAGGCTACAGCATCTCTGTAGCCGCTCAGTCCGAGCACAGGGCTGAGATTCTTTTTGGTGGTTGTGAAACGGAATGGACCGTAGCCTATATAGTCGGCACCGCGCTTCGCTGCGGCGGCGATGTCGTCGGTGGTGTTGGCGGTGGCGCCTATGATATATGCCGGTCCGAGAATGCTCCGGGCATCTTCAACCGCCATGTCGTTTTTGCCAAGGTGCACGCCGTCGGCGCCGCAGGGTTTTACGAGTTCCACACGGTCGTCGAGCAGGAAAACGGCGTTGCAGTTCCGGCAAAGCGGGGCAATCTGCCGCGCAGCTTCCCCTACGAGCCTGTCGTCGGCGTCTTTCCAGCGCAGCTGAATCCAGCGGCAGCCGCCGGCAAGCGCTTCGCGTGTCTGGGCAACTGCTTCGGCGACCGATGCGGGGTTGGTGATGAACTGCAGCCTGAAATCTTCCGCTTTTATTTCTCTGCGCCATGCCGCCCCCAACATGGCATATCCGTCGAAGCCGAATTCGCGCACAGCTTCGATACGTGAGGCATCGACGCCGCCGAGGGCTATTACCTTCGGACGTTGCTTCGAGCTGAGCAGGCGGCGCAGTCTGCCGGTGTCGAAATCAGCTGTATATCCCGGCTTGGAAATGCTCGGGAATATAGGGCTGAGCGTCACATAATCGACATTGCGTGTCTCGCGCTCTACTTCTTCGATGGAATGCAGGGAAACGCTCAGGCGTCCGTTCCAGCCTTCGGGGCATTGCGTCAGTCGGCTGTTGAGGTGTATCCCGCCTACTGCCGGAGCAAGTTCGGCATGGTCGTGGAGAGTGATGCGCCGGCGGAGTCCGTCGGGTATCTTCGCTATCAGCTTGCCGACGGCAGCTGCGTCGGCGTCGGGCTTGCGGATATGCACATAATCGACGACATCCGCCGCAAGCATACGGGTAATGGCTTCTGCCTCGCCCTCGTAGAAATAAGGCGTGGTGAAAGCTATTCTTATAAGAGGCTTATCCACCGCAGACAGCGCTTATGACAGTGATTCTGAGCCCGTCGTGCAGGCTGTATGTGCCCCAGTCGGCGCGACGGACAACGTTGCCGCCGATGGCGACAGCCGTTCCTGCTCCGGCAAGGTTTTCGGCTTTGAGAAGTTCTTCGAGAGTAGTGATGCCCTCGGGAACGGAAATCTCCTGTTTGTTGATTTCTACTTTCATGACATTCAGATAAAATATATGAAAGTGTCACCGCAAGCGGGCGCGTTCCGCACAGGGGCGTCGGTAAGCTCAAGTCCTTTCGTCGGCATTAACCGCGTCAAGTTCCAAGGGTTCAGAAGTCAATTCTTCAAAATCTCAGCCCCGCACAGGGGCACCCCTCTTGAATGATAGCTTTCGCTGCAAATTTACACAAATTTTATCAGCTGAGCAAAATTAAATTTACCACCGGGCAGGTGGTAAATTTGAAGGCAGGTGGTAAATTTATTTAATGGCACAATAAATCTGCGCAGAATCGAATATATCAATAAATTACCATCTGGCAACTATTTAAATATAACTCAATACTACCTTTAAGATCTAATTTATGAAAATTTCCCTTCCCAGAGTAATATTGGTGTGAATTTCGATTACACCTTTGGCAAATGGGGCTATCCCGGCATCACCATCCCCCAAAATGTAGTTGACTGGAGCGGCGTGCTGACGCTGACCGTAGACTGCTCCTTTCTTAATCCAGACAGCGGCTGGAATCCAAGAAACGGGATGATAGACGCCATTAACATTTACGTTCCGTCAACGGTGAAACTGAAATCCATCGTCGCCGAGGGAGCTTATTACACAAACATGTCGATTACGGGTTTGACACACCCTATATTAGCAAGCAGACTTCCGCCATTGCTGGCAGAAGTCTGCTTTTATTTTGCACTTCGTTCCTGAAAATTCAGGAGGATAAGGACTTACTTGACGGAGAAGCGGTAAGCGCAGTGAGATGTGTAGACGTCGCCGGGACGGACGACAGCGCTGGGCCAGTCGCTTTTGTTGGGAGTGTCGGGATAGTGCTGTGTCTCAAGGCAGATGGCAGTGCGCTGCTGGTATGTGATATTGTGCTTGCCGGTGACGGTACCGTCGAGGAAGTTGCCGGTGTAGATCTGTATGCCGGGCTCGTCGGTGTATACCTGCAGGAGAATGCCTGTGGCAGGGCAGTAGACCGATGCTGCTTCCTGTGTGAAATCGCCCTTCGTGTCGAGAACCCAGTTGTGGTCGTAGCCGTTGGCATTTTTGATCTGCTCATATTCGGTCTTCTCAATTTCAGCACCTATCAGTTTTGCATTGGTAAAGTCCATCGGAGTGCCTGCGACGGGGAGAATTTCGCCGGTTGTCATAAATGTGGAGTCGACGGGAGTGAATGCCGAGGCGTTCACTGTCAGTTCCTGGTCGGTGACGGGGCAGGTAGGATCGCCGGAGAGGTTGAAGTATGAGTGGTTGGTGAGATTTATCACTGTCGGCTTGTCGGTGGTTGCCTTGTAGGCGATGTCGATAGTATTGTCTGCGGTGAGGGTGTAGGTCACGGTAGCATGGACATTTCCGGGGAAGCCGTTGTCGCCGTCAGGCGAGTCGATAGCGAGGGTAAGGGAGCTGTCGGATTGTGCCTCTACTTTGTAGACGCGGTACTGCCAGCCGAACGAACCCATCTCGCCGCCGCCGTGAAGGCAGTGACCGAAGTTGTTCTGCGGAAGCTGGTATGTCACACTGTCGATAGTGATCTTGCCCTGGTTGATACGGTTTGCGTAGCGGCCGATAGCGGCTCCGAAGTCGCTGAGGTTGTTTTCGGGGAAATATGCCTGTACGCTGTCGAAACCGAGCACTACATCCTTGAATGCGCCGTCTTTGTCGGGCATCATGACTGATACGATGCGACCTCCGAAATTTGTGATGCATACTTCCGCGCCGCCGGCGTTGGTAAGGGTATAGAGAGCTGTTGAATCGCCGTTGAACACGGCTTTGAATTTTTCGGGGTTGAGACCCGATTTTGTGAGTGCGCTGCCGTTGTCGGAGGTGCACTGTGCCGTGGCGAGGACGAGTCCGGCAGCGGCGAGTAAGATTAATGATTTTTTCATTGCATTATGGTTTTATGTTCATTGACGTAGGTTATAGAGCCTTGGCGGGCATGTGCACTTTTACAGTATGAGTGCCGGCTTTATAGATGTTTTCATTGTTTTCAAACGGTATTGTCACTCTTGCCTTCGCGCCTTCCGGAACAGTGAAAGTCCAGAGCCAGTTGTCGCCGTCGTATTTCCAGTGGCTTTCAATCGTACCGGCAGGAGAGGTATAGACGGCGTCGAGCGAGCCGAGTCTGCGGTCGGGAACGGGTTTCATAACGATTGTCCTGAATCCGGGGTCGGCGGGATCGGCGGCTATTCCGGCAGCTGTTTCCCATATCCATTCGCAGACGCATCCGTAGGCATAATGATTGAAGCTGTTCATGCCCGCCGGACCCATGCCGGTGTCGAGCATGTAGCTGTTCCAGCGCTCCCAGATGGTAGTGGCGCCGTTGTCGATGGAGTAGAGCCAGCTCGGATTCTTGCGCTGGAAAAGCAGGTCGTAAGCTATGTCCGACATACCGTTGTCGGTCAGCACGGGCATGAGGATGGAAGTACCCAGGAATCCTGTCTGCAGGCAGTTTCCATGGTCGGCGAAGTTGCGGCGAAGCCTTTCGATTGTCGCTTCTTTCGCCTTGCCTTCGACGATGCCGTTGCGCAGGGCAAAGAGCGCCGGCGTCTGCATGGTGTTGAGGATGGGAGTGCGGAACGTGCCGTCAGGCATGAGGAAGGTACGCCTGATATACTCCTCGGCATCGTCGGCAATATTCTGCAACGCTGTGGTGTCGCGTCCTGTGGCGCGTGCCATATCGATCATCATGCGGGTGTCCATGAGCCAGTAGGAGGCGCTGAGGTAGTTCCAGTAGTCGTATGCCTCGGGGCGTACGCACACGTTGCCGTTGCCGTCGTTCATAAAGATTCCGCTGCCGCAGCTTTCGAGCGGTTCGTAGCTGAGCCAGTCGGCATACTGATAGTCGCCGTTATCGTTCCGGAGGCAGTGATGGTTATATTTGGTGGCTGATATATGGTTATGGAATTTCATCATTGCGTCCCAGTTCCCGTTTATGATAGCCGTGTCGGCGAATTGCTTCCATACCACCCATGGCACGATGATGCCGGCGTCGGCCCAGCCAAGACGTGAGTAGTCTGTCGACAGCGCTCCGTATTGCGCCATCGGTGCGACGCTGGGAAAACTGCCGTTGGCACGCTGGGTGTCGCGCATGTCGCGCATCCATTTGTGGAAGAACCGCCGTGTGTCAGCGAAGAATGTGCCGGTATTGGCAAAAACCTGCGTGTCGGCTGTCCAGCCAAGACGTTCGTTGCGCTGAGGACAGTCGGTAGGCACTGACAGATAGTTGGATCTCATACCCCAGATTGTGTTGGAGATGAGTTTGTTGACAGATTCGTTTCCTGTTGTTATCGAACCGGTCTGCATAGCTTTGGTGATGGAGCTTACCGGAACGGAGGTCACAGTGCGTATGGTCACGTCGTTGTCGGCGGTCAGAGAGATGAAACGGTAGCCGAAGAAGGAGTGCGTCGGGCGGTATCTGACGGTTTTGTTACCGGGTCCGAAAGTATAGGAAATGCGCATAGCGTCGTCGGGCGTGCGCAGGTTGCGGCGGTGTACGCTGCCTTCCGGACCGTCCATGCCGCGGCTTTCGGCGCCGTTTCCGTCGTTGAGGAGCTCGGCGGGCAGGCATAGCAGCGTAGTGCCTTCGGCGGCTTTGAATTCAAATTCGGGAACAGCGGCGCAGTTCTGACCGAAGTCTATGACGATAGTCTCGCCCTTCCGCAGCTCCATGTTTTTGCCGCCAGGATATTCCTTTGTTATGTTTACTTTGCCGTGTTCTTTGTCCGTAGCACCGCTTATGCCTTCCCATTTGTATGCTCTTACAGGCTTGAGGGCGAGGTCTTCGCGGAAGTAGATTTCGGCGCCGTCCGAGGGGTAGATACGTCCGGCAAATTCTTTGTTTTCTTCCGGCGTGGAAAGCAGTTCGGGAGTGAGGCTTCCGGGCGCTATTCGGGCGTCGTATTCCTCGCCGTCGAAGATGGCGGCATGACGGACGGGACCGGCTATGCCGGCTTTCCACGACGATGTGTCGGTGCCGTAGTATTTGCGCATGCCGTCCGAAAAGGTCAGTTCTATCACACCCCTGAAAGCAGGCTTGCGTCCGGTCATGCCTTCCTGTCCGCCGGGGGTGATGATTTTATCCGCCCACCATCCCGGAGTCGACTGAACGGAAAACACGTTTTCCGCTCCGGGGCGCAGGCTCATGGCACCGGTGATGTCGTAGGTGAACGACAGCTTCGTCTTCTCAAAATGTGTGAAGCCCGGTTTGAGTATTTCCTCGCCTATGGACTTGCCGTTGATGTAGAGTGTGTATACTCCCAGACCAGTTGTCATCCAGCGTGCACCGATAACTTTTGCCGGGTTTTTGACTGAACAGACGAACCATGACGCACCGTCGGCGGCACGTTCGTTCCGACCTTCTATGCGCCCTGTCACCACCGGGGCGTCGGCTGCGGAAATCCATTGCGAGCATTCCCACAGAGAATCCGGCATCGCCTCGGTGAGCGACACCGACACCGTTTTGCCGGCGTATGACTGCGGACAGGCAAGTGCGGCAAGAATGACGGGAATGAATCTGAAGTGTCTTTTCATAGTATCAATTGTTATGCTGTTTTTTATTACTTTCCATTACGAATTTTGTGGACTGCGGTCCGAGGTATGAACGTGATAGTCCGCCTGTGTCGATGACGATTTTCTGGATAATCGTTCCGGGGTCGCCGCAACGTATCTGAAGGGTGTGCTTGCCCGGCCGGCGCACATAGAGCGTCGATTTGTTGACCCTGCAGTTGCATAGCACGCTCTCGTACCAGGGCTGAGTGTACTCGCCCGCCGATGTCGAGGGAGTGGCGATGGAGCCGTCGTCGATACGGACACTGTATTTTGTATCGGAATTGTTGTTCTCCGGAAGCTTGAAGTCTCGTTCGGCATGCAGAGGAAATGTAGGGAGCACATACGTGTACACATCGACAATGCCGGCGTTGAACGTATAGAAATCATATTCCACTCTCGGCACATTGCTGTCGCGATAGCACTGCAGCGGTGCCGTAGGGTTGCCCAGACGCAAGCTGCTGCCTTCTATTCCTATGCCGGGCGATATGTCGATTTTCCCTTGTTCTGCCAGGCGTCGGATGTAGCTGTTCTTCTCAATGGTTCCTGCTATGACGACATATCGGTCTGCCGGGCTGCCTGCGGTCACTTCCATAGTCTTGCCTGTGACTTCGAGAATGTCGCCGGCAAAGAGACCGGCGCTCTTGCCGACGACAGTGTAGTCGTCGGGGTCATAGCACACTGTTGCCACCGAACGAGGCGTCACCAGCGGGAATACGTCACGTCCTTTTCCGGATGAGGATAGGCGTGTCTGTGCCGAGCAGATGAATCCGTAAAGGCATACCGCGATGATAAGGATGAGCGTATGCCCTGACCAGGCTGATATCTTTCCGGAAAGTGTCATGTCGTCATGTCGGGTTTATTGCGGGAAGGCAGATATTCGCAGGCGGGCGGCTCCCATCGGTATGAGTCGAAGAGGAGTGTCGACGCTGTCGCGGGGAGCGTCGGGCGCGGGCAGTATGTCGGTCATGCCTGTCGCGTCGTAGCCCCAAGAGGGGATGCGGTTGCCGGTTGCGGTGAACTCAAGCGGCACATTCTGCGGGGTGAAAGGATAGTCGTCGGCGGGCCATGCTTTGCGGACGATGCTGAATCCGGCGGGTAGTCCGTTGCTGTCGGTTTTGAGCGCATAGTTCCACGGTGATGCGGGACGCAATACATACGACGGCCAGAGCGATGAATCGACGTTTTCCTGCCAGTGCGAGTCGTCCTGCACGAAAGCACGGTCGCGGCTGTCGTGGCTTTCTGCCGTCTCGTCGATTTTCAGCGACAGTGTCAGAGGACCGTAATTCACGCTGATGCTTCCCTTGTTGTCTTTCCATGTGCGCGATGTCACCTCCATCGGTAAGGTCAGCTCGATTCTGTCTCCGTTTTTCCATGTGCGGTCGATACGGACATATTTGCCGGCAGAATTGTCGGTTCCGATTCTCTTGCCGTTGACCTTCACCTTCGCCGACCGGCACCATGACGGTATGCGCAGATAAAGCGGGAAGCGTACTTTGGCGTCGGTGCCCACTGTCATTGTCACAGTCTCTTCGAAGGGGTAGAGCGTTTCTGTTGTGAGGCGCACGGTTTTTCCGTCTGCCACATCAGCCGTGGTTTCGTTGGCGGAATACAGCATTGCGGCAAGTCCCTTGTCGGCGGTTGCCATGACAAGATGTTCGGCGTAATAAGGCCATCCCATGCCGTGATTGTGCTGGCAGCAGCGGCTGCTGAAAGGACTCATGGAGAGCATACCGCGCAGATTATTGTCGATGCTGGGTCCATGGAGCTTTTCATCGCTTATTGCCATGTTCGGCGAGGTGATATATCGCAGTGCCTTGAGGTCGGGTGTCATGGCGGCGGGGAAAGTGTTGAAAGCCACATCCTCGCAGTGGTCTGCCCAGAAAGGGTCGCCGGTGATCTGCATGAGTATCTCGTCGCTCGCCATCTGCTCGACAACGGCACATGTCTCGGCGCCCTGTCGCGGGTCGGAATAGCCCTGACGGGCGTTCTCGTCGGCGCCGTACATTCCTCCGGGTACCTGACCGTAGAGTTTTCTCATTATTTCGAAATCCCTGCGTGTGGCGTCGAGCAGAGTGCTGTCGCCCGTGAACATGAAGTATGTCGCCGGTTCGCGGAATCCCTGTGCCACGTTCACTCCGTGCCAGTTGGGCAGGGTGTTGTCCATTGTCCAGTCGGATGTGTTGCGGTGCAGTTTGTCGGCAAGCGGAAGAAGGCTGTCGTCGCCGGTGATATTGTAGAGCCATCTAAGGCTCCACAGATTGTCGCCGCCGCGTTTTTCTTCCCACAGCCCTTTGATGAATACTGAATCGTCGAGCGACTGTTCCCACTTGAAAAAGCGCGTCATGGTGTCGAGCACCCGTTTGTCGCCGGAATATTCGTAGTATGTCTGGAGTGCCCACAGCATCACCATCTGCGCCCATAGCTCGGGACGGTTTCCTTCGTAGTTGCGCGGTCCGAAAAATCCGTCTTCCTTGGCATTGGCAAAAACGGCGTCGAACCACACCTGAGCTTCGTCGATCATCGCCTTGTCGCCTAAGATATATGCCAGCGACGAGTATCCGCGGAGCCAGTACGGCACCTCTTCCCATCCGTGGTCGCCGGTGTCGCTGAGCCACTGGTTGTTGTTTTTGTCGAGCCATGCGCTCACGGAGCCCAGATGTCCGTTCAGACCGTCGCGCTGAAGTTCGAGGCAGCGGCGCAGCCATCCGCGGGGCTGCACGCTACCGACGGGGAGCTTTATCAGAGGCGCTTTTCTTACCTGTGCCGGAACGCCTGAAGCGATTTTTTCGCCTTCGGCAATTCTCTCTGTTACGTTTGTGGATGCTGCCGCAGCACAGGATGTCAGAGCAAGAATGAGAAATGTGGTGAATTTCGTTTTTAAGGTCATGGCGGTGTGTGATGCCGTTGATTTTACAAATTTAGTATTTTATCATTAGCCTCGCAAATTTAGTTTCTTATTATGAATGGAAAAACTTATAGCTGTTCAAAAAGTATGACTATCCGTTCATCTGTGCGGTGGGCGTGGCAGGCGATAGCTTGAACGGCATTTTGTATTCTTTGAACAATATATGCTGCCCTCATGTGATTCTTAGTATTAAATTTGCAGATAAAAATCTGAACTACTATGAAAGATAAACCAAGAGTTCTTCTGTTCGCTGCGGCGCTGTCTGCGGCGTTGTGGACGACAGCTTCAGAGAATAGAATGGTCCGGTTGCACAATGCCGACGGCACGAGCACAGTTCTCTGTACCGACGATGTCAGGAAAATAAGTTTTCTGGCGCCCGATGTCGACGACAAGGGCATCACGATGCATTTCACCGACGGAAGCTTTGTCACCGTGTATTTCTGCGACGAGCCTTCTATCTCTTTCTTCACTTTTGGCGACGGGGCTGTCACGCTCAGTTCTGCCGGCGGAGAGTCTCAGGTGGCAGTCAGTTTCGACGATGTTACAGCCCTGACTCTCGGTGAACTTGCGTCGGTGTGCGCTCCCGGTGATGCCGCCACAGGCATCGGATGCCGCATACTTGCGGGAGAGGTCCTTTTCTCAGACGTTCCCGACGGTGCCGTCGCAGAGGTATTCGCTGTCGACGGGCGCGCAGAGGGCATATACCAGGCTGCCGACGGAAAGATAGCCGTGCGGCGCGACTGCCTCGGTGCCGGAACGCACATAGTGAGAATCGGCGCTTTTTCAGTAAAAATCAATCTATAATATAACGGATGAAACATATTGTTTTACTCACATCCGCATCGCTTTTCGCCTTCTGCTGCGCAGCACAGCAGGTGACGATGCTCACCCAGCATGCCGACGGTGAAATCACCGCTTCCGATGCCGGTGAAATCACGAAAATAACTTTCGAGGACGTCAGCCATGAAGTTACCGCCGACGGTGACCGCATTCTTGAATACAATGAGGTCGATTGGACCGAAGACAGGCTTCTTCCGCGTTTCCCGGAGCCGGGAAAGAGGATTTATGCTCTCGATATGAATGCCGCCGGTCTCGGAGATCAGGAGCGTGTGATGTTTTCGGCTCTTCAGGGTCTGGTGAACAGATCGCGTGCCCGCATTCTGCTCTATCAGGGCAATGAATCCATGGCAACATGGCCCGCTGCGCACGGTCTGAACAGAAAAATATCAACGATAAGCGCACGGACGCCTTATTCGCTCGTCGAACGCTTCAAGGATGAAATAAAGGGTCTTGTCCTGTACAGCACCGAGCGCAGTGAGCACTACGGCAACCTCGCCGTCACCGTTGCCGGTCTTGAACGGCTCCTGCCTGTCACGGCAGATATACAGAAGAAACTTATCGACAACGGCATAGACCTTCCGGTTGTCGAAGATCTCACTGGTCTCGACATGACCGCCACTGTAGACATATACCAATACCTCTACGACAACTACTGGGACCGCTGCAACCACCGTCTGCTTGTCAGCCTGCGTCCGGTGGTGCCCTATATCCACGACGTAGCTGTCGCCGCCGGCTCGGCATCGGTATGGCTCGACCCGCGCATCAAGGCGGAGAAAGAGCTGTTCGACAAGATGCTTGAAGATCTTACCCCCGGACGCGACATCGTCACCGGATGGTACCCCGAAGAACGCTCCGGAGTAGGCGAAGCCACCAAGTACGGGCTTTCGACAGTGCCGTCAGATTTCTTTGAGAACGGTTCGCTCTATTCGTCCATCAGGGTGCCTGTGGAGATTCCTTCGGTGCCTAAGATGCCCGAACTTGAAGACAAGGTCTATGTGACACTCTACATAAGCGACGGCGACAATATCCAGTATTGCGAGCATGCCATGGTAGGCGCCTTCACCCAGAAAGGGCGCGGCAAGATTCCGATGAACTGGACCATCAGTCCTGCTCTTGTGGATTTTTCGCCGTCGATGCTCAACTACTATTACAAAAACGCTACCGAAAACGATTTCTTCGCCAGCGGTCCTTCCGGACTCGGCTATGCGATGCCTTTCGACGGACATAACAGAAAATGGAACATCACACGCAGCTCCGAATTCGTGCCTTACGCCCGTCTGAGCGGACGCTATCTTGAGAAAGCCGGACTGAGGGTGGTGACGATATGGGACGAGGTAAACAGCGGACAGCGGGCAGCATACGCCAAAGAGTGCCGCTACCTCTACGGTCTTACCATCCAGGACTGGGAAAAACAGATAGGACGTCTAAAGACGACGGTGCAGGACGGATATCTTTCCTTTATTCCGAATTATCCCTGCTATGCCAACGGTATAGACGTGATAGCAGATTTCTTCAACCGCGACATACGCAACTTCGACGGCAAAAAGCCGATGTTCCTCTCCGCTCAGGGAACAGTATGGGACATGGGCCCTGACAAGCTTGTCGGAATCGAGGCTAAACTTGAGGCTATAGCTCCCGGCAAAGTGGTGATTCTGCGCGGCGACCATTTCTACAATATGTACAACCGCGCCAACCATCTGCCGTTCAACCTTACGATGCTCAAAGACATGAAGATTACTTCCTCGCCGTCGGCAACGTCGGCTGAACTTGCCGCCGACGGCTCGCCGTCGGAGAGCAAGATGTGGGTTTCTTCCGACACCGACGGCAATGGATGGGTGGAATGCGATTTCGGTCAGACTTTCACTGTGAGCCGCTTTGTAGTACGCCACGCCGGCGCTGCCGGAATGAGTCCGGCACTGAACTCCCGTTCTTTCAAGGTGGAGGCAAGTGCCGACGGCAGCACATGGACTGTCATAGGTGCTTACGACAGTAACACAGCATCTGTAACAGATACCGACATCGAGCCCGTCGAGGCGCGTTATGTACGCGTGGCGGTCAGCGATGCCGGTTCAGATTCTGTGGCAAGAATTGCCGATATAGAAGTCTACGGTTCTAAGTGAGACCCTCAGGGTCTCAGCGGCGGTACCGCTTACAGCAGGTGCCGTCGCTATAATGAACGATGACGAATCCGGGCGTCTCCGCAGCAGCGGGGCGCCCGTCGATTGTATAGTAGCTGAGCGGAACAGCTGCCGTGCTGCCGCCGATAACAGGTGCGATGCCCGATTGGGCGGGACCTTCGTATGTGATGGCGTTGAGGCTCATGGCGAGATTGGGAATTCCGCACACTACAGTTCCGTTTTCATCTGCCTGTGTATCGGGCAGAACGGCGGGAGAATAGATTTCGAGCGATGACTTGAGAAGCTTGCCGGCGCAGTGCGCGTCTATTTCCATGGAGTTCATGGCAGAACGCCAGAAAGCAACTTCCGAGACAGCGAGGCTTCCGGCAGCATTTTCTTTGTTGCCGATAGTGAAGGTCTTGGGAGTGAGAGATTCTTTGGTGACAAACGCTATGCCCTTGTCGATGTAGAGGATGGTGCATCCTGCGCCGAAATAGTGGGTCAGTGTGACATAGTGATAGCTGTCGTCGAGATTTCCTATTTCCGACGGCACGACAGTCCCCGAAGGAGTGGTGTATATAAGCTTTCCGTCGGCGTCTGTATCCAGCCTGCCGGTCTTGTTGCCTCTCGAACCGTTCGTAAAACTCAGGACAGAGCATGCACCCGACACTTTCACACGTATGGAGATGGTGAAGGCGTTGAGTGTTTCTTCAGGGGTGAACGACAAGGAGGCGCCGTCGGTAAGCTGAAGCTCATGGCTGTCGGCGTCGCGCTCCATCGTCAGCGCTTTGCCCGATTCGAGGGCGTCGAAGAGCGACGGCGGGATGGCATACATCATCTGTTTGTGTCCTTGACCGTTGGGGTGGAAATCGTCCTTGCGGAACGATGATGCCCATCGTCCGGAGCGGTCGTCGACAGCTCCGAGAGCATTGACGGAAGGTACATCCCATTCGTGGATGAGGAGGTTCATTCTGCGGACGTAGTTGTAGTCGGTGGTGTTATAGTCGGTTCGGGTGTAGTTGTTCATTACCACGGGCACTTTACCGTCGGCACGCACCTTTTCTATGAGAGTCAGCATGTTGTCTCTGAACTGATTGAACACTCTGGCGGAATTGGCGCTACCGTGTATGCCCTCGTTCCCGAGCGAAAGACCGAAAACGACATATTTGCCATGGTCGCGGATAAGATCGTCGTAGCGTTCGAGCAGATTCACTGTCGTGTTTCCGCCTATAGAGACTCCCGACGTGTACAGCGGATATTCGCTGTCGCCTTTGCTTGTGCGCGCCTTGAGCTGATTGCCGTAGAGATAGGCATAGCCGCGGAAATTGTCGGCACCCTGACCGTTGGCGACAGACGAGCCGAACACACTGATGCGGTAGGGATCTGTTTCGGCGGAGATGTCGAAGGTGCATTTGTTAAGGTCGAGGCGGACAGTATATGTTCCGGCGTTGATGCGTATTGCCTCGCCTGCGACTGACAGGCGGTCGGAGCCTGCTGTGCGGTAGAAGTCAGTGCCGTCGCCGAGGCTGAAATAGATGTTCTTGCGGCTGTATTCGGTATCGTCCTTTCCGGTAAGAGTTATTTCACCGCCGAAAATGCCGTTGCCGATGTATGGCAACGCTATTCCGGAAGCCATAGTGCCTCTGACGAGAAGATCGCCCACAGGCGTAAGGCTCACTTTCTTGTTCCTTGCGTCGGCGGTGACGCGATAGACGCCAGCCTTGCTGCAGGTGCCTTTCATGCCGTCGAAGTTCACGGTGTTGCCGTCGCTGTCGGTGCCTGTGAAGGTGTATGAGCCCTCGCGGAGCCGTACGTAGCAGCAGAAAAGCCCTTCGCGTGCCTGCATGGAGGGGGTGAACACGCTTGCAGGGTCGGCGCTTATCCTGTAGGGATGTCCGGCGCTTTTATCGACATTGAATGTTACGATGCGTGTACGTCTGGGGTTGACCTGAGTGTCGCTGTTGTGCACATGGTACATATAGCGCATGTTGCCGTCGTTGTCGAAGAACACTTCGCCGTGCCCCGAGCCTTTTTCTCCCACTATGGAGCGGTGGAGGATGGGATTGCCTTCATATTTTGTCCACGGTCCTGTGGGCGACGGTGCTGTGGCGTAACCCACGGCATAGTCAGGGCTCATGTAGTGGTTGGCGGAGTAGAACATGTAATATAGTCCGTCGAGCTTGATGACCGACGGACCTTCCATCACCAGACCAGGATATGCACCGGTGTTTTCCCAGTGCTGAGTGTTGCGGAAGCATTCCTTGAGCGTCCCCGGTATGATTTTCCAGGTTTCGGGGTCGAGCTCGCACACGTGTAGGATATTTCCGGCAGGAAAGCGGACGTGATACATGTAGCAGCGTCCGTCGTCGTCGCGGAAAATGAATGGGTCGATATTTCCTTCGGAGTTATCGACAGGTTCGACAACGTTCTGCGTGTAGTCACCGTCGATTGACGTAGCCCTGGCTATGCAGCATCGCTCGTTGGCAACGTATGAGATGATATAGTCTCTGTCGCCGTTCTTGAAGAAATGAGGCGCCCAGAAGCCTGTCGACCCCCAGCATCCGCGTCCCTGCTTCAGGACGAGCGAATCGGGGCGGGCATACGACCAGTTGTGCAGGTCGGTGCTTTCGAGAAGGGTGAATCCTTTTGGCTCGAAGCTGCGTGTTCCGGCGGCATAGTAGCGTCCGTTTTCTGTATAGACTGTCGGATCCGCCAGAAGGAAATCGCGCATCTGACCGCTCTCTCCGGCGTCGCCGATGGAAAGCATTTCGACTGATTCCGCGCCATTTTCGTCGATGGCGTTGCCTGTGATTCTCAGGGTCGCTACCCCCGCCGGCGCCGATATTGCGGTTGCAATGAACAGGATGCCGGAAAAGATGTTTCTGTATTTCATTTGTTCTGACTGTTATTTTACAATGATTTTACCTGCTGCCGCCGTGGCTGTCAGGATTGTCGGATTCATCTGTGGTAGGGCTTATCGGTTGGATGCAAGATTTGCACCGGTCTTATTCGGGATAGAGTTGAGCACGCCGAGCTTGCCGTCGTCCACGAGCTTGATTATGAGTTCGCCGAAGAGGGTATTCTGCCATGCGAACCAGGGACGTGTGAAGTCGGAGGCGTCGTCGACATTGAACGATTCGTGGATGAATCCTGTTTCGGCATCGGTGTTGAGAAGCATCTCGATGCACCGGCGTATCTCGTTGTCGTCGGTGGAGGTGAAGGCTTTCATCATAATGCTCATGGGCCATGCCATGTTGTAGCCGATGTGCGGACCCCCTATGCCTTCGCCGGCCTTGCCGCTGAAGAAATACGGATTGCTGTCGCTCCATACCAAGCGCCGGGTGTTCTGATATATCGGATCGTCGATGTCGACGTCGCCCAGATAGGGCATTGCCAGCAGGCTCGGGACGTTGGCGTCGTCCATGAGGTGTTTGTTGCCGAATCCGTCTACTTCGAAGGCATAGACGGGTCCGAATTCGGGATGGTCGTATACGGCATGTTCTTTCAGTGCAGCCGCTACTTCGTCGGCGAGCGCCGTGCATTTGCCTGCCATTTCCTTGTCGCCGTTGACAGTCTCAAGAATTTCGGCAGCTTTGCGCAGCGACGACACGGCGAAGAAATTGGAGGGAATGAGATACTGGAATGTCGTGGCGTCGTCGCTGGGGCGGAAACACGACACGATGAGTCCGCAGCCGCTCACCGGTGCGCCCCAGCCGTCGTTATTGAGGGTGTCGAGGGCGCGTTCGGTCTTACGTTGGAAACGGTACGGACCGCGGTCGCCGTTCTTGCGCTGCTGGGCGATGAATGTTGTGTAGATATTGTTTATCGCTGCGAGCCATTCGCCGTCGAAAACGGAGGCGTCGCCTGTTTTTTTCCAGTAGGCGTATGCCAGACGGACAGGATAGCAGAACGAGTCGATTTCCCATTTGCGTTCGTGGACGTCGGGAACCATGTCGGTGAGGTCGCTCATCCATTCTCCGCCTGTCGGACCGTCGTTGAAGGCATTGGCATAGGGATCGATGTTTATGCACCTGAACTGCCGGCGAATTACGCCCTCAACCATGTCTTTCAGCTCAGGGTCGTTGTCGACGAGCTGTACGTAGGGCCACACCTGAGCGCCTGAATCGCGGAGCCACATGGCATGTATGTCGCCGGTATAGACGAAGGTGTCGTTTTTCCCGTTCTCGTCCTTGCGGAAGTGTACTGTCGTGTCGATGGTGTTGGGAAAGCAGTTCTCGAACATCCACGCCAGCTTGCGGTTGGTGAGCTGCTTCTTGATTTCTTTGATTTTTTTCTCCACCGCCTTCGACTTGAACAGCCTTTCGGAGGGAGCGGGGCGTCGCGTTTCGGTGTAGCATTGTTTTGCTACTGCTGTGTTGTCGGACGCGCACACGGGGGCTGCGGAAGCGGAGAAGGTGCCGGATGCAAGCATTGCGGAAAGAACCCCGATAATAATCTGTATTTTCATTGAGGTGATAGTCAGTCTGTAAGATGAAAGGTCGGCTGTCGCTTTCATAGCGGCAGCCGACACTGCTAATATAATGAAAGTTCGATTGTCATCCGGTTTATTCGAAGGATATCTGATCCTCCTCCGGCATCTGGGTGTTGAGCTTGCGCTCCATCGTCATGGTACCGGTCACGTTGTAGTTGATCTTAGAGCCGGGGGCGGTAAGATAGTCCGTGAAGGTATAGTCGATGTCGTTGATGATGACGGTGCGGCGCAGGATATAGCTCTGCACTTCATCTTCCTGTTCCAGAATGGTGAACGTAGCCTGTTTGTTCTGAACGAAGTTCATATCCGGATTGTTGCAGGTGAGTGTCACGGTGCCGCGTGTGCCGCCTTCCTCGTAGGGTGTGAATGTGGCGTATACCTTGAAGTTCCTGCGCAGCTGGCTGTCCTCGTTGAACGAACCGGCATAGAAGAAGACGGTGTTGGTATTCACGACATAGGCCTGAACCTGCGACATGGCGCCTGGCTCATTGTCGGTGACGCCGCCCGACACGATGTAGAACTTCATGTTGCCAGCCTGGTAGTTGCCCGAATATGTAGTGTAGGGCAGCACACGGAGCATGGCGGTGGCGTAGTTCTTGCGGGGATTGCGCTCATAGCCTTCGCCGGGAGCCACTGTCAGAGGAAGGAGGTAGCGCTCGGCAAGGTCGATGTTGTCGAAGTGGAAACGTATGCGCAGGAGCGATTTGCTCTCGCCAGCCTTGATTCCTACGGTTGTCGGAACGTCGGCATAGTCCCACATGTCGTTGTACCAAAGGTCTTTGCGGCTGCTGAAACGCTCCATGTTCAGAATAGGCAGCGTGTCGGAGTGGGCGATGTTCACAGTAAGGTTCGACGGGTTGACGGTGGAGCCGCTGACAAGCACGGGAAGATCGTAGTGCGATTCGCCTTCCTTGCCGTAGAGCGGTTCGCCGTTGTCGTTGCTGCGGGTAAAGGGAACATAGACAGTTGTCACGCCCACGCTGCTGCCGGTGCTTGCAAGAGGTGCCTTGAAGCTGATGTAATGCTCGTACTGTTCTTCCTCCCAGTCGTTGTTGCAGGAGCTGAAGGTGAGGGCGAGTGCGCCTGCCGCGAGCAATGCCGGTATATAGAATGTCTTGGACATATTGTTGACAGATTATAAAGTGATTAATCGTAGTATTTCCATCCGGGGTTCTGGACCAGGTTGGGGTTGCGTTTGAGCTCGTCGGTAGCTATGGGCCAGAAATACATCTTCGTGGAGAAGACGGTGGGGAGGTTGTAGACGGGGACTATCTTCTGGAACTCATCCTTCTGGTTGGCTGTCATGAGTACGTTGCAGCCGTAGATGGGTATTGCTTCTTCTATCGGGGCGTCCATCCAGCGGCGCAGGTCGTAGTAGCGCTTGCCTTCGGCGAGGAACTCGATCATGCGTTCGCGTTTGATTTTTGCGCGGAGGATGTCGCGGTCGGCATATTCGTCGGCACGGTAGTCGGGTATGCCGGCACGGATGCGGACAGGACGGATGCCGCGTTTGATTTCATTGACGTCGCGTGAGATGTTGTATGTCGTCGAGCCGTCCCACGATGCCACGGTGTAGCTTCCGGTGAGTTCGTTGACGCATTCGGCATACATCAGAAGGATGTCGGCATAGCGGACGGCCGGTTCCCATTTCTGTGTGATGTGTGCGTAGTCGTTGCCGTCGCGGACGGAGCGCCAGTCGTTAGGATGAACCCACTTCTTGCAGCCTATGCCTGTGCGCAGATAGTATGCGCTGTTGGTGTAGCCGTTGTTCTGGGTTTCCTCGTCTTTGCCGCTGCCCGAGCTTGTGGTGCCGCGCCAGTAGTATACCTGCATGTAGTGGCTGCTTTTCTCGGGGTTGGCGTTCCACCAGTAGGAGCCGTTGAAGGCAACGCAGGCGTAGAAGCGGGGCTCGCGTTCGGCATACTGCATCGACACGCCCTGACCTAAAGGCGGATACTTAGTGTAGGGATATTTGCCGCGGGCATTTGTTGTCCATCCTTCGCGGCGTGCCGAGCCGTCGCCGCGACCAATCTCGCTGTCTTTGCCGGGGCAGTCGCTGCCGTCGAGCATGTAGTATGCGTCGACCATCTTCTGTGTGAGACCGTGGCAATTGAAGCCGTTGAGGGTGTTGGGCAGGGCGTGTGTGACGAAACCGTCGATGCCCTGATGGCGACCGCTGCCGACGTTATAGCCGCGGCTGAAGATGATTTCGGAGTTGCTAAGGTCCGCAACACCGTTGAAGAAGTCGCGGTAGGACAGATAGGGGTCGATGTCGGCATATCCTTCCGGCCAGTTCTTTTCTGAGAAATCGCCGTCCTTGTAGGGCGTTATGGTGACAGGATAGCCGGTGGTGCGGTTGTCGACGCTGTTTATGCCGACGTGGAAAAGCTCATAGTTGGCGGGGCATTCCATGACGTCGCGGCAGGCAGCGGCGGCGCGTGCCCATTTCGACTCGTCGTAGTTGAGTCCGAGGAGCTGTTTGCCGTCTTTGTTGACAAGTGTGGCGGCGAAGTCGGCTGTCACGCCTGCTTCGTGGTGTCCGTTGGCAAGCTGTCCGTTGGCAAGAGGGCTGGCGGCGAAGACATAGGCGAGCGCGCGGGTGGCGAGTGCGGCGCCGCGGGTGGGGCGTACGATGTTCTCAGGGCTGGTGTTGCCGGTGAAGCGGCTCCAGTTCTGAAGCTCTGTGGCTGCCTGTTCCATCTCAGATGCTATGAAGCATGCCACTTCCTCGTAGCTGCTGCGCGGGTATGCGAGTTCGCTGTAGTCGAGGGTATAGTCGGCGCCTTCATCGGGCAGGACGGGTACCGGACCGTAGCGGCGCAGGAGCAGCCAGTAATAGTAGGCGCGTACGAAGCGTGCCTGACCTTTCATGTCGAGGCGCTCGGTTTCTGTAAGGGCTGTGTTGAGGTCGATGTTATGGATGAAGACCGATGCCTGGAAGATGCCGCGGTAGGCGTCGCGCCAGAAGTTGCTGCCGAAGTTTTCATCGTAGTCGCCCTGCTTGAAGGCGTTGTACGATTCCATAGCGGTATAGATGTTGTCGTATTTGGGGTCGCGGTCGCCGAAGTAGATATCGTCGGCGAAGCAGTGCAGCCCCACGCCGTAGCGCTCTTTGGTGGTGACGTCGGCGAGGTCGTAGCGCAGATAGGTGAAGGCCTGTGCGAGCCAGCCGTTTGTCTCGTTCACATTCGTGAACACCGATTCAAGCGTGCGGCGGTCGTCGAAGTATTTGTCGGCATCAAGAACGTCCTCGCATGATGTGAGTGCTCCGCTGAGGGCGGTGGCGAGGACAATGGCTGATTTGACTATATATTTTTTCATGATTTCCTTTGATTAGAGATTGATTTGAAGACCGGCTGTGAACGAACGGGTGATAGGATATGCCTCGCCGTCGCCGCGTCCCATTTCGGGATCCCACAGTTTGAAGCTGCTCCATGTGAGCAGGTTCGTTCCCTGTACGTAGATGCGGAAGTTTTCCAGATGGAGGGAGTTGAGGATGTTCTTGGGAAGCGAATAGCCTATTTCGAGGTTCTTGAGACGGATGTAGCTGATGTCGCGCATCCAGTAGGACGAAGCACGGTAGTTGTTGCCCGATGTGCCCTCTTCGGTGAAGAGCAGACGCGGATATGTGGCGTTGGGGTTCTCGTTGGGTTCTATACCGAGCTGTGCGGCTGTCTCCTTGTCGATCCAGCGGTCGTCGACGAGGTCGGAGAGAATCTGTCCGTAGCGTCCCTGGCTGAAGGCATAGACGGTCTTGCCGCCGATGAGCATGCTCGATTTGCCGGTGCCCTGGAAGTGTACGTTGAAGTCGAAGCCTTTCCACTGAGCGGAGGCGCCGATACCGTAGACGAGGTTAGGCGTTGTCGTCGCGCCGATTGCCACTACGTCACCGTCGTCGACGACACCGTCACCGTTGACGTCGCGGTATTTGATATCACCGGGCTGAACGTCGCCGAACATCTGTGTGGGCGAGTTGCGGATGTCGTCGTAGTCGGCGAAGAGACCTTCGGCAACGAGACCGCGGAGCTGGTTGACGCGATAGCCTGTCTGGTACTGGTAGGGATAGACGTTGTTTTCGACGTCGTAGTTGAGGATGGTGTTCTTGCTGTATGTGAGGTTGCCGCGTACGGTGAGGTTCACATTGCCGAAGCGGTTTTCTAAGCGGAAATTGCCGTCGATACCTTCCGACTTGACGGAGCCTACGTTTGCCGACGGAGCCTGTTCCAGACCGAGAATGTTAGGCAGGAAGTTGCGGACCATATAGATGCCGGTACGTTTCTCGTGGAAATAATCGGCGGTGATGGAGAAGCGGTTGTTGAACATGGCGATGTCGACACCGACGTCCTGCTTGGTGGATACTTCCCATGTCACGTTTCTCGACGAGAGTGCGGTGTAGTGCATGCCGTGCTGATATTCTCCGCGCGTCGGTGTGCCGAGGTTACCGAAGTTATAGATGTTGTCGCCGGAGAAGTCAAGGGTGTAGAGGTAGGGGAAACGTATGTCGCCGAGGTTGTCGTTGCCGACCTTACCGTAGGAGTAGCGTACCTTGAACGTGTTGAGCCATCTTACTGATTCCATGAATTTCTCGCCCGTGATGTTCCACGCGCCGGAGACGGCGGGGAAGAAACCGAAGCGATGACCGTCGGCGAAGTTCTCGGAGCCGTTGTAGCCGAAGTTGAAGTCGATGAAGTAGCGGTAGTCCCAGTTGTAGTACACCTGTCCGGCGAGAGCCATGTTGCGGCGTGCCACACCGTTACGGATGTCGGTGCCGATGTTCTGGGTCATGATGTTGTCGTCGTAGGTGTATTTGAGGTTGGCGCCGACGGTGTTCTTGCCGAAGCCGCGGTTGTAACTCAGGAGGAGGTCAAGGAAGATACGGCGCGAACCGTCGTTTCCTGCCGACTGCGTCATCACTTGTGCCGGCTTGATGCGGTCGAAGATGATTTCGCCTGTTTCCTTCTCGCGTCCGTTGGCATACCAGCGTTCGGGATACTGGATGTGGTCGATGTGGTTGTAGTTGTAGGTGTCGTAGCCGAAGCGTCCGGTGAACTTGAGTCCAGGGGTTATCATCTTGAGGTCCTGCTCAAGGGAGACGTTGTTCTGGAGGTTGTTGTTCCATTCCTGTTTGTAGCCCGTCTGTGTTGTCATTACCCAGGGGTTCGTGCGGAGGTCGTCGCGACCGAGGTTCACCATGGGCACATATCCGTTGGAGTACATCACGGGAGTGAGGATGGCGTTGTAGCCGAAGAGTGAGTTCCAGGTGTCGGTGTCGCCCATGCCGGGAGAGTTACGCATCGACAGGTCGCCTGATGTGCCCAGGCGCAGAAGTGTTGTCGGTGTGAGGTCGATGTCGACGTTGAGGCGGTAGTTCCAGCGGCTGTAGTTGGCGTTGGTGTTGTATTTGTCGCGCAGGGTGGAATCGGTCTTGTACATACCTTCGTCGTTGACGTAGGAAATGGAGGCATAGTAGCGCACTGTGTTGCCGCCGCCGCTGATGTTGACGTTGGCGCGGTAGCTCATGGCGCCGTCCTTGAGGATGAGGTCTTTCCAGTCGACGTTGGGGTAGAGGTCGGGGTCGAGACCCGTGCGGAAGAGCTCTATTTCGGTAGGAGTGTAGTATGTGCCCTTGCTGCGGGTAATGTATGCCTCGTTGATGAGGTTGGCGTAAGTGATACCGTCGACAAAGTCGGGAGTCTTAGTGCGTGTGTTGTACGACGACTCGAATTTGGCGTTCACTTTCACGCGTCCTGCGCTACCGCGTTTGGTGGTGATGAGGACTACGCCGTTAGCGCCTTTCGAACCGTAGATGGCAGTCGCCGACGCGTCTTTGAGCACGGTGAAGTTCTCGATATCCTCGATGTTGAGGTCGTCGATGCTCTCGCGTTCGAAACCGTCAACAAGAATATATGCCGAAGCTCCTGCACCGAAGGTAGAGATGCCTCGGATCCAGAATTCCGATTTGTTCTTGCCTGGCTGACCCGAAGTCTGCATCGCAATCACGCCCGGGACGTTGCCGGCGAGGGCGTTGGAGATGTTGGAGGTGTTGTAGTGCTTCATGTCGACTACATCGACGTTTGTCACGGCACCTGTCACGGTGATTTTCTTACGTGCGCCCATACCGGTCACCACAACCTCGTTGAGAGTGTTTTCCGCTTCGTCGAGGCGGATGAGGTTTTCCATACGGTCGAGACCGCGGACAGGAAGCTCGCGCTCTTTCATGCCGATATAGGAAATCACGATATATTTGCAATTCTCGGGGATGTCGATTGCGAAGTTACCGTCGATATCGGTGACGACACCTACTTTGGCGCCTTTTGCCTGTACGGAAGCACCGATGAGGGGCTCGCCGTCGGCGGAACCTACCACAGTTCCCTTATATACTTTGGCAGATAGCGGCGCTGTAAGAAGCGCGGCGGCTGCCAGAAGTGTTATCAGTCGTTTTTCCATATTTTTTCAGATTCAAGAAATGTGATTAAGTCCTGCTTCACTTGTTTTCGGTTTCGTTGTCTTCTCCGGCGTTGTCGTCGTTATCGTTGCTGTTGAGCATGTCGGAGCTTTCCATGCCGATTGTGCGGACGCTGCGGTTGTTGTGGTCGAGCACGTAGAAGCGTTCGCGTTCGGTGTCGTAGCACAGTCCGGTGACGTCGCGGAAGCGTGCCTGCTGGCGCAGATCGCCGTCCTCAGTACCCCAGATGTTGCCGTTTGTCGACGGTGAGCGTCCGGCGTAGGTGCGCACAAGACCGTCGGGAGTGATGTAGCGGACGCAGAAATTGAGGCAGTCGCTGAAATAGTAGTCGTAGACGTCGGCACGTCCGTCGGCTTCATATTCCGGATTCTTTACAAACACACCCTGATAAGGACGGTTCACACGCGCGTTGGTGCCCACGGCGTCTGTCCAGCCGGCGATGCCGTTGGAGCCGGTGATGACGTAAGGTGTGGTGAATTCTTTCTTGTTCCAGTCGTAGTCGGTGCGCAGGATGTAGTTGCGGTTGATGACCGTAATGTATGCGTAGTCGCCCGAAGGATGGATTGTGATCTGGAATTCATACGACGGGTCCATGATCTTGTAGAGCTCGCGGAAAGCGCCGTCCTCGCGGTAGCCTGTCCAGGTGAGCGGCTCGCCATTGTCGTCGGTAGCGCCGTTGAGCACTTTGAGGTAGTCGTCGAAGTCGAGTCGGAAAAGCTGTCCGTTTTCGTAGCTGTTGAAGTAGATCTCCCCGTTGACGGGGTGTACGGCAACACCGTTGCACTGCTTGTATGCTGCCAGCGGCTGACACGACGAGCGGTCGCTGAATGTTCCGTCGGCGTTGCGCGTAACGACCCATACGCTTGTGGAATGGAGTCCGTTGTCGTCGCGGTCGGTGGATACGAGCATATATTTGCCGTCGATGGTGAAGGCGATGTTGCGCAGACGCTTTGTCTGGAATTTTGTCGCGGACATCATGCGCTCGGCAACGCGGTTTTTCAGGTCGAGACATGCAATGATGCCGTCGTTGCGGTCGTATACCACGTAGAGACGGTCGGGGTAGAGCGGGTCTAAAGCGAGACAGCCTTCGGCGTTGAAACCGCACATCTGGTCGAACGGTCCCCATACTTCGCCCTGATCGTCGTTCTCATTGCGGTAGCCGCAAAGAGTGCCTACGACTTTCTTGGGAGTATAGTGGAACGGTTTGGATGCCACGGCGCTCTTTTCTGTTCCGCGGTTCTTCACGACAACTTCGACGTTTCCGGTGTAGTTCTCGCTGTCGGAGTAGGCTCCGGCGGGAATGAAAGCGAAAAGTTTGTCGGACATGACGTTGATCACAACGGCTTTCTTCTCTCCTATAAATAGGGAGACGTTCTCTTTTTTGTCGCCGAAATTACTGCCGTAGACAATAATTTCTTCCTGGGAACCGCCGCTCTCGGGGGTGAAGCCGGTGACTGTCACAGGCAGCGACGGGTCGAAAGGTATCGACGGCTCGCTTTTGACATCGTCGTCCTTGCACGACGCCATCATTCCTGCGAAGGCTATGGTGCACACTCCTAAAAGGAACTGCGAGAGCCGCGAAAGTAATGGTTTCATTTTGTCAGATTTAACTTTCATGGTTTGTATAACAATTGGTTTGAATTTTCAGAAAATGTGGTGCAATCCCCCAAACAATCTTTTTACCTGTCGAACTGTATTACCGGTAACCCATAACTTTTCTTTTGTGGCGCAAAATAACTGAAAATGAGTGTCCCTTACGGGAAAATACCGTTCAGATATTCTGAAATTCTGTTCAAAGATGCGTGAGGATGTTAAATATTGAATCTTTTGTATATTTTGGTCAGAACTGACCGGAATGTGCAAAAAAATATATTCTTTATCGCCGCCGGCAAGCAGTATTTTCCGATTATTTGTGCTATCTTTGCCGCTGTCTCATAAATGAGAATATCTGATGCCATGACACACTATCCGGAACGAATATCCCATTTCCTTATTCATCTTGCCGCCATACTGTCTGCCGCACTTGTGTGCGTATGCTGCACGCACGCGCCCGAAGATGACGGCTCCGTCATTTTCCGCGACGGCGGATATCCGAGTGCCGTCTATCACGACGGTATGTACTACATGACGATGCAGTCGGAGCGGTCCGATGTCATATTGCTCCGATCCTCTGCCGTGCTTGCCGACATCGGCAAAGGTGAAGAGAAGGTGATTCTCGACGGGCACTGCAACATGGTGTATTCTCCCGACATCTGCCGTATCGGCGACAAGTGGTATATCTACTTCGAGAGCGACGACGGTTCCAACACCGACACTCATCAGATTTACGTTCTCGAAAACCCCTCGCCCGATCCCATGAAAGGCGAGTGGACGCTCCACGGTCCTATTGTGACCAACGATGAATGGAATTTCTCGATTCATCCCAACATTCTCAGCTGCAACGGCAGGCTGTACATGCTGTGGTCGGGCTGGCAGAAGCGACGCGTCGAGAGCGAGACACAATGTATATTTATTGCCGAGATGGAAAATCCGTGGACACTGAAGTCGGAACGTGTCATGATTTCGCTGCCTGAATATGAGTGGGAACGGCAGTGGATCAACACCGACGGAAGCCGCTCCGCCTATCCTATTTTCGTCAACGAAAATCCTCAGGCGGTGCTGTCGCCGGATGGAAAGAATGTAGTGGTGTTCTATTCTGCAAGCGGAATATGGACTGAGTTCATTTCGCTCGGCATGCTGTATGCTCCGGCGTCGTCCGACCTTCTTGACCCGCGTTCGTGGACGAAGCTGCCGGAACCGCAGTTCACACCGGCACCTGAGACGCCCGGCAAGAGGTCGTCGAACGTATCGGTGGTGAACAACCCCGACGACGGCAAGAACTATCTTGTCTTCGAGGCGCGTGTCCGCAGAGACGGCGCCATCATGCGCTGGTGCGAGGCAAGGGAGCTGGAATGGAACGCAGAGAGTCTACCCGTTCTGGGACATCCCTGACGACTGTCTCGAGCTTGCGTAGTCTTTGGGGTTCTGCCCGTACTTTGCCTTGAAACACTTCGAGAAATACGACGATGATGTGAAGCCTGACATCAGCGCCACTTCCGTTATGCGTGCGCCTTCGAGAAGGAGGCGTGCCGCATGTTCGAGGCGGAAGTTCTTGAGATAGTCGACCGGAGTCATGCCAGTGACAGCCTTGAGCTTGCGGTAGAAGCTGGAACGGCTCATGTTCATGCGTTCCGCCATGGTGTCGATGGAGAATTCCTCGTCGCAGATGTTGTCGGCGATGTTGGCGTTGAGGGTTTCGAGGAATTCGGTGTCGAGTTTGTTGATATACGGCACTGTGGCGATAGCTTCCTGCTGCGGAAGCTCAGAGAGCATGCGGTGATAGAATATAGCCCTTGTCTTGAGGATATTGGCTATCTGAAGCTTGATCTGCTTGATGGTGAACGGTTTTTCCACATAGACGTCGACGCCGGCCTCCATTCCTTCTTCTTTTGCCTCGCGGTCGGTCTTGGCGGTGAGCATGATGAAGGGAATATGCGAGAAGCGTATGTCGTTCTTCACGCGCTGGCACAGGCGCGCGCCGCTGATTCCGGGCATCATGAAGTCGCTTATGATGAAGTCTATGTCGGGATTGGCGCCGAGTATGTCGAGCGCCTCTTCGCCGGAGGCTGCCGTAAGTACTCCATAGCTCTGGGAAAGCGCTTCCGACACAGTGGTGAGCAGCTCTTTGTTGTCGTCCACAAGAAGAATGGTGATGTCCTGTTTATCTTCTGTGTCCTCTTCGCTGTTGTCGGCGATGAGTTCTACTCTGGCGGGCTGTTCGGCTTCCGTTGTTGTGGCGGCGTTCAGGATTATGGTGAAGGTGGCGCCCCCGGTGGCGTTGTTGTCGACAGTTATACTTCCGTGGTGGGCGTTGGCGATAAGCTTCGCGTAAGCCAGTCCGAGACCTGTTCCGAGTGTGGCGGCTACGTTGTCGCCACTTATCTGGTAGTATGTGTCGAAGATGCGCTCGCGTTCGTCGGCGGGAATACCGGTGCCGTCGTCGGACACCTTTATGGCGAACTCGCCTTCGGCAGGCGGGCACAGTTCGAGGACGACTTTCGTGCGGGAATATTTCATGGCGTTGCTAACGATATTCATCACTACGCGTTCTATTTTGTCGACGTCGACGTCTGCTTTTATGACAACGTCGGGCATGATGAGCTCGAATGTCTTGCCGGCTGTCGCCATGGGATGCGCGAATCGCCCGGCTATGTCGGAGATGAGCTTGTTGATGTCGGTGATGCTGCGTTTGAGCTGTACCTCCGAGCCCGACTGTGCTTTGCGGAAATCGAGGAGCTGATTGACGATGCCGAGGAGGTAGTTGACGTTGCGGCGCATCGACTTGATGTGTTTCCTGTTGTCCTCGGTCTTTGCCTTTCCGGCGCGCGCGTTCTCAGCCATCTGCTCCAGAGGGAGACTTATGAGAGTCAGCGGCGTGCGGATTTCATGGACGAGATTGACGAAGAACTGCATCTTAGCCTCGAACGTCTCGCGTTCTTTCTGCAGGCGCATGTCGTTGATGCGCTTCTGATAGTGTTTTCTCACGCGGCGCCGTATCACTATCCACAGCATCCATCCTAAGGCGACGGTGAGGAAGAAATAGAAGATATATGCCGTTATGGTGCGGTACCATGGCGGAGCGACGGTGATGGTGAGAGTGCGTGCCGTCTCTTCCGGTTCTGTTTCGGAAAGAATGCTGAGGGTGTAGGTTCCCGGCTGCAGTTTCGTATATGTTACGTTGGGCTCGGATATGGTGAGCCATTCCTTGTCGACTCCTTCGAGACGGTAGCGGAAACGCAGGGGCGGCATGTTGCCGCCGTGCGAGGCGGCGAACATGAGTGTGAAGGTATTGTCGTTGTAAGGCAGCGTGAGGGTGTCGCGGTCGCAGAGCATACCTTCGACGCCAAGGCGCTGCTGTTCTTCGATGCCGTTGTCGATGTATGGGAAAAAGACGGTCCACAGATATGTGTGTGCCCTGGAATCCGACGATTTCATCTCACGCGGGTTGAAGATGCGCAGACCGCTCAGGTCGCCGTAGACAATGCGCCCGTCGTCCAGCAGACCTGACACGCCGGAGGCGGCGAAGATGTCGGAGTATGCGTTTGCCTTATACAGGAAATATTCCATGCGTTTGTCGGAGTTTACGGAGGCGAGCGCGCCCGAAGCATCGCCGAGCCACAGCCTGCCGTCAAGGTCGCGTTCGATGAAAATCAGCGGATAAGTTGTCGATACTTCGAATCTGTACGGTACGAAGTCGCCTGCCGCTTCGTCGAAGGTGTAGACTTTGTTGTCGTTGACGGCGGCTATGAGAGTGCCGCTATGGTCGCAATGGAGGAGAATCACCGATTTGTCGCTCAGGTTCTTGCTTATGAAATGTCTGAAGAAAGATTCATTCTGTTCGCGCGTGTATATGGAGCCGTCGCTCATGACGAGCCATATTCTTCCATGGCGGTCTTCCGCCAATGTGAGCGGCTGTTTGTGGCTGTCGATATCGCCGAAGGTGCTGAAATCGTCGCCGCCTTCGTTGTAGCGGCACACTCCCCAGCTGGAAAGAATGAATATTTCGCCTTTTCCTGTGATATGTATTTTGTTGATTTTATTGCTTATCAGCGAGTTGGGTACATCGGCGTCGTAGACGTAGTGCCGCGTCGCTCCGGTGCTCCGGTCGTAGCGGAAGCATCCTTTCGACGCCGTTCCTATCCATAGTATGTCGCCCTTGGCGGCGATGGATGTGATGTCGTCGCCGTCAACGCCGGAAATGTCGAGAGCAGTTGGCGTCAGCGACGGCGTGTCCAGACATACAACGCCATTGCGGGAGCCTACCCACACGTGTTTGCCGTCGTCCGACACGCACACTGCCGTTGCTGGAACAGGATCGTCTGTCGTGCCGAGTTCAATCATTCCTACCGGCTGCGGACGCATGACAATGTGGCTGACACCGCCCATCATTGTCAGGACGAGTATGCTTTCGTCGGCGTCGTTCATCACGCATGTCACATCGTCGTCGGACAAGTGGTTCCGGAGCAGTGGGTTCTTTGTTGAAGCCAGGCTTGTGACCGAACCGGTGTTTCTGTCGTAGAACAGCAGTCCTTCGTCGGTGCCGAGGACAATGCCGTCGGACGTCTGGCACATCGACTTTATTCCGGAGGTCAGATTTTTAGGATTCTCAACGGTAAGCTGTTTGTCGTGAGCATCATAGGTGTATATGGTCTTTCCGGACGATATCGTTATCTCCGTCGGTCCGGCGACAATTCTGAGGCTGTTGTGTCCGGCGGCAAATTCCGGAAGGGCTATGGATTCGATGAATCCGCCGTCGCTGTTGAAAACCTTCAGTTCTCCGTCGAGGCTCACGGCGTATACGTTTCCGTTGGCGCCCACTGTCATGTCGGAATAGAAGGCACCGTTACGGCTGTTCTGTTCGAGCGTGTTGTCCTTGGTGTTGAAAATGAACAGTCCCTGTCCGTAGGTCAGAATCCATATCCTGCCGTCCGACACCTGCATTATCTTCTGTACCGGCGAGCTGACGGCGACGCCGTACTTTGTCCTGAAGGGAAAACGCGCGTTGGTATTTCTCTTCACGTCGTAGACCCACAGACCGTTCGACGCTCCCGCCCATATATTTCCGTCGTGTTCGAAGAGTGCCGTCACGTCGGGCAGCGACGGTGCCGTCAGATGCGGAGTGGGGTAGAGCAGGCTGCCGTTGCTGTCGAAGGCATAGATGCCCGAGGCTGTGCCAAGCCACAGGAAGCCATAGCTGTCGCGCAGAGCGCACTGGCATGATTTGCCGATGGCGTAGTCTGTATTGATAATTTTGCAGTTGTCACCCCAGCGCATTGCATGGGCGGAGACACAGCATACGAGCGCCGACACGACGGCGAGGATTATTGTGCGGAAATGTGTGCTTGACATGGAATGGTCGGTTTTTTGCAAAATTACTGAATAATCAGATATTCAGGAAGCTGCGGAGTGTTAAAAATAAAATCAGACACAAAAAAAGAGGGCGCGCCAGCGCAATTCTGGCACGCCCTCAGTGAGGTCAGGGTGACTGATTAACGGACGATGAACTTCTTGCCGTTGCGGATGTAGAGACCCGGTGCTGTGGCACGCTCTACTTCGATACCCTGGATGTTGAAGATGCGGTTGTCGGCAGGACGCTGTACGGTTGTTGCGTCGATGTCTTCTATGCCAGTTGTCTCTCCGATTTTGTTCTTGACTTCTTCTTTGGTTGTTTCGGTGCCGTAGTAGAAGATACGGAAGTTGTCGGCGACAACCCAGTCTTTTTCAAGATATTCGCCTTCGGGTTTTGCAACACCGATGAAGAGGTCGCCGGCAGTTTCAAGATTGATTACTGTATGAACGCTGTACAGACCCAGACGGAACCATTCGCAAGCCTGGTCGACATACTGCGGGTAGTAGAATTTCGCGCCTTCTTTCGAAGTCACTTCTGCGCCCTGGCCGGGAGCTTTGCCGCTTATCGAGGCGATGTTGGGGAGTTCTACGTCGTCTTCGGGTTCATTACCTGCCTGGAGGAATGCGTAGGAAACGATGTCGGTGTCGGGCTGACCGAGAATCTCGACTTCCTGATCGTCTCTTGTCTCGGTTTCGGTCTTGTGATGTCCGTTACGGTAGAAACCGTTCACGTATACCGCGTATACGCCGGCGGGCATGCTGAGGATGTTCTGGCTGATTTCTGCGGAAGCGGTGTTCCACGATTCGGCTGCGAAGTCGTTGTGGTTTGCGCCGCGTTCCCAGATGACAGCGTTGGTGAAGCTCCATACGCTTTCGTCGGCGCGCTGGTTGAAGCCCGGGTTGCCGATGCGGTGTGTGAGGTCGACGGGGTTATTGAGCGAAGCAGTCTCGATAAGGGCGTCGCGCTCGGCGGCGGTGACGAGTTTCCACTGTGCGTCAAGGTCGTCGGCCTGAAGGTTGCGGCTTTCGGTGCATACCGATGTCTCGTCGCCATGACCTTCGTTAACGCTTGTTTCAGGATTCCATGCTACGTGTACGTCGGGATAGTCGGCCTGGAAGATGTTGTAGACGTTTTTCTTGCCTTCAACAGCTTTGAAGAGCCACTGACCTGCCATTGCGCAGTCCATGTAGCCGCGGTAATCCATGTAGTGCTTTTCTGCGCCGTTGTAGAGACCGGTGTTGACGTGGAATGTGCCGGCAGCAGCTTCGTCTTCGGTTGCTTCGAGTGTTATGAGGGTACCGGGCAGACCGAGAGCTGCATGTGCGCCCCAGTCGGAGCCGCCGGTGAGGAACTGCTTCTGACCGACGTTATAAAGGTAGAACTCGCCTGTTGTTGCGGGCTGTCCGGGGAATACGTCGGGATGTGTGACGGCAGCGGCGCGCAGGCGTCCTACGCGTGCGAGGTAGAGGGCGCGGTTGAAGTTGTCGCGTGTCTTGGCCTCGGCGAATACTGTCTTTGCCTTGTCGTTGTTGACACCTGCGGCATCCGACAGAGCGATTACTTCGTTATATGTGTTGATGAGGTCTTTCGACTGGTTTACAACAACATATATCTCGTCAAGAGCTGCGTATGCCTCGAGGAGCGCGGTGGAGCTGCTGGCTGTTTCGAGAGCTGTTGCGGCATCGGCGATAGCGGTCTGGAGGATTGCTACTTGGGGAAGTCCCTTAGCCTTGTCGATGAGCTCGCTGAGCTGGTTGCGGAGCGGGGTGAGGTCTTCGGCGAGGGGCTCTGTGCTCACATAGCGGAGATATACGCGTTTGCAGATAAGCCAGTCGCGGTGGTCGTAAGTATTCTTTTCATAGCCCACGGTGAGTGTTCCGTCGGTAACACCGACCTGGATGTAGGGGTTGATGTAAGCTCCGTCGAACATGGCGCGGCAGGCGTCGCCCACACTGTTGGGAACCCATTTGCCTGCTTTTTCGGCGAAGTAGCTGTAGCCGTCGGTCTGCTCATCTTTTGCGTTTGCGAAAATCGACATGACAGTGCCTCTTGTGGCGCCGGCGAAATATTCGGCACGCAGATTTTCAGTGCCGTCGAGGAAGCGCTGCTGGAGGTCCTGGCTTTCTATTTCGGTGTCGCGGTAGTATGCCTGGATGGCGAACTCATAGGTACCGGTGGGAAGTCCTTCGAGCTTGGTGGTTTTTGTGACGGTGCACTGGTGCCAGTATTCCTGCACGGGGTAGCCGCGCGCGCCGTCGAAGGCTGTGTTGCCGCCGCGTGTGTTGTCTATGTTGTGCAGCCACTTGTCGCGACGGAAGTCGTTGCGTCCCAGATCGAAACCGGGAAGGAGCCATGACACGTCTACGGGACCGTTCTTCACCTGCTCCTGCATCACGCGGAGGCGTTCCTCGCGTGTGACGAGCTGCCATGTGAAGTCCTGGGGAGCATCGGAGAGTTCGCCGTCGGAAGCACCGATATATATGTCGGCAGCGATGGCGCTCCGTTCGCCGGTGCCTTCGGGAGTGGCTTTTGCGGAAATGCGGTATGCGTTTACAACGCCGTCGACCGTGACAGGTTCGAAAATCCAGTCGGTGAGGTCACGGTCGGGCTGGTCGAGGAAGAAACGGTCCTGATCGGCGCCGTTGAGGCTGCCGTTGTTGGTGAAATTGCAGAAAATCGAAAATCCTGCATAACCTTCGGGTTTGCGGAGCTCAACGTCCATACCCTGAGTGTCGAGTTCGGCGTGGGTCGTCCATTGGTCGAAATTCTTGTGGTTGGGTTCAAGCCACTTTCCTGTCTCTACCTGATAGAGGTAGAAGGAGCCGGTAGCGGCGACGCTGCCCTGATAAGGCGAGCTCACAGCCCATGCCGACAGCGCCGACATGAAGGTTGCGCAAACAAGTAATTGTTTTCCTTTCATAAAGACTGATTTAAATTAGTTTTTCGGTTTATATTAGGATAATTATTTCAAGGTGTCTTATGTGGCAAGCGGTGCAAAATTAGATATATGTGCAGGGCTGTCGGGGTAAAATCTTTTCAAAAAAAAGCACATTCTTGTCAATTACGCATATATGCAGCAAGTGCAATTTTTTGAATAGATATTGCCGTTTTTTGAATAAACGTTCCTGCAGATGTATTCTTAGCGCATCTAATTTTGCAATCGTAATTTCCAATAATATTATTCTTCGGAATTTAATCACCAATCAATCCATAAATCATGAGACGCTTCAAATCGCTTCTTACAATTGTCATAGCTGCCTCGTCGGTGTCGCTCAGCGCCGCCACACCAAAGGCATCCGACTTCGTTCCATATAAAACCAGTGAACTCCGTCCGCCATCGGTGCCGCTGCTCATCAACGATCCGTTTTTCTCAATCTGGTCGAACTACGATTCGCTCAACGACGGTCCTACACGTCACTGGAGCGAGCATGAGAAAGCGCTTAACGGTATCCTGCGCGTCGACGGAACAGCATATCGTTTTATGGGACCGCAGCGTGCGAGCGTTCTTGTTCCCATAGCCGGAATGACGGTTGACGGCACAGAATGGTCCGGTCGTGTCAGCTACACACCCACGACAGGCACTGCATGGGCTCAGCCCGGCTTCGATGACAGCTCATGGAGCACCGAACAGGCCGCATGGGGTACGAAGGGCGAATATCCCAACGTTAAAAACTCCTGGACAGGCGAAAATAAAGATATATATGTGCGCCGCACCGTCAGCGTCACCGCCGACGACCTCAAGAAAAATCTTGCCATACAGTATTCGCACGACGATGTGTTCGAACTTTATATCAACGGAAAGCGCGTCGTCTCCACAGGAGAAACATGGCGTCAGGGCGAAGTGGCAAATCTCAGCGATACACAGAAATCGTGGCTCCATGAAGGCGAAAATGTCATTGCCGCACACTGCCACAATACAACCGGCGGCTCGTACGTCGACTTCGGACTCTACGAGAACCGTCTGCAGTCGACCGACGCCATGGAGCTCGCCCGACAGAATTCTTGCGATGTCATGGCGACGAGCACATATTATAATTTTACGTGCGGACCTGTCAATCTCGATCTTGTCTTTACGGCTCCGATGCTTATCGACGACCCCGACCTCATTTCCACACCTATCAATTTCATCTCATATCAGGTGAAGTCGGCAGACGGTAGAAAGCACGATGTGCAGTTCTACCTCTCTGCGTCGCCGCAGTTCACCGTCAATGAGATGACTCAGCCCACGCAGTCGTCTGTCGTAACAGAGAACGGCGTGCGCTATCTCAAATCCGGCTCGGAAGAGCAGAACTACTGCGGCCGCACAGGCGACCTCATCACTATCGACTGGGGCTATCTCTATATTCCCGCCATCAACGGCGAGATTGCCATTGCCAATCCTCTCGATGCCGAGCGTGTTTTCGTAGAGACAGGCAAGCTCCCCGAGAGCGCCAAAGGTACTGTCCGCAGCACCAGCCATGTCACGATGCCTTCGCTGGCATTCGCCAACGATCTCGGAAATATCACCGAGGCACGCGACTACATGCTCATAGGCTACGACGAAGTCTACGACATGGAATATATGCACAAGAAATACAAAGCATACTACGCCCGCGACGGCAAGACCATCTTCCAGGCTTTCGACGAATTCAACCGCGACTACAGCAGCCTGATGAAGCGCTGCCGCGAGCTCGACAAAAAAATATATGACGACGCTCTCGCAGCCGGCAATGTCAAGTATGCCGAAATGCTTGCCGCAAACTACCGCCTTGTCATGGGCGCGCACAAACTCTTCAGAGACGACAAAGGCCACATGCTCTATTTCTCGAAAGAAAACAAATCGGGCGGTTTTGTCAACACCGTCGATCTCACCTATCCCGAATGTCCCATCTATCTTCTCTATAATCCTGAACTCCAGAAGGGCATGATGCTTTCTATCCTCGACTATGCCCTCACTCCAGAGCGCCGCGGAAAGAACTGCGCCGCCCACGACCTCGGAATCTACCCGCAGGCAAACGGTATGCACTACGGCGACTCCATGCCTCTCGAAGAATCTGCCAACATGATTATTCTCGCCAATGCCATCTGCCGCCTCACAGGCGACGGTGAATGGCTCAAGCCTTATGCCAAAGTTCTCCGCACATGGGCTGAATTCTGCCGTGACAACGGACAGAATCCCGGCAACCAGCTCTGCACCGACGACTTCAAGGGTCCGAGCGAGCAGAATACCAATCTCTCGCTCAAAGCCATCACCGCCGTGGCTGCATACGCCGAACTTGCAAAATATATAGGCGACGACAAAGCCGATTCTTTCGCCGGCACAGCGAAGAACATGGCTCTTCTCTGGGAGGCCGACGCACGCGACGGCGACCACTACCGTATGGAATTCCACCGTCCCGGTACATGGAGCCAGAAATATAATCTGGTATGGGACCGCATGTGGGGCTACAACAATTTCCCCGCCGAAATTGTCGACCGCGAGGTGAACTTCTATCTCAACCATCAGCAGAAATACGGTCTGCCTCTCGACAGCCGCGATATGCAGACAAAGAGCGACTGGATTTTCTGGACGGCATCGCTCGCTCCCGACACTGACACCTTCCTGCGCTTCTCCGACCGCCACTGGGACTATATGAACGAGACAACATCGCGCATCCCTCTGAGCGACTTCTATCTTGCCGACAGAGGCACAAGCTGCAATTTCAGCGGCCGCTCCGTCATCGGCGGTCTGTGGATCAAAGTTCTCAAGGACCGCATACAGCCTAAGCCTTCTCAGACGGCATGGGAACCCAAAGGAAATCATATCAAGACCCGCTGGACCTATGATGTCGATTCAGAGTGCCCGCTGCCTGAATACCCCCGTCCGCTCATGGTGCGCAAAGACTGGGTCAATCTCAACGGACTCTGGGACTATGCCATCACCGACGGTGCCGCTCCCTCCGAATACGAAGGTAAGATTCTTGTTCCATACCCTATAGAGTCGTCGCTTTCGGGCGTGATGCGTCCGCTGGAACCCGGAAAGACACTGTGGTACAAACGCGAAATCACTATCCCTTCATCATGGAAGGGAAAACGGGTGCTTATCAATTTCGGAGCTGTCGACTACGACGCCGAAGTATATGTCAACGGCACCACAGGACGCCAGCGCGTCGCATCGCACACAGGCGGACACACCGCTTTTTCGGCTGATATCACCAGCAAGCTCACCGACGGCAAGGCAACTATATATGTAAAGGTTGTCGACAGCACCGACGAGCGTAATCAGCCCGTCGGCAAGCAGCGCCGCTATCCTAACGGCGGCGGCGACATCTTCTACACTTCCACCTCCGGCATCTGGCAGACAGTGTGGCTCGAACCTGTGGAAAGCACCTATGCCGAATCGGTACGCATCACTCCCGACGTTGATAACTCCACGATAACATTCGCTCCGGAAGTGAACGACGGCACAGGTGCCACTGTCACAGTACGTCTCCTCGACGGCGACAACGTCGTTGCATCAAAGTCGGCGTCTGCCGGCGAAGATATTGTGCTCGACGTTGCAGGCGCTAAGCTATGGAGCCCCGACAGTCCTTTCCTGTACAATGTCGAAGTAGAGATTCAGAAAAACGGAAAGACTGTCGACGCTTTCGACAGCTATGCCGCCATGCGCAAGATAGGATATGCGAAAAACGAAAACGGATACTGGCGTCTTCAGCTCAATAACAAAGACCTTTTCCAGTTCGGACCTCTCGACCAGGGCTACTGGCCCGACGGTCTCCTGACCGCTCCTACCGACGAGGCTCTCCGCTACGACGTAGAGAAAACTAAGGAATGGGGCTTCAACATGATCCGCAAGCACATGAAGACCGAACCTGCTCGCTGGTACCGCCACTGCGACGAACTCGGCATACTCGTATGGCAGGACATGCCCTCGACATTCCGCTCCGACGAAGGCTGGACAACACATACATGGTATCCGGAACACAACTGCTCGCAGGATGCCACCGTTGAGAAGAGATACCGCAACGAATGGAAAGAAATCATTGACCAGCTGTATTCCTATCCCTGCATCGTCGTGTGGACGCCGTTCAACGAATGCTGGGGTCAGTTTAAGACTGCCGACATCGTAGCCTACACCCAGAGCCTCGACAACACACGCCTTGTCAACCCCGCCAGCGGCGGTAACCATTACCGTCTCGGAGAAGGCACTATCGTCGACCAGCACACCTACGACCAGCCCATACGTGTTTTCGAAGGCATATTCGACCCGTCCCGTCCTCTCGTTCTTGGCGAATACGGCGGACTCGGACGCAACATCGTGGGACACCGCTGGTTCGAGCGCGACGCACAGACATATAACACCTATGCCAGCGAGCGCGCAATAACCGATGCTTTCGACCGTCTTGCCGGTCAGGTGCGCGACCTTGCGGAAGGGTATGAGACAGAAGCCGGCAAAATATCCTATGGAGCCGCTGTATATACGCAGACCACCGACGTGGAGACCGAGGTGAACGGTCTTATGACTTACGACCGCGAAATAGTGAAGTTCAACGAAAACCGTCTCCGCAGCATCGTCGGCAAAGTGACGGGTGTATACGGTACTTCCGGCGTCGAGGATGTTGTGGCAGAAACCACTGTCGCAGGCGACACTATCTACTACAATATCAACGGACTGAGCTCCAGCCGTCCTTTCAGCGGGTTCAATATCGTTAAAGAATCCGACGGCAGCACGCATAAAATGATGTATTCCCGCGTTAATTCAGAAGAAGAATAACCTACCGCTAACATAGAGCACATCAATTATTATGCGCATTCTGCTTAGAATACTTCTCGTTCTCCTGCCTCTGACAGCTGCCGCCGGCAAGAATGCCGTCGATGCCAGGACGGCATTCAAGGCCTACGATGCTTTTAATAAGGTATATCTCGACGTCGACCGCAACATCTACCGCAACACCGACCGTGACAAGGCTGCTATAGGTCGCGACAGGGGTGCCGCTGCCATCTGGTGCCAGCCTATGTTTGTCGATATGGCTATAAATGCCGCCGACCTTGCACAGCGTGCCGGCGACAGCAAGAGACAAAAGAAATATTCCGCCCTCGTCGACAGTCTGCTTGCCGGAAATATCCGTCATTACGCCGGTTTCGACTTCGACGACAACGACCTCGACCACGGCTGGTTTATATATGATGACATACAGTGGTGGACCATAACTCTTCTCCGCGCCTATCAGGCTACGGGAAATGAAGCTTACCGGGAGTTTGCCGAGAAAAGCTTCGCCCGCGTATGGTACGGCTCGCCGCGCGTGGGCGACACAGGCTCCTATGCCGACCCCGCCGCTAATCTCGGCGGCGGCATGTTCTGGCAGTGGCAGCCTATCGACCGACCGGCGCCTAACCGTGCCGGCGACGGCAAGATGTCGTGCATCAATTTCCCCACTGTCGTGGCGGCGATGCTCCTCTACGAATGCGCCCCTGCCGACAGAACTGCCGACCTATCGCCGGAAGAATGGACCAACAGCCACGGTACTTTCCGGCGCCCCGCCTACGAAACGCGTGAGCGCTATCTCGAGATGGCACGCGAGATCTACGACTGGAGCGTCGCCAATCTGGAAGACCCGGCAACGCCCGGGCGCATCGCCGACCATTCTCACAACGGCAATATGAGCGGACATCCGCTCCTATACAACCAGGGTACTTTCATCGGCGCTTCCGCATTGCTCTATCTTGCAACCGGCGACGACACATATCTGCGCAACGCCATTGAGGGTGCCGACTACTCCATAAACGTCATGTCTGCCGAGCACGGCATGCTTCCGTGGGCGCATAACCACAGGAAACCCTACGACCAGGGCAGCCTCGAACAAGGCATCTACCCCGCGATATGGGCGCAGTATATGAAGATACTCACCGACCGCTGCGGACAGCCGCAGTACCGCGACTTTATTGTCAGAAATGCTTCCGAGGGATGGAAAAACCGCGACAGGCAGCGTAATATCGCCGACGGTGAGTCGTGGAAAGCAACGCCGTCCGATTCTGTCGTGGGAAGCTATTCTGCTTCTACCGTGCCGTCGATGATGCTGCTCTTTGCTGAACCTTAATTATCCGACTTAATTCAAATATACAATCAATCATGAAAAAAATAGTTATCACATCTCTTCTTGCCGCCGCTCTTGCTGGCTCCGGTTGTGCCGGACAGCCGGAGGTCATCAAGAATGACCTCCGCGCTCCTGCATATCCTCTTGTGACCATCGACCCGTATACGAGCGCATGGTCGTCTACCGATAATCTGTACGACAGTCCGGTGACACACTGGACCGCCAAGGAATTTCCTTTCGTAGGTGTTATCAAAGTCGACGGTGTCCCCTACCGCTTCATGGGAACCGAAGTGTTCGACATGAAACCGCTGGTTCCCACATCGGAGCAGGGCGAAGGCTGGAAGGGCCGCTGGACAACGGCAAAGCCGTCGGGCAACTGGACGGCGGAAGGCTACGACGATTCGTCGTGGGACGAGGATGTTGCCGCTTTCGGCACGCAGGAGAACGAACCGACAGCCAAGACGCAGTGGGGCACACGTGAAATATGGGTGCGCCGCACTATTGACGTCCCTGAAGATTTCGATCCTGAAATGCCCGTCTATCTTGAGTTCTGCAACGACGACGGCGCCATTTTCTATATAAACGGTGTGGAGATACACAACACCGGCAACACCTGCAACAAGAACAAAGTTGTTAAGTTCGGCGACGAGGCACGCGCCGCCCTTCATCCGGGCAAGAATGTGCTTGCTGCCGAATGTGTCAATACCGGCGGAAATGCCCTTCTCGATTTCGGACTTCAGGTTCCGACGGAGAAGAAGCATACGCTCGACAACGTTGCCGTACAGACTTCGGCGGACGTTCAGGCAACGCAGACACATTACAATTTCACCTGCGGTCCCGTAGATCTCGCACTCAGCTTCTGCGCTCCTGTCTTCCTCGACGGCGACCTCGATCTTCTCAGCCGCCCCGTGAACTATGTGAACTATACCGCAACGTCAAACGACGGCAACGACCACGACATCGCTGTCTATTTCGACGCTTCGCCGCGCTGGGCGCTCGGTCGTCCCTATCAGGCATCCGTCACCGACGCCTATGAGAAAGACGGTATGGTATATCTCCGCGCAGGCAGCTGCGAGCAGGATGTTCTTGCAAAGGCAGGCGACCATATGCGCATCGACTGGGGTCATTTCTACCTCTCGTCGCCCGCTGTCGACGGTCTTGAGTACGGCGTCGGCTCGCCGGTAGAGCTGCGTCGCAATTTTGTCGACGGTAAGAGCATCGCCATCGGCAAGGAAGGTGCCGATGAAAACGGCAACATGGCTCTCGCGCTCGATTTCGGAAAGACGAAAAAGGCTGACGGACATGTTCTGATAGGCTATGACGACGACTATTCGATTCAGTACTTCGGTCAGAACCTGCGTCCCTACTGGAACCGCAGCGGAGATGTGACTATCGAGTCGCAGTTCGCAGCCGCAGAGAAGGACAGAAAGAAACTCGTCGACCGCTGCTACGACTTCGATCTCCAGCTCATGAACGACGGCATCAAGGCAGGCGGAAAGAAATATGCCGATCTTCTTGCCCTCGCATACCGCCAGGCTATTGCTGCACACAAGCTTGTGGAAGGTCCGAACGGAGAGCTCTTCTATTTCTCCAAAGAGAACGACAGCAACGGCTCCATCGGTACAGTCGACATCACTTACCCGACAGCACCGCTGTTCCTCTATTACAATCCTGAACTCGCCAAGGCAACCATGAATTTCATCTACGACTATAGCGAGAGCGGACGGTGGGACAAGCCTTTTGCAGCTCACGACGTCGGCACATATCCCAAAGCTAACGGACAGACTTACGGAGGCGACATGCCCGTGGAAGAAAGCGGAAACATGATTATTGTCACCTACGCAGCCTGCAAGGCTCAGGACGACTATAAATATGCCGAAAAACATTGGGATACGATGTCCACATGGGTCGATTACCTTGTGGAATATGGTCTTGACCCTGAGAACCAGCTGTGCACCGACGACTTTGCCGGACATTTCGCACACAACGTCAACCTCTCGGCAAAGGCTATCATGGGTATCGCTTCCTACGCCGAAATGGCAGAAAAACTCGGCAAGAAAGACGTCGCTGCCAAATATATGGATATCGCCCGCGACTATGCCGCCAAATGGAAAGAGAATGCCTTCGACGGCGACCACTACCGCCTCACTTTCGACAAGCCCGGCACATGGAGCCAGAAATACAATCTCGTGTGGGACAACGTTCTGGATATGAATATCTTCGATCCGCAGATTATGAAAGATGAGATCAGCTACTATCTCGGAAAACAGAAAGACTATGGTCTGCCGCTCGACAGCCGCAAGGATTACACGAAGACCGACTGGATCCTCTGGACCGCAACCATGGCAGACAATCAGAACGACTTCATGGCTTTCGTCGACCCCGTGCACCGCTTCTACAACGAGACACTCGACCGCGTGCCTATGTCGGACTGGACATGGACCGACAAGCCCCGCCGCTCCGGATTTATGACACGTGCCGTCGTGGGCGGACTATTCATGAAACTGTTTGCTGACAAAATGAAATAAATTTCATGAAAAGTTTGTTTGGTTTCGCCGCCGCTCTGTGCCTGCTCGCCGGAGCGACGGCATGTACGAAAAGCGCTGCCTCCGGTTCCGGCGAGCGCGATTATGCCGATCTTGTCAATCCTCTGACCGGCAGCGAATCGACCTTCGAACTGTCGACAGGCAACACATATCCCGCCATTGCACGCCCGTGGGGCATGAATTTCTGGACGCCTCAGACAGGACCTATGGGCGACGGATGGCAGTACCAGTACACTGCCAATAAGATACGCGGCTTCAAGCAGACGCATCAGCCAAGCCCGTGGATCAACGATTTCGGTCAGTTCTCCATCATGCCTGTCACAGGGACGCCGAAGTTCAAAGAAGATGAACGCCAAAGCTGGTTCTCGCACAAGGCGGAGGTGGCAAAACCATATTACTACAAAGCTTACCTTGCCGACTGGGATGTTGTCGCTGAGATGGCGCCCACCGACCGCGCAGCTTTGTTCAGGTTCACTTTCCCGGAAGACTCGTCGTTTGTCGTCGTCGATGCTTTCGACCGCGGCAGCCATATCGAGGTGCTTCCCGGACAGAACAGAATCACCGGATACACCACGCGCAACAACGGCGGTGTTCCTGACAATTTCCGCAACTATTTCGTCGTTGAATTCGACAAGCCTTTTGAGTATACCGCTACTTTCGCCGACGGTGACCTCAAAGCCGGTGCCACTGAGCAGACCGCCGATCACACCGGCGCTGTCATAGGATTCAGAACCGCCAAGGGCGAACAGGTACATGCACGCGTGGCTTCCTCATTTATTTCTCCTGAGCAGGCTGCGATGAATCTGCGCGAGCTCGACGGAAAAAATTTCGACGAAGTCGCTGCGGAAGGTCATGATGCCTGGAACGACATTCTCGGACGCATCGACGTCGAGGGCAGCGACCTTGACCGCCAGAGGACATTCTATACTTGTCTCTATCGTTCGACGCTCTTCCCTCATAAACTGTATGAGATCGACGCAGAGGGCAATCCCGTGCACTACAGTCCCTACAACGGCGAAGTGCTGCCCGGATATATGTACACCGGCACAGGTTTCTGGGACACATTCCGCGCACTCTTCCCGCTGCTCAACGTTGTATATCCTTCTGTCGGGAAGGAAATGCAGGAAGGTTTCCTGAACGCCTACCGTGAGAGCGGATTCTTCCCGGAGTGGTCGTCGCCAGGTCATCGCGGATGCATGATAGGCAACAACTCGGCTTCTGTCATGGCAGACGCATACATCAAGGGTATCAGAGTTGACGATCCCGAAACCTTATGGCAGGGAATTGTCAACGGCACACAGAACGTGCATCCTGCAGTTTCTTCATCGGGACGCCTCGGGCACGACTACTACAACCGTCTCGGCTATGTGCCCTACAACGTCGGTATCAAGGAAAATGCTGCCCGTACTCTGGAGTACGCCTACGACGACTGGGCTATCTACCAGCTTGCAAAGGCTCTCGGACGTCCGGTGGAAGAGCAGCAGATCTACGCGCAGCGTGCCATGAATTACAAGAATGTTTTCGATGCTGAGACAAAGCTCATGCGCGGACGCAACGACGACGGCACTTTCGCACCCGATTTCTCGCCGTTCAAGTGGGGCGACGCATTTACCGAAGGCAATGCATGGCATTATACATGGAGCGTTTTCCACGACCCGCAGGGACTTATCGACCTTATGGGCGGACGCGAGGTGTTCGTTGAAATGATGGATTCGGTTTTCACTGTGCCGCCGGTATTCGACGACAGCTACTACGGTTTCCCAATCCATGAAATCCGCGAGATGCAGGTTATGAATATGGGCAACTATGCTCACGGCAACCAGCCTATTCAGCACATGATCTATCTCTACGACTGGGCAGGAGAACCCTGGAAAGCGCAGCAGCGCGTGCGCGAGGTGATGGACAAGCTCTATACTCCACGTCCCGACGGATATTGCGGCGACGAGGATAACGGACAGACTTCGGCATGGTACGTCTTCTCCGCTCTCGGATTCTATCCTGTCAACCCTGTCGGCGGAGAGTATGCCCTCGGTTCGCCGCTTTTCAATAAGGCGACGGTAAAGCTGGAGAACGGTAAGCAGGTTGTCATATCCGCTCCTGACAACAGCGACGACAACGTCTACATTGAATCTATGAAGGTGAACGGCAAGACGTACGACAAGAACTATATCACCTTCCCTATGCTTATGAACGGCGAAAAAATAGAATTCCGCATGTCGGACAAACCTAACCGCGACCGCGGCACCGATGCCGACGCACTGCCGTATTCATTCTCAAATGAAGCACTTCCCTCATTACCATGACTAAAAATTCAAGAATTGTATTCCTTGATTTCGTCCGCGTGTTCGCCTGTTTCCTTGTGATACTGGTGCACGCGAGCGAAAACTTCTACGGGTCTCCTAATCCTGGCGAGATGGCAGGACCTGTGTCCTGGCTCGCCAACGAGAGCGACCGCCTCTGGGTGTCGGTCTACGACGGTTTTTCGCGTATGTCCGTTCCGCTCTTCATCATTGTGTCCGCTTATCTCCTGGCGCCCGTAAAAGAGACCGAAACGATGTTTGATTTCTACAAGCGCCGTTTCCTGCGCATCCTGCCGCCTTTCTTCATCTTTATGGGGCTATATTGCCTCCTGCCGCTTGCTTTCGGCAATATAGATGTCGACACGGCGATGACAGATTTCACTCTCATACCGTTTAATTTCCCGTCGCTGGCGGGGCATCTGTGGTTTCTCTATCCGCTCATAAGCGTCTATCTGTTTCTACCTATAATCTCTCCGTGGCTTCGCAAGGCTACTGCTAAGGAAGAGCGTTTCTTCATCCTTCTCTTTGCGTTGTCGACGTGTATGCCGTTCCTGCGCCGCTGGTTCGGACCGTTATGGGGCGAATGCTTCTGGAACGAGTACCACATGCTGTGGTATTTCGCAGGTTATCTCGGATATGTGGTGACGGCTCATTATATCCGCACGCATCTTTCGTGGAACCGTCGTCGCCGCATCGCCGTCGGTCTCCCGCTGATGCTTGTCGGTGCGGCAGTCACAATACTGTCATTTTATGTCCAGGCGACACCGCTAACCGAGCTTGTCACTCCCGAACTTGAGATCGGCTGGTCGTTCTGCACGCTGAATGTGTTCGCACTCACAACGGGCGCCTTCCTCCTGTTCACCACCATCCCTGACGGCGACGAACCCGCTGTCGTTCTTCAGCTGTCAAGACTCAGTTTCGTAATCTATCTGATGCACATTTTCTGGCTCGGACTTTGGGTTAATCTGTTCAAGACCGACCTGGCGTTCCCTACGGTAGCCGCCATCCCTGCCATCGCTGTGTGCACCTTCCTTTCGTGCTGGGGCACTGCATTCATTCTCTCACTGCTGCCGGGTGCACGCTGGCTCGGCATAGAACCTCAGTCCGGACGCCGGGCACCATTTAAGCTCGACGTCGCGGAATAACAGAAAACAACAGTACCATCGGGGCAGATTTCCGAGTTCATAATACGATTTCCGGCGAAATCCTTGCATATCCCGAGGATTCTGACGAAATTTGCTAAAAAGTTGAGCATAGGCAGAGCATTAGTTATCAGTAGTTTCGACACCACTGATTTACTAATACTCTGTCGATGGTATAACTATTTTATTTGCAAATACTTAAAAATCTAAACCAACCGAATAGTAACATGAATTCGATTCTTACATTTGACCCCGTCTTCGTCCACCTTATCTGGGGCGGAGATCGGATAGCCCGGTTCAAAGGTCTGCCGTCGCAGGGCGACGACATAGGCGAGAGCTGGGAGCTGTCGCCTATGCCCGGACATGAGTCCGTCGTCGACCGCGGACCTTACAAAGGACGCACACTCAATTCGTTGCTGAACGATTTCGGCAGTGATATCATGGGCGAACGGCTTATGCGCGAATATGCCGGTCAGTTTCCGCTGCTGATAAAGTTCATCGACTCCAAAAGGGATCTTTCCATTCAGGTTCATCCCGACGACGAAATGGGCGCCCGCCTTGAAGGCAAGCGCGGTAAAACCGAGATGTGGTACTGTGTCGCCCCCGAGGACGGCGCATACCTCTACGACGGTTTCACGTCGCAGGAAACACCACAGAGCATAAAGAGCAAGATAGAGAACTCTACTATCGTGGATGCTCTCTGTAAATATTTCACTAAGCCCGGCGATGTGTTCTTTCTTCCCGCCGGTTGTGTCCATGCCATAGGGCAGGGCAATTTCCTGGTTGAAATTCAGCAGGCGAGCGATGTAACATACCGTATTTTCGACTACAACCGGAGAGATGCCGCCGGCAATCTGCGTGAGCTGCATGTCGATAAGGCTCAGGAGGCTATAAAATATGACGCTACCACATATCTGCGTCCGGTGAACATCAGCGCTGCTCCCGGCACCGCTGCTCCTGTGGTTCATTGTCCCTATTTCCACACCGACCTTGTCAGCATCGATGGCGAAATGCATATAGATCTCGCCGACCGCGATTCTTTCACCATCCTTATTTCCACTGCCGGAGAAGTTACGGTTTCCGACTGCAACGGCGACAGTGTTTCTGTACCGCAGGGACGGACGGTGCTGATTCCGGCGTCGGTTAAGAATGTCCGGATAAGCGGTAAAGGTGAGCTTATTTCAGTCTATATCCCTTAAATCCAATAAATACCAGAATTATGTATCGCAACGACAGCCGAGTTGTAATAACACTCGATGCAGGCGGAACCAACTTCGTGTTCAGCGCCATGCGCGGCTATGATTTTATCATTGATCCGATAACATACCCTTCCAATTCCCAGAATCTCGATACTTGCCTGCAGACCATGCTCCGCGGTTTCCGTGAGGTAATGGAAAAGCTCGAAGAGACACCTGTGGCTATAAGTTTCGCCTTCCCCGGTCCGGCGGATTACCGGCGCGGCATCATAGGCGGCTTCCTGCCCAACTTCCCGTCGTTCCGCGACGGTGTTGCGCTCGGACCGTTCCTCAGCAGAGAACTGAAACTGCCGGTGTTCATCAACAACGACGGCGACCTTTTCGCTCTCGGAGAGGCTAAGGGCGGCATTCTGCCGGACATCAACCGCCGTGTGAAAGAACTCGGCGGCACGCAGACGTACACCAATCTTTTAGGCTACACTTTCGGCACGGGCTTCGGCATTGGTTCGGTGATAAACGGACAGATAAATCTTGGTAACAACTGCTGCATAGAGACTTTCTGTCTGCCCAACAAACGTTTGCCCGGTATCATTGCCGAGGAAGGTGTGGCAATACGTGCCGTCAAGCGTGAATATGCCCGTCTGTCGGGTTGCGATGTCTCAGGTCTCGAACCATACGACATCTTCAAAATCGCCGAGGGCTCGAAGGAAGGCGATCAGGAGGCTGCGCGCGAGGCGTTCGCGCTCTTCGGACGCGAGGCGGGCAATGCCATGGCTATTGCCGTTTCGCTCACGGATTCCCTCGTCGTCATTGGCGGCGGTCTCACAGGAGCGTCAAAATATATTATGCCGAGCCTTCTCGATGAGATGCGTTCTACACTGAAGACTATCGACGGCGATGATGTGCCGCGCGTTCAGATGCGTGTCTTCGACCTTGACGACGAACTCGAATTTGCCAAATTCGTTGTAGGCGATTCGCGTCCGCTGAAAATCTACGGAAGCGAAGAAACTGTGACCTACAACCCCATGAAGCGCACGGGCGTAGCGCTCTCAAAACTCGGTGCTTCGAAGGCAATCTCTATCGGTGCATACGTCTACGCCCTTGAGATGATTGATTCGGAAAAATAATCTCCGATGTGATGGTGTGACCCGACGGTATGATGCCGGGGGAAGATACCGTTAATGAAATGTCGCCGGCATCGGAAGTCGACTGCACCAGCACTTGCGCCAGACCGTTAAACGTCCTGAGTCTTGCCGAACAGGGAGACTCGGGACGTTCTGCATCCTGCCATGCCGGGTCACCGTTGCCGTAGCCAAGAATGCGCCCTGCGCCATGCAGCTCAACGTCTATGTCGATGTTGGCGTCGGGCACGAATCTGCCTTTGCTGTCGCGTACTTCGACTGTAAACACTGCCACATCCCTGCTGTCTGCTGCGATGACGTTTCTGTCAGCCGATAAAGTTGTCCGCGCGGCGGCTCCAGTCGTTTCGATCTTTTTCTCGATAATCTTTTTCCCGTTCCTGTAGCCGATGGCTTTCAGCGTCCCCGGATTGTATGTCGCCGTCCATGACAGATGTCCGTTCGCCGGCATTGCTTTCCTGCCGAGTTTCTTGCCGTTGGCAATAAGTTCTACCTCGTTGCAGTTGCTGTACGCCCACACGTCGATGGTTTCACCTTCGTGCCCTTTCAGATTCCAGTGGGGGAAGATGTGTAGCACCGGTTCGTCGGTCCACCACGATTTAAGATAGAATGCCTCGTCTTTGGGGAAGCCGCAATAGTCCAGTATGCCGAATTGCGAACCGGTAGCAGGAAACTCCATGGGGTTTGGCTCTCCGCGGTAGTCGAATCCTGTCCAGTAGAACAGTCCACCGAGCCACGGACGCTCGGCATAGAATTTCCAGCCGCGTTCGATTGCGTTATAGAGCGAGTCCGGACCGCTTTTGGTTCTGTTTATCGCTATCATGTGTCCGTTTGCATGGTCGTCGAAGTATATGCCGCGTGTTCCGCAGCCCGTTGTCTCTTCCGAACCCACTGCCTTCCGGAGAGGATAATCCTTCCGGTGCTGTTCAACAGGGTTCTGAAGAATATAGTTGTAGCCGGCAACATCGGCAGGCACAACTATGTTAGGTCCGCTGCTTGTGGCGACACACATCAGGCGGGTAGGATCGTAGAGGTGGCATAATTCGCGCATCGTTTCCGCAATCTTGCGTCCTTTGTCGCTCCATTCGATACCCCATTCCTCATTGCCGACGCTCCACAGAATGACAGACGGATGGTTGCGGTCACGCTCGATCATGCGTCTGAGCAGCCGCTTGTGCTCGTCGTTGATTCCCGTCAGGCGGTTTTCTTCGATAACGAGGAACCCTATGCTGTCGCAGGCATCGAGCATTTCAGGAGTCATGGGGTTGTGGCTGGAGCGGTATGCGTTGGCTCCCAATTTTTTCAGTTCGCGCAGACGGTACGCCTGCAGGGCATCGGGGATGGCGGAGCCTACGCCGGGATGGTCCTGATGCATGTTAACTCCCTTGAGCTTTATATTCTTTCCGTTGAGCAGAAAACCCTTGTCGGCATCGAATTCGATGTGGCGCATGCCGATGCGCGTAAAGTAGCTGTCGACGGTCTTTCCGTCGGCAATCACATCGGTTCTCACTGTGTACAGAAAGGGCGTTTCAGGGCTCCAGAGATGTGGCGACGCCACTTTCATCTCTGCCGACGACCGTCTGTTGTCCTTGGCGGAAACCGAGTCGGTGCCGGTGCTGACCGACGTCACTTCACAGCCGTCGGCATCGAGCAGAGTATGCTTCAGTGAGTAGGTACGGGGCGCGACGTCGTAATTGCCGACATTCGTTTCTATACTTACAACGGCTTCATCGTAGGGCGCCCTGAGGTCTGTCCTTACGAAAGTTCCGAACGGTGCGACATGCAGGTTATCGGTTTTGTCGAGCCATACATGACGGTATATGCCGGCGCCTTCGTAGAACCAGCCCTCCTCCAGAGTGGCGTCGGCGCGGACTGCAACCACATTTTCGCCGCCATAGTTGAGATATTCCGATATGTCGTAGACCTGCGCGGCATATCCGCTCGGTTCTGAGCCGAGATAGAAACCGTTGACCCAGACGCGGGCATCGCGGAAAATACCGTCGAACTGCAGTGCTAAACGGCGCCCTTCGTCCTCGGCGGGTATAGTGAATGTCTTGCGGTACCAGCCCACGCTCGTATCCGGATAGCGGAAGCCCACGGTCTTATAGCCGTGGCTGTGGCTCGCCTCTTTCTCGTATGGCAGGTCAACCACCCAGTCGTGCGGCAGGGTGACGTTTTTCCACTCCACGCCCCATTTTGCCGGGTCGAATTTAAGGGCGTACGGACCTTCGTTGTGTATCGAGGCTGCTTTTGTGAGGTAGTTGAAATATTCTGTCCCGCAACCGAAATCTTTTGCAGGCGATGCGGCATTGCCGAAGGCAAACTGCCAGTTGTCGTCGAACAGAATATGCTCTCGCTGAGCTGAGGCAGACAACACGGCAATCAGAACAAAGCATACCGTAGACACTACGGATAAGCGGCTGCTATATTTTTTCATGGCATTAAATGACTACGAATAATTACCCTGCAAATATAGCGATTATTTCCGATTACCCGAAGTCCCCACGATTCAATATAGAACCAATATAAACATATTTATTGATAGATTTGTTTCTAATATTGGAAACTTTTACTAACTTTGCGAACGATATGGCAAGCAGATTTGATGAAATAGGCTCGCTGTTTTTAAAGCGGCGTAAAGAGCTTGGTCTCACTCAGCAGCAACTGGGAGAGAAAGTTGGCGTGACGAAATCGGAAATATCCAAAATTGAAAATGGTCGTGGAATTACCTTCTCGACTATAAATAAACTGTCAGAGGCGTTAGGTGTATCCGCACAAATTGAGTTAAAGCCGACTTCCGAGGTATCTCTGAATGTGATTCATTATATTGTGATGAGCATGGGTATGTTTGCAAGACAGTTTAAGCTGACGAAGAAAGAAGCCTGTAATTATCTTTCACGATTCAAAGGGCTGGAGTTCACGATAGATAATTACGAAGCAGAACATCAGTTGTCGATGCAGGACTGTGTAGATGACATGGCTGCAATATGCCTTAAAAACGGAGGCGTATTATCATGAGGCTATACCACGGCTCGAATCAACTTATTGAAAGAATTGATCTGACGAGAGGTCGTAAATACAAGGACTTTGGGCAAGGTTTCTATACAACCCATCTTCCACAGCAAGCTAAAGAATGGTCAAGAACCATTACCAATCGCTACGGAGGAACACCGACTGTAACCGAATATGAATTTGATCTGGATAAGGCTATCGCAGCCGGGCTAAATGTGAAAATCTTCGAGGTCGCCGATAGAGAATGGGCACTTTTTGTTATGGCTAACCGAGACAGAACAGGCGAAGAGTATCATCATGACTATGACATTGTAATCGGTCCGGTGGCTGATGATGATATGGCACGTCTCTTCGGACTTTACGATATGAAGATCATCGACCTTGAGACCGTTGTGGCAGGTCTTGTCTACAAAGATCTCAATTCCCAATATTTCTTTGCGACTGAACGCGCTCTTGAATTCCTCGTAAAGCTATGAAACAGTCTGATAATAACTTTGAATTTCTGGTTGAATACATTACCGCAAAAGTGGTCGAATGGATAATGAAAGACCAAGGCATAGGTCTTGAAGAAGCGTTGGTACGGTTTCACAACACCGAGACTTTTGAGAAACTTTGCGACCGCAAGACAGCCCTATACATAGAAAGTCCGGCATACGTCTATGAAACATTTATGGACGAATTTCGCCGAGGCACCATCCGCACCTTTGCCGAAATTTAAAAGCATTCCATTTCGGCTAAATATATAAATTACCATACATAATAGAGGTCGTACAAACACAGTTGTACGACCTCTATTAAGACTCTGTATCAGTCGAAGAAGTTTGATACGCGGGTGGGGGAGAGCATCTGCCAGAGGGAGGCTACTGTCCAGCCGGGGGCGAAGATGTCGTTGTAGAAGCCTTTGCCGTTGTGGCCGTAGTCCCATGTGGTGTGCTGGACAACTTCGGGGTAGTAGCCCGTCTTGGCGATGTCGAACATGCTGTCCTGTGTGGGCATAAGCTGGAGCATGGATGTCTTGATGACGCCGGCAAAGTCGGAGAAACTGCTGATGCCGTACTCTGCGGCAAGCTTTTCGAGTATCGTGGCGAATTCGAAGATATAGACGTCGATGTGGTTGTTCTCGACCGAGACGTTACCCCAGCCGCGAGATTTGAAGCCTACGTCGCCAAGCATCTGGCTGTCGGCAAAAGGCACGTCCCACATATAGTACCACGACAGACTGAAATATGCCGCCTGACGGCAGAGGTCCATGTAGCGCTTGCGTTCGGCGCCTTTGGTGACGTTCGTCAGGTAGTACAGCGCGGTTGTGGCATAAAGTGCGGCTTCTTTGTCCTCGCAGTTTGCATCGAGGGTAGAGGAGAAGTAGTCTGCCTTGTCGATGATTTCTTTTTCGAGGTAGTCGGCGGTGGCTTTTGCGGCATTCAGGTATCGCTTGTCCTTGAAGTATTTGTAGCCCATAGCCAGAGGTACGGTGGCGCATGGCGTGCTGCCGCAGGAAGCATCGACAACAGAGAGGTCGCCCTTGAATTTGCGGGGGAAAGAGCCGTCGGTGCTCTGAAGTTTCAGGAAATTGTCGAGCACGTTACGGATTTTGGAGTCCCATTCGGGATGTTTACGACCGTTGCGACGCTCTTTGTCGAGCCAGAACAGCATGGCGAACACGCCTTCGCTCTGGCGGCGTATGCTGTGCCATTTTTCAGGTTTTCCGGAGCCAAGACGTACCGATTCAATAAAGAATCCGTCGGGCGAGAAACCGTTTGCAAGTGTGCTTTCGAATATGGCGGCGGCATCGTCTGTCAGGTCCTTGCGACCTGTCTGCTCGCCGTATTCGAATGCGTTGAAAGCATTCAGCAGCACACGACCCACGAAACCGACCTGATATTCGTCAGTATTGGCGCAGTCGTCGGTTCTCATGCCGGCGCAGCTGTAGTACTTGAGCGGATACCGGGATACGTAGCTGTTCTTGAAATATTCGGCGAGGTATTTTTTTGCCTCGTCGGGCGACAGGACACCGTCGACGGTCTGCGGCGCAAGAACATCGTAGGCATACTGCCATGTTGAGGCAACGAAATCGCTGTAGTCGGCGGCGTGTGAGCGGCGTATCTGCCATGTAAGTTTCTGTGTCGCGCCTTTGTCGATGCGCTGGAAGGTGCGCACGGGGTCGATAAGGGTGAGTTTGCGGATATAGCGCCGGGGCGATTCTATATAAGGGAAGGCAACCGTCAGATACGGTTTTCCGCCCACATTGCAGAAGCCCGTGGAGCCGATGCTTGTTTTGCCGGGAAGGATGACATCGCCCGAAAGATTCTGCAGGATGCAGTCTGTCCCTTTTTCCTTGTTGATGCGCATGACCGAAGTGGCAGTACCCGTAGCGGGGTCGAATACGCCTGTCAGCGGCGAGCTGAGGCGGTCTTCGCGCACGCTCCAGCTGTCGGATGTGCGGAACGACGGTGCCTTTTCGGGCGAGCGCATGTTGTGGTGATACCAGAAGCCGGGCATATAGAACTCGCAGGAGGCATGCGCGGCGTCGGCTGCGGGAATAGATTCGGATATGTTGTACCAGCAGGTGTCGTCAGCCTTGAGTGTTAGGGTAACCGTGGTGACGTCGCCTTCGGTGGTTTCCGTGCGGTTCACCGTCAGTGGCAGTTTGCTGCCGTCGGCGGCACGGAGCACACCCGTTGCGCCGGAGGATTCAAGATTATATTCTTTCGTGGCTCCTCCGGGAGTTTTCAGCGCAAGTTGTGTGGCAGCGGAGGCAGAAACAGAGCCGAACACAAGCGCCGCTGTGATAGCAAGATATTTCATCGGTATTATCTGGTTGGTTTTATGATAGTCGAGGGATTGGCGGTAATGGTGTAGGGCTGACCCTTGCTTTTGTCAACATTCAGCGTGATTATACGTGTACGTCGCGGAGAGACCACAGAATCGTTGTGGTGCACATGATATACATAGCGCAGATTTCCGTCTTTGTCGGTGAAGATATCTCCGTGCCCCGAGCCTTTTTCACCCACTATATTCCTGTGTATGATTGGGCTGGCTGCGTTTTTCGTCCAGGGACCGAGAGGCGATGCGGCCGTGGCGTAGCCCACTGCATAGTCGTCGCTCATGAAGTGGTTGGCTGAGTAGAACAGATAATATGTGCCGTCCAGCTCTATAACCGTCGGACCTTCCATAATAGGGTCGCCGGGATAAGCGTCTGTCGCTTCCCATGGCTGGTCGTTGACAAAACACCGTGTGAGTGTCGCCGGGTCTATCTTGCCTTTTATGGGGTCGTACTCCGCAACCCAAAGGAAGTTGCCGTGATCGAAGCGTACGTGGTACATATAATATTTGCCGTCTTTATCCTTAAATATAAAGGGGTCTATATTTTTCTCCGAAGCATCCATCGGCTCAATAACCGACTGCGTGAACAGGGCGGTGAGGCTGTCGCCTTTGGCGATGCATACCTGTTCGTTTGCCGTATAGGCGACGGTGTATTTGTCGCTGTCTATAAAAATCTGGGGAGCCCAGAACCCCTTGTCGCCGAAGACACCTTTCCCGCCGGCAAGGAGCATTGAGTCGGGTGTGGCGTATTTCCATTCCTTAAGGTTATCGCTTTCAAGAAGGATAAAACCGAGCGGGTCGATATTGCGTGTTCCGGTCAGATAATATTTGCCGTTCTGAACAAAAACAGTTGGGTCGGCGAAGAAAATTTCGCTGGTGGTTTCGGGAAGCGCTTCTTTCTTTGCCGACGGCGAACAAGCCGCTGCCGCCAGCATGGAAGCGCACATAATGGCAAGATTATTTGCAGTTACTTTCATGGGTGTTTTTATACTTTTAGATTTTAGCGCAAAAATATTAAATGCGTATCAGGCGCAAAAGTAATAATGTTCTGGAAACAGATAAAAATGTTCAGAGAGGTATGTGAAGGGGATAAAAAATAACGGCAGTGGGCGAATTTGCTATATAAAAACACAAAAGTACTCGTCAAAAAAATATCGGCGGAATAATTTTGCAGCGAAAACCTTAAAGCCTCAAAAAACTAACATCAACATTACAATAACCATTTTTATCATGAAAAAAAGTATTTTACTTCTTTCTGCTGCGATAGCATCGATCAGCTGCATGGCAGCGACACCAGCCGACGGTCTTACCCCTCTGCTTCCGTCGGGTGTAAAAGCTAATGTATCACAAGAACAGCGTGTATATGGCATAAAGAATATCGCCATTGCCGGCTCGGCAGAAAAAGGTTACAAGGCTTACTTCACAGCCGAAGATGCCGACCATGGCGAAGAACTCTGGGTTACCGACGGTACTCCCGAGGGCACGCGCATGGTTAAGGATATCAATCCTGGTGTAGCCACTTCCAACATCCAGTGGCTCACACGCTTCAACGACAAAGTTGTGTTCTCTGCCACCAGCGGGGAGGATTTCGGTCAGGAAGCCTGGATTTCCGACGGTACCGAAGAGGGTACATATATGCTTGCCGATATCCATGAGGTTGAAGGCTCCGATCCCGTAGGCTTCTGCCAGCTGGACGAATCCCGTTTTGTGTTCTTTGCAAAGAATCTCGACTCTGAGGCAATGAACGAAGCGGGCGAGAAATGGCTCTACATCTCTGACGGCACCGAAGACGGTACATCGCTCGTAGCTGAGGTCGATGGTCTTTGGCTTGGACGCGAAGCCGGCGACAACCGCTGGGGATGCGTGGTCCGTGTAGGCCGCAAGGTGTTCTTTATCGGTGACGACGCCGACAAGACAGGCATTACTCACGGCGACGAACTCTGGGTTACCGACGGTACCGCCGAAGGCACACACATGGTAAAGGATATCAACCTGGAGGAAAACAAGAACGCGCTTGCAGTGGCAGGTTCAACCAACGGCGCCGCTATCGCCCATCTCCAGAACTTCTATAACGAGAAACTGTTCTTCAAGGCATGGTCGATGGATTCGGGCAACGAACCCTGGGCTACCGACGGCACTGAAGAAGGCACATACGAAATCTTCAACACCGTTCCCACAGTCAATCCCGATAACGGTATCGGCGAAGGCGGCGGCGTAACCAAAGTAGGCGCTCCATATAAGGGCAACATCATGTTCCGCAGCCGCACTCCCGAAGCAGGCAACGAACTGGGTCGCACAAACTGCGAGAAAGGCGACTACTCCATCTACGACATCGACACTTATGCTCCCTCGAGTGATTCACACTCTTTCCCCGACGACGGTGTTGAATTCGACGGTAAATATATGTTCTGCGCAAATTCCGGCACGCGTGCCGGTGTGGAAGACCCCGTACAGAACGGCGGCGAGATCCATGTTTTCGACGGCGAAAAAGTATTCTGCCAGTATGACTTCAATCCCGGCACCGGCTGCGACTGGGCTAAGGAACTCACCGTTTGCGGCGGTTCGCTCTACTGGTGGTGCGAAACACCCATCGGCACAACTCCCGCCGGCTCGCTCATCCGTCTTGACAAATGGGACGAAGCTCCCGTATTCGCTGTAGACAACATTGACGCCAACAACAACGGTATCCGTACTCTGCGCAACCTCAACGGCGACCTCATCTTCTTCTCCACCGCCAACAACCAGCTCTACTGCTACCACTACCGTCAGCCCGACTACGATCCCGCCAAGAACCCAGACAACATGGAAATCAATTTCCTGACCCGTTCCGAAATGGGCGGCATCGACGATATCGTTGCCGATAACGGCGAAGACGTTCCCGCGGTATACTACAACCTTCAGGGCATGCGTGTAAATGCCACAACTCCCGGTCTTTACATCCGTCGCGAAGGCTCCAAGGCTACCAAAGTAATCATCAAATAACAATTTCTAAGAAAAATCAGGCGACCGGAGCGGCAAAGAACCACCCCGGTTGCCCATTTTCCAATCATTATCTGCCCTGAAGAGTATGTTTTTAACGAAATATTACCGGTTGCTCTCTGCTCTGCTGTCGGCGACCATCTGTCTCACCCTTTCTGCCAGGGACATCACTGTTACAGGTACTGTGACAGACCCCGACGAAAACGAGCCCGTAATAGGTGCGTCCGTCGTACAGAAAGGGTCGAAAAACGGCGTCGTCACCGATATTGACGGCAACTATACAATCAAAGTGCCGGAAGGCGCATCGCTGGAGTTCAACAGCGTGGGATATGCCGGACAAACAATAAAAGTTAACGGCAACAACAGAATCGACGTGCTGTTGCGCCAGCAGACCGATCTTCTTAACGAGCTCGTCGTCATCGGTTATGGCGTGCAGCGCAAAAGTGATATCACCGGCTCAATATCTTCGGTATCGGGCAAGGATGTGAACAATGTGCCTGTCGGTTCTGCCGTCCAGGCGCTTCAGGGCAAGGCTGCCGGTGTAAACATTATCCAGAACAGCGGTGCCCCCGGCGGCGCATCCACTATCAAGATACGCGGTACCGGCACAGTCAACGATGCCGACCCGCTGTATGTTGTCGACGGTTTCATTGTCGACGACATCACCCATATCAATCCCAACGACATTGCCAACATAGAGATATTCAAGGATGCCGCATCGTCGGCTATCTACGGTGCACGTGCTGCCAACGGCGTTGTTGCAATAACCACCAAAAACGGCGAGCAGGGCAAGGTGAAAATCAACTTCGACACCTACGCCGGTTTCTCTAACCCCTGGAAAACCATTGATGTGATGGGTATCGAGGATTATGCGCTGCTTTTGGACTACATAAACGGCACCAGCCTCTATTCTGCCGACGGACAGCTGTACATGACCAAACAGCCTGACGGAAGTTTCGCCTACGACGAAGCCAAATACAACACCCTCAGAACCCTGCGCGACCGCGGCTGCGAAAACTGGTGGGATGCCATCAGCCGCACTGGCGTAAAGCAGCAGTACTCAGCCTCGGTAAGCGGCGGCAACGAGGCTACAAAATTCCTCGTAAGCACAAGCTACTACAATGAAAAAGGTATAGTGAAAGGTTCCGACTACGCCCGCTTCAACGCCCGCATCAATGTAACCCAGAAGCTATCGCGCTGGCTCGACCTTATCGCAAACATGTCCTATTCCAACGAAGACCGCGACCTCGTCCCCGGCGGTTCCGGCTCCGTTCTGAAAGACGCACTCTTCACAAGCCCGATGACACGAGTGCTCAACGATAAGAAATACTGGGACTCCAACCATCCCATCGCGCGCATCGACCGCTATCACCGCGATATAAAACGCGATCGCTTCGACGCAAACCTTACCCTCTCCGCCAACTTCCTCAAGTTCTTCAACTATCAGTTCAAGGCATCCTATTTCCTCACTCCGCAGACTACCAGACAGTTTACAGAGGTAGACAAGCCTGAGGAAGATTTCATCATGACCGACCTCACCACCATCTACCAGTACAAGAATACTGTGGATAAGTGGGAAATAAACAACCTTCTCACCTTTAACTGGAACGACGACAAGGACATACAGAAAATTACCGCTCTTGTCGGTCAGACTGCCGAAGGCTACAAATCGTCCTTCCAGGAATCTACGAAACGCGGCACACCTACAAACGCATCCGACCAGTGGTTCATATCCAGCGGCTATACTGGCGACAAGACCTACGGTCTCGACAGCAAGTGGACAGCAGCTGGCTTCCTGGGACGCGTGAACTACAGCGTTCTCGACCGCTACCTTCTCCAGGCGAACATCCGTATCGACGGTTCATCAAAATTCAACAAAAACAACCGCTGGGGCTACTTCCCCTCGGTATCTCTTGGCTGGCGCTTCAACTCGGAATCGTTCCTCCGCAACGCCACATGGCTCACAATGGGCAAGCTCCGTCTGGGCTGGGGTAAGTTAGGTAATAACCGTATCGACGAACTCGCCCGCATCACCTATCTCACCTCGGGCTACAACTATCCTTACGGTCAGGGCAACCACGTTCTTCAGCCGGGCTACACCGCACTTGTCCTTGGTAACGACGATATCAAGTGGGAAAAAACCGAAACCTACAATGTCGGTCTCGACATGGCGTTCCTGAACAACAGCATCACTTTCGGCATCGAATACTTCGATAAGCGCACCACCGACATGCTCATTGCCGTTCCTACCGTCGATTCCGCCGGTCTTACTTCCAACCCCATGACAAACGCCGGTGCGGTAAAGAACTACGGTATAGAAACGCAGTTCTCTTTCCGTAAGGACTTCGGCGATTTCTCGTTTGACATCGGTTTCAATCTTTCGTGGATAAAGAACAAGGTCACATCGCTCGGCACCGGCAACGAACCCATCTACGGCGCATATCTCAACGAAACAGCCATCGTAGACTATGTTACCAAGACTGCCGTCGGACGTCCTATCGGTTCATTCTTCGGATATGTCACCGACGGTATCTTCCAGACTGCCGACGAAGTGAAAGCCAGCGCGCAGTACGAGGCCGGCAAACTCGACACCGACCAGAGTGCCAAACCCGGTGATTTCCGCTTTAAGGATCTCAACGGAGACGGGCGTATCACAGCCGAGGACCGCACATATCTTGGTTCCCCGCTGCCCGACTTCGTGTTCGGCGTACCCGTCAACCTCCGATACAAAGGTTTCGAGCTCAGCGCTTTCTTCCAGGGTCAGACCGGCAACGAAATATTCAATGTTACCGACTACTACCTGTACAACGCATCTAACGGAAACGTATATTCCGACTACCGCAGCCAGCACTGGAGCGGTCAGCAGATCGAAAACCGCGCATGGTTCCCCCTCAACACCGGCGCTTCCGTGCCCGAGGCCCGCAACAACGACCGCAACCGCAACTTCCGCGCTTCCGATTTCTTTGTGAAGGACGGCAGCTACTGCCGCCTCAAGGAACTGCGCCTGAGCTACTCGTTTAAGCCGGCACTCATCCGCCGCATCGGTCTTTCCTCGCTCACACTGTCGGCAACAGGCTACAACCTGATTACATGGACAAAATACAATGGCTTCGACCCAGAAGTCGGCAAGGTAGAGGGTTCCGAGGGCAACAACCTGAGCATGGGTGTCGACCACGGCAACTATCCGCAGGCACGTTCATTCACATTCGGACTTCAGTTCGGCATCTGATATCCCTAAAGACACCAAATATCATGAATATATATCGTATATCTTCAAAAACACTGGGTCGTGCGCTCGCCGCCGTTGTGTTTGCTGCGGCATCCGCTGCTATGACAGGCTGCGACGATTTCCTCGACGAACCCGTTACCGGAAACAGCACCGTCGACAATTTCTACGACACCACCTACAAGCTTCAGGCTGCGCTGAACGCTACTTACGACATCCTGCAGAGCGACAAAATACAGGATTCCGACCTCCGTTTCGGCGAATCGCTTGCCGACGACGTAGTCGGTGACGACGAAGGTCTTACAAGTCACTTAGGACAGCTTGTGAACTTCCGCTTCAACACGTCTAACCCCTATATCGCCGACCGCTGGAAGGTATATTACAGCGCCATCCACCGCGCCAACCAGGTGATTGCAAACATCGACAGATGCCGTCTTTCCGATACCGAGACCGACAGCTACCGTGCTGTCCGCGAAATCTACGGTCAGGCGAAATTCCTGCGCGCGCTGTTCTATTTCAACCTCGTCAAGACTTTCGGCGGCGTACCTATCCGTCCCGAAACCGAGACTGTCGGTAATCTGGTTATACCTCGCTCCACGCTGGAGGAATGCTACGCCTACATCGAGAAGGATCTGCGCGAGGCAGCCATCATGCTTCCGCGCAGCTATACCTCAGCCAACAGCGGCAAAGCAAGTTCGGCAGCTGCCACTGCTCTGCTGATGAAGGTGCTTATGTACCAGGCAGAGCCGGGCGTACGCTCCGACAAATGGGAGGAAATAGCCCGTCTGGGCGACTACTTCGTCAAGGGAAAGAGCCTTTCTTTCGGTCAGATGCTCCGTTTCGACGAACGCTATTCCGATACCGACTGGAAGACCCTGCGCCGCTCGCTGTGGTTCAAACCCGAGGAACATCTTCTCGAAAGCGAGACCGCCGAAACCCTCGACACTCCCTGCCCCGACCTCACAGGTGCATACAGCCTGGAATACAAGGACGCCTATGGCAACGACATCAGCTACGACCAGCAATGGTACTCGCAGGGTGAATTCTGCCGCGGCTCCATTTTCGAAATTGTATTCAAGGAATCGGCGGACGGAACCTCCGGCGACACCAATGAAGGCGGATATATCTTCTCTGATCTTTTTCCCGTATCTAACTTCACACAGCCCGTATGGACAACCGATCAGATTGTGGAAGCCATCTTCGGTACCGACGTGCGCCGCAGTTTCACTATCGGACACCACGAGACAACGCCCGATAAAGAGAATACCGAAATCGGCATGGGTCATGTGCTGTCGCTCAAATGGTACACTCCCATCAAGGACCGTCCTACCTACGGCGGCGACAGCGGCAAGAACCGCCGTTACATCCGCTATGCCGAGGTTGTCCTTATCTACGCCGAGGCACTCAATGAGTGCGGACGCATGGCGGACGCTCTGGAACAGCTCAACAGCAATCAGCAGCAGGTCAACACCATCAGCAACGGAGGCGTAAAGCTCTCGGTTGCCGGCGGTTATGGCTATCTGCGCAACGAGATATGGACAGAACGCCGCCGCGAGCTGTGCTTCGAGTTCGACCGCTTCTTCGACATCGTGCGTCAGCGCCGTGCCGCTAAAGTGCTGCACAACTTTGCCACCACGGTCAACAATCACCGCGGTCAGTTCTTCCGCGAGGGCGTAAACGAGATATTCCCCATACCGCAGACCGAAATCGACATATCCAACGGTGTCGTTACACAGAATCCCGGCTATTGATTATCTTTTATCCAAGTACTGAACAATGAAATCACTAAGATATCCGTTATTATTATCAGCGGTAACTCTTGCATTGACCGGCTGTTCCGACAACGAGGCCGAGCAACCGGTAGCTGCAATATCAGTAGATAAAACCGAATACGAAATCAACGAATCCATGAATCTCCGTTTTGTGGGCAGCGCGAACGATGTTGTCGTTTTCCCCGGCGACGAGGGTCACGACTACGAACTGCGTGCCGAAAGCAACACCGGTCTGGTCGTGAACAAAAATCTGTTCACATATTCCTATTCCCGCCCCGGAGTGTACCATGTCGTGTGCGTCGCTTCGAACAACGATGATTTCGGCCGGTCGCTCCGCAGCGACACCACTTCGGTATGGATTCGCGTCATTGACGACAACACCGCCATCACAAGCATTTCCGATCCCTCGGTGCTCTACGACGAGGTGTTCGCCAAAGCAGTCAGCGATACCGACTGGCTTCTTGCGTTGCCCCGCAAGGTACGCTACAGGAATGCCGACAGGAACATAAACATCGAGCGTCAGAAACTTAATATCGAAGGCGCATCGTCGTCCATGACGATAGAGCTGAAAGACCTTGACGACGACGCGGCACAATATGCCGCATATAACTCGAGAGCCAACTACAACCTCAGGAAGAATTTTGCCATACGGACTCAGTCTTCTTCCGGTCTTTCACGCGACTACCGCCTGTACACCCTCAACTACGGCGAATTCAAAACCTTCGCAGCCGCCGGCGTAAAAGGGACCATAGTGCGTACAGAGTATGATTATTCCTATTACACCATTGATATCGATGCCGCCGGGGGAACTGACCTCAGTGCTGTGCCCGTTACGTTCACCCTTTACGATTCCGCTACTGAAAAAGTATATGTCGGCGACCGTGAAGTACACTCCGGCGATGTATTCGACTTTACCGACCCGGTAACATTCCGTTTCGTAGTCAGCGAGCCGGGAAACGAAGCCATAAAGCTTGAATCAACCTGCGTAGTAACAGTCAGATAATTTTTATGCTCCTTAAACGATTAACAGTAGCAGCAGTTGCCGCCATCGCGGTGCTTTCGGCGTCCGCGAGGGAACACGCGCCCTATCAGGGCGAGCGTATCATGTGGGACATCAACTCGAAGAAACAGCTCTTCGATGGCGGCAACTACGCCAGAATCATTCCTCTCGCCGACGGCCGCCTTATGTGCGCGGCCGAGTCCGGCGGAGGTATTTCAGTAACATACAGCTCCGACGCCGGCAGCACCTGGACGTCGCCGCAGCGCATTGTGCAGAACGCCGCCGGGGTGCCCTATGCCGTCCCTGACCTTGTACAGCTCACCGACGGTACAATCCTTGTGGGCTTTAACCCGCGTCCGTCGCAACCGTTCTCGGAGGACCGTCGTTTCGGCATACGCACCATGCGCTCCACCGACAACGGTCAGACCTGGACAGGTCCCATCTACATCTACGACGCAAGCCACAAGTGGGACGACGGATGCTGGGAACCGTCTTTCATAGAAATGCCCGACGGCGAGGTGCACTGCTATTTCGCCAACGAACATCCTTATACCTCGTCCAACGAGCAGGAAATATCGCTTTGCCGTTCGTTCGACAAAGGTCTCACCTGGTCGGCGCCCGAGCGTGTAAGTTTCAGCGCCGGTTCGCGCGACGGCATGCCTTCCACTATCATCACTGACGCCGGCGAACTGGTTACTATCTACGAAGACAACCAGACCGGGCATTTTGTAGCCACTACAGGACGCTGCACCGTGGAACAGAACTGGAAGGACTGCTGGGTGAGCCGCAACAGCTCCAGAAGGAACACTATCTTCGCCAATTCCAACGAATGCCAGTACAGTTCAGCTGCTCCGTATCTGCGCAAACTTGCCAGCGGCAACACCGTGGCATCCTGGCAGGGCGACCGCCACAAAAAGGGCTGCGGCGAAAGCAGCTTCGACATGTTTGTGGCTGTCGGCGACAAAGACGCCCGCAATTTCAAAGCCATCACACAGCCTTTCTGCGTTGGCGACGACATGCATGCGCTGTGGAACTCGGTGGCTGTAGGACACGGTGGCGCTGTATATGCCCTCGCCTCGATTGGCGGGGTTAATGTCGGTAACAGCATCTATATGATGAAAGGATATCCCATGACCGATCTACGCGCCAATTTCGGCACACCCGAACTCGACGCCTCCTTTGCCGGCGAGGACTGGACAGGCCCGAAAGCCGCACAGGTCTATCTGGGCGTAGGTTCGCGTAATCGTTCCACACACGATTTCCTCTACGACGACGAATGTCTGTACTTTTTCAGCTACGTCAACGACAAGAATATCTTTACCGATAAAATCGACAACGACGGCGTTTACTTCTACATAGACGTAAACGGCACCTGTGATATCTATCCGCAGGCTGGCGCCTACCGTATCTTCTTCAATGCAGACGGTACAATGGAATATTCTGTCGGCGGAAACAACCGTTTCACTGTCGCCGAGATTCCGGAAGGTTTGAAATTCGAGAAACGCGTATCGCGTAATTACTATATGTTCGAAGCCGCTATACCCTGGTCGGCTCTTGGTCTGGACGGCGCACCCGCAGGACGCACCATGCGTGCCAATGTTGTTGTGCGCGACCGCCGGGATGGCGCGCTCGTTCTTGAAACCCTCCCTGAAGCTATCTCCAACCAATCGTGGACGTGGCCCGAATTCAGGCTCAGCGGCGGTGCGGGCGTAGCCGCCCCCGCAACAGAGCCCGAAGGAACAAGTTTCGAGATAAACGGACGTACCGTCAGTACAAGCGGCGGCGCGTCCGTGGAAATGATGCAGGCATACACCGCTGCCGGTGCCCTCGTGGCATCGGCAGCCGGCAATTCCATTACCGTACCCGCCGCAGGCATGTACATTGTCCGTGCCCTGAATTCCTGCGGACCGGCAAGCTCTAAAATTATTATTGTGGAATAAGCCTTATGTTACAGTTCCGGCGGTGTGTCGCACTCGCGGCGGTATTATTTATGTCAATTGTCGTCTATGCTCAGGGCATTGCCGACAGTTTCTATTTCGTACATTTCAAAAGCAGCGACGGGCTGCCGCACCAGCAGATTCAGTCGATGGCATTCGACCATGACGGGCGTCTGTGGATTGGCACACGCAACGGACTGGCTTCGTACGACGGATACACGTTCAAATCGTATTTCAACGATCCCGCCGACGAAAACTCGCTTACCCACAACTTCGTGCAGAACGTTTATGTGGACGACGACGATGTTCTGTGGGTCGGCACCGACAAGGGTATATGCCGCTACCGGCGCGATACCGACGATTTCCGGCGTTACCCGGATGTGGACATGCGCGTACATGTTGTGACTGGCGGAAAGGATAACTCTATTATCGCCGGCGGCGACTATCTGCTTAAATATGAGCCGGAGACCGACTCGTTTACGCGTGTCCGCAGGCAGAACAACAGTTTTGTGCTGGGCATAGCCTGTTCTCCTGCAGGCGAGATATATGTGTCCACCCACGACGCCATCACTGTCTTCGACGCGTCGATGCAGCGGTCGTCGGAGCTGGACGCCACAAAAAGCGTGTCGGGCACTGACCATATATCACCTCTGCTGTTCGACAGCAAAGGCAATCTGTGGATAGGTCTTAACGGCAAAGGCGTGCTGTGCTACAACAAAAAGACGAATTCGAGCACTATCTACACCGTACCCCGGCTTACCAACGGCACTATACGCGCCATCGCCGAGGACCGTACTGGTCGCATATGGCTCGGCACAGAGCAGGGTATCAATATCATAGACCCCGAAACAGACAACATAACCCATATCAGGCAGGATTTCGTGAATCCATACCGGCTGAACGACAACGCCATCTACTGCATAGTGCCCGATAAGAACAACAATATCTGGATCGGCACATACTTCGGCGGAATAAACATGATAAAGAATCATGCCAACAAATTCGGCTGGATAGCGCCGGGCTACGATGTCTGGTCGCTCTCGGGCAAAACGGTACGCCGCATCATAGAGCCGGAACCGGGCACGCTGTGGCTCGCCAGCGAAGACGGAGGCATAAATATTCTTGATCTGGAAAGCCGTCGCGTAAGCCGTTTCAACGCTATCCCCGATATCGGTCCTAATGTACATGAACTGTACAGCGACAGCCGCCGCGGCTGTATATGGATAGGCACATTCCTGCGCGGACTGTACCGCTACGACCCGCGTACGGGCGCCAGCCGACACTACGATATAGGGCGGTATGCCAATGTGGACGCTCACTCGGTGTTTTCCATCGCATCGCAGCCATTGCCCGGCAGCCCGGCTGCCGACAGGCTTTGGTTCTGCACCTCAAACGGTCTTTTTTACTACGACTCCGACACAGATTCGTTCAAACAGACCGGACACACTATTCTGGATAGCGAATTCGTTTACTGCATAATGGCAGACCACGTAGGCAATATGTGGCTCGGTTCTGTAAACCACGGTCTTTTCCGGATAGATTACGCCACTGGCAAGATTGAGAGCATAGGCATAGCCGGTCCCGGTGAGGAAGACGGGCTGAAGGATTGCTACATAACAGCTTTGGCAGAGGACAGCGACAACAATCTTTTCATAGGCACCAACAACGGAGGTCTGTATAGGATGGAGAAAGGCAACGGACGCCCCAAAAGGTTGAGAGATGGCACAGAACTCGGTGTGATATGCTCCATGCTTAAGGATTCTGAAGGCACATTGTGGATGACAACCTCCAACGGTCTGTACAAGATATCGCCCGATGGCAGAGCTCAGTATTTCTCGAAAAATGATGGTCTGCCGGAAGCACAGTTCAATTTCAATTCAGGTCTGGAAGCCTCCGACGGAAATATCTACATGGGCACTGTCAACGGTCTCATATCGTTCCGCCCATATATCACCAAGGAAGTGCGCCATCCGCTTAAAGTACATTTCGGAACTCTGATAGTGAACGCTCACGAACAGCGTGCCCGCACCGACCGCGAGCTGCAGGGCGTTGTGCTCGATGCCGTAGACCATATCGACCTCGGATATGACGAATCACGCCAGTTCACCATCCGCTACGGCGTAATAGACCCGAGCGCGGCAAACACCGCTGTTTATCAGGTGATGCTGAAAGGTGTCGACAGTCAGTGGCGCGACATGGGTAACCTGCGCAGTTTCACGGCAATAAAACTGCCGCCTGGATCGTACGAACTGCTGGTGCGGGCTTGCGACGCCGCCGGTAACTGGGACGATATGCCCGTCAGCACGCTCACTATCAATGTTGCGCGTCCGTTCTATGCAAGCACATGGGCGTTTCTGATATATATTCTGCTTGCCATAGCGGCAGGATTCCTGCTGTACCGCTTTTTTGCCCTCCGCGTGCGCGAGAAGCAGTCGATACGCAAAACACAGCTCGACAAGGAAATGGGCGACGAACTCAACCGTAACAAGCTGGAGTTTTTTACCAATATATCGCACGAGCTCAAGACTCCTCTCAGTCTTATTCTGGCGCCGCTGAGATATCTTGAGGAAAGCAAGGATATCGACGTAGAATCGCGCAAGCACCTGAATCTGGCAATATCCAACACGAACAAGATGGTAACCCTGGTAGACGAGCTTGTAACATTCAACCGTGTCGAAAACGGTAATTTTCAGCTTTATCTGCAACAGGGCAACCCGCTGCTGCTCGTAGAGCAGCTTACTCAGAACTTCTACCTCGCCGCCGAAGGCCGCCATCAGCAGCTGAGGGTATACACCGAGAACAACGGCGAGGATGTATGGTATTCATCGACATGTGTTGAACTTATAGTAAACAATCTGCTCTCCAATGCTTTGAAATATACTCCTGAGGGCGGACAGATAGATGTGAGGGCGTCCATCATTGAGGAAGCGCCGGCGCCGGATGCGACACCGGAAATATATCTCGCGATAGAGGTACGCGACACCGGCATAGGAATAGCCCCGGAAGAACTCGGGAACATATTCCGTAAGTACTATCAGACACGACGCGGCTACACTTCGGCAAAGCAGGGGTGGGGCATAGGACTCGCCACGGTCCACAAGCTTGTGCAGCTTCACAAGGGCAGCATTGCCGTAGAGAGCAGTATGGGCGCAGGTTCGACGTTCAGGGTGAAGCTTCTTGTCTCTGAAACCGCCTTTGCACCTGAATGTTACATAGCCTCGGGAAAAGTGGTGGAAGAACCTCGCCTGCAGATGATTATACCCGCGGCAGCCTCCAGCCAGCTTATTCACGAATACGCAAAGAGAGATGACCGAGTCAATATCCTCCTTGTGGAGGACAATCAGGAGCTTCTTTCCTTCCTTGCCGAGACCTTCAACAAGTCATACAACGTATTCACCGCCTCAAACGGGCATGAAGCCCTGAAAATTGCATCGGAAAACAACATCGACATTGTCGTTTCCGACGTGATGATGCCGGAAATGGACGGTATAGAACTTTGTAACACGCTGAAGAACGACCTGTCGACCTCGCATATTCCCGTGATACTCCTTACAGCGAAGAACGACCAGGAAAGCATGGTGGCAGGCTATACGGGCGGTGCCGAGGCTTATGTGACGAAGCCTTTTGACCCCAAGATTCTTGAGCTGAGAGTGAAGAACATACTGCGGGCGCGCAGGCAATACGTGAAAGACGTGATGAATGACAATGCCGGCAAACAGTCGGACAACAGCGACGAAATAATATCCATGAGTAAATTCGACAAAGAATTTATATCGCGTATAAATGCTTTGATAGACAAGAATATGGATAACTCCGAGTTTTCTGTCGCCGACATCACTGCCGAGTTCGGCATAAGCCGCTCGCTTCTGCACGTGAAAATGAAGACTTTCGCCAACACGTCCACCATCGACTATATCCGGCACCGCCGAATGAATCTTGCGAGCAGTCTGCTGAAACAAGGCTACAACGTCAGCGAAACAGCATATCGCACCGGATACTCCGATCCCAACTACTTCACCAAAGTATTCAAAAAAGAATTCGGCATCACTCCTTCTGAGTTCATCGCAGGATTATCCGCGACTCCTCCACGCCAGTAGGTAACATCAATATTGCAGTGCCGGTGTCTCAAACAGAGGCACCGGCGCTTTTGTAATGTTGTGTTAATTAATGTTGAATATTTGTTTGTTTTCAGAAATGAGTGTAACTTTGTACTCAATACAAATTAATAGTTATAACAGATGTCAGACAGCGCCAATAAAACGGATCTTCTCAAAAGACTCACCGATGCAGGTATCAGACCTTCCGCACAGAGACTTGAGATACTGGGATTCATATCCTCGTGCAAAAGCCATCCGACTGCCGACGAGATATATGCGTGTGTTCATCGGAATAATCCTACATTGTCGAGAACGACAGTATTCAACACAGTGAGATTGTTTGCAGAGAAAGGCATTGTCAATGACATCAACATATCGTCGGACTCTACAAGATATGACTCGACGCAATATATGCCTCATGCACATTTTGTATGCCGCGAGTGCGCTAAGATTTATGACATTCCGATAGACATATCGGCACTGACATGTCCCGGCGATTTTGTCTGTGACAATGTGAATGTTTATTTTAAAGGCATTTGTCCTTCCTGTCGGAAGAAGCAAGCTGAACATATTATCAACAAATAAAAATAAAGAGAGAAATGAAAGAACTAAAAGGAACAAAGACCGAGCAAAATCTCCAGGCAGCTTTTGCAGGTGAGTCGATGGCTCGCAACAAGTATTCTTACTTTGCCTCAAAGGCACGTAAGGACGGGTACGAACAGATTGCAGCAATCTTCGAGGAAACAGCAAACAATGAGAAGGAGCATGCTAAACTGTGGTTCAAGCTTCTTAACGGAGGCGAGATATCGGAAACTCCCGACAATCTGAAGGCTGCCGCAGAAGGCGAAAACTACGAGTGGACCGACATGTATTCAAAGATGGCAGAAGAAGCCGATGCAGAGGGATTCCCGGAGATTGCGCATCGCTTCCGCGCTGTGGCTGCCATTGAAAAGCACCATGAGGAGCGTTACCGCCGTCTGCTGCAGAATATCGAGGAAGGCATCGTGTTCTCGCGCGAAGGCGACACGGTATGGATCTGTCGTAATTGCGGACACATTCATATCGGCAAAAAGGCGCCTGAGGTATGTCCGGTATGCAAGCATAAACGCAGCTTCTTCGAAATAGAAGCTAAGAACTATTGATAAGGCATAGGATGGACAGCAATGCATTATACAATATAACCTACGG